>VGJS01000030.1 GCA_016867395.1 Candidatus Handelsmanbacteria bacterium
AAGGTCACCAACCGCTGCTGGAGTTGCTGCTGGCGATCCGTCAGCGGCTTTGGCTGGTAACGGGCGGTCGACCGGGGCATCTTCAGATAGCCACACGCCCTTCGCATTGAGCACAGGCCCTGCCCCACCACATGCACCACGGCCTGTTTCTTCTGCGAAGGGCGTACCACTTTTTTGAGTTGACCTCTTCCAAAACCCGGATTTTGAGCATCGATTCAGCCGGTAGAACGTCTGCTCCGAGATATTGTGCTCCCGCCACACCGCCTGGGCCGTTTCACCCCTATCGGCTTGCCGAAGTATCCGAATAATCTCTTCGACGCTGTGCACTTTCCGTTTCATGAGTATCCTTCCGTCGAACTGAAGAAATACTCACTTCCCATGTGGCGCAACTTGGCGGGGTCACGTCAGTGGCGGCGTAGACACGTGTAGCAGCCGGCCATCGCCTGGGTGTTGCCGAACTGCTGTGACTTCTACCTGTTCTCCCATCTCCAAAGATATGAGCGTCAAAGGCGGGACTTCCTCCAGTTCGTCAGTTCGCCCAGGTACCAGCGGATCGGCCGACGCGCCGAGCTTGAAGGAACATACGGCTGGGACAGCAGGAAGCGTTACTGCTGGAGCGCATGGCAGATGCCATACCTCCACGGCTACTTCGGCTACGATGAGTCCGAGTTCGTGCCCAACAAGTTCCTACTCTACATGCACATGGTCTGGCGATACCCAGGCGCTCGCGAACTCTCTTGTTTCAGATGGGGTTGCGGCACCTCGAGCGGTCAGCGCTATCGCCAGAAGTTCGGCAACAGCAGGCGGAATGCGGAGGAGGCGCTGAGCAAGATCAAGCTTCAGATCGTGGCGGAGGAGTTCATCCCGCTCGAGGAACGTCAGCGGCGAGAGGCGTTTCAGCGACAGCCCATTCTTTTCGAGGATTTCGCGCTGGACGAGTTCCTGCCCTGGTCCACGATCCAACACTCACCAAGCATCACACCCGGCAAGCCTCCAACGGGTCCACCTAATCCCCTACTTTGTGGGGATGCACCTGCACGAAATCACGCCCAAGCGGACCGAGGACTTTTAACAGATACACCATCCCGTTGGGCGTTACCGCCGAGGCAAGCAGACCAGGATTGTCAATCCCGCCACCATCAACCGGGAGTCGTGCGGGCAAAGGTCCTGGTCCGCAAGGCGGTAGAGTGGGGGCACGCTGTAAGAAACCCCGGCCAGGGGGATTGAGACCTTTAAGGAAACCCCCAAGCTACCCCGGCCTTTGGAGCAGGAGGAGATTGCCCGGCTGTTGGAGAAGTTACCCAGCCACTTTCACGCGCTGGTCTCTTGTGCCATCTATGCAGGTCTGCGGCGGGAGGAGTTGTTCCACCTGTGCTGGGAGGACCTCCACTGGAAGGCCGGGGAAAAACTACGAGTCTCGGCGCATCCCCATGAACGAGGCCTTGGTGGAGGCTTTGCAGCGCCATCCCCGCAGGCTGGACAGCCCCTGTGTCTGCTGCAATCGCGATGGGCACCCCTACGAGGATATCCCCGAACCCCTCAAACTTGGCCGCACAACGGGCAGGAATGAGCGGCCCCCTCAAGTTGCATCAGCTGCGCACGCCTTCTGTTCCCATACCCTGATGCAGGGTATCGACGCCCGGACCGTGCAGAAGTGGATGGGCATCGCGACCAGAAGACCACCCTCGGCTACGCCCGTGTCTCACCCGACCACGAAAAGGCCGCGATCCAGCGCTTGCGTTACAAAAGTAATCACCAGGTGGACACCAAGAGCGGAAATGCCTACCAGAAATGTTTCGCTTTTTGGGGGAAAAAAGAAGAGGATCGCACCGAGGCCATTCAGCGCAACCCTCTTTCTTTCAGTGATTTGCAGCTCTGGCGGGAACGTGTGGGAATCGAACCCACCTAGCGGCGCTCTCGCGCCGCCACAACGGATTTGAAGTCCGCGGAGGCCACCAGGCTCCCAACCGCTCCCGCGAAGCGGGGCAGGCGGGCTTAAGCTTGGGCGGGCCTACTCCTTAACCACCCAAAGCTTGATCGAAGCCCGCACCTCGGGATGGAGGCGGATCTCGATGGTGTAGACCCCCAGGGCGCGGATGGGCTCCTCCAGCTCGATCTTGCGGCGGTCGATCTCACGGCCCTGTTCCTTGAGCAGATCGGCCACGTTCTGGGAGGTCACCGAGCCAAAGAGTTTATCCTCTTCTCCCACGCGGACCTGCACGGTCAACGAGGTCTTCTCCAGTTCCCGGGCCAGGGATTCGGCGGCCTTTTTCTCGCGCTCGGCCGCGGCTTCGTGCTGCCGGCGGCGCGACTCAAAGTGGGCGATATTGGCGTCGGTGGCCAGTAGTGCCTCGCCGCGGGGAATGAGGAAGTTGCGGGCAAAGCCATTGGCGACCTTGACAATCTCGCCGGCCCGGCCCAGGCGTTCGACATCTTTCAACAACACGATTTTCACCTGTTTCTCCTTCTGCCTACAGGCTTTGCTTGCTCAGGGATTCCACGTTTATACATGCTGCTGCCCATCCTGCCCGGCGGCCGCCTTCTCAGAGGGGATCCCGAGCCGGCGCCAGTCGAACCAGGTGTCCAGCAGCCCCAGGCCGGCCAGCAGCAACACCGACAGGCCGGCGGTAAAACCGAGGGTCAGATACAGGAAGACCTCCAGCCACCCCGAGACCTTCAGCCGCCAGCAGGAAAAGCGCACTAGCGCCAGGCCCTGTAGGGCGTAGAGAGCGCCGGTCGCTACAAACAGATTCAGGCCCAGTTCGGCGGCGATCCCTTCGGTGCCCAGCAACAGCACCAGGCCGGCGATCAGCACCCAGATCAGAGCGTCCCAGGGACGCCAGTTCCGGAAAGGGATGGCCGGGGGCAGTTCAACCTTCAGCCAGACGCCTCCCGCCTGCGCCAGGCGGTAGATCAGCACCACAATGAAAAGAACAAAGAGAAATTCGGTAGCCGGCTGGAGCCGCAGCCCCATCTCGACTACCTGGGAAACCGAGTACCCTTCTTCGAGCTTGAGGCCCGTGGCCTCCAACTGGCCGGCCACCTGTGCAACCAGTTCCTCGCGGGGCTCCCGCGGGGCCAAAAGCAGCATGCCCGCCTGCATCGCCCCCGGCAGGCTCGCCGCCGCCAGGATCTTGCCATAACCGCGCTGCCGCTCCGCCTGCCAGCCGGCCAGAAATCCTGCCAGGGGCGCCGCCGCCAGGATCGGGGTCAGCCCCAGGCCGGCGACCACCGCCAGGGGCAGGGCCAGTAGCCCCGCCTGCCACAGGCCAAAGCGCCGGCAGGCCAACAGGGTGGCAGCGCCCAGGGCGGCCATCCCGGCCACGCTGCCCAGAAAGGTCAGGAAAAGCATCTGCGATCCGCCGAGCCCCCTGCCCTCGGTCAGGGAGCCGGACTTTCCGCCGCCGCGGGATCCTCGGCGGCTTCCTCCCTGACGCGCTCCTCCGGGGCGCTGACCTCGGGGCCGCGCTGCCCGTCGCGGCTGCCGACGCGGCCGGGGCTACGAGGGCCTCTGGGCCGCTCCTCACGCGCCTGGAACAGCACATCGGCGGGCAGTTGAGGCACCCGCAGGAAGGCGCCTTTGACGGCGACCAACTGGTAGCGCAGCACTCCTTCGTCGAGCTTCAGCTCGCGGTGCAACCCGTCGAGCAGGCCCAACTCGCCAGTGAATTGGAAGAGCACGTAGTAGCCCTGCTGGCGCCGCTTCATCGCCACCGAAGTATAGGCCAGCTTGCGCATGCCCCAGCGATCGATGTGGGCCACTTCGGCGTCCTTTCCCTTGAGGAAGGTCTCGTACTTGGTCACCTCTTCCTCAAGCTGCTTTTCGCCCAGCTGCGGGTCGAGGATACAGACCAGTTCGTAGTTTTTCTTCATGCCCATCTCTTTCGGGTTGGTTGTTGGATCACAAAACATCGCGCTCAAGTCAGCGGCGCCAGGCCGTTGAACTGGTTCATCGCCTTGTCCACCCCTTTGGCGGCGCACACCGCAATGGCCTGGCAGGCCCGCGCCACCAGTTCGGCCACCGGCTCCGCGTCACCGAAGGAGCCCAGCACGTACTCGATGTCGTCCGTCCCCGGCGGCGGGGCGCCGATGCCTAGACGCAGGCGCGGCACCTGATCGCTGCCCAAGTTCTCCAGCACCGAGGCCAGGCCATTGTGGCCCCCGTCGCTGCCGCCCCGCCGCAGGCGCAGGCGGCCGAAGTCGAGCAGAAAATCATCTAAGAGCACCAGCATCTCCTCCCGTGCCAGTCCCAGCCGGCGCTGGCAGGCGGACACCGCCACCCCGCTGCGGTTCATGTAGGTCTGCGGCTTGACCAGCATGACCTGATGGTCCGCCAGTTGCACCAGAGCCGCCTGGCTGTGATCCTGCTCCACCCACCGGCCTCCACCCTGGGCGACCAGATGATCGGCGATCATGAACCCGATGTTGTGGCGGGTCGCCGCGTAGCGCGGCCCCGGATTCCCCAGGCCGACGACGAGCCGCAAACTCAGTTCTTGGCCGGGGCCTCGGCGCCCTTGGCTTCAGCACTTTCCTCGGCGGCCGTCTCCGCGGTGGCAGCCACCACCAGACGCGGGGCGAGCACACTGACGATAGTGACCCCCGGATCGGTGATGATGCGGCCTTCCTGGTCCAAGAGGTCGCGCACGTGGATGCTCTGGCCCACCTCCAGGTCAGTTATGTCGATCTCCAGACGGGAGGGCAACTCCGAGGCCACACACTCCATTTCGGCCAGGGTCAGGGTCTGCTGCAGGGCCCCGCCGCCGGTGCGCACCCCGGCCGGCACCCCCTTGGCGACGATGGGCACGCTGATACGCAGCCTCTCCTCGGGATCGACCCGTAGCAGGTCCACGTGCATGATGTCACCGCGGACCTTGTGATACTGGATCTCGCGGACCACCGCCCGGTCAGGAACGGCGCTTTTGTCCACCCCGACCAGGAAGACGGCGTTCTGGCCACCCTGACCCAGGGCCCGCTCCAGGACGCGGGCCTCGGCTTTGAAGCAGAAGGGCGCCTGGGTATGCCCGTAAAGAACCCCCGGCAGCATGCCGGTCAGGCGGCGCAGCCGGCCCACCGCGCCCTTCCCTTTTTCCTCGCGGGACTGAACCTGGAGGGCAATCTCTTCGCGCTTGAAGATCTCTAGCTGCACGGAAATCGATGCCATCAATACCATCTCCTCAGAAAGAACCACGGGCACCAGGCGCACCGCGGCGCAGGGTGCGGTCGAGTGTCATAAAATTTGGCTGCCCGGCAAGGATTCGAACCTCGATAGACGGAACCAAAATCCGTCGTCCTACCAATTGAACGACCGGGCAACCACAAAAAAAGGAAGGTCGCAGCGGGCGCGATCCGCATTCAGGCGGGCGCACAAAAAAACGACCGGTATCCTCTGGCTCTCAGCGCTTGGTGCGCCCGCAGAGCGACAGCCCGATCGTCGAAAATGCCGTAAACAGTAGAACCGCTGCCCGACATGGAGCAGAGCTGCGCCCCCGCCAGGCTCAGGTGGGTGCGCACTTCTGCGACGATGGGATTGGCGCGTTCCACCAGCTCCTGAAAATCGTTCTCAATCACCGGGAACAGGGCCGTGCCTGCGACGCGCCCGCCGCTCAAGGAATAAACAAAGCTAAGGTAGGGGGAGAGGTGTGTCAAGCCGGGCTTTAGCTGGCCGTAGGCCCAGGCGGTGCTCACCGCCACTCCTGGATAGACCAGCACGTAATAAACCTCCCCCTCCCACTCCAGCGGGGTAAGCACCTCGCCGCGGCCCTGGGCCAGGGCCGTGCCGCCCCACAGCAGAAAGGGGATATCCGACCCGAGTTGGCCGGCCAGATTCACTAGGTCCCCCCGGCCCAGAGGCTGGCCGCACAGGTGATTCAGACCGCGCAAGGCGGCGGCGGCATCGGCGCTGCCTCCTCCCAGGCCGGCGCCCACGGGGATGTGTTTCTCTAGGTAGATGTGGAAGGCGGGGACTGCGGTCGGCACCCTGCTCCTGAACAGCGCCGCGGCCGTGGCCACCAGGTTGTCGGGCCCGGTAGACAGGGAAGAATCTGAACAACTGAGCTGGTTTTGTTCTGAGGGGAAGAAGCGCAACTGGTCAGCCAGGTCCACACTCTGCATGATGGTGCACAGGTCGTGGTATCCGTCGGGCCGCCGGCGCAGCACCTTCAGGCCGAGATTGATCTTGGCCCGGGCGGCCTCGCGGTGGAGTTCCTCTCCGGCATGCGCTTGCATTCTTGACCTCTTCACATTGTTTCCATATTAATTAACGCCCTTGCGGTTGCCCGGCGCCAGTTCCCCGGCTCCAAACCCAGTCCCCCGGAGGCATCGCTGTGGACATTTCCTTCCTCCGTCAGGTCGCCCTCTTTGCCGGCCTCCACGACGAGCAGTTGCGGGCCCTGGCCAAAGTGACCCTTACCCGCGCCTGTCCCAAGGAGAGCATCATTATCCTGGCCGACGAGGAGGGGGACGCCCTCTTCCTCATCGCCAAGGGCCAGGTGAAGGTCAGCCTGGTCAGCGAGGATGGCCGCGAGGTAATCCTCTCCCTGCTGGGTCCGGGGGCGGTCTTCGGGGAGTTGTCCCTGCTCGACGGCAAGCCGCGCTCCGCCAACGTGGTGGCCACCGAGGACACCGAACTGCTGATGTTGCGGCGCTTCGATTTCCTGCAACTGCTGCACCGGGTGCCCCAGATCGCCATCTCCCTGCTGGCCGAACTGGCCGCCCGCCTGCGCAAGACCGACCGCAAGATCGAGGGCCTGGCCCTCCTCGACGTGACCAGCCGCATCTCTGAGACCCTGCTGCAACTGGCCAGCGAGCAGGGCAGCGACACGCCCCAGGGCGTGCTCCTGCGCAACCGCCCCACCCACCAGCAACTGGCCAATATGTCGGGGACCACCCGAGAAACGGTCTCCCGGGTGCTTAAAAGGCTCGAAGCCCAGGGTTATATCTCGTGCAGGAGCCGTAACATCACCATCCTGCGGGAGGAAAACTGGAAGGACCCCCCGGCCAGACCCCGACCATGAAGAAACCGAACCAGCGCTTTGTGCTGCTCACGCAGAACCCCGCCCTGGCGGAGGCCTGCAAGAGCGCCTGGACGGCCGACCGCTGCCATCTGGTCGAGTTGCCCGACACAGGCCTCCTGTCCCCCCTGCTGGATCGCGGCGTCGATCTGGTGGCCCTGGACCTGTCCTTGCCCGCCCCGGCCCTCGAAAACTGCGCCGTGGCTCTGAGCCGGCACCGCGAACTGCCCTTGCTCCTGCTGGGCTCCCCGGCCCCCTGGCACGCGGTGTCGCGGGGCAATCCGCTGGAGGAGGTACTCGCCCCGCCCTTTGCGGTGGAGCGCCTGCAACAGGCCGTTGCCCTCCTGCTGGAGAAGAGCCAAATGCTCTACGGCCGCCTGGTGGGCCGCTCAGAGGCCACGCAGGAACTGCGAGAGCGCATCCTGCGCCTGGCCCCCACCTCCGTAACCGTGCTCCTAACCGGCGAGACCGGCACCGGCAAGGAGGAGGTGGGCCGGGCCCTGCACCAACTCAGCCCGCGCCGCGACCGCCCCTTCAAGGCCATCAACTGCGCGGCCATACCCGAGAACCTGCTTGAAAACGAGCTTTTCGGCCACGAGCGGGGCGCCTACACCGATGCCCGCACCCAACACCAGGGGCTCTTCGAACAGGCCGAGGGCGGCACGGTTTTCCTGGATGAGATCGGCGAGATGTCCCGGGCCGCCCAGGTGCGGCTCTTGCGGGTGCTGGAGGAGCGGGAGGTCACCCGCATCGGCGGGACCGCCGCCATCCCGGTGGACGTGCGGGTGGTGGCCGCCACCAACCGCGATCTGCAACAGGCCATGGCCCGGGGCGAGTTCCGCCGCGACCTGTACCACCGGCTCAAGATCGCCGAACTGGCCCTGCCGCCCCTGCGCCAGAGGCGGGAGGACGTAGCGCTGCTGATCGAGTACTTTGTGGAGGAGTTCGCTCCGCAGCGCCAGACTCCCTTTGCCGGCTTCACCGCCGCCGCCCTCGAACTGCTGGGCGAATACGACTGGCCTGGCAATGTGCGCGAACTGCGCAACCTGGTCGAACACCTGGTCTTTCTCGGGCCCCAGGGCCAGGTCGAACCCCACCATCTGCTGCCCCACCTGGAGCGGATGCCGCCCTTGGAGCGCCCGCTGCCTGTGCCGGCGCCCCGGGGGACCGACCAGACCGAGCGGGAGTTGATCTACTTCGCCCTGCTCGACCTGAAGCGCGAGGTCTCGGAACTGCGCCGGCTGGTCGAGGAGCGGCTGGCAGGCCCGCCTCCACCATTGAGCCGGCCGGTGTACCCGGTGGAGGAGCCCGAGGTCAAACCCGCTGAACCGCCCGAGGCAGGGGCTGCCGTGCGCTCGCTTCGCGACCTGGAAGAGGAGGCCATTGCCCAGGCCCTCCGGGCCGCCATGGGCAACCGCCGCCAGGCCGCCCAGTTGTTGGGCATCGGCGTGCGTACCCTGTACCGCAAATTAGACGAGTACCACCTCAAATAGGTCCGCGCGTGAAACCCACCAAGAGCCCCTTGAGCCATCGCCGCTCTGCCCTGTTCCCAACACTTCTGCTGGGCCTCTGCCTGGCCCCCAGCCCCAGCGCCGGCCAGTCCCGGCTCACCGAGGGCGAGCTGCGGTCCCTCGACCTGTTGAGCCGGGCCTTCCGCCAGGTCTACCACGACGTTGCCCCCACCGTAGTGCTGGTCAACACCAAGCAGGAACTGGTCCTCCAGCGCGAGCTGCCCCCCTCCCATCCACGGGAGCTGAGCGGCCTGGGCTCGGGGGTGTTGGTCAGCCCCGACGGCTATATCCTGAGCAACCACCACGTGGTCGAGAATGCCGACACCATCACCGTCACCCTGCTCGACCGCCGGACCTTTCCCGCCCGGCTCATCGGCTCCGACCCGCTCATCGACATCGCCCTGCTCAAGATTGAGGCCCAGGGACTGCCCAGCGCCACCCTGGGCCGGTCGGACCAACTGCAGATCGGCGACTGGGTGCTGGCCATCGGCCATCCCCTCGGCATGGGCTCCACCCTGACCCACGGAATCGTCAGCGCCCTGGACCGGCAGAGCAATATCCTGAAGGAACAGTACAGCATCGAGAGTTTCATCCAGACCAACGCGGTGATCAACCAGGGCAATTCGGGCGGCCCGCTGCTCAACCTGCGCGGCGAGGTGGTTGGGATTAACACCGCCATCTCCACCCCTACCGGCTACTTCATCGGCTACGGCCTGGCGCTACCCATCGACCTGGCCCGCGAGGTCATGAACGACCTGCTCAGCCAGGGCCGGATCGTACGGGGGTTCGTGGGAATCTCCATGACCGACGTCACCCCCGAACTGATCCTCCGCGAGGAACTGGACCTAGACCAGCCCCGGGGGGTGTACGTCAATTCGGTGTCGGGCCCGGCGCTGCGCGACGGGCTGGTCGCCGGCGACGTGCTCCTGCGGGTGGAAGGACGGGAGGTGGATCACCCCAACCAAGTCCAGACCCTCATCTACGCTAAAGACCCCGGCGACACCGTGGCCGTCGAGTTCCTGCGCCGCGGCGAAAGGCTGCGGCTGCCGGTGGTTCTGGGCGAACGCCAGGACGATCAGCGCCTGGCCCAGGGACAGCGCCGCCTACTCGATCTTGGCCTGGCGGTGCGCGCGTTGGGCGCTGAGGAGGCCGCCCGGCTCGGCTTCACCTTCGAGGTGGCCGCCCAACTGGGCTTGGGCTCCGGGGAGCGGCCGGTGGTGATCGCCGAGGTGAAGCCCGAGGGGTCGGCCGCCTCCAGAGGGCTCCTGGCCCACGACGTGATCACCGGGGTGGACAAGCAGCAAGTCTCCTCGCTGGAGGAGTTCCACCGCCTGGTCGCCAAGCTGGAGCCGGGCAAGTCGGCCCTCTTCTGGGTGTGGCGCCGCGACCACGGCATCGATGTGCGCTCCCTCAAAATCTCCCCTTAAGCAGGAACTCCTGCGATGACCGTGGACCTCAACGGCGCTGACGCTCTGCTGCTGGTGGGCGACAGCGAGCGCCACACCGACCTCTACTACGCTACCCGCTTCCGCGCCCCCGGCGCCTTTATTTTTCTGTGGACGCCCCAGTCCAAGATCGCGGTGATGAGCGACCTGGAACTGGACCGCGCTAAAGCCCAGGCCCAGGTGGACCAGGTGCTCGCCCACTCGGCCTTGGTCGAGGAATTGCGCCGCCAGGGCCAGGAACAGCCGGCCCAGCACCAGGTGCTACTGGCGGTGCTGCGCCAACTGGGCCTGCGGCGGCTGCTGGTGCCCGCCGACTTCCCCTTTGGCCTGGCCGACCAATTGCGCCAGGGAGGCATCGAACTCCAGGCGGGCCCCGCGCCCCTCTTTCCCCAGCGGCAGATCAAATCGGCCGAGGAGTTGCAGGCCATCCGCCGCTCCCTGCGGGCCGCCGAGCTGGGCATGGAGGTCGCTGTGGCAGCCCTGCGCCGGTCACAGATCGGCGCGGACCAGGTGCTCTACACCGAAGGGCAGGTGCTTACCGCCCAACGCCTGCGGCAGCTCATCCACCATCACCTGCTTGACGAGGAATGCAGCGCCCAGCGCACCATCGTCGCCTGCGGCGAGCAGGGCTGCGACCCGCACCAGGAGGGCAGCGGACCGCTGCGAGCCGGCCAGACCCTCATCCTCGACATCTTTCCCCAGTCGGCGACCAGTGGCTACTTCGGGGATATCACCCGCACCGTGGTCAAAGGCCGGGCACCCGCGCTGGTGCAGCGCCTGTACGAGACCGTGCGCCAGGGCCAGCAGTTGGCCATCGGCCAGATTTGCGCCGGCGCCGAGGGGGGGGCCATCCATAAGGCGGTGCAGGACTACTTCACCGCCCAGGGCTACACCACCGGCGAAGAGGACGGCCAGCTCCAGGGTTTCTTCCACAGCACCGGACACGGGCTCGGGTTGGACATCCACGAATCCCCCCGCATCGGCCCGCGCGCCCCAGCGCTCCAGGCCGGCCAGGTGGTGACCGTGGAACCCGGCCTCTACTACCGGAGGCTGGGCGCGGTGCGCCTGGAGGACGTGGTGCTGGTGGGCGAGGGAGGCTGCCAACTGCTGACCAGCTATCCCAAGTTCTTAGAGATCCCCTAGTTTTTGACCTCTCCCATCACCCTCGACGCCCTCCGTTTCCTCCGCAGCCCGCAAGGCGCCGAGTTGCTGGCAGAGGCCGCGACTTTCGGCGGTGACGAACTGCGGGCTAATCAGCGCCTGCGCGCCCGCTTTCCCGCCCAACTGTGCCGCGCTGCCCTGGCCCTGGTGCAGTTGCGCCAGGCGGGGCGCGAGAAGTTCGCGTTGGCCAAGCGGATGTACTTCGACCGCGAGGGTTTGGAGATGGCCTCGCGCGAGGAAATCAGCGCGTATCGGACCGCCCGTTTCCAACCGGGGCAGCTTGTGGCCGACTTGGGGTGCGGCATCGGCGGGGATCTGCTGGGCCTGGCCGCCCGTTGCCGGGTGCAGGGTGTCGAACTGGACCGGGTGCGGCTGGAGATGGCCCGCCTCAACCTTGAGGCTGCCGGCCTCAAGGCCGCCCTCGTCCAGGCCGACCTGTGCCGTTTTCCGCTCCGGGCCGATGGTGTCTTCCTTGACCCGGCCCGCCGCCACGAGGGCCAGCGGGTGCGCCGCGTCCAGGACTACGCGCCCCCCCTCTCCTTTGTCCAAGAACTCTGCCGCGCCACTCCGGCGGTGATGGTCAAGGTGGCCCCGTGCATCGACGAGGCTGAACTGCCCGGCGACTGTGAGGTGGAGTTCATCTCCGCCGGCCATCAGTGCCGCGAGGCGGTGCTCTATTTCGGGTCTCTGGCCGGGGTCCGGCGGCGGGCCACCGTGCTGCCGGGCCCTCACAGTCTGTTCGCCGCCCCTGGCCCCACTGTGCCCGTCGCCCCGCCCGGCCCCTTTGTCTACGATCCCGATCCGGCCCTGGTGCGGGCCCATCTGCTCGACGAGTTGGCGCGAAAACTCGACGCCTGGAAACTGGACCCGCAGATCGCCTACCTCAGCGGCGCCGCGCCAATCCTCTCTCCCCTGGCGCGGGTCTATCGCCTCTGGCACTGCCTTCCTTTCAGTCTCAAGGGGCTGCGCCGCTTCCTCCTCCAGCAGGGCCTTTTTCCCGCGGAGATCAAGAAAAGGCGTTTCCCCATCGAACCCCAGGAACTGCGCCAGCTACTCGGCCTTCCTAAGGAGGGACAAGCAGTCACCCTGATCCTGACCCGGCTGGCCGACCGGCCTTTTGTGCTCATTTGCGCTCCGGCCGGGAAATAGGCAGATTTTAACGCCTCGTGGACTGAGATGCTGTTGTCCCGCCGGCCCTGCACCTGCACCGCTGGGCCTCACGCGCCACAGAGCAGGGCATCTGTTTTAGTACCACGGTAACAATTGGAAAACCGTCTCTGCTTTTGCGGCCCGGTTGCGCGTTATCGCCTTCGGGGTTGCGCGGCGGCACAGTTATTGAGGAAGGAATTCCCTGGATTTCTTTGGCACAGGAGACCGGCACCGTGAAAAAATACCAGTTCGTCTTTGGCTCCCTTGTGATCGCCGCCGGTCTAATCTACCTCTTTGCCAGCGGGGTGCAGCAATCGGCCGCCATGCATCTGACCCTCCCAACCTTAATGGAGCAGTTGGGCCACAGGGACTTCCAGGGCAAGCGCCTGCAATTGGGCGGCGGCACGGTGGTGGCCGGATCGATCAAATGGGATGAGTACAACCATCGCCCGGATTTTACCATCACCGATGGCGAACACCAGCTAGCGGTTCGCTATACGGGCAATACGGTGCTACCCGACACGTTTAAGGACAAGGCCATCGTCGTGCTCGAAGGCCACTACAAGGCCGACCAGCAACTCTTCGACGCCCAGGTGGTTTTCGCTAAATGTCCCTCTAAATACGAGGGCCAAAGCTACGATGACCACATAAAGACCCTCAACGAGAAACAACCCCTCTGAGGGTGCAACTCATGATCGAAATCGGCTACTTCTCTCTTTGCCTGGCCTTGGTGGCCGCCGGCTGCGCCATCGGTTTCTCTGCCGCCGGTGCCCACCGCCAGCACCTGCCCCTGATCCGCAGCGGCGAACACGCCGCCCTGGCCTACGCCGGACTGCTGACCATCTCGGTAATGGTCCTATGGCACGCCCTCTTTACGCACAACTTCGAGGTCCAGTTCGTCGCCGAGAACAGCAACCGCGACATGCCCACTCTTTATGTGATATCGGCCCTGTGGGGAGGGCAAAACGGCTCCCTGCTCTTCTGGGGCTGGATCCTCTCGCTCTTCACCGCTGCAACTGTTCTCTTCAACCGCCACCGCTACCGGGCGCTGATGCCCTATGTGGTGGGTACGCTGGCCATCACCGGCTTCTTCTTTGTGCTGCTCAACCTTTTCGCCGCCGATCCCTTCAAGAAAATGCCCTTTGTGCCCGCCGACGGCCGGGGGCTCAACCCGCTCTTGCAGCACCCACTGATGGCTATCCATCCCCCCCTGCTCTACCTGGGCATGGTGGGCATGAGTGTGCCCTTTGCCTTTGGCATCGCCGCGCTGATCAGCCGCCAGTTGGATAGCGCTTGGCTCTTGGCGGCCCGGCGCTGGATGCTGATCCCCTGGACCTTCCTGGGCGCCGGCCTGGTCCTGGGGGGCAAATGGGCCTATGTCGAGCTGGGGTGGGGCGGTTATTGGGGTTGGGACCCGGTCGAGAATTCCTCACTAGTCCCCTGGCTGGCCGGCACGGCCTTTCTCCACTCCATCATGATCCAGGAACGGCGGGGCATGCTCAAGGTGTGGAACATGGTGCTGGTTGTCCTCACCTACTGCCTGTGCATCTTCGGCACCTTCCTCACCCGCAGCGGGATCGTCTCCTCGGTGCACGCCTTTGCCCAGTCCAACGTCGGTCCCTTCTTCGTGGTCTTCCTGGGGCTAGCCATCCTGGGCTCCGCCCTGCTGCTGCTCAGTCGGCTCCCCGAACTGCGGGCCGAATCGCGGCTGGAGTCCTTCATCTCGCGCGAGACTGCATTCTTGTTGAACAACTGGATTCTGCTGGGCATGCTCTTCGCCGTAATGTGGGGCACCCTCTTCCCCGTGATCTCCGAGGCCCTCACCGACGAGAAGATCACCGTGGGGCCGCCCTTCTTCAACCAGGTCAACGTGCCCATCGGCCTGGTGTTGCTCCTGCTCACGGGCGCCGGGCCGCTCTTCGCCTGGCGGCGCACCTCCACCGAGAGTCTCCGGCGCAACTTCGCCGTGCCCGTGGGGGCGGCCCTGCCAGCCGCCGCACTCCTGCTGATCGCCGGGGTGCGCGATATCTATGCCCTGATCTCCCTGAGTCTATGCGTCTTTGTCGTCGCCTCCATCGCTCTTGAATTTCACCGCGGCGCCGGGGCGCGGCAGCACAGCACCGGCGAGCCCTACGGCCAGGCCCTGGTCCGCCTGCTGAGCAAGAGCCGTCGCCGCTACGGCGGCTACCTGGTGCATCTGTCCATGGTGATGCTCTTCATCGGCTTCACCGGCCAGGCATTCACCACCGACAAGGAGTTTGTCCTCCACCGGGGCGAGACTGCCCACGTTGCCGGTTATACCCTCCAGTACTGGGATCTGGTCCAGACCCAGGACGCCAACATGTCGGTGGTCGCCGCCAGCCTCGAGCTTTCGCGCCTGGGGGAGTTCCTCGGCACCCTGCTGCCCTCCCGCAACTTCTACCAGACCCACGAGCAGGCCACCACCGAGGTATCCATCTACTCCAGCCTCCGCGAGGACTTCTACCTAATCCTGGTAGGCATCTCCGATGACGGCAGCGCCAAGTTCCAGGCCTACGTCAATCCGCTGGTCACTTGGGTGTGGGGCGGGGGCCTGCTCTTTGTGCTGGCCTCGCTGTGGGCCATGTGGCCCACAGCCCGCGAAAGGCGGCTGGCGGCCCTGGAACGCGCCTCGGTGCGGCAGGCCGACTTCCTCTTTGGCCCGGGAACAGCCCCCACCCATGCTTGAGGCCGCCCGATCTTTGAGCGCCGCGGCGCTGGTGTGCTGCCTGGTGGTGGCCGGGCTGGGACCCGTACCTTCGGCCGGCGCCGCCACCCCCGAGGAGATTAAGGTGGTGGCCAAGGACTTGGTCTGTCTGTGCAGCTCGTGCAACCGCGAGTCCCTAGCCACCTGCACCTGCACCGAATTCGCCGTCCCCGAGCGCGAAACCATTGGCGCCGCTTTGGACGCGGGCAAGACCGGGGAGGAGATCATAGCCGACTATGTCTCGCGCTACGGCCAGATGGTGCTGGCCTCGCCCCCGCCGGAAGGGTACAAGCTGCTAGCCTGGATCGCTCCCATCACCGCGCTGATCCTGGGGGTCGCCCTGGTGCGGGCGGTGTTGCTCAAGTGGCGGCGGGACCACCCCCAACCGCAACCCGTGCCCGCTGCCACCGGCTCTCCTGAGTACAACCAGCGCCTCCAGCAGGAACTGAGAGACTTCGACGCCGAGTGAGCTATGGAACTGCTCGTCCCCATCATCTGCCTCCTGCTGCTGGTCGGCCTGGTCTTCTACGTCGGCTACCCCCTGTTAAGCGCGGCCGCTCCCCACCGGCTGCGGGAAGGCGAGCACCAGCGCCTGATCGAGCGCCGGGAGCAACTGCTGGCATCCATCAAGGAGATTGAGTTCGACCAGGCCATGGGCAAGCTGCCCGAGGGCGAGTACCAGCGGTTCCGCCAGCAGTTCGAGGCCGAGGCCATGAAGGTTCTGCAGCAGTTGGATCAGTTCGGGGGGGCGTCCCGCCAGGGCAGGGGTTTGGCCGAGCGCGTCGAAAAAGACCTCCGGGCCCTGCGCCGCAAGGACCAGACCCATTGTCCCTCCTGCGGCGCCCAGCGGCAGCCGGCTGACTGCTTCTGTTCCCGCTGCGGCGCGCGCTTCGCCAAAGCCGCGACGGCGTGAAACACCTTCTGCTGATCCTGCTGGCCCTGTCGCTGCTGGCCCCTGCCTTGTGCGCCGACACCGTGCAAGGGTACGTGGTCAATCCCGCCACCGGCGCCCGGGTGCCCGGCGTCGGGGTTGCCTTTCTCCTGTCCCAGGGCGGCCAGCTCAGCGAGGTGTTGCGCAAGGACACCGACGCCGAAGGCCGCTTCTCCTTTGCTGGGCCCTTCATCACCACCGATCTCATCTTTGTCCTGGTAGCCCACTACCAGGGATTGCCCTTCCCTTCCTCGGAGTTGCGGGTAGGGGATACACGGGAGGTCATCCTCGAGGTATTTGACGCCGGGGGTTCGGCTGACCAGATCTCGATCAGCGCCATCCAGGTCTTTCTGGTCTTGGGTGAAAACGGGATGGAGGTGACCCAGATGGCCCAGGTCGAGAACCGGGGGGACCAGGCGTACGCCGGCAGCGGACAAGGCGAACTGCGGCAGGTGACGGAGTTCTCGCTGCCTTCCGGCGCCTTCAGCCTCCAGAGTTTCTCGGGCGACCTGATCCAGCCCAGCGAGACCTTGGCCTTTGACAGCCAGCCCCTGCCTCCGGGCAGCACCCAGATCGCCTTCTCCTTTCAGGTGGACCCGGCCCAGCTCGATGGGGAGTACCTCCACCGCGTGGTGTACCCTACCGCCGCACTGGAGGTTTTTGTCTTTCCCGCCACCCTAGCCCCCGAGCCTCCCTTCGCAGACCTGGGCGAGATTCCCATCCAGGGCAAGAACTACCGCCGGATGCGGGCCGAGAATCTATCCGCCGGCCGGGACCTCCGCATTCCAGTGCCCACCCCGCGGGCCCTGGGCTGGGTGCTCAAGTGGGTGGCCCTGGGAATAGGCGGTCTGGCCGCTGTTTTTGGCCCCCTGGTGGTGGTCCGCCAGGCCCCTACCTGCCCAAAGTCCACGACCGCGGCGCTGCTTTCGCGCGAAACCCTCCAAGCCCAGCGCCAGGCCCTGCTGCAACAGCTCGCGCAGCTGGACGACACCTACCAGGACCGGCCCGGCGATCCTCGGTACCGCGCCCAGCGGGCCCGCCTCTTCGACCAGACCCTGGCCCTCTACCGCCTCCTGGATGCCCGGGATGAATCCCGATGAGGTCCTCTGCCTGGAGCAGGTCGAGAAGGACTTCGGCAACTTCACCGCCCTGGCCCAGGTCAACCTACGCGTCAGCCGTGGGACCTTTGTGCTCCTCCTGGGCGCCAACGGGGCGGGCAAAAGCACCCTGCTGCGCCTGCTGGCCGGCCTGAGCAAACCCACCCGGGGGCGGGTGCTAGTGGCCGGCGCCGAACCCAACTACACCCCGGCTGCGCGGTCCGCGGTGGGCCTGCTCTCCCACTCCACCCTGCTTTACGACGATCTGAGCGCCCGCGAGAACCTGCGTTTCACCGCTCGCCTCTACGGCCTGGCTGCCCCGGAAAAACGCATCGACCAGGCCCTGGACGCCGCCGGACTTGGGGAACGCCAGCACCATCGCGTCCGCACCTTCTCCCGGGGCATGAAGCAGCGCCTGGCCCTGGCCAGGGCCACCCTGCACCGTCCGTCCCTGCTGCTTTTCGATGAGCCCTATACTGGCCTGGATCAGCGGGCCTCCGCGGCCCTGAGCCAGCAGTTGATCCAGCTCAAAGAGCGGGGTAGCACCAGCGTGCTGGTCACCCACAATCTGGAAGAGGCCGTCCATCTGGCCGACCGCCTGGTCATCCTGCGGCGCGGTCGGGTCGGGTACGATGCCCCCTGGTCGGGCGGCAGCACGGCGGAGCTGGGGAGCCTCTATGAGCAGCACCTTGGATAGACCGGCACTGGGCGAGGAGCGCGGCTTCTGGGGCGCCGCGATGGCCGTGCTGCGCAAGGACCTGCTGGCCGAGTGGCACACCAGGGAACGGCTCAGCACCATGGTGTTCTTCGTGTTGCTGACCCTGCTGGTCTTCAACTTCTCCTTTGAGCTGGGCGGGGCGGCCCTGCACCAGATTGGCCCGGGGGTGTTGTGGTCGGCCTTTGTTTTTGCCAGCCTCTTCGGCCTGCACCACACCTTTGCCGCCGAACAGGAGAACAACTGCCTCGACGCCCTGCTGGCCGCCCCTGTCAGCCGCGGGGCGGTTTACCTGGGCAAGATGGCGGGCAACCTCCTCTTCCTTTTAGTCGTCGAGCTGCTGGCCCTGCCTTTCTTCGCCCTCTTCTTCAATCTCTCCCTGGAGGCGTACCTGCTGCCCTTGCTGGGGGTTTTTGCCCTGGGCGCAGGTTGCCTCTCGGCGGTGGGCACCTTGTTTGCGGCGCTATGCAGCAACCTGCGCCTGCGGGAGCTGCTCCTGCCCCTGCTGCTCTTGCCCATGGTCGCGCCGGTCATCATCTCCTGCGTGGGCACCACCGCCATGATCTTTCAGGAGCGGAATCCCGAGGAATATTTTCCCTACTTGCGTATCTTGGGTGTCTATTGGGTGTTATTCTCCGCCTTGTCCCTGATCCTGTTCGACCACGTCGTCGAGGAGTGATTCCTATGTCCAGTCGGCTATCCGGGCTTTTTGCTGGCCTCGTCTTCCTCAGCATGGGCCTGGCCCTGTACATGGTGTTCATCTACGCACCCACCGAGGCCCAGATGGGCGTGGTCCAGCGCATCTTCTATTTCCATGTGCCTTCGGCCATGACCTCCTTCCTGGCTTTCTTCATCGTTTTTATCACAAGCATCCAGTACCTGCGCACCCGGCAGGAGAAGTGGGACCAGCTGGCCTTGAGCGCCGCGGAACTGGGGGTGGTCTTTTCGCTGATCGTCCTAATCACCGGCCCCATCTGGGCCAAACCTATCTGGGGGGCCTGGTGGCGCTGGGAGCCCCGCCTCACTTCCATGCTAATCATGTTCACCATGTACGTCGCCTATCTGATGGTGCGCGCCTACGGCACCCGGCCCCTGCAGACCCGGCGCCTCGCCGCCGTCCTGGGGATCGTCGGCTTCGTCAACGTGCCCCTGGTCCACTTCTCAATCGAACTGTGGACTCCCGAACAACAACTCCACCCTCAACAGGTCTCCCTCGACCCCCACATGGCCTACACCAAGTACGCCTCCAACCTGGCGCTCTTCTGTTTCTTTTTTTATCTGCTGCACTGGCGGTGTCAGCTCGAAAAAGGATCGCGGCTGCTGGCCCAGTTGCGGCGGCAGGCCGAGGCGCTGCTCCCCGAGGAAAAGAGATAGCGATGGATACCCTTCCCTACCTGTTCGCCGGCTACACCGCCATCTGGATCATCTTTTTTGGCTACATCTGGTGGCTGCAGAGTCGGCAGAAGCAACTGCAACAGGAGATCGCCCTGCTCCAACAGAAGCTGGCGGCCAGCGAGGCAGATCCCCCTGCCTGACCCTGCCCTGGTCCCTGCCCCAGGGGACATTCCGGTTGTTTGACACTGACTTCCGCACCGTGTTATATTTTCACCACCTTTGACTTTAGCCAGCCCCAATCCCGGTAGTGATTATGGTCGAAATGGTGGTGGGCGGGGTTTACCTTAACGCCCAATCCTACCCCCGCCTCCTGCTCAGGCGGAAAGAGGGAGACACTTGTCTCCAGATCGTTATTGGCCCCTTTGAGGCCATTGCGATCTCCATGGCCCACAACAACCAGAAGCCGCTGCGCCCCATCAGCTACGATCTGGCCTGCGCCCTGATTGGGGAGATCGAAGCCCGCGTGCTGAAGATCGAGATCACCGATCTGCACGAGGGCACCTTTTACGCCAAGGTTTTCCTGGAAAGCCGGGACGGCAGCGTGGTTTCGCTGGACTCCCGCCCCAGCGACGCCATCGCCCTGGCCCTGCGCACCGCCGCCCCCATCTTCGCGGCGCCGGCGGTGCTGGCCGAAGCCGGCCGCCCCTGGTCCGCCGAGGACATTCCCCGGGCCCTCCAGTTGCCTGCGGCCACCCCCGAGATCCCCGAGGCGTTGCCACTGCCCCCATCCCTCTCCCCGGCCGAATCCCTCAGCCACGTCGAACTGCTCAAGAAACGCCTCGGCCAGGCCATTGCCGAAGAGGCCTACGAGGAGGCTGCCCGTCTGCGCGACCAGATCGCTGGCATCGAGCAGCAGACCGCCACCTGAGCCCCTCCGTCTTGCAACCCTGCAAATTAATTGGAGGTTAGGGAAATGGACGACAAGTCCGTAGTGGAAATGTCTGTGGTCAAGGTGAGCCCCTATCTGAAAATCGAGCGCCCCCTGCTCTGGCTCTGCGAGAAGTCCGGCCCGCGCCCGCTCCTGCTGCCCATCGCCATCGGCCAGTTCGAGGCCGCGGCCATCCAGATGCACCTCGAACAGGAAGAACCCTCGCGGCCCATCTCCTACGACCTGCTCACCTCCATCCTAAACCGTCTGTCCGCGCCCCTGCGCCGGGTGCTCATCCACACCGCCCGCAAACAGATCTACTACGCCCGCATCACTATCGAAACGGATCGGCAGTTGCGCGAATTGGACTCCCGCCCCAGCGACGCCATCGCCCTGGCCCTGCGCACCGGGGCGCCCATCTTTGTCACCAGGGAGTTGCTCGATTTGGTGGGATACGAGACCGAGGAAGGGGAAGCGCAGATCTCGGAGGCCATCACCCGTTTCAGCGACCTGGAGCCCCATCTGGTGACAACCAGGAAACAGGCCGTCGCCTCGGTAAAAGCCAGGCTGCGGCAACAGGCAGAGAACCCCGCAACCGCGCAGATCGCCGAAGTGATTGAACCCGCCTCCCCTGCGGATCTGCTCAGCCTGCTTCAGGCCAGGCTGGAACAGGCGGTGCTCTGCGAGCAGTACGAGGAAGCGGCCAAACTACGCGACCAGATCGAATTGCTGGTGAACCGGAGCAGACCCTGAGCGCGAGCCCTGCGGCCGGCACCCCGCGACTGGGGATTTGCCCCGCCGCCCACCCCCTCCCCACCCCGACCGTGCGCCACCGGTCTTCGGGTTCTGCTGCTTTAGGGCGGTATCTGCTGCTGGCTGCCCTAACCCTCTTTGCTGCCTGCGGCGGCGAAGACCCCGCTTTTTCCACGCCGGCAGCCACCTTTAAGACCTACAAAAATGCCATCGCCGCCGGTGACCTGGACATGCTCTGGTCCTGCCTGAGCGCCAACTACCAGAACACCGTCTATCAGGGGGATCGCGCTGCGTTGGCCAGGGAATGGCGGGAACACCCGGAACAGTTGCAAAGCGCCCTGCGCCGGGAGATCGCCCAGGAAAAACCGATCAATGACCGCATCGGCTACCTGCTCTTCGACTCTACCACCCTGGCCTCTCCCCAGACCTCGCCCTTTTTCTATTTTATTCGCGAGGGCAAGGGCTGGAAACTCACCACCCATCTGGACAGCCTCTTCCACCGCGAGTTGGAGCAGGCCATCGCCAAAGGGGAGTTCAAGCTCCCGTCTGACTGAGTGGCCACTTCCCAACTGCCGGGATCTCAGAAGGCCGTCAGGTGTACCTGGGCCTGGGCGTGTACTCCAGAATAAGCGCGTTCGGGGAACTGTTCCCTGAGAGGCTGGTTGCGGCCTGACATTGCCCGTTGCGAGTATTCCTGGTACGCGGGAGTGCCCCAGGAGGCGTATTCCCGGGTTTCGATCTGGTCCTGGGGTTCAGGCCACAGCAGGATGAGCAGGACAACCCCGAGGGCAAAGGCCCAAGTCACTTTGCGCCAGCGGCGCTCTTGTCTGATCGCCAGGCGCTCCTGCACCTGAGGCCACAGCCCCAACCTGAAACTAGCCGTAGGGCCTTTCTGGGCCAGGAGGCCCAACTCTTCGCGCACCTGCCGCACCCCCTGAGTCGTGGCCAGGCACGCCGGGCACCGCGAGGTATGCAGCTCCATTTTCTCGGCCTGTTCCAGGCTGGTACCGCCTTCTATGTAATCCGACAGATACTCCTCAAACTCTTCACACCTCAATGCAATAATTACCTCCCTGGCAAGGCGATATTTGAACCGCAGTGGTTGAGAGAATAGACTATTGCCCCCTGCCCGGAGTTCCCAGCTTAAGAACTAGAAAAACCAACCGATAATAACACCATGCGTTCCTCCGCTCCCACCTTTCGGCCCCCGTCCTGGCTCAGCCGGCTCCAGCAGTTCTGCCCGGTTCTCCTGGGCCTCTGGCTTTCTCTGGCTACCACCGGCTGCGCCGTGCGCACCCTTCCCCCTATCAAGTACGTGCCCTTGCTGGGAAAAGAAAAGGAGATTCCCACAACGCAGGTGCTAGTAAAAGCGCTGGGGGATAGGGACCTGAATCTGCGGGCCCAGGCCGTCCAGGTGCTGGGGGTCCTCGGACAGAGCAAGAGCAACAAGCTTAAGCGCGAGGTGGCCGAGGCCCTCGGCATGGCTCTCAAGGACCACGACCCCGGCATCCGCCTACAGGCGGTCGAGTTGTTGGGGAAGATGGAGGACAAGTACGCCAACCGGTATCTGCTGAGCGCCCTTAAGGACACCAACCCCTTCATCCGCGATCAGGTGCTCAAGATGCTTTCCGTTCGGGAAGGAACCCGGATTCAGGCCGAACAGCAGGCCCTGGCAGAGGCGCTAGCGCGGGCCCAGGCCCAGGCCGCCCAGGCCCAAGCAGAAGCTCAGGGCCAGACCCCCTGAGGTGGCCCCCCGGCACTCCTATTCGCCAACCTCCAGCCCCATGGCGTCTAGCATGCTGATCAAGCCCTTCCATTGTTTGTCTGACATGGACTCGACCAGGGCCAAAAGCGCCAGGATGTTCCGTTTGCCCTTGAGGCGATAACAGCGCACCAGCAGTTCGCGCCAGCTTTCTTCTGCCAGGACTTTGCGGATATCGGAGTTGGTCAGCGCATCGAGGATTTGCGGTTCGATGGTATCCCCTGCATCGAGCAGGCGCTGAACCACGGGATCGTATAGCACTTGGCGCATTTTCTGGAACAGGCCGATGGCCTCGTCGGAACCCGTCAAACCGACCCGCGCCTCGTAGGCCGCCAGCAATACCTGGGTCAGGTCCAGTTCGAGCACCTCGGCGAACTTCTTACAGATCTCGTCCGAAGGGATCTTATCCCCCTTCTCGATCTGGCCTATATAAGTATTCCATATGCCTTTGGGGCGGCCTGGGGTCAGGATCTGCTCCCCGAGTTGGCGCTGGCTGAGCCGCTTCCGGGTCCGGGCGTCCCGGATCAGGTCGGCAAAGCGCATCTCATTGCCAGGTCTATCGTTCTTCCTCATCGCGGCCATGGGGACAATTTAGTCCAAAAGCAGGGCGCCGCAAGCGGAACCTGTCTACACACACTTGAGGGTTTATATAAACCCGCCGGTGTTGTTCCTCTGCGAGAATTGCCTTGACAACACACAGCGGTGTGTTTAAATTACATGTATGCGGGTGGTATTCTAGAGGCCTTTGGCTTCAAGCTCGCAAGTGAGCGTGAGGCTCGGTCACAAATAAAAAAAGGACCGAGTGTGGCGATTTGTCGAGCGTGGTGATCAATCATGCTGGAGCTCGATTCCCCCTCTTCGAGTTTCTGAGGTCTTCAGAAATTTCCTCCCCGCACCGCCTCGTTTGAAGATCTCAGCAACAGCTTTTTGATCTCACCCTTCAGTTGCCACACTCCTTGATTTTCTCCTGCGCGCAGTCCATCTTTGGGATGCGCGTTTTTATTTTCCTTTCTGAAAGCTCATGCACATCAGTATGGCGGTATTCGGCGACTTGCGCTTCGACTACCGCGTCTTTCGCGAAGCCCAGTGCCTGTGCCAAGCAGGTCACCGCGTGTCCATTGTCTCTTCGGTCTTTAATCCAGCTCCCCTACAGGGATGGGGGAAGGTCGAACTCTACCTGATTCCCATCGACCGCTCGGGCTCGCTGCGCCTCACCTATCCGCACTTCTGGCGGCAGGCGAAGCAACTGCTGCTGGCGGCGCGGGCCGACGCCTATCACGCCCATGACCTGGATGCCCTCTGGCCGGCCGCGGCCGCGGCCAGAAGATTCGATGTGCCATTGATCTACGACTCTCACGAGTACTGGACCGAACAATCCTCCCTGGTCAACCGCCCCGCGATACGCCAATTCTGGGCCCTGCTCGAAAGCCGGCTCATACGGCGGGTCCATCGCACCATTGCCGTAAGCACCTCCATCGCCCGGTCCCTGCAGGAGCAGTACGGGTTGGAAGAGGTGGTGGTGGTGCGCAACCTGCCGCTCTACCGCTCTCCGGTGCCAAGCGACCGGATTCGGGCTGAACTCGGATTGGCCGCCGACCGCCGGGTGGTATTGTACCAGGGCGGGTTTCTCACCGACAACGGCCTGGCCGAACAGATCGACGCCTTCGGTGGTTTAGGCGAGGACCTCGCCTTTGTCCTCGTCGGCGACGGCCCAAGGGAGACGGCCCTCAAGGCGCAGGTGCGCGAACGCGACCTGGGGAACCGGGTCTACTTCGTCCCCAGGGTGCCTTTTGCCGAACTGCATTCCTATACCTGTTCCGCCGATCTGGGGTTGTGCCTGATCAAAGGCAAAGGCAGGAGCTTTTACTATTCTCTGCCCAACAAACTCTTCGAATACCTGATGGCTGGCCTGCCGGTGCTGGCCAGTGACTTTCCCGATATGCGGGCCGTAATCGAGGAATCGGCAGCCGGCCTGGTGGCCAACCCAAACGATCCGGAAGAGGTCCGCGCCCAGATCGAGGGCTTTTTCGCCGACCCAGCCCGCGCCTCGGCCTATCGTCAAGCGGCACTGGCCGCTGCCCGCCGCTACAACTGGGAGCAGGAAGCCCCCAGACTGCTGGCGGTGTACGCCGGGCTCTAAGCCAGAATGGAACCCCCGCTCTCCATCAGCGTGGTAATTCCCACCTACAACGAGCCCGAGCGCCTGCTGGCAGCAGTGCAGAGCCTGGCCGTTCAGAATTATCCGGCCGAGGCGCTCGAAATCATCGTGGTGGACGACGCCTCGTCGGCCTTCGACCCCGAGAGGTATCCCAAGGCGGCGGGTCCTTTTTCTTTGCATCTTCTCCGCCACGCCGCCAACCAGGGGCGGGCCAGGGCCCGCAATACCGGCATTCGCGCCGCCAAGGGAGAGATCGTGGTCTTCCTCGACAGCGACATGACTGTGGAGCCGGGATTCCTTCAAGCCCACGCCCAGGTCCACCAGCAGGCAGGCGTGGTGGCCATCGGGCATATCCGTTTTGGCCCGCAAGTCCCCGCCAGCGCCTTCACCCGCTACCTCAACAGCCGGGGGGTGCACCGCATCGGAGAGGGGCAGGAGGTGCCCTACAAGTGTTTTGTCACGGGCAATTCCTCGGTGCGGCGGGAGCAACTCCTGCGGGTGGGCCTCTTCGACGAGGATTTAACCGCCTACGGCGGCGAGGACCTCGAACTGGGCTATCGGCTGCACCAGGATGGGTCCCTCTTCTGTTTTGCCAGCCGGGCCCGCTCCGTGCATCACCATCTGCGGCCCTTTCGCCAGCATTGCCAACTTATGTACACCTATGGGCAGCGCTCCCTGCCGGTGTTGTTGGGCAGGCACCCCGGACTGGCATCACTGCTGCGCCTCAATTTCCTGTCCGGACCCATTTTCTCCCTCAGGCGTCTGTTTTTTCAGTTGGCGCTGCTGCCAGGGCTCTATTATCCCATCCGCTGGGCCACCGAACGCTGCCTGCGGTGGTACGTTCCCGACCTCTGCTTCGATTACCTGTGGTGGTACAACCGCACGCGCGGCTACCTGAAAAGGGTTGGGGCTGCCCGCTGAAGGTGGTTACAATCGGTATTGACGAAGACAGCGGCGCGCACCTATCTTCCCCTGCGCCGCAAACCCCTTCGCAAGGAGATAGCGCCTTGACCAGGCACTTAAATCTCGGGCTGACGCTGTTTCTGGGACCGCTCGTTTCAGCGGTGATGGCCGCGGCGGGCCATGCTCAGGAGGGAAAAACTATTTTTGGGGCCAATCAGCAGGAAACCCTGAAGGCGATGAAAGGTATCTCCCAGGCGTTGGGCGTCAAGTGCGAGGCCTGCCATCTAAAAAAGGGAGGCAAACTCAACTACAAAGCCGACACCGAGCACAAACGCATCACCCGCCAGATGAAGCAGGTGCTGGTAGACAGCCTGGCCCACAAGGGCAGCGGCGAAATCTCCTTTGTAGACGGGCATCACCAGGTCAAGATCAGCGCCCAGTACGTGGCTCAGGGCGACTCGGCCGGCATCCAACTGGCCCTGGCAAAGGGCGACAAGACCTATCAGAAGAAACTGCCCCTGCCCGGCGCCGGCCAAACCCTCAACTGCATGAGTTGCCACAACGGCCAGCTGCACTTCATGGCCCCGGAGGTCGAGCACCACCACTGAGCTGTAATTCCCGCCAAACGCAGAAGCCCTCCCCGCACTTGAGCGGAGAGGGCCTCTTGGTTCGTGCCGTTTATGGTTTACCCCTCGCTGAGAAGCATCCTCTACCTGGCCCTGGCCACGGCGTTTCTGGCCCAGTTGCTATTGTTCCCTATTTTTTCGAAGTGGCACTCGCCCCAGCTCGGGCTCATCACCACCGAGCTTGCAGTGCTGGGCCTGGTGCTGCTCTTTGCCCGACGGCACGGGGGCCCAGGCGAAAGCCTGCTCCTGTTCAACGCCACCCCCCGGCGCTGCCTGCTGCTGACCCTGCCCCTGGCGCTCAGCGGTAGCCTGCTTATCAGTCAGTTCGACCTCTACTGCGGCCGCCTCCTCGGAAGCCTGGGCCACCCTCTGCCCCTGCACATCCAGCGCAATATCATCGAGGTGCAACTGGCCGGCGACCTGCCATCCCTGGTCTTTGGCCTGTTTGCCGTGGTGATCATCCCGGGCATTGCGGAGGAACTGCTGTTCCGCGGCCTGGTCTTTGCCGGCCTTTATGTACACCGCGGTCCGCGGCTGGCTGTGGTCGGGGCCGGGGTGTCCTTTGCCCTGGTACATTTCAATCCCTGGCAGTTTCCCACCCTGGTCCTGCTGGGGGTTTTGCTGGGGATGCTGGTCTACTGGACCCACAGCATCTACCCGGCCATCCTGGCCCACATGGTTAACAACACCCTTTCCTTTGCCGGCCTCAACCTGAAGGTGTGCTGGGGCATCGAGACTCTGGGGGCCAACCACCCCTATTCCCTGCCGGTGGTGTTGGCGCTCGTCCTCGTTTTTGCCGCCGCGGCGCTGCGCTTGCGGCGGCAGCAGCCCATCATGCCGCTTCCCGCCAAAGCCCGACCCGCCATCCCCTGGCTTAACTGACCGCCTCGGCCACCCGTTCGCCGATCTCGGCCGGACTCTCGCAGACCCGTATACCCGCCTTTTTTAGCGCCGTAATCTTGTCATCCGCCGTACCCTTGCCCTCGGCAATGATCGCCCCGGCGTGTCCCATGCGGCGCCCCGGAGGGGCGGTGCGGCCGGCGATGAAGCCGATGACCGGCTTGTCGTAGCCGCGGCGGATATAGGCGGCGGCCTCCTCCTCGGCGCTGCCGCCGATCTCTCCGATCATCACCACCGCATCGGTATCCGGGTCCTGTTTGAACAGCTTGATGGCGTCGAGAAACTGGGTGCCGATGATCGGGTCCCCGCCGATGCCGATGCAGGTGGACTGCCCGATTCCCCGCTCGCTCAACTGCCCCACCACCTCATAGGTGAGGGTGCCGCTGCGCGAGATCACCCCCACGCGACCTGGCCGGTGGATGAAACCGGGCATGATCCCCATCTTTGATTTCCCCGGCGAGATGACCCCGGGGCAGTTAGGGCCGATCAGACGCGTCGAACGCGGCTGGAGGTATTGGCGGACCTTGACCATGTCGGCCACCGGAATCCCCTCCGAGATGCAGACCACCAGCTCTAGGCCGGCGTCGGCCGCCTCGATGATCGAATCCGCGGCAAAGGCGGGCGGCACAAAGATGATGGAGGCCGACGCTCCGGTTGCGGCCACGGCGTCGCGCACCGTGTTGAACACCGGCACCCCGTCCACCTCCTGCCCACCCTTGAGCGGGGTTACCCCGCCGACTATGCTGGTGCCGTATTCCTTCATCTGCTGGGCGTGGAAGGACCCTTCCCTGCCGGTGAGCCCCTGGACCAGCACCTTGGTATTCTCGTCTATCAGCACACTCATGGCTGCTCCTTCACTTGGATTGCCGGCTGGCGGTCACCACCTTTTCGGCGGCGTCCTTAAGTCCCTTGCCCACGGCAAAACTAAGGCCGGACTGTTCCAGCATCTGCCCGGCCAGTTCGGCGTTGGTGCCCGCTAGGCGCACCACGACCGGCACCTGCACTTTTAAATTCTTACGCGCCTGTATCACCCCCTCGGCCACCCGGTCGCAGCGCACGATGCCACCGAAAATGTTGATCAGAATCGCCTTGACACTCGGGTCGGAGAGGAGGATGCGGAAGCCGTTCTCCACGGTCTCGGCGTTGGCCCCCCCGCCCACGTCGAGGAAGTTGGCCGGCTCCGCGCCTGCTAGCTTGATGATGTCCATGGTCGCCATGGCTAGGCCGGCCCCGTTGACCATGCAGCCAATGGTGCCTTTGAGCTTGATGTAGTTGAGCCGGTACTTGGAGGCTTCCATCTCCAACTCCTCTTCTTCGTCGGTGTCGCGCAGGGCCAGCAGGTCAGCGTGTCGGAAGAGGGCGTTGTCGTCGAGGTCGATCTTGGCGTCGAGGGCCATGATCTCGCCCTGGCGGGTCAGCGCCAGCGGGTTGATCTCGGCCAGGGAGCAGTCGATGGCCACGTATGCTTGGTAGAGATTGACGATCAGGCTGGCCGCCTGACGCACGGCCTTGTCCTTAAGGCCCAACCCAAAGGCGAGGCGCATGGCCTGGAAAGGCTGCAACCCCACGTCGGGCTCCACCGTCTCCCTGAGGATCTTCTCCGGGCTGTGGGCCGCCACCTCCTCGATCTCCACCCCGCCTTCCTGGCTGGCCATCACCACCAACTTCCCCTGGGCCCGGTCCAGGGTAATGCCCAGGTAGAATTCCCTGGTCACCTCGCTGGCCGCCTCGACCCAGACCAGTTTGACCTTCTGCCCTTCCGGGCCGGTCTGGTGGGTCACCAGGTTCATGCCTATGATCTGGCGGGCCATTTGGCCTGCTTCCTGCGCATTCTCTGCCACCTTGATGCCGCCGCCCTTGCCGCGGCCGCCCGCGTGGATCTGGGCCTTGATCACCACCCTGCCCCCCAGTTCGGCGGCAATCCGCTCGGCTTCTTCGGGGATCCTGGCCGCCCCGCCCCTGGGCACCGCCACCTTATAGGAGCGCAGCAGCTCCTTTGCCTGATATTCGTGGATCTTCATACGCCCTCTCTGTGCGGAAAATACAAATGGCCACCTGGTGGAAGCGTGGCCATAGTGTATCGGAAGAAAAGCTTCCCCGACTCTCAGGCTACGTAGACGCTCACCTGTTTGCGGTTGCGGCCCTGCGTCTCGTACTTGACCGTGCCATCGACAAGGGAGAAAAGGGTGTCGTCTCCACCCTTGCGCACGTTGTTGCCCGGATGGATGCGCGTGCCGCGCTGGCGGACTATGATGCTGCCGGCGGTCACCTGCTGGCCGCCGAAGCGCTTCACCCCCAGACGCTGAGAGTTACTGTCCCGGCCGTTCCTGGAACTGCCTACCCCTTTTTTATGCGCCATGACTCCTGCTCCTCGTCTGCGACCTCAATTGGCCAACAAGATCTCTTCGATCTTGAGTTCGGTGTAGTACTGGCGGTGTCCCTTGCGGCGCCGGTAGTTCTTGCGGCGTCGCATCTTGTAGATCTCGATCTTCTCGTCGCGGCCGTGAGCCACCACCGTGGCCTCGACCGCGGCGCCGGCCACCAGCGGCGCGCCCACTTGGGTCTTGCCCTCATCCGTTACCAGCATGACCTCGGCGAAGCGGTGGCGGGAGCCTTCGGCCAGCGCCAGCTTGGGGACCATGACCTTGCGCCCCTTTTCCGCCCGCACCTGCTGTCCGGCGATCTTTACAATGACGTACATGCTCTTCTCCAGAGTGGCCTGCGCTCGGGAATGGACAAAAGGAAGACTTAAAAGATAATCGCTGTATTCCTTCCTGTCAATTGTTGAAGGTACCCGTCAAATCAACTGCGTTCTTCGCCGAAAGGAAGCGGTACTCCTGGGGTTTGAGGGTGGGGTCGGTCTGCAACTCCAGCCTGGCCTTGGTCGCCTTGCGCAGGGCTTTGACCCGCCCCTCCTTGTCCTCCAACATATAGCCGGCGACCTCCGGGTTGATCTTCAGCACCAGCTTGCGCTCGCCGCTGGCCGCGTACGAACGCTGCAACCAGCGTTCGATCTTGGTCAGGGTGGTGTCCGGCCCCATCACCCGGCCGGTACCGTCGCAGGTAGGGCAGGGCTCGCTATGGGTGTGGAGCAGGTTGGGCCGCACCCGTTGGCGGGTCATCTCCACCAGGCCGAACTCGCTGATCTGGGGGCTGATCGACACCTTGGCCCGGTCCTTTTTCATCTCCTCGATTAGGCGCTCGATGACCTTGCGGCGGTTCTTCTCCTCGTGCATATCGATGAAGTCGATGACGATGATACCTCCGATATCGCGCAGGCGCAGTTGACGGGCGATCTGGAGGACGGCTTCCAGGTTGGTGTTGAGGTTGTTCTCCTCCTGGTCGCGGGTGCCGACACTGCGCGCGGAGTTCACGTCGATGAAAGTGCCGGCCTCGGCGTGGTCGATAACCAAGCCGCCCCCTTTGCGCATCCACACCACGCGGTCACTGAGCTTCTCGATCTCCTGCTCAATCTTGAAGGCATCGAAGATAGGGCGGCGCTCGCGGTAGTACTCGATGCGCTTCTTCAGTTCCGGCGAAACCGCCCGCACGTAATCCATGATTTCCTGATACCGCCCCTTGGCGTCCACCACCACCCGCTCGACGTTCTCGTTGAACAGGTCACGGATCACGCTGGAGGTCATGCCCATTTCCTTGTGGACCAACACCGGTGGCGAAAGCTTCTTGCTCTTGCGCACCATCCGCTCATAAGTCTTCTGGAGATTCCGGATATCGCGACGGAACTCCCTTTCGCTCTTCTTGCAGCCTTCAGTACGGATAATGACCGCGTACCCCTCGGGGCGGAGTCCACTGACCATGTCCCGTAGCCGGCGGCGCTCCTGGAGGCTGGAGATCTTTCGCGAAACCCCCACCCACTCCCCGCCCCCCGGCACGAGGACCACGAAACGGCCGGGCAAGGAGATTTGGGTGGTCACCCGGGCGCCCTTGGTGCTGATGGGTTCCTTGGTGATCTGCACCAGCAACTCCTGGCCTTTGCGCAACAGATCCTGGATCAGTGGGAAGCTCCGCGATCGGCGGTGCCCCCCCCCCCCCCCCCCTTCCTCGTATTCGGCTGAGTCAGCCTCCATCATGTCGCGGACTTGCAAAAACGCGGTGCGCTCCAGGCCCATCTCGATGAAGGCGGCCTGGAGACTGGGCAATACGGCGTTCACTGTACCTTTATAAATGTCGCCGACCATGCGCTCGTTTTCGGGCCGCTCGATCCAGATCTCGGCGAGTTGCCCGTCCTCGATGATGGCGATTCTCGATTCGTGGATGCCCTCGTTGATATAAATTTCTGTTTTCACTGTATGTATCCTGCTAATTTCCTTTATGTTCCTTGGAGCCAGCCGACACGAGGTGTTGGGTGTACCGCTGGGGCTCTTTGAGCAATATCGCTGCTTCGCTTACCTGAGGGTCGTTTTCCAGTTCCGCGACCAGACTGGCTTTCTTGCCTTGCAACCTTAGGATGAGTTCTCTCCTGATAGCTTCCCTGATATGGGGCTCGGTTATCGAATTGAGTATTCCTACGTTCTGTTCTGCTTGTAAGGTCTCTTCCAGGTTATCAATGTGGGTCATGGTCTCAGGGCTCCAACCTAATTCCTCTCCCAGCCGGCGCAGCTCTGTTACCCGTTTCGCGGCAAATCCCCCACTCAACATTGAGTTGGTCGTCCCCCCCCGGCGATGACGGACGAATGCCTCGAACGCGGCCAGAACCTGTTCGTCCACTTCGGGGGCCACCGTGAGCCTGCTAAGGGTGGTGTCCCTGCCCACGTATTCGATGGCGAAATCGAAGAACATCCGGTTTTTCTGGAGATCCCTGACCACAGTGGGCGTGGGCCAGGGTTTGCTGACCACATCTGGGGCAATGCCACCCCCGCCGAATACCCGCCGGCCTTTGCGGGTGTAGAAAATCTCCTGCTGGGTCTCCTTTCCTCCAGCATCTTTCTTGCTATTTTCCCTCTCCTCCTCCGCGGCTAGCCGCCTGGGCGGCTGCCCCACCAGACTTGCCAGCGGTTCGGCCAGTAATTGCACCACCACCGACTCCTCCAGGTCGAAGCGGCTCTTTAACTCAATGGCGGCCTGCATTGGGTCCGCAGCCCTGAGAAGGATTTCGAGCACTCCGCTGGCTGGCAACTCGATCTCGCCAAAGGGGACCTTGAGCGAGAGATTCCGGCTTTCTGAATTGCCCAGGCGGTGGATGCAACGGCCGCTGGGGGTATAGTACAGCGCGGTGGTCAGCTTCAGCGCGGACTCCTCGGCCTCGTGAAGGTCGAAGATGGTTTGCACGGACCCTTTGCCGAAGGAGGTCGTACCCATGATTATCCCGCGGTCATTGTCCTGAATGGCGCCGGCGACGATCTCCGCCGCGCTCGCGCTTCCCCCGTCAATCAGCACCACCAGGGGAAGGCTTTCGGTGACCGAACGGCCGCTGGCCGTCTTCTTCTCTTCCTTATTGTTTTCTCTCTCCTTTATAGTCACTACTGGCGCACCCTTCGGGAGTACCAGTTCCGCCACCCCGACGGCCTGGCTCAGCAGCCCGCCAGGGTTCCCGCGCAGGTCCAGGATGATCCCTTTGGCGGCCCCTGCCTTCAAGGTCCGCAACGCCTCAGCCACCTCACCGGCCGTGTCCTCGGAAAAGCGGGTCTGCTTAAGGCTGATATAACCGATCTCCCCCGGAAGGTTCTGGGTCAGGCTGACGCTCCGTATCTTGATGATTTCTCGGACCAACTCCTGTTCCCAGTCTTCCCGGCCAAAGCGGTGCATCTTAAGATTCACCTTGGTGCCCGGGTCCCCCCGCAACATCCCCACTACGTCATCCAGCGAACATCCCTTGGTGTTCTTGCCTCCGATCTCGACAATCTGATCGCCTGGCAGCAGTCCCGCGCGCTCTGCCGGGGTCTCCTCGATGGGCACGATGATAACGGGGTAGCTGTCCTTGATGCCGACAGTGATTCCCAGACCCGCGAATTTTCCGGTGGTATCCTGGCGTAGTTGGCGCAACCCTTCTTCATCGAAGAACTGGCTATACGGATCGAGGTCTTTGATCATACCCTCGATGGCCGACCGCATGACCCTGGTTTGGTCGAGGTGGGTGTAGTAGTTTTCGAGGATGTGCAGGTAGACGTCGCTAAAGCGCTCCCAACCGGCATTCACCTCTGAGTACGGGTCGATGGCTGCCGCCTGGGCCGGGGTGTGCGACCACAGGCAGGATGCGGCCATTAGTATGATGTATCTTCTCATCTGGGACCCTTTCACAGTTGGCGGATCAGCTGGCAGTTCGGGTGGGGGCGGGGAAATGGGGCCAGCGGGCGATGAGGAGGCGCCATATTTCGCCGGCAACCTCCTCTGGAGGCTGATCACCATCCACGGCGGCCCCGTGCGGGTCCTCGTGGGCCAACTTCTCGTATCCACGGGCAACCCGGTCCTGGAAGTTGTCCCCGGCCAATTCCAGGCGATCCGGGTGCTGTTCCCGCTGCTGCCTCCGGCGCATTGCCACCTCTCTGGGGACGCGGAGGTAGAGGGTGAGATCCGGCTTGCAGTAGTCTGCGGCGATAGCTGTCACCTGGGCAATGAGTCGGAGATTTAGCCCGCGGCCATATCCCTGATAGGCCCAAGTGGAGGCGGTGAATCGGTCGCAGACCACATGGATTCCCTGGGCTAGGGCCGGCCGTATCTTCTCATTCACGTGTTGGGCCCGGCTCGCCGCATAGAGTAAAAGCTCCGCCAGATCGGTTATCTCCGCTTGGTTGGGGTCTAAAATCAAAGCTCTGATGGCCTCTGCGAGCGGGGTTCCCCCTGGCTCCCGTGTCCTGATCGACGGATGCCCCAGGGCGGTTATACTTTGGGCCAGTAGCTGGCACTGGGTGGTGGTCCCAGCGCCATCGATGCCTTCGAGAACAATGAACAATCCTCTCGACAATGGGCTACCCGGAGGTGGCGAGGTGGCGGGAGCCGTGCGGTTGCGCGGGTGGGCTATGGCTGAATCGGTGCAGGTGGCGGCGCGGTTGGCGCAGTGGTTTTCAACTTGTTCCGGATATGCGCCAAGCGTTCAATCACGGTAAAATTAGTGGTTACCGCCAGAACTACCAGGACCAGGAGCAGCCCCTCATGCCCGTAGAGCCCGCCGAGCGCCAGGGCAACCAATCGCTCAGGCCGCTGCATAAAGCCCACCTTGCAGTCCTCGCCCAAGCCCTCGGCCCGGGCACGCACGTAGCTGACCATCAGCGAGCCTGATAGGGCGAAGAAGAGGACTGCCGAGGAGAGCCATTCGGCCTTCCCCACTAAATACGCCCCGATGCCGAAATAGAGAAAGATCTCCGAGTAGCGATCGGTTGTGGAGTCCAGCAAAGCGCCAAATTTTGTTTCGCTTCTCCCCTCGCGGGCCACCTGTCCGTCGAGGATATCGCATACCCCGGCCAACAGCATGATCCCTGCCCCCAATTTCAGGTGGCCCTTGGCAAAAGCCGCTGTTGCAAAAAGGTTGGTTATCAGCCCTAGCAACGTAAGCCAGTCCGGGCGAAACCCTAACCTGATGAAAAACCTCGCTATGGGGCGCAGTATGGCGTTCACCCAAAGCTTTAGGTATTTGTCCAGCACTTCGCGCACCCTCTCTGATAAGGCTGGGAAATTATCTTTAATATACTGACTTTAGCGCGTCTAGCAAGTTCTGGGCTAGTTATGCACATTCCTTGCTCGGTTTTCCACATTTCTTCCCGGTATATCTGTAGGCTATAATTGGGCTAACTCTCGTTTTTTCAATGACAACATTTGCACCCCGCCGTATTGTTCTTTTCCACACCCACTGTGAATAACTCCAGTGGAGTTCTCTATCTTACCAGTCCATACCACAGGATACGCCCAGGCAACCGGCTTTGTTTGCGGAGAAGAACCCCGGCTCCGGAACCAATCCCCTTGCCAGAGTCTAGGGTAGCGATCACCACCCCGTGCGGTTTCACCACAGACGCCACAGTTTGCCATAATCCAACCAGACTACTTGCCGCCCGCGTCACCACTACATCGGCTAGAGCTTCTTGGGTTCGGGGAAGCTCTTCGATGCGGCAATGCCAGATTTCGATCTTTTTGAGGCCGATCGACCGCACCACCTCTCGGAGAAAATTCGCCCGCTTTCTTCTCGCCTCAATCAGGATGAAATGGCTTTCCTTGAACATGATCTTTAGGGGAATACCGGGGAGGCCGGCTCCAGAGCCAAAGTCCACTATCACCCGGTTCGGCACCGTGCGGAGAAGCGGACCCATATTCAATGCCGGCAATACATGGCGCTCTGCTATCTTATCGCGGTCGGCTAGCGAGATCAGGTTGATCATCGCCGACGCTTTGTGCAGCAGTTGGCAATAGACTTTCAAGTCTCTAACCTCCTCGCTGCCCAAAGACCCCCCATCCCCTTTTAGCCACTCGGCTACACCCGCCATCCCCTCACCCGGTGCAACCTCGGCATCCGTTTTTGTTTCACGTGAAACACTCTCCATTTTTCAGTCAGTATCCCTGACCCCGTTCCACGTGAAACACACATAAGAGCATTCCGCTCATTTGCCGATGCAAAACTCCGAAAAGATGATGTTCAACGCTTCCTCGCTGAACTTCGCCCCAAGTAACAGGTCAATCTCATTCAGGGCTAGCCGTAGGTCTTCGGCAACGCATTCCGCAAGCGGGATTTCCTGCTGAAGTTGGGTATCAGCCAGCCCAAGATGGTGTTGAACCCGCATCAGGCTTTGGAGGTGGCGTTGTCGAGTAACTCCAATCTCCGGCCTTTCCTGGGAAAGGACTTGTCGGCACCGAAGAAACTCCAAAACCTGGGCAAGTCCCTCACCGGTCAGTGCGGACAGCCGGACCGTATGAAAAAGAAGATTCTCGGGAAGAGAGAGGTGGCTGGGAAGGTCAGCCTTGTTCAAGACCAATAAGCAGCGATCCGGTTTAGCTCGGGCCAACAGGGCCTCGAAGCCTGGTTCCCAGGGGTGGGAGATATCGAGCACAAGTAAAACGAGGTCTGCCTGCTCAAACGCCGACAACGCTCGTTCCACCCCCTCTAGCTCAACTGGATCATCCGCAGACCGGATCCCCGCCGTATCTATGAGTCGGCAGATCTGCCCCCCTAAATATAGACGTGCTTCGATGAGGTCGCGCGTCGTACCGGGAAGGGGGGAAACAATAGCCCGGGATTCGCTCAGAAGCAAATTAAAAATCGAGGACTTCCCCACATTGGGAGGGCCAATGATCGCCACCCCTGCCCCCTCCTTCCGCCGCAAATAGGTTGAAAAGGTGCCAGTTAGCGCGCTACACTGCTCGATGGCGGACCCAAGGGTCGGGCGCAGCGCGGGTGCGGCGAGGACCACATCATCCGGAAAATCGAGCAGCGCTCCTACCTGGGCCAAGACCTTGGAAATATGTTGCCCTATGGAGCGGATGCGGGAGGATAGTTGCCCCTTGAGCAACCCGTACGCCTGGTCAAGGGAGAACTGTCCCGCGGCATTGATCAGGTCGGCCACAGCCTCGGCCTGCACCAGATCCATCTTGCCGTTCAGAAACGCGCGCCGGGTGAATTCCCCGGGCTCGGCAAGCACCGCCCCATAATCTAATGCAGCCCGCACCAACGCCTCCAAAACCATCACGCTCCCGTGGGCAGAGATCTCGGCTACATCCTCCCCAGTAAAGGAGTTGGGACATCTGAAAATCCAGGCCAGACCCTGATCAATCTCCTCTCCATGCCGGCCGAGAACCGCGCCGACAAGCACCCGGCGGGGCTCCTCGCCGAGAATCAGGCCAGAGAAAGGTCTGAAGAGGCGTTGGGCGACGTGAACGGCATGCGGCCCGCTAAGACGGACAATCCCGACGCCTGCAGGAGCCGCGGCGGTGCAGATGGCGGTAATCGTGGTGGGGAAGCGGTGCTGAGTTGCAGGGGGTTCTATTGACATCGAAAGTCAGGAGCAGCTACTTCCGCAACCTCTCCGTAAGCCACTGTTGGGCGATGGACAACACGTTAAAAACCGTCCAGTAAAGGACTAGGCCCGAGGACAGGGTCCAAAAGATGAAGATCATCATCACGGGCATCAAGTAGACCAGCACCGCCTGCTTGGGGTCTTTCATGGTCATTTTTGACTGAAAAAACATCGAAACCGCCATGAGTAGCGGCAACACATGGATGCCAAGTCCCCCGAGTATCACCTCATCAGGCAGGGAAAGGTCCTGAATCCATAGCATGAAGGGGGCCTGCCGTAATTCAATAGTATTGGAAAATACATTGTAGAGGGCGAAGAAAATCGGCATCTGCAGGAGCATGGGCAGACAGCCGCCCAGCGGGTTGATCCCCTCTTCCTGGTAGAGCTTCATGGTCTCGCGGCTGAGGCGCTGAGGGTCGTTTTTGTACTTTTCCCGCAGAGCCAGGAGTTTGGGCTGGACCATCTGCATCTTGTTGGCCGACTCGAAGGATTTCTGAGTCAGCGGATAAACCAGAATCTTGATCCCCAGGGCGAAAAGCACGATCACCCACCCGTAATTGGGAATCACACCGTATGCGGCAACGAAAACGACCATAAGCAAAGCGCTGATCTCGCGGATGACTGGCCAGCCCAGGTCCATCGCCCTTTCGAGTTCTCGGCCGTAGCCGCTAAGCTCCTCGTAGTCCAGCGGGCCGATATAGAGCAGGTTCTTCCAGACCGTTCCCGAGGACAGGGAGATGCCAAGGCGATAGGCGTAATTGGGAACCGAGAGGCCTGAGTGGTCAGCGCGGAGGGAGGCCCGGAAGTAGCCTTCTTCCAAGGGGGCAAGGGCGCTGATGAAGTACTTGTTGCGGACCCCCACCAGTTTGACCTGTCCCTTGTCCTCCCACTGCTGCCGGTTCTCATCAGCAGCAATTGCCAGGTGGCTGAGATCCTCATTAATGAAAGCGAGGGCCTTCATGCTCGAAAGATCGGTCTCTTCGCTCCTCTCCGTCCGGCCAATGCCACCATCCCACCCTAAAAAGGCGCCTGGGTCCTGCCCGAACCCCCCGAGCCGGACCTCGGTGGTGATCCCATATCGTTCGGCATCGAACTGAAATACCTTCTCCACCCACCGCTCCCCCCCAGGCAGTCTGGCGGAGAAGCGAAGATCTCCCTTCTCGCCTTCCTGAAGCATTAACCCCTCGCGGTTTGGGACAAACTCTAAACCGGAGAGATCGATGGCCTGATCCCCAAGGGTAAGTTCCAGGGTGAAGCCGCGTCCCCCCGCGGGGAGTAATTCCGCAGTCCGTGGTGCGGCCCGGTGTTCAGAAGAGGATATTTTGAATTGAGGTAACTTAGCCGAGGTGAGAACTCCACCCAGGGTCGAAAAGGTGAGTTGGTGGAGGGGGGTTGATACCACTACATCCCTGGGAACAAAGATACGGGCGGAGTCTTCAACTCCCAGCATAGCACCGGGTAGGGGTAAAGATGGTTGGGCGACTGCTGCAGGACCAGCAGTAGAGCGGGGGGCCGTTTCTTGGGAAGTGTCTGGACGAGAGGTGGGAGTCGGGGAGGACGACACCCCAAGCCACTCGAGGTAGTAGGGCATCAGGACGATGATCGCCCCGATAATCACAAACGCGACAATAGTCCGTTTTTCATCCATAGATGCACCTTCTGCTAAGCAGAAACAGCCGCACGCACATTAAAGCGGGTCATGCCCGGCGCCCCCCCAGGGGTGGCACCGGAGTACTCGGCGAAACGCCAACCACCCCCCGCGGAGCAGTCCGAAGCGCCGCAGGGCCTCAATTGCGTATTGCGAACAGGTGGGATGGAAGCGACAACTGGAAGGCAGGAAAGGTGATAACAAAATGCGGTACGCTTCGATGAGCAGGATGGCGAGGTTTCTCATCGCCCGAGACCGCCGTTGAGCAATTGCAAAAGCGCCCCTAATTCATCCCTGAGCAGTGGGTAAGGACGGTGAAGGGCCGAGGGCTGGGGAAAGATCACCACACTGGCGGGGGCAAACTCCAATTCACGGAAAATGGAGCGCAGGCGGCGCTTCAGGCGATTGCGGTCCACCGCACACCCCAGGCTCCGTCTAACCACTAAGACCGAGGCCTGTTCGCCAGGACGACCGGCGCGGACCCAGAGGTTCTGGCCCTTCAACCAGCCAGAAGCCACTTACATCTCACACACAGAGCCGTTTCCGGCCGCGGCGGCGGCGGCGGGAAAGCACGGCCCTCCCTCCCGGCGACTGCATGCGCTGGCGGAACCCGTGGGTATTGCGCCGCTTTCTATTGCTGGGCTGATAGGTCCTCTTCATACAAAAACCGCTCCCTTGCATCGATTCAAATACCATACTATGCGAACTTGGAAACCTATAGACAGAAGCCGAAAAAGTCAAATATCGGTTTCAAGAACCACTCTGCACTTGACGACAAGCCCGGGGCATAATAGCTTACAACCTCTAATCGGACATCGCCGCAAAACCTCTCCCAGAAAACAGGTCCAGATGGGCCAGGATCCCAAAGAACTGTGGGCTCATTGCCTTTTGAGCATCGAAAGACAGATCCGCCCGCAGAGCTTCAGCACTTGGTTCCGGCCTACCAAGGCAAAACACTTTGATGGGGAAACGCTGGATCTTGAGGTTCCCAGCGCGATCATCTCCGATTGGATTGAGACCAACTATCTCTCCCTGATCAAGCAGGCTGTCAGGGAAGAGGTCGGAAGTGAGCCCAAGATCCGATTCACCATTGCTGCACAGGACCAGGCCGCCCCACCTACACCCGGAGCCGCCAGCACCACCACCGGAAATACCTCTACCCCCAGGGCAGAGTCTACCGAGGTGCACCCGGCGCTGGCAGACACCGACGGGTGGTCCTCGAGCCTCCTCTTCACCCCGCTGAACGAGCGTTATATCTTCGATACCTTTGTGATCGGAGAGGGGAACAGGTTCTCCCACGCCGCCGCTCAAGCCGTCGCCAAGTCCCCGGGCAAAACCCAGTTCAACCCACTGGTGATATATGGGGGGGTGGGGTTGGGCAAAACCCATCTGCTCCAGGCAATCGGCCACTACGCCCTGGCGCGAAAAACCGCTGAGCGGGTGGCCTACGTGCCTTCTGAGAAGTTCATGAGCAATTTCATCGAAGCCATCAAAACCCGTAGCACCGCGGAGTTCCAGCGACTTTACCGCAGCGCCGACATCCTCCTGATCGACGATATTCAGTTTCTCCTGAAAGGCGAACATACTCAGAATGAGTTTTTTCATACCTTCAATGCCCTCCACCAGAACGGCAAGCAGATCGCCATGACCTGCGACAGCCCCCCTGGGGAGTTGGAGGGGTTGGAGGAGCGGTTGATCTCGCGGTTCACGTGGGGGTTGGTAACAAGTATAGAACCCCCTGACCTGGAAACCCGCATCGCCATTCTCCACCAGAAGGCCGAGATCAGCGGTATCGCCCTTCCCGATGATGTCGCCTCCGTTCTGGGCAATTTCATCAGTTCCAATATCCGGGAGCTGGAGGGTGCTTTAAACCACCTGATGGCATACTGCGCCGTCCACCACGTGGAGTTGAGTGTGGAGGTCTGCCGCAAGATCATCCAGGAACGCCTGCCCGTGCGATCTTCCCATCTCGGGATAGAGGCGATACAGCAGGCCATCGCCGATCATTTTGGCATCGCCCCCGAACTTCTGATCGGCAAGACCCGCAAGCAGGAAATCGCCCTGGCCCGCCAGGTGGCGATGTACCTGGCGAAGCGGCTTACCCAGAATCCCCTCAAGGTGATCGGGCTACACTTTGGCAACCGGGACCACACTACGGTGATCCACGCGGTGCAGACTATCGAGAAGAAGTGCCTTCAGGATGCCAACCTGGCCAACCTGGTCGAGATCCTTTCTGCTTCCATCCAGCAGCGGCAGGGGGCGCTGTAGGCCAGAAAGCAAAGAAGTTGTCCACACTCTCCGGCTGTACCTATGTGTAGTTCCTAACGAACCGCCCTGTTACGCACTGCCGTGTTGATATCCCGCGTTATCCACAGAGCCCTCCCCATGCCTGCTCCCTCATCCTGAACTTTTTAAGCCGCTTTTTTACAATTGTTTAAGCTAAACGTTCCCCTGTTTGTATTATAATTATCCACATTTTCACAGCCATTACTGCATCTACTAAAAAGTACATATAAACTATATACACATCATTGTTGTAATATGAGTCTAGTGGTGTGGGAAATTACCTTACAGATTAAGATTCCCCTCGCGCCTTTCTGCAGCTATTGCCTCCATAGTACATCTATGGTATCATATATATATATTTAAACTGTGAGGCCGAAGGCCCTCCAAAACTACTCAGACCCCGCATGATATGAAACTAATCGTCGAAAGAGACCAACTTTGGCCAGGCATCGACACCGTGATTGATGCGGTAGCCACAAAGCCAGCCTTACCAATTCTCTCAAATATCCTGCTCAGCGCCCAAAAGGGGGAACTGATCCTAGCGGGGACCGATCTTGATCTTTCCATCCGAACCGCGGTCCCAGCAACCGTGCGCGAACCCGGGAGTATTACGGTCCCGGCGCGGACCCTTGCGGGTATTGCCCGGGAATGGCCTGCATCGCAGTTGAGCATTGAGGTTGCCGACAACCGTTTGCTACTGTCGGGAAAACTGGGGGCCGTTGAGGGCAGCCAAGGGGTGTATTCCCTGGCGGGGATCTCCCCCGACGAATTTCCCGAGATGCCGTCTACCATCGAGGGGCTTAACGTGGATCTGAACGGCTTTGAGGATTCGGATTCCAATTTCGTCGGCTCCATGCTCAACAAAACCTCTTTTGCCATCTCGCGCGACGAAACGAGGCCCGTGCTGAACGGAGTATTTTGGGTCATCGACGCCGAAGGCATGACCATGGTGGCGACCGACGGCTACCGGTTTGCCCGCAACCGCCACCTGCTCGATCTGAAAAACCAGGTGGGCGACAAACCAGGGGAGGTGATCCTCCCGCCCCAAACCAGTGCCTATCTGGTCAAGATGCTGAACGGCCAGCGCCGAATCCACCGGCTCACCCTGGGGGCGAGCCAGGTTTTGTTCGATCTCGGCTCGACCCAGGTCCTGTCGCGTGTCATTGAGGGGCCCTACGTCAATTACGAGCCAGTCATCCCCCGGCAGAACGACAAGGTGATGCGCATTTCTAAGGAGATGCTGCTGCCCGCTGTACGCAGGGTGTCCATTCTTTCGAGTACCCACACCCACCAGGTGCGCATGCGCATCCAGAAAAATCAGTTGGAACTTTCAGCAGCAAGCCCGGAGATCGGCGGCGAGGCGCGGGAGGTGATCCCGGCCAACTACAGCCAAGAGGAGTTGGACGTCGGGTACAACGCCAACTACCTGATCGAGATCCTCAGAAAGATTGAGGCCGACGACATTGTTTTCGAGCTGCACAACGCCGTCACCGCAGCCTTGGTGCGGCCTGGCGTGCAGGACCAGGCCGAGGATTATTTTTGCCTGTTGATGCCGCTGAGGCCGAGTGCGTGAAGTTGGGTGAGTGAGAATCAGCGAAATCACCCTTAAACCCTTCCGCAACTTCAAGGAGTTGCGGTTGCGTTTCAATACTGATCGGGTGCTGATTGGTGGGGCGAATGGGCAGGGGAAGAGCAATATCTTGGAGGCCATCTCCTACCTGTCCATAGGGAAATCCGTGCGGGGCGCCCAAGATGCACAGGCAATCCCTCACCAGGGCCAGTATTTCGACATCAGGGCTGTGTGTTGGGATGGTCCCCACCACCACCAACTGCGCCTCTTTTACGGCAACCAAGAGGGCAAGAAGATCTTCTGCGACGGCACTCCCCTGCCGCGCATCGCCGATGTCCTCGGGATCTTCAAAACCGTCCACTTCTCGCCGGAAGACGTCGCGCTGGTCATGCGCTTTCCGGCGCAGCGCAGACGCCTCCTCGATATCCTCATCTCGCAAACCAGTGTGCCCTATCTATACGATCTTCAGCAGTACCAGCGGGTGCTCGCCCAGCGCAACCAGATGCTGAAGATGAGCCGGGGCGCCCTGCGCGAGAGCGACCATGAGGCGCTGGACACCTGGGACACCCAACTGGCCCGCCTGGGGGCGCGGATAAGGCTCCGCCGCCTGGAGGTGGTGGGGGGCATGCAGGGGGTGCTGGCCGACCACTATGGTCGGCTGAGCGGGCAGCGCGAAAGCGCCGGGATATCCTACCAGCATTCTCCCAGCCTTGAAGGGCACCGGGAGCCCACCGAGGATATGCTGTGCGAGGATCTGCGGCAGGAGATGAAGAACAGGCGGGCCGCGGAGTTGCAGCTCGGGCATACCCGCTGCGGCAGCCATCGCGACAATCTGGTTTTTACCCTCGGCGGCCACCCCGCGGACACCTTTGCCTCCGAAGGGCAGCTAAAAACCCTGCTAATTGCCTGGAAGATGGCCGAGATCCACGTCCTGTCCGGAGATGCTGGACCGGGGCCGGTGCTATTGTTGGACGACGTGTTCTCAGAACTTGACACCCAGCGATCGGCGGCGCTGATGGAACTGGTCGGCGGTTTTGGGCAGGTAGTCCTCACGGTCCCCAAGCGGCCTGGGGAACCCTTCTGCGCCGGGTACGAAGAGATCTGGCTTGATGCCTGAACTATGCCGCGATAAAGGCGTTGAGCCGCTGCAGAACCTGTTGGAAGCGGCCCTGGCAGAGCTGGGGCTGGCCGAGAAACTGCTCGAAACGCGCGTGCTGCTAGCCTGGGAGGAGGCGGCTGGGCCGCTGGCCTGCCGGGCCCGTCCCGTAAAAATCCGCCAGGGCAAGCTGGAGGTCGCTGTGGCCTCGCCGGTCTGGCGCATGCAGCTCAATTTCGCCAAGCAGGAGATCGTCGCCCGGCTGAACGCCCGGGCCGGAAAAGAGGTGATCGGAGAACTGGTGTTCCTGAACCGGAGCAAGCTCAAATAAGACCCGAAAGGAGCGGAATCGATGTCAGAGGCAGTCAAAGAGGTCGCCGTGGAGGCCGCAGGCCTCATTCCCGGGGAGTATACCCCGGAGGCCATCCAGGTCCTCAAAGGGCTGGAAGGGGTGCGCAAGCGGCCGGCGATGTACATCGGCGACACCGGGGTTGCGGGTCTCCACGAACTTATCAAGGAGATCGTCAACAACAGTGTGGACGAAGGCATGGCCGGGCACTGCACACGGATCGAGGTGGCGATCCAGGCCGATGGTAGCGTCTGCATCCAGGACAACGGCCGCGGCATCCCGGTGGGATTTCACCAGGGCGAGCAAAAATCCGGGGTCGAGGTGGTGATGACCATGCTGCACGCCGGCGGAAAGTTCGACAAGAAGGCGTACCAGGTCTCCGGCGGCCTGCACGGGGTGGGTGCCTCGGTGGTCAACGCCCTGTCCGAGTGGTGCGTCGTGGAGGTCCGGCAGGGGGGCAAGGTCCACCGGCAGCGCTTTGAGCGGGGCGAACCCAGTTCCGGGCTTGAGGTGGTAGGCGCCACCGTCGAACACGGCACCCTGACCCACTTCAAGCCCGACAGTCAGATCTTCGAAACCGTCGTCTTTGAATACGAGACCATCCTGCACCGCCTACGCGAACTGGCGTTCCTGAACAAGGGGCTGGAGATCGCAGTGGCCGATGGGCGCAGCGGCGAGAAGAAGACCTTTCTGTTTGAGGGCGGGCTGGTGGAGTTCGTCCTCTATCTCAACGAGGGCCGCAACAAGCTGCACCCGGACCCGATCTACCTGTACGGAAAAAGGGATGAGGTAAGCGTCGAGGTGGCTCTCCAATACAACGACGGGTACCAGGAAACCATGTTCAGCTACGCCAACAACATCAAAACCGGCGAAGGCGGCACCCATCTGGTGGGGTTCAAGGCGGCGCTGACCCGCACCCTCAACGCGTACGCCAATCGAAATAAGTTGTTTAAATACACTAAATTCGATATAGCTGGAGAGGACACCCGCGAGGGCATGGCAGCGGTGATCAGCGTCAAACTGCCCGACCCGCAGTTTGAGGGCCAGACCAAATCCAAGCTTGGGAACAGCAGTGTCAAGGGCCTGGTCGAATCCCTGACCAGCGAGGCCCTCGACGAGTACCTCGAGGAAAATCCGGAGGTCGCCCGCCGGATCATCGACAAGATCATCGAGGCCGGCAGAGCCCGCGAGGCGGCTCGCAAGGCACGGGAACTCACCCGGCGCAAAGGGGTGCTGGACGGGGCCTCCTTGCCCGGCAAGCTGGCCGACTGCTCGCTACGCGACCCGGAGCAGACCGAGATCTTTCTGGTAGAGGGGGATTCGGCTGGCGGATCCGCGGCCCAGGCCCGGGACCAGCATTTCCAGGCCGTGTTGCCGCTCTTTGGCAAGCCCCTGAACGTGGAAAAGGCCCGCATCGACCGGGTGCTGGGCAACGACAAGCTCCTGCCCCTGATCGGGGCCCTGGGGGCTGGTATCGGGGAGGACTACGACTTCAGCCGGCTGCGCTATGGCAAGGTGATCATCATGGCCGACGCCGATGTGGATGGCAGCCATATCCGCACCCTGCTGATGACCTTTTTCTTTCGCTACATGCGCGAATTGATCGAGCGGGGCAAGCTCTACCTGGCCCAGCCCCCCCTCTTTCTGGTCAAGAAGAACAAGCAGGAACACTACGCCTTTGACGAGAAGGAGCGGGATGCGCTGATCCGCGATCTGGGCGGCAACGGTGAGGCCAAAGGGCTGCTTGTGCAGCGCTACAAAGGACTTGGCGAGATGAACCCGGACCAGTTGTGGAAGACCACCATGGACCCGGCCACCAGAACCTTGTTGCAGGTGAATCTGGAGGACGCCATCGAAGCCGAACACATGTTCACCCTGCTGATGGGTGACGAGGTGGAACCGCGGCGGGCTTTCATCGAAACCCACGCGCTGGACGTGAAGAACCTGGATATTTAGGGGAGAGCGCACAAAGACCATGTCTGAACTGAAAACAGCCCGGACCATCCCGGTCAGGATTGAGGACGAGTTGCGCAACTCGTACCTCGACTACGCCATGAGTACCATCATGGCGCGCGCCCTGCCGGATGTGCGCGACGGCCTCAAACCCTCGCAGCGCCGCATCATGGTGGCTATGAACGACCTGAGTCTAGCGCCCAACCGGGGATTCCGCAAATGCGCCAAGATCGCCGGCGATACCTCGGGAAACTACCACCCGCACGGCGAGGCTATCGTCTACCCCACCCTGGTGCACCTGGCCCAGAACTTCCGGATGCGCTACCCACTGGTGGATGGCCAGGGTAATTTTGGTTCCATCGACGGGTATCCGCCGGCGGCCATGCGCTACACCGAGGCCCGGCTGAGTTGGCCGGCCATGGAGATGCTGGCGGATCTGGAGAAGAACACCGTCGATTTTGTCGGCAACTACGATGACACCCGGCAGGAACCTCAGGTTTTGCCCGCCAAATTCCCCAACCTGCTGTGCAATGGCTCGGTGGGGATCGCCGTGGGGATGGCCACCAAGATCCCGCCTCACAATGTGCGCGAGGTAGCCGACGGCCTGATAGCTCTCATCGACAACCCCGAAATCACTATCGACGAGCTGATGGGCCATATCAAGGCCCCGGACTTCCCCACCGGTGGGGTGATCTATGGGATGCAAGAGGTACACCAGGCGTATAAAACCGGCCGCGGCATGATCCAACTGCGGGGCAGGGTCCACGTGGAAACCCAGCGGGAGGACCGAGAGAACCTCATCATCACCGAGATCCCCTTCCTGGTGGACAAGTCCAGCCTGCTCGAAAAGATGGCCGAACTGGTGCGCAACAAGGTCATCGATGGGATCGCCAATATCCGCGACGAATCCGGGCGGAATGGCCTGCGGGTGGTCATTGAACTCAAGAGGGATGCCCACGCCGAGGTGGTACAGAATCAGCTTTTCACCCAAAGCATGTTGCAAACCACCTTCGGGGTGATGATGCTGGCCCTGGTAAAGGGCAGGCCCCAGCTCCTCAACCTCAAGCAGATGTTATTCAATTATATTGAGCATCGCCATGAAGTGATTGTGCGCCGGCTACGCTTCGAGCTCGAAAAAGCCGAGGCCCGGGCCCATGTCCTCGAAGGGCTACGCATCGCCCTCGACTACATCGATGCGATCATCGCACTTATCCGCTCTTCGGCCAATCCCGAAGAGGCCCGCCACCGGCTGATGGCCGGGTACTCCCTGAGCGAGGTCCAGGCCCAGGCCATCCTGGCCATGGCCCTGCAGCGCCTGACCGGTTTAGAGCGGGAGAAGATCGAGACGGAGTACAAGGAGCTGGTAGAGCTGATCGCCAAACTGCGCAAGATTTTAGACAGCCATCAGTTGCAGATGGACCTGATCCGGGAGGAGATCCGCGAAATCCGGGAGCGTTTCGGTGACGAAAGGCGCACCGAGGTGGTGTATTCGGCCGAGGAGTTCGACATAGAGGACCTGATCGCCAAGGAGGATATGGTAGTGACCATCTCCAGGGGCGGTTATATCAAGCGCATGTCCCCCAGCACCTACCGGGTCCAGCATCGGGGCGGCCGCGGCCTGATCGGGATGCAAACCAAGGAGGAGGATTTCGTCGAACACCTCTTCCTGGCCTCGACCCATTCCTATATCCTCTTTCTGACCTCCAAAGGCAAGTGTTACTGGCTCAAGGTTTACAAAATCCCCGAAGGGGAACGCACCTCGCGGGGCCGGCCCCTGGTCAACCTGCTGCCCATCGGGCCGGACGAGCAGATCTCGGCCGTAGTGCCGGTGCAGGGTTTCTCTGAGGATGCTTATCTTTTCACTGCCACCCGCAAGGGGGTGGTGAAAAAGACGGTGCTGGCGGCATACAAGAACGTCCGCCGCGACGGGATCATCGCACTCAACCTGCTCGAAGACGACGATCTGATCGGGGCTGCGACCACCGACGGCAGCCAGGACATCCTACTGGAGACCCGCCACGGCATGAGTGTGCGCTTTGCCGAACGGGAGGTACGGCCTATGGGACGGGTTTCCACCGGGGTCAAGGGTATAGACCTGCGCGACGGGGACGGTGTGGTCGATATGGTCGTGCTCGAGGGCCAGAGCCTTCTGCTGACCATCTGCGAGAGAGGCTATGGGAAATGCACGGATACCGGGGAGTATTCCGTGATCCACCGGGGGGGCAGGGGCCTGATCGACATCAAGACCACCGAAAGAAACGGCGTGGTGGTCGCCAGCAAGGAGGTCAAGGAGAACGACGAGGTGATGATCATGACCCAGAACGGGATCGTCATCCGGGTGCCGGTGGCCGGGATCTCGCGGATCGGGCGCAATACCCAGGGGGTGAAACTGATCAACATTGAGGAGGGGGACCGGGTGATCGGCATGGCCCGGGTTGCCCAGGCCGAGGCCGGCGAACTGGGCCCCGAACCCCCCCAGGCCAATGGCGGTGAAGAGGAGGACTTGGCCTCCAACAACTGATCTTTTCGCAGCGCTTGTCGCCGCGAACGAACGGGTTGCCAATCTGGCAACCCGTTTTTTTTATCCCTCACTCCCCCTGGGGCGCATAGGCAAAGCGGGAAAACAAAGAACAAACATCCTAATATTGACAGTTTTAAAACATACTTGCACCATAGTTCATTTCTTATTATTTGTCATCAACATAGAGTGGATTAAGAATAGGGATAGCTATGCTTGCACGAAAAAGCACAAGAAGACCGCCACCTTCCAGGTTTTCGAGAACCAGCTCGAAACCCTGCAGAAGATCTCCAACGAAACAGGCTGGTCTCAGGCCGATGTTTTGCGGCAATTCATCGACCGGGGGGTGGTTGGCTCACTGGTTCAATAGTTCAAGGTCAAGATGCCTCTTTCCGGTGGTCCACTCCTCGGCCCACTCCATACAGGCCAGCAGCGCCTCGCGATGGGTTTCCAGCTTGTGGACCAGGGACGGATAGGAACTGTCTAGCTGTGGACCAGGGTGTCGAAGAGGCGATCCGCCTG
>VGJS01000031.1 GCA_016867395.1 Candidatus Handelsmanbacteria bacterium
ATGGTCTGCTGCGGGTTGGTCACCCCCTGCCGCTTGGCCGTCTGACCCACCAGCCGTCCCCCTTCCCGCGTGAAGGCCACCATCGACGGGGTGGTCCGGCCTCCCTCCGCGTTGGCGATCACCACCGGCTCCCCACCCTCCATCACCGCCACGCACGAATTCGTCGTCCCCAAATCGATCCCGATTACCTTTGACATTGCTGAGTCCTCACTTTCCCTAGCAATGGTTGTGATTTTCACCCGCCAGATAGCAAGGGATATGCCAGAGGGCTGGGGTTGAACGCAAGGGATTGATAACACGAAGAATGGGTTGTGGGAGGGGGGAACGGCGGCCCGAAAACGGGCTGTCATAATGGCAAGGTGGGTTGGTATGGCACACCCGAGGCCCTACTCTATTGACAGATTGGCACAGCGCGGGTAGATTAGCCGGAATTCGCGGAGACGTAGGGATGCAGCGATTCAAGGTCATGTCCCAGTACCGGCCCAGCGGCGACCAGCCCAGGGCCATCGCCGAACTGGTGAAAGGGGTCCAGAGCGGGCAGCGCCATCAGACCCTGCTGGGGGTCACAGGCAGCGGCAAGACCTACACCATGGCCTGCGCCATCCAGCAGTTGCAGCGGCCGGCCCTGGTCATCTCCCACAACAAGACCCTCGCCGCCCAGCTCTACGGGGAGTTCAAAGGATATTTTCCCGAGAATGCTGTGGAGTACTTCGTCAGCTACTACGACTACTACCAGCCCGAGGCGTACAAGCCGGCCACCGACACCTACATCGAGAAGGAGGTCGAGCTCAACGAGGAGATCGACCGGCTCCGGCTCAAGGCCATGAGTTCCCTGGTGGAACGCCGGGACACCCTGATTGTGGCCACGGTTTCGTGTATCTACGGCCTGGGCTCGCCGCGGGAGTTCGCTGAGCAGCGGGTGCAGCTCCAGGTGGGGCAGCGCATCGAGCGCGATGAGATTCTGCGCGGGCTGATCGACATCTATTACAACCGCAATGACCTCGAATTGCAGCGGGGCTGCTTCCGGGTGCGGGGGGACGTGATCGAGGCGGTGCCCGCCGACGCGGACCGGGCCGTGCGCATCGAGTTGTTCGGGGACGAAGTGGAGGCTCTGTCGCTCATCGACGCGGTGAGCGGGCGGACCATCGAGCCGCGCCAGGAACTGACCCTGTACCCGGCCAAGGCGTACGTGACCGACGAAGAGAAAACCGCCAAGGCTTGCGAGGGGATTCTCGTAGAGTTGGAATCGCGCCTGCTCGACCTGCGCACCCAGGGCAAGCTGGTGGAGGCCCACCGCCTGGAGACCCGCACCAAGTACGACGTGGAGATGATCCGCGAGATTGGCTTCTGTCCCGGCATCGAGAATTACACCCGCTACATGGACGGCCGCGAGCCAGGGGCTCCTCCCTATGTCCTGCTCGACTATTTCCCCGAGGACTACCTGCTCTTCATCGACGAGTCCCACGTCACCATCCCCCAGTTGCGCGGCATGTGGCGGGGGGACCGCTCCCGCAAGGAGATGCTTATCGAACACGGCTTCCGCCTGCCCTCGGCCTGCGACAACCGGCCCCTCTTCTTCGAGGAGTTCGAAAAGAAGGGCCAGCACCGGGTCTTTGTCTCGGCCACGCCCGGGCCATATGAGCTGAAGCAGTCGGGCGGGATAGTGGTGGAGCAGGTTATCCGGCCCACCGGCCTGGTGGACCCGCGCATCGAGGTGCGGCCCTCGCGGCACCAGATCGACGACCTGCGCGAGGAGATCCAGCGGCGTGTCGAGGCCAAGGAGCGGGTGCTGGTCACCACCCTGACCAAGAAGATGGCCGAGAAGCTGGCCGACTACCTGGAGCAGGGCGGGGTGCGGGGGCGGTACCTGCACTCGGAGATCGAGACCCTGGAGCGGGTGAGCATCCTGCGCGACCTGCGCCTGGGGGACTTCGACGTGCTGGTGGGGGTGAACCTGCTGCGGGAGGGGCTGGATCTGCCCGAGGTCTCGCTGGTGGCCATCCTCGACGCGGACAAGGAGGGCTTCCTGCGCTCGGAGCAGGCCCTGATCCAGATGACCGGGCGGGCGGCGCGCAACGCGGCCGGACTGGTGATCTTCTACGCCGAGAAGATCACCCCCTCAATGCAGCGGGCCATCGCCGAGACCGATCGCCGGCGCCAGTTGCAGGAGGCGTACAACGAGGCACACGGGATTGTGCCCCGGACCATCTACCGCACCCGCGAGGAGATCCTCCAGGCCACCTCGGTGCTGGAGAGCGCCCATCAGCAGGTGGGGATGGCGGCCGAGCGGGCCGAGACCGACTACGCCGGGGCCGAGAACCTGGTGGATCTGATCGCCGAGTTGGAGAAACAGATGCGGGCCGCGGCCGGGCGGCTCGACTTCGAGCAGGCCGCCTCCCTGCGCGACGAGGTGGCCCGGCTGCGCCAGCAGCAGGCCAGCGGCCAGTAGCCATGATCGAGGGGACCTTTTCGATCAGTTGTTCGCAATGCGGGGGGGAGGAGTTCCAGGAACTCTTTCCGGTGCCGGCCGAGACCTACGCCCTGTACGCGGGCCAGGGGGTGGCCAGGACCACCCGGCACCTGACCGCGGCGGTATTCGCCTGCCTCCAGTGTGGGCATCTCGAAAAATTCGTCGAACTGAGCGAAAAAGAAACGCCGCCGGGGGGCGAGCGGCCAAAATCGGCTTCCCAACCCCCGGCGGCGCCGAGAACGCGGCGTCCGGGCTGAGCCCCCTTATCTGGCGGGCTGGGCCCGGCGCAGGACCATCTTGATGCGGGCGAAAAGCTCTTCCAAATCAAAAGGTTTGGTCACGTAGTCGTCCGCCCCGTACTCGATGCCTTTGACCTTCTGGGGGGTGCTGTTGAGGGCCGTGACCATGATGATAGGGATGCCGGAGGTGATGGGGTTGCCCTTAAGGGTCTGGCAGACCTGGTAGCCATCCAGCTTGGGCAGCCGCAGATCGAGGAGTAGCACGTCGGGTTTCTCGGTGAAGGCTTTGGCCAGGGCCTCCTCCCCGTCGGTGGCCTCGCGGATGGCGTAACCCTGGCCCTGGAGGAATTCGCCCAGGGCACTGCGGGCCTCGGCCTCGTCATCGACGATCAGCACCTTAGGCGGATGGTCCCCGTCGGGGGCCGGCGGGGCGCCCTGGCGCAGGGGGGGGTGGCAAAATCCTCCCTGGCCGCCGCCAACTGGTCGGCGATCTGGGAGAGGGAGAGCCCCTTGAGGCGGAAATCGCGCAGCCGATCCCGGATCTTGAGGATCTCGCCGCGGTCGAAGAAATCCTTGTTGCCGCGCTTGTCGATGACCCGGATGATGCCGAAATTCTTGTACTTGCGAATCGACTCGACGGATTTGCCAAAGGTCTCCGCCACCTCGCGGATATCGATGAGCTGTTCGCTTTCGGGCATGGCTTTTCTCCACACAAGTCCGCAACCCACGGGGAGCCAGGGCCACAGGAACAATCCGAACAGGGGAGTTCGAAGGGAGTACCTAATAAAATTATACCAAATGGTAACTCTTAGCGTCAAGTTTTTTTACATCCCTGTTATCGGCAGTCTGGCTAAGGGGTTTAATTTTTGAGGGGTTGGGCGAGGGGCCGGCCGAAGGGCAGGCCATTTTTTTGGTTGACTTGGGCCCCTGGGCTTTTTAGATTGAACTTCCGCAAAAACAAGTAATAACTAAAAGGAGGGCCCGGGATCTATGGTGGCAGACAACCGCAGGTGCATCGTGGATGTGCAGGACGTAAAAATGGTTTACAACGTCAAGAACCGGGACGTCTCGACCCACGTCCACGCCCTGCGCGGGCTGTCGCTACAGGTCTACGAAAACGAGTTCTTCGCCATCATGGGGCCCTCGGGGTCGGGGAAGAGCACCCTTTTCAACATGATCGGCGCCCTGCAGACCCCCACGTCCGGGGAGGTGCTCATCGAAGGGGTGAACCTGGCCAGCCTCAAGCCCCAGCAATTGGCGGCAGTGCGTTGCTTTGAGCTGGGGTACATCTTCCAGACCTACAATCTGCTGCCGGTGATGAGCGCCCTGATGAACGTGGCGCTGCCCACGGTTTTTGCCGGCATGAGCACCGAGGAGGGGGAGGAGAGGGCGCTGGAGTGCCTGGAGATCGTCGGGTTGCGGGAGCGGGCCCACCACCTGCCCTCCGAGCTGTCGGGCGGCCAGCAGCAGCGAGTGGCCATCGCCAGGGCCTTTGTAAACAAGCCCCGGATCATCCTGGCAGACGAACCCACCGGCAACCTAGACAGCCGCACCGGCCAGGAGATCATCGATTATATGAAAAACCTGCAGCAGGGGAGCGGCACAACCATCATCACCGTGACCCACGACGACAAAATGCTCACCGCCGCAGACCGCATGGCCTGGATTCGCGACGGGCAGTTGGAGCGCATCGCCAACCGCGAGGACATCGAGATCCGCATGGGCTCCATCAAGGAGCACTGAAGCGGAGAGGGGAGAGGGGGTCAGGCCCGGCCCGCCCGCCGGCGGCGCAAGCCCTCCTGGAAGAAGAGGTCGCGGTTGGGGAAACCGCTGACCAGGGTGAAACCGCCGTCCACGGCGATCAACTGGCCGGTCATGTAGGGCAGGTGGGTGAAGGCGTAGGCGGCAGCGGCGATCTCCTCGGGCCTGCCGATGCGCTGGATGGGCTGGGAGCCTCCTAAAGCCATCAGGTCGTAGATCTCGGCTACCGTGTATTGCTCCCCCGTCTCTTCGTTGGTGATCCCGGAGGGGCGCGTGGTGATCGGGGTGTCCACCACCCCGGGCCGCAGCGCATTCACGGTGATATTATAAGGCCCCCCCTCAAAAGCCGCTCCTAACACCACGTGGTTTAAGCCCGCCTTACTCACCCCGTACGGGATGCGCGTCGAATCCGGGGCCAGGTCTGAGATGGAGGAGATGAAGAGGATGCTGCGGTGGGGCGGTGTCCCGCCGGCCTTTAGTTCGGCCTGGGCCTGGTCCAGCATGTGCTTGAGGCTGCGCTGGGCCAGGCGGTAGGCGCCGACCAGGTTCAGGCTGAGGACCCGCTCCAGTTCCCGGTCGAGGTGGTCGATGGGGGTCTCGTGGAAGCGGTAGCGCACGACCTTGCCCTGCTCGTCGCGCAGCAGATTGGAGACCCCGCTGTTACTGATGGCTACGTCGAGGCGGCCAAAGTGGGCGAAGGTGCGGTCCACCAGGGCGAAGGGGGCCTCCGTTTGGGAGAGATCCGCGTCGATGGTGCGCACCTCCACCCCGTGCTGCCGGCGCAACTGGTCGGCAATGGCCTCGGCCCGCTCCCGGCCGGAGTTGTAGTGGAGGGCGATATCGCAGCCCTGGGCGGCGAACTCGGCGACAATGGCGGCGCCGATGCCGCTGCTGGAGCCGGAGACAAGGCAGACCGGGCGCGGCATCTCAGCCCCGCAGCGCCTTGGCGGTCTCGGCAATGTGCTCCGGGCTGGGGATGGTGGGGAACTCCAGGGTGGGGCTGAAAGGTACCGGCACCTCAGCGGCGCCGACCCGGGCCACGGGGGCGTCGAGGTAGTCAAAGGCCTGCTCCATCACCAGTGAAGCCAGTTCCCCGGTCACCCCAAAGCGCCGCGCCCCCTCGTCCACCACCACCGCGAACCCCGTCTTACGCACCGAGGCCACCAGGGTCTCCTCGTCGAGGGGCACCAGGGTGCGCGGGTCCACCACCTCGGCGCTGATCCCCTCGGCGGCGAGCAGTTCGGCGGCCTTGAGACTGGCCCCCACCATGCTGGAGGTGGCGATCAAGGTCAGGTCACTGCCCTCGCGCTTGATTTCGGCCTGGCCAAAGGGGATGGTGTATTCGCTTTCGGGGACGGGGCCCTGCTCGGTGTACATCATCTTGTCCTCGAAGAAGAGCACCGGGTTGTCGTCGCGGATGGCGGTCTTCAGCAGCCCCTTGGCGTCGGCCGGGCAGGAGGGGATGGCCACCTTGAGGCCCGGCACGTGGGCGAACATGGCGTGCAGGCTCTGGGAGTGCTGGGCCGCCGAGGAGCGGCCGGCCCCCATGCTCAGGCGGATGGTCAGGGGCACCTTGCACTGGCCGCCGGACATGTAGCGGATCTTGGCCGCCTGGTTGACGATCTGGTCCATGGTGAGCAGGGCGAAGTCCCCGAACATTAGTTCGGCGATGGGCCGCATCCCGGTCATCGCCGCTCCCACACTCAGGCCGATGTACCCGGCCTCGGCGATAGGGGTGTCGAGCACCCGCTGGGGGCCAAAGGCATCGAGCAGGCCGACGCTGCACTTGAAGATGCCGCCCGACTTCCCCACGTCTTCGCCCATGAGGAAGACGGTCGCGTCGCGTTCCATCTCCTCGCGCATGGCCTGGTTGATGGCATCCCGGAAGGAGAGCTGCTGCTCAGGCATAGAGGTCCTCGTAGGCTTGTTCGGGGGGGGGCAGGGGCGAGTTCTTGGCGAACTCGATGGCGGCCAGCACCTGCTGCTCCACCTCTTCCTGCAGGGCGTCGAGTTTGGCCTGGGTGGCGGCCTTGGCCTTGAGCATGTGTTTGCCCAGGAGGTTGATGGGGTCCTTGTGGTCCATCCACCACTGCAACTCCTCCTTGGTGCGGTACGCCCCGCCGTCGCCCACGTGGTGGCCGCGGAAGCGGTAGGTCAGGGCCTCGATAAGGGTGGGGCCCTTGCCCTGGCGCGCCCTGGCCACGGCCTTGGAGGTGGCCTCGTGCATGGCCAGCACGTCGGAGCCGTCCACCGCCACCCCTTCGAGGCCCAGGCCCAAGGCCCGGTCGGCAATCCGCTTCACCCCGGTGACCGCGCTGAAGGGGGTGTGCTCTCCGTACTGGTTGTTCTCGCAGACGTAGATGGCCGGCAGGTTCCAGATTACCGCCATGTTGATGGTCTCCAGCATGATGCCCTGGTTGGCGGCCCCGTCGCCGAAGAAGCAGACGCAGACTTGGTCGCTCTGGCGCAGCTTGGCCGAGAGCGCCGCGCCGGTGGCGATGCCGAAGCCTCCGCCGACGATGCCATTGGCCCCCAGGATGCCCACCGACATGTCGGCGATGTGCATGGAGCCTCCCTTGCCGCGGCAGTAGCCGGCCTCCTTGCCCATGATCTCGGCCATCATGCGGTCCAACTGACCGCCCTTAGCCAGGCAGTGGCCGTGACCGCGGTGGGTGCTGGTGATGAAGTCGTCGTCCCGCAAGCTGGTACAGGCACCCACGGCCACCGCTTCCTCGCCGATGTAGAGGTGGGCCAGGCCGGGCATCAGCCCGCGGGTGTACACGTCCCAGACGTGCTCCTCGAACTTGCGGATCTCGACCATTTTCCGGTACATGAGCCAGAGCCGATCAGCCGGGGGCGCGGTTGGTTTTGCTTTTGTCTTGGCCATGGATGACTAAGGGTATAGAGGAATCACGGGAAGCGGGCAGAAGTTAGCGGCAGGGCGCCGGCCCCGTCAAGCATGAAAAAGCCGAGATGAGTAGCGGCATCTCGGCGCCGAGGTTCACCGGTGACAGGAACGGGGGCAGCGCTTTAGCCTTTCTTTTCAAAGTCGGCGGCGTGCGCCTCCTTGTACTTGGCCCATTCCGCGGGGTTGTCCTTGTGCTCGAAGTACTTGGCGTTGATCTCGGTGAAGCGGGTCCACTCCTCCGGCAGATCCTCTTCGGCGAAGATGGCCTCCACCGGGCACTCGGGCTCGCAGGCCCCGCAGTCGATGCATTCGTCCGGGTCGATGTAAAGCATGGGCTCGCCCTCGCCGTCGGTGGGGTGGATACAATCGACGGGGCAGACCTCGACGCAGGCCTTGTCTTTGATGTCGATGCAGGGCTCGGCAATGATGTACGCCATACCTTCCTCCTAAAAGCGATTAAAAGTTTTCGGTGGTCCAAAGCGAAAAATCACCAAGTCCCCCGCAACTGTCAAGCGGCCTGTTCGAACCTGTGCAGAAGGTCGGCCACGGCGAAGGACGCCTCGGTCCGCACCAACAGATTGAAGCGCCGCTTAGGGTTTGGATCGCGGCTGAGCGCTGCGGGTCCGCTGTAGAGGCGGGCCAGCGCCGCATCGAGTTGGGGGGCCAGGGCCTGGTGGGTGGCCTCGGTGTTGGGGGCCCGCAGGCGGTCGTTGGCCACCAGCAAGAACTCGCTGCCGGCAAAGGAGACCTTGCCGTCCAGCTCGGGCTCCTGCTCCAGGCGGCGGCAGGCTTTGAGCGCCTCAACCAGGGCTTGGAGCAGGCCGCCTTCGAGGGGCTGCTTGCGGGCATAGACCAGCCCCAGGCGGTGGTCGCTGTGGTCGAGGGTGTAGTTGGCCTGGTGGCCCACCAGCACGGTGAGGGGGCCGTCGGGCAGGTGGCTGTAGTCGGCCACATCCACCAGGGTCTGGTCCGGGGTGACGGGAATCCAGGCGGAGAAGGCGCGGAAAGCCTCCTCGGGGGAGAGGTGGGCGGGCGGATTCAGGTAGAACTTGAGCTGGATGCGATGCAGGTCCATGGCGGCTTTCTCAGGAAGGGACACCCACGGCCGCGCTGATGCGGTCGTACAGGGAGTAGGCGGCCTCGATGACGAGCTGGGCCTCTTCGATGTGCTGGTGCGCCTGATCCCGGGTGGGGGCGGCCAGGGGTTGCTCGTGGGCCCGGATCAGGTGGGCGAAGATACTCTTGGAGAAGCGGTCGAAGTGCAACTCGGGGTCGAAGAAGCGCTGGCGGAATTCGGAGACGATCACCCCCTGGTCCTCGGGCACGTCCTGGAACTGGGACTTGACCAGGGCCTTGGCGGCGTGGGCCATGGCGCTGACCGCCGACAGGTAGGCCAGACGGTAGTCCCCGGCCTCGTGGTGGAGCTGGGCCTCGAAGGCCTCGCGCTCGCAGCCGGCCAGCTCGAAGTGGACCATGGGCACCACCTCGCCGGCGCACTCGCCGATGCCCAGATCGCCCATAGTGAAGACCCGGGTGTCGCCCCAGTCGCGGTATAGGGAAGGGTCCTCGGTGAAGGCCGGCACCTGGGTGAAATCCTCCAGCAGTTCCTTGACGGCTTTCTTGCCGATGCGCTGGATGAAGCCCTGGAAGGTTTCGCCCTGCTGGCGATCCTGCAGGTAGCTGTCGGCCAAGCGGGTTACTACCTGGGGGATGCGCTTGGAGGGCACAGCGCCCACCGCCAGGCCAAAGGAGCCGGCGTTTTCGGTCCACTGGCCGCCCAGCACTACCTGGAAGTGGGGCACGTGAAGACCGCCCACCTTGCGGCTGTTGCCGTAGAAGCCGATGTCGGCGACGTGGTGCTGGCCGCAGGAGTTGAAGCAGCCGCTGATCTTGATGTGCAGCTTCTCGATGGCCTCGTCGCGGAAGAGCTGGTTCTCGGCCAGGCGCTGGCGCAGTTCGCCGGCCAGGCCGCGGGAGGAGGCGATGCCCAGCTTGCAGGTGTCGGTGCCCGGGCAGGAGGTGATGTCGATGACCGTGCCGGCGCCGGCGGCGGCCAGGCCCAGCTCGGCCAGGCCGCGGTACAGGTCCGGCAGGTCGGCCTCGCTGACCCAGCGCAGGGCGACGTTCTGGTCTACGGTGGTGCGGACGGTGTCCTTGATGAAACGCCGGGTCAGGTCGGCCAGGCCGCGCATCTGGCTGGGGGTGATGTCGCCCAGGGGCAGGGCCACGGTGACCACCGCGTACCCGGCCTGGCGCTGGGCGTAGACGTTGGTGCGCCGCCACTCGGCAAAGCCCTCGGGCAGCGCGGCCCCGTTGAGGGACTGTGCCGGCTTGAGGGGGGTCTCGTCGTGGCCGGAAAGGTCGCCCAGGTACGCGGTCCAGCGCGGGTCGTAGGGCAGGATGGCCCGCTCCTCGGCCACCAGGCGGCGGAACTCTTCGATGCCCAGGGAGGCGACCAGGAACTTGATGCGGGCGCGGTTGCGGTTCTTCTTCTCGCCCAGCCGGGCAAAGACCCGGGAAATGGCCTGGGCCGTGGGCAGCAGCTCCGCGGCGGGGACGAACTCGGCGAAGAGCTGGGCCTGGTAGGGCACCGGGCCCAGACCGCCACCCACGTAAAGTTTGAAGCCGCGCTGCTCGACCCCGTCCACCACCCGCACGGCGGCGATGCCGCCCATGTCGTGCATGCTCACCAGGCCGCAGGCTTCCTGTTTGCAACCCGAGAAGGCGATCTTGAACTTGCGCCCGAAATCCTGGGTGTCCGGGTGGCCCAAAAGGAACATCGCCAGGCCGTGGGCGTAGGGGGTGGTATCGAAGGCCTCGGTGCGGCAGACCCCCGAAAGCGGGCAGGCGGTGACGTTTCGCACCGAGTTGCCGCAAGCCTCGCGGGTGGTTATTCCCACCGCGGCCAGGCGCCGCATCAGATCAGGGGTGTCCTCAATGTGGACGAAGTGGAGCTGGAAGTCCTGGCGGGTGGTGACGTGCAGGATGTCGTCGGAGTATTCCTCGGCTAGGTCGGCCAGGGTTTCCATCTGGGCGGTGTTAAGCCCGCCAAAGGGGATCTTGATGCGCACCATGCCCGGAGCATCCCACAGGGTGTCGGGGCCCTTGGTAAGGTCGCCGGTGGGAAAGCGCAACTGTTGGGTCTGGGACCCGTCGAAGCGCTGGCCGTTGTCGTAGCGCTGGCCGTATACGCCGCGGCGCAAGCGGCTTTCGGCGAAGATCTTCTCGTCGAGCTTGCCCTGCTGGCGCAGGTGCATCTGGGTTTCGAAGATGTCGATCTCGCGGCCGAGTTCGTCGGGAATGCTGCCGGCCAGTTTCTCTTTCCAGGTCCCAGGGGGGTTCATTGGCGCTCACCGGGGTTTGGGTAGGCGAACCGTCAGGAATCGTTTTAAAATACAGAGCGTCCAGAGGGTGTCAAGACGAAGTTGGGCCGCCGCTTCAGACCCGGTGGTAAAGGATCTGGCGCAGGTAGGCCAGCAGGTCCGGACCTAGTTGCGGGTCGGCCAGGGCGTAGTCGATGAAGGTCTGGAAATAGGCCCGGTGGTTGCCGATGTCGCAGCGCTGCTCTGCCGGGGTGAGGCGCACAGCGCGGACCATGTGGCCCTGCTGGATCAGGTGCAGGATGGCGTCGGTCAGGTAGATCTCGCCGCTGGGGGAGGGGGGGATGGCGCGGATGGCGTCGAAGATCTGCGGGCCAAAGACGTAGCGGGCGCTGACGGCTAGCTGGCTGGGGGCCTGGTCGGGGGCGGGTTTTTCGCGGATGCCGACCAGCTGGCAGTCGGGGGCCTCGGCCTGCTCCTGGGCCGGGGCCACGATGCCGTAGTGGTGGGTCAGTTCCCGGGGCACTTCGTACACGGCGATGGTGCAGGCCGAGTTGTGGGCCCGGTGGGAATCGACCATGCGGCGCAGCAGAGGCGCCGGTTCGGCGGAACGGATGATGCTGTCGCCGAAGGCCACCACAAAGGGGGCCCCGTCGGTGAAGTTCTCGGCCGCGGCCACCGCGTCGCCGGTGCCCAAGGGTTTGGTCTGGCCCAGGGGCACCTGCTGACGGGTGAAGAAGAATTCCACCCCGCGCTTGCGGTAGTCGAAGCGGCTGACCTCCTTCATCTCGCTGCCGTCCAGTTCCAGGTGCAGCATCAGTTCGGAGTAATCGTCGAAGTGGTTTTCGATGGCCAGCTTGGCGCGGCTGGTGACAAAGAGCAGGCGGCTGAGCCCAGCCCCGATCAACTCCTCCACGACGTGGTGGATGATGGGGTAGCGGCCCACCGGCAGCATCTCCTTGGGGATGGCCTTGGTGGTGGGCAAGAGGCGGGTGCCCAGGCCTGCGACGGGGATGATGGCCTTGGTGATCTCCATGAGCGGCGGTCCTGTGGGTTCGGGGCAGAGGCTAATATCGCCGCCCTTCCGGGTGGGGTCAATCGGGTTTGACACCGGGGCCAGGCGGGCGATATCATAGCCCGATTCAAATCGTGGATGGAGGCACATGGAGCAGTGGGTCTGGGATCAGGTCGAGGCCATCCTCGGCAGCGGGGTGCGACTCGCCGCGGCGACCACCGGGGGGGGCAGCCAGGCCGGCGCCTGGCTTTTGAACCACCCCGGCGCCTCGCGGGCGATGCTGGAGTTCCAGGTGCCCTACGGCGAGGCGGCCCTGGCCGCGTACCTGGGCCGGCCCGGCCCCCACGGGGCCGAGACTGAAACCGCCAGGGCGATGGCCGCCAGGGCCTTCCGGCAAGCGCGGGCCTTTGCCCCCCAAGGCCCGGTGCTGGGGCTGGGTTGCACCGCGGCCCTGGCCACCAGCCGGGCGCGGCGGGGGGAGGACCGGGCCTGCATCGCCCTGCGCGCCGGGCAGGAGTACCGGTTGGTCGAACTGCGCTTCGAGAAGGGCGCGGCCGACCGGCTTGCCCAGGAGGAGGTGCTCAGCCGGGTCATCGTCGAGGTCGTCGCCGGTGGCTGCGGGCTGGAGCCGGTCCCGGCGCTCCTGCCTGGATGGGTTTCGCCGGTGGAGCGCTCTTGCGCGGCCAGCCCAGAGCTGGAGCAACTGCTGGCAGGGGAGGCCGAGGCGCTGGAACTGGGAATGGAGGGGGGATTTACCCTCGATCCGGTGCGGCGGGACCGGCTGCTCTTCCCCGGCTCCTTCAACCCCCTGCACCAGGGACACGAGGGCCTGGCCCGGGCGGCGACGGCGCAGAGCGGGCGGGGGGCGGCGCTGGAATTGTCGGTGGAGAACGTGGACAAGCCCCCCCTGGCGTACGAGGAGGTGTGGCGCCGGCTCGGGGCCTTGCGGGGGCGGTACCCGGTCCTGGTCACCCGGGCGCCCATCTTCGCCCAGAAGGCGCGGCTCTTCCCCGGCTGTTGGTTCGCCGTGGGGGTGGACACTGCTTTCAGGTTGGTCGATCCCAGGTACTATGCGGGCGGGGTGGCGGAGATGGAGGAGGGCCTGGCCCAGATGCTGGCCCTGGGGACCCGCTTCCTGGTGGCCGGCCGTCTGGTCGAAGGCCGGTACCGGACCCTGGAGGAGGTGGAGGTGCCGGCCCGGTGGCAGCCGCTGCTGGCGGCCATCCCCGAGAGCGCCTTCCGCACCGATATCAGTTCGAGCCAACTGCGGGCGGCCCGGGGTTAGCGGCCCAGGGCCACTTGCGGCTGCGCCGATCCTTCGACCAGGGTGAGCCGCTGGTCCGCCGGCAGCCCTGGAAAGTACTGCTCCCTGCCGCCGGGCCAGTACACCCTTAAGTTGACCGAGTTGGCTGCTCCCAGGCCGAAGTGCACCGCTTCCTCCCCACCCGAGAGATAACTGGAGCTGGCGCCGTACTCTCGCACCTGGGTGCGGCCGGCGTCCTCGGCCTCGAGCCTGGCGCCCCAGGCCGGGCCCCGCCGCCCCCGCAATTGGACCTGCAACCAGTGGTTGCCCTCAATCCTGTCGTTGCGCAGCAACCTCGCCGGCCCGTTGTTGGTGCTCAGGGCCAGGTCCAGGTCGCCGTCCCCGTCCCAGTCGCAGGCCGCGGCACCGCGGCCCACCTGCCGGAAGTCCAGGGCGGCTCCCGAGACGACCTCGGCGAATCGGCCCTCCTCGTTGAGGAAGAGCTGGCTGGGCTGTTTAAAGGTGGCGGCCTCGTCCCACTGCTCCACGTTGGCCAGGATATGGCCGTTGAGGGTGAAGAGGTCCAGGTCCGCGTCGTTGTCGCAGTCGAAAAGGAGCGACCCGAAACCCACATAGGGCAGGGTGGGTTCCTCGATGCCGGCCGGCCCGGACTGGTCGGTGAAGGTGCCGTCCCGGTTATTGCGGTACAGGGCGGCGCCCTCCTGAACGAAGTTGGTGACCACGATGTCCAGGTACCCGTCCCCGTCGTAGTCGCCAAAGGCCGTGCCCATGCCGGCCTCGGCCAGGCCGTTGGAATCGTACGCGGTGCCCGAGGCCACCCCCACCTCGGTGAAGCGCCCTTTGCCCTCGTTGCGGTACAGCCGGTTGGCGGTGCCGTCGTTGGCCACGTAGATATCGACGTCCCCGTCGCGGTCGTAGTCGCCGGTGGCCACCCCCAAGCCCTTGCCTTCGGGGTCAAAGACCCCGGCAGGGCGGGTGACATCGGCGAAGCGACTCCCCTCGTTGCGGTAAAGGGCGTCCGGGGCGCCGCGGTACTTGTTGGGGTTGCAGTAGTCGCGGATGGCGCCCCGGCCGCAGACCTGGTTGTCCTCCAGGGAGAAATCGAGGTAGTTGGCCACGTAGAGGTCCAGGTCGCCGTCGAAATCGTAGTCGAGGAAGGCGGCGCTGCTGCTCCAAAGGAGGTCGCTCACCCCTGCTTGTTCGGCCACCTCGGCGAAGGCGCCGCGGTCATTGCGGTACAGGGCGTCGGGGCCGAAGTGACTCACGTAGAGGTCCAGGTTGCCGTCGCCGTCGTAGTCGCCGGCGGCGCAGCCCATGCCGTAGCCCCGGTCGTGCAGGCGGGCGGCGGCGGTGTGATCGGCAAAGGCGCCCTGGCCCAGGTTGCGGTACAGAGCATCGGTGGGAGGCGAGGAGCCGGGGCGGGGCAGGGCGTGGCCGTTGACCAGGTAGAGGTCCTGGTTGCCGTCGCCGTCGTAATCGAAGAAGCAGAGCCCGGCGCCCATGATCTCGGGCATGTAGTAGTTCCCGGCGGCGCCGTTGGTGTGGACGAAGCGCAGGCCGGCCTGGTCGGTGATGTCGGTGAACTGGCCCCACGCCGCCGCGGGCCGGGCAGGGACCGGCGGCAGCGGGGCAGGTCGGGAGGAGGTCTGCTGGTACTCGCGGCGGGGATCGCTGAGCACCAACAGCGCCTGCGGGTGGGGGCGCGGGCCGAGTTGGGCGAACTGGCGCAGGGCGGCCTGGCTCTGGGCGCGCTGCCCGAGCCGTTCGTAGGCCTGGGAAAGGCCGTAGAAGGCGTCGTGCATCCGGGGGGCCAGGGCGGCGGCCTGCCGGTATTCCTCGGCGGATTCGGCATAGCGCCCCAGGCGCAGCAGGTGGTGGGCGAGTTCGCAGTGCGCATGCGGCTCGCGCGGATTGAGCGTCAGGGCCTGCCGGAAGTGCGCTTCCGCCTGCTCTGGGCGGCCCTGCCGGAGTTCGCAGCGGCCCAGGCCCATGTGGGCCCTGGCGTTCTGGGGGTCCAGATCCAGAGCCTGCTGGTAGGCCGCCTGGCCCTGGGCGCCTCGCCCAAGGTGTTCGAGCAGGGCGCCGCAGTTGTAGTGGACAAAGGCCAGGCCGGGAGCGAGGCGCCGGGCCTGTTCCAGGTGCTTCAGGGCCTGCTGGTGCTTGTCCTGATCGGCGTAGGCGCAAGCCAGGTCGTTGTGGAGCACAGCATTGGCAGAGTCGAGGACCAGGGCCGCGCGGAAGACCTCGATGGCCTGCTCGGTCTGGCCCGAGGAGGCCAGCAGAAAGCCCATGAGCCGGCGGGGCGCGATGGTCGTGGGCTGCAACTGGACCGCGGCGTGGCAGGCGCTCAAGGCTGCGGGGAGGTCGCGCTGTTCCAGGTGTTGGAGGGCCTGCTGGTAAAGCGCCGAGAGCGGCGGCTGGGCGGCGGGTTTGCACCCGGCAAAACCCAGAAACCCAGCCGAGAGAATGAAGGCGGCGCGGCGCATCGCGATCAGCATCCTCCGGAGTGAAGGGGGTCCCAAGATAAAACCTTTTGCAGGCCGGTCAAACTTATTGTAAAGGCGCCGCCCTTGCGTACAGGGAGCCGGAGCGCCGAAATTCCCCCGACATCGCCGGGAGGAGGTACCGATGAAAAGGAGAAAGCTGGGGCGGACGGGCCTGGAGGTCAGCGAGCTGTCGCTGGGGGGGCTCTTCGTCTCCTCGGTGGGCGGGGACTTTGCGCAGGGGCGGCAGGCCACGCTGCGGGCGCTGGAGCTGGGGGTCAACTACATCGACACCGCCCCCACCTACGCCGACAGCGAGGAGGTGCTGGGTAAATTTCTGGAAGGGGTACCGGCGCCGCTGGTCCTGTCCACCAAGCTGGGAGGCCGGCCCAAGCCTTTTGAGCCGCAGAGCAAGGACCACCTGCGGCGCTCGCTGGAGGAGAGCCTGCGCCTGCTGCGGCGGGACCGGGTGGACATCCTGATGGTCCACGAGCCGGAGCGGCCCGGCCAGTACGAATGGTGGACGAGGATGACGCCATACGAGGGGCCGGTGCTGGAGGTCTTGGCGGAGTTCAAGCGCGAAGGGCTGATTCGCTTTACCGGGATCGGCGGCACCACGGTGTACCACCTGGCGGACCTGGCCCGCACCGGGATCTTCGACGTGGTGCTCACGGCCTTCAACTACAGCCTGCTCTGGCGAGAGGCTGGCGAAGGGGTGATCCCGGTGGCTCAGGCCCAGGGCATGGGCATCGTCGTCGGCTCGCCCCTGCAGCAAGGGGCCCTGGCACGGCGCTGTGACGAGGAGGTGCGGCGCGGGGCGCGCTGGCTCAGCCCGCAGCGCCAGGCACAGTTGCTCGACCTCTACACCCTGCTCGACGAGTGGGACATGGGCCTGCCGGAGATGGGATTGCGCTTCGTGCTCTCCAACCCGGCGGTCTCCTGCACCCTGATGGGGGCCCGCTCCGTGGCCGAGGTCGAGGCCAATGTCGCGGCGGTGGAGAGGGGGCCGCTGCCCCAGGAGCTGCTGGCAAAGCTGGACCAGCTCGCCGCCCGGGTGCCTTTCCGGCCCTGCGAGGAGCCGGCGGTGCTGCCTTTTGGCCGGGAATATCGCGGGCCGGGAGGGGTGCGGTGAAGGCGGCAGTGGTCGAGCGGCCGGGCTGTCTGGTCGTCGCAGAGGTCCCCGAACCCCCGCTGGGCGAGTACGAGGCCCGCTGCCAGATCCTCTGTGGGGCCACCTGCAGCGGCACGGACCTGCACCTGATCGAGGGGCGCTTCCCCTGGCCGGTGCAGTACCCCACCGTGCTGGGGCACGAGAGCGTGGGGCGGGTGGTGGAGGTGGGTAGCAAGGTGCGCCATTACCGGGTTGGGGATCTGGTCATCCGGGTGGGCACCACCCCCAGCGAGGGGCTGCGGGTGAACTGGGGAGGCTTTGCTCAGTACGGTCTGGCCAGGGACCATTGGGCCATGTGCGCCGATGGGCTGCCCCCGGAAGCCTGGAGATCCCACCGCGTCAATCAGGTGTTGCCCCCCGACCTGGACCCGCGGGCAGCGACCATGATCGTCACTTGGCGCGAGACCCTCAGCTACCTCACCCGCATGGGGGTGTGCCCCGGCGCCAGCCTGCTGGTGGTGGGCTCGGGGGGCACGGGGCTGTCTTTTGCGGCCCACGCGGCCCTGGCCGGGGCGGGTCGGGTCGCGGTGGTGGGAAGTCCGGGGCGGCGCGAAGGGGCTCTGGCCGTCGGCGCCACGGACTTCTTTGATTACCGGGGAGACCGGGTGGACGAGGAACTGGCAGGAGTCTTCCCCGAGGGTTTCGACCTGATCGTCGACTCGGTGGGCAAGACCACCTCGGCCGACAGAGTGCTGCCCCTGCTCAAACCGGGCGGGATGCTTGGCGTATACGGCATCGACGAGTACGGCAAGTGCCGGCTCAATCCCGAGCGGGCGAGGGGCAGCTTCACCTGTTACCGGGGCGGGTACGACGAAGAGGAGGCCCACGGCAGGGTGGTAGACCGTATACGGCGCCGCCAGCTCAAGGCTGAGTTCTGGCTGGGCCTGGACAAGCTCTTCACGCTGGAAGGGATCGGCGAGGCTTTCGAGGCTGTGAGGCGGCGCGAGGTAGTCAAGGCATTGGTGCGGATCTGCTAGCAGACAAGGTGGATATGGATACGGGCAAGTACCTCGAACAACATCAGGGCCGGTTGGTCCGCGATCTGCAGGCCATGGTGCGCCTGCCCACGGTCAATCCGCCTGGCAATGACTACCGCAAGATGGTGGACTGGCTGGCGACCCGCTGCGAGGAGCTGGGCTTGGAGGTGGCAGTGCACCAGGTGCCCCAGGAGGCGGTGCGCCGGGCCGGGTTGGGCCTGCCGCGTTACAACGTGGTGACCCGCTGGCCGGTGGCCGGGGTTCCGACCGTGCATTTCAACGCCCACTACGACGTGGTCCCGGCCGCCGGCAAGTGGCGCTGTGGCGACCCCTTCAACCCCGAGGTGCGCGCTGGCTGGCTCTACGGCCGCGGCTCGGGGGACATGAAGGGTTCCATTGCCGCCCTGCTGATGGCCATCGAGGCGCTGCGCCACAGCGGTAGGAAGCCGGCCTTTGGGGTGGAGTGCTCCTTCACCGCCGACGAGGAGACCGGCGGGGAGCTGGGTGCTGGGCAGGTGGTACGCCAGGGGCTGGTGCAGGCCGACTACGCCGTGGTGTGCGAGGGGGCGGCCGGCAACCGGGTGGGCCTGGGGCACAACGGGGTGCTCTGGCTGGAGGTGGAGATCGAGGGCAAGGCCGCCCATGCATGCAACCCCGACCAGGGGCACAATGCCTTCGAGGCCATGGCCGAACTGGTCTGGCGGTTGCAGGGCTGGAAGAAGGAATTGCACGCGCCCTCCCGCCGCTGGCGCGAGCCGGGCGGCCAGGACCGCTGGCCCACCCTCAACATCGGCGGTGTCTTCGGCGGTGGGCCTGGAGACAAGGTGAACACTGTGGCGGCCCGGGCGGCTTTTTCCATCGACCGGCGGGTCCTGCCCGGCGAGACTGTGGCCGGCGCCGAGGAGGAACTGCGGGCGGCCATCGGGCGGGCGGCCTCCTCGCTGCGCGGGGTCAAGGTGCGGGTCCACGCCCGGCTGCGCATCGACCCCTGCGTGGTGAAAAGCACCGGGGCCCTGCCCCAGGCCTTTGCCCGGGCGGTGCAGCGGGTGCGCCGGCGGGCCGCCGTCTTCAACGCCACCCGGGGTTTCACCGACCTGCACTATTTTGTTTCCGAAGGTGGCATATCCGGCATCGGCTACGGGGTCAAGGGGGAGGGAGCCCACGGGGTGGACGAGCGGGTGGGGGTGCGGGAACTGGTGCAGACGGCCAGGGTGTACGCCGAGTTCATGGCGCAGGGGTTCTGAGCGGGGCATGGGGCTTTTCAGGGCCTTCGGCTGGGCGCTCTACGATCATCTCTGGGGGGTGATCGGCCTCAACCTGCTGTGGACCGCTCTCAGCCTGCCCTGGCTGGCGGCGGCTCTGCTGCTGGGCAGCCTCGGCCTGAGCCTGGAGGGCGAGTTGGCGTGGTGGGGGGCGGTGGCCGGCATGCTCTTGGGGGCTGAGCTGGCGCTCTTTTCCCCTCCGGGGGTGCTGCTCTTCGCCGCGGCGCGGCGCTGGGCCCAGGAGCGGCCGGTGGAGTTGCGGGACCTTTGGCGAGAAGCCCTGCCCTTTGCCTGGCGGGCCCAACTCCTGGGCCTGCTGGTCGGGGCTCTCACTCTAATCCTAATGGTGAACATCCTCTTCTACCAGCGGCTGGGTGGCTGGGTGGGCCTCATCCTCAGCGGGGCCATGCTCTGGCTGCTCCTGGCCCTGCTGCTGACCGCGGTTTTTCTCTTTCCCGTATTGCTGGCCCTCGACAGGCGGCTATGGGCAGTGGTGCGGCAGAGCTTCCTGTTGGCCCTGGACAACCTGGGCCCGGCCCTGGGCCTGCTGGTGGCCAGCCTGTGCTTCATTGTCGGCAGCGCCTTCACCGGGGCGGGGCTCTTCTGCGGCGGGCTGGCATCCCTGGCCCTGCTGCTCAGCCTGGCCTTCCGCCGGCTGTGCCGCAAGTACACCGGCGAGGCGGCCCCGGCCGAGGGGCCGCGTCGCTGGCGCGAACTCATCCGCCCCTGGGAACACTGATGGATTTCCCCCGGCTCCTCACCAGCGCCCAGATAAAGGAACTCGACCAGCGCGCCATCCGCGAGGGCGGCGTCTCCGGCTTTGAGCTGATGGATCGGGCCGCGGCCCGGGTGGTGGAGGCCATCTGCCAGCGCTGGGAGGGGCTGGAAGGGCTGGAGGTGGCGGTCCTCTGCGGCAAGGGCAACAACGGGGGCGATGGTTTTGCCGCTGGGCGCCTGCTGCACCGGGCCGGGGTGGGGGTGCGGGTCTTTCTGGCCGCCCGGCGCGAGGAGATAGGGGGGGATGCCCGCCGCCACCTGGAGCAGATGGAGCAGGCCGGTCTGCCGGCCCTTCCCCTGATTGCCGAAGCGGACCTGCCGGCCCTGGACCAGGCCCTGGCTGGAGCGGACCTGGCAATGGACGCGCTGCTGGGCACGGGCAGCCGGGGGGCGCCGCGCCCCGAAATGGCCCAGATCATCGAGCGGCTGGGGCGGGCGGGCCGGCCGGTGGTAGCCGTGGACCTGCCCTCGGGGCTGGAGGCGGACACCGGCCAGGTGCCGGGGGTCTGCGCGCGCGCCGTGCTTACCGTCACCTTCGGCCTGCCCAAGATCGGCCAGCTTTTCTTTCCGGGCAAAGAATACTGCGGCACCCTGGTGGTAGCCGATATCGGCCTGCCCGATCCGGCCCCCAGCCCGGAGGCGGTCCACCTTATCAGCGGCGAGGGGGTGGCCCGGCTCATCCCGCGCCGCGCTCCCCAGGCCCACAAGGGCAGTTGCGGGCTGGTGGTGGTGGTGGCAGGGTCAGAGGGCATGAGCGGGGCCGCGGCCCTGGCCGCTGACAGCGCCCTTCTGGCCGGGGCGGGCAAGGTGATCCTGGGGGTCCCTTCCAGCCTGCACGATATTCTGGAAGTGAAACTCACCGAGGTGATGACCAAAGCCCTGCCCGAACTGCGCCGGCGCCGCTGCCTGAGCCTGCGGGCCCAGGGGGAGATCCTGTCGCTCCTGGCGGGCGCCCGTTGCCTAGCCCTGGGGCCGGGGTTGGGCCGGCACCGAGAGACCGGGGAACTGGTGCGGCGGCTACTGGGTCGGGTAGAGGTGCCAGTGGTGCTGGACGCGGACGGGTTGAACGCCTTTGCCGGCCGTGCCGATAAACTGAAAGGCGTCTCCGCGCCATTGGTGCTGACGCCTCATTTGGGGGAGTTCGCGCGGCTGGCCGGGATGGGGGTGGAGGAGGTGGGGATGGACCTGCTGGGGGTGGCGCGCCGCTTCGCCGGGGCGCACCGGCTGGTGCTGGTGCTCAAGGGGGCGCCCACGGTGGTGGCCCTGGCCGACGGGAGGGTGCTGGTCAATCCCACCGGCAACCCGGGCATGGCCACTGCCGGGGCCGGCGATGTACTCACCGGGCTGATCGCGGGGCTGATCGCCCAGGGCGTTGCGCCGGAAGAGGCAGCCTGCGCTGGGGTTTACGTGCATGGCCTGGCTGGAGATCTGGCCAGGGACCAACAGGGGGAGTGGGGGATGAAGGCCGGGGACCTCAGCCGGGCCCTGCCGCGGGCCTTGGTCGAGGCGGCCGGCCGCTCTTGACAGCCCCTGGGGGATGCAGTACCGTATTTTCAGTCCATAAGTTCAGTTGCGGGGCGGCCCAGGCTGCGGAGAAAAGATGTCCAGGGTCAAGGAAGCCATCGAAGAGATTATCGAAGAATCCTACTTGATAGGCCTGTCAGAGCAGGAGATCTGCGAGGACTTCCGGCGCTTCATCGATACCTGCTACGAAGTGCTCTATCAGAACCTTAAGAACCGCGAAGCCCTCAACGGCCTGGCCGAGACTCTTGAACGGGAACAGACTTTCGTCCTAATGGCCGACTACGCCGAGGAGCGGCGCGCGCAGTTAGGCGAGGACAGCCCCATTAAGTCGCTCAACGAGATCTTTGCCGAAAAGGCGGCCCGGCGCAAGCGGCAGATTCTGCGGACCATCGCCCAGTACGATCCGCAACTGGTGCGCCTGATCGACGCCCACCGTTTCAAGGGCGAGGTGAAGGAGCTGGCCCGGCCCCGCCTCAGGCGCGCTGCCTGGTGCGCCCGCTGGCGCCCCGACTGGGAAAGGCTGCGCCTCCACTTGCTCAAGGCGGGGTACTGCGCCGCCATCGGCCTCATCATCCTGCTGCTCTACCTGGGTTTTGTGGCCAAGTCCTGACCCAGGCGGCCCGCCGCACTCCCAACCACCCTGCTGCCCGCCCGGCCCCGCCAGCGAGGCGGCAATCGCGCCTAACCCGCACCGATTGCCCTGTCCACCCATTCCGGTTGAACTATGCCCAAACGCACAGACATCCAGAAGATTATGCTGATCGGTTCAGGGCCCATCGTCATCGGCCAGGCCTGCGAATTCGACTATTCGGGCACCCAGGCCTGCAAGGCCCTGCGCGAAGAGGGCTACCAGATCGTGCTGGTAAACAGCAACCCGGCGACGATTATGACCGACCCGGAGACCGCGGATCGCACCTATATCGAACCCATCACTCCAGAGATCTGCGAGCAGATCATCGCCCGGGAGCGGCCCGACGCCCTGCTGCCCACTCTGGGGGGGCAGACGGCGCTCAACACCGCGGTGGCCCTGGCCGAGCGCGGTACTCTAAACCGCTACCAAGTGGAGTTGATCGGGGCCAAGATCGACGCCATCCGCACTGCCGAGGACCGGGAACTGTTCAAGAAGGCCATGGACCGGGCGGGGTTGGAGATGCCGCGCGGCTTCTTCGTGCGCTCCCTGGCGGAGGCGCAGCGCCACCAGGCCGAATTGGGCTATCCCACCATTGTGCGGCCCTCCTTTACCATGGGCGGCAGCGGCGGGGGCATCGCCTACAACGCCCAGGAATTCGAGCGCATCGTCAGCTACGGCATCGACCTGAGCCCCATCGGCGAGGTGCTTATCGAAGAGTCGGTGCTGGGCTGGAAGGAGTTTGAGCTGGAGGTAATGCGCGATGTCAACGACAACGTGGTCATCATCTGCTCCATCGAGAACTTCGATCCGATGGGGGTGCATACCGGCGACAGCATCACCGTGGCCCCGGCCCAGACCCTCAGCGACAAAGAGTACCAGGAGATGCGGGACGCGGCTATAAAGGTGATCCGCACCATCGGGGTGGACACCGGTGGCTCCAACATTCAGTTCGCCGTCGATCCCAAGACCGGCCGCATGCTGGTGATCGAGATGAACCCACGGGTCTCGCGTAGCTCGGCCCTGGCCTCCAAAGCCACCGGCTTCCCCATCGCCAAGATTGCCGCCAAGCTGGCCGTGGGCTACACCCTCGACGAGATCCGCAACGACATCACCCGGGTTACCCCGGCTTCTTTTGAGCCCACCATCGACTACGTGGTCACAAAGATCCCGCGCTGGGCCTTTGAGAAGTTCCCCGGCACTCCCGACGCTCTCGACACCCAGATGCGCTCGGTGGGAGAGACCATGGCCATCGGCCGCACTTTCAAGGAGTCGCTGCAGAAGGGGCTGCGCTCCCTGGAAATCGGCCGGGCCGGCTGGGGGGCAGACGGCAAGGACTTCGACCTGGCCAAACTCAGCGACAAGGAATTACGCGAGAAGCTGCTGGTGCCCAATTCGCAGCGGCTCTTCTACCTCAAGGCGGCCATCGCCAAGGGCTACAGCGTTGAGGAGTTGCACAAGCTCACCCATATCGACCCCTGGTTCCTCGACAACCTGGTTGCTCTCCACCAGATGGCGCAGCAACTGGCCGCCGCCGACTTCCTCCAGGACCCCGCCCTCCTGCGGCGGGCCAAGGCGTACGGTTTCAGCGACCGCCAGCTCGCCTTCCTGGCCGGCACCGACGAGGGGCACATCCGCCGCCGCCGCCAGGAGTTGGGCATCGTGCCGGTGTTTAAGACCGTGGATACCTGCGCTGCCGAGTTCGAGGCGCACACCCCGTACCACTACTCGACCTACGAGCAGGAGCAGGAGGCGCAGCCCTCGTCGCGCAAGAAGATCGCCATCCTCGGGGGCGGTCCCAACCGCATCGGCCAGGGCATCGAGTTCGACTACTGCTGCGTCCACGCCTGCTTCGCCCTGCGCGAGGACGGGTACGAGACGATCATGATCAACAGCAACCCGGAGACGGTCAGCACCGACTACGACACCGCCGACAAGCTCTACTTTGAGCCCCTGACTGTCGAGGACGTGCTCAACATCCTCGACCACGAAAAGCCCGAGGGGGTGATCGTGCAGTTCGGCGGGCAGACCCCCCTCAACCTGGCCCTGGCCCTGGAGCGGGCCGGGGTGCCCATCATCGGCACCACCCCGCAGAGCATCGACCTGGCCGAGGACCGCGAGCGCTTCGATGCCCTGCTGCGCCAACTGAAGATCCGGCAGCCCGAGAACGGCATGGCCCGCAGCCTGGCGGAGGCCCGGGCCGTGGCCGGCCGCATCGGCTACCCGGTGCTGGTGCGGCCCTCCTATGTGCTGGGTGGCCGGGCGATGGTGGTGGTGTACGACGAGGCCAGCCTGGAGCGGTACGTCAGGACGGCCATCGCCGCCTCCCCCGACCACCCCCTGCTCATCGACCGCTACCTCGAAGGGGCGCAGGAGTTCGATGTGGACGCGGTGGCCGACGGGCAGGAGGTGGTGATCGGCGGGATCATGCAGCACATCGAGCACGCCGGGGTGCATTCGGGGGACAGCGCCTGCGTGCTGCCGCCCTACGACATCAGCGAGGAGAATTTGGGCACCGTGCGCAAGTACACTCACGCTCTGGCAAAGGCGCTGGAGGTGGTCGGTCTGATGAACGTACAGTACGCCATCCAGAACGGGGTGGTTTACGTGCTGGAGGTCAACCCCCGGGCCTCGCGCACCGTGCCCTTCGTCAGCAAGGCCATCGCCCACCCCCTGGCTAAGATCGCCGCCCGGGCCATGACCGGCAAAAGCCTGCGCCAGCAGGGGCTGAGCGCCGAGGTGATCCCCGGCCACATCTCGGTGAAGGAGGCGGTATTGCCCTTCACCAAGTTCTCGGGGGCTGACGGCCGCCTCGGGCCGGAGATGAAGTCCACGGGCGAGGTGATGGGCATCGGCGACAGCTTCGGGGTGGCTTTCCTCAAGGCGCAGATGGGCGCCGGGTACATGCTGCCGGCCAAGGGGCAGGTCTTCATCAGCGTCAACGACGCCGACAAAGAGGCGGTGCTGCCCGTCGCCAGGCAGTTGAGCCAGTCGGGCTTCGAGCTTCTGGCCACCCAGGGCACCGGCGACTTCCTCCAGCGGCACGGGGTGGAGGCCCGCAAGGTGCTTAAGATCCACGAGGGCCGGCCCCACATCGAGGACGCCATCCGCAGCCGGCAGGTCAGCCTGGTGATCAACACCCCCCAGGACGAGCAGTCCCAGTACGACGACTTTGCCGTGCGCCGGGCCGCCATCATGAACAGTGTCCCCTACACCACCACCCTGGCCGGGGCCCAGGCCGCCGCCGCCGGCATCCGCGCCCTGCAGGAGCAGCAGCTCTCGGTGCAGGCCCTGCAGGACTACCACCTCCAACTCCAGCAGTCCAGAAGCTGAAGGGATGGGAGGCCGGATGCGCTGCCGCCTGTGGCTCTTGGCCGCGCTCCTCCTGGCCCTGCCGGGCTGCGTGTACTTCAATACCTACTACAACGCCCAGAAGTACTACCGCCAGGCCGAGAAGGCCCGCCGCCTCGACGAGGAAAGCCAGGCCGCCGTCGGCGCCCGCAAGCGCAAGCGCGACACCGTCAAGGCCAGCGAGCTGTACGATAAGGCCGCCCGGGCCGCCTCGCGGGTGCTCGATCAGTACAAGGAGAGCGACCGGGTGGACGACGCCATGTTCCTGATGGGGCGGGCCTTCTATTGGCAAGGCGATTATACCAGCGGCATCCGCACCTTTGGCGACCTAGAGCAATTCTTCCCCAACAGCGAGTTCTACCCCCAGGCCCGCTACTGGCGGGCCCAGGCCCTCCAGGCCCAGGGCTCCAGCTTCGAGGCCCGCGAACTCTACCGCGCCCTCTTCAACGACGGGCAGGGCGAGGTGGCGGTGCTGGCCGGCCAGCGCCTGGGCGAGATGGCTGCCGCCGAGGAGGACTACGTCGCCGCCAGCCAGGAGTACCGCGCCGTACTCGAAGCCTTTCCCCAGTCGCCGCTGCGGGCCGAGCTGTTGCTGCGGCTGGGCGAGGCGCTCCTGGGCAGGGCGGATTCCAGCGCCTACCGGGAGGCCCTCGACGCCTTCGGACAGGCCCTCGACGCCGGCCCCAGCCCGGAGATCGGGTACCGGGCCCGCCTCAACCAGGGCAGGGCGCTCAGCGCCCAGGGGGCCGAGGAGGAGGCCCTCGCCGTCTACGTCTCGCTCTTGGGCGAGCAGCAGTTCCGCCGCTTCGAGGGGCAGACCCGGCTGCTCATCGGTCAGCACTACCAGGAGCGCGGGCTTTTTGAGCAGGCCTTGGAGGAGTACGGCAGCGTGCGGGACGACTTTGCCCAGAGCGCCCATTCGGCCCTGGCCCTGTACTACACCGGCATGCTCTATTTTGGCCACTACGGCGACAAGGAGCGGGCCCGCGAGTACCTGCTGGAGGTGAACAAGGAAAAGCCCGGCTCCGAGGCTGCCGAACTGAGCGGACAGCGGTTGCAGGATCTGGGCGAACTGGACAAGATAATGGCCCGCCTGCACCAGGCCGATTCGCTGGCGGCCCTGGCGGCGGCCAGAGGAATGCCGGCCGCGGATTCGGCCGGGGGCGTCCTGGTCGATTCTCTGGCGGCCGACTCCCTGGCGGCTTTGCCCTCACCCAAATCAGCGCTGGCGGCCGGAATGGATTCGCTGGCCGCTCCCGCCCCGGTTGCCCCGGTTCCGGCCGTTGCCTCGGCGGACACGGTGCGGCTGGCCGATCTATTCGCCGTGGCCGAGATCTACCGCTCCAAGCTGGTGCAGCCGGATTCGGCCCGGCACTACTACGAACAGATCGCCGAGGAGTTCCCCTCCTCGCCCCAGCAGCCGCGCGTCCTGTACAGCCTGGCCTGGGTCGAGCGCGAGATGAAGGGAGACCCACAGGCCGCCAGGCCCTATCTAGAGCACCTGATTGGCGCATATCCGGTCTCCGAACACGCCAATGCCGCCCGCCGCCTGCTTGGGCTCAAAGAGGAGCTGAGCCTGGAGGAAAAGGCGGCCGACCGCTTTGCCCAGGTCGAAGCCCAGAGCCTGAAGGCCGGGATGGAGCCGGCGGTGTATCTGTCGCTCCTGGACAGCCTGGGCCACCATTACGCCGGGACCAGAGCCGGAGCCCGGGCGGCCTTCCTGGCGGCCTGGACCGCCGAGAACGTCCAGCGCGACTCCGCCGCCGCCGAGGCGCGCTACGCCCAGGTGTTGGCCGAACATTCCGGCTCCGAATACGCGCGCCTGGCCGAAGCGCGGCGCAAAGCCCGCCAGGACGGGGCAGTGGAAAAACTGGAGCGCGGCCTAAAGGCCCTGGCCCGGGGGCTCAAGCCGGGCGAGAGGCTGCGTGTCATCGCCGTGGAACCCGACTCCAGCGATTCCCTTACCCTGGCCCGGCGCTACCTGGGCTTTGGGCTGCGGGCCCACCAGCGTGGCGACCTGCAAATGGCCAGACAGCAGTACGAACTGGCCCTGGAGCAGCAGGAGCACCTGCCCGAGGCGCTGTACCGCATGGGGCGGATCATGGCCCAGGAGGGATATTTCGACGACGCAGGTGAGTACTACCGCCGGGCGCGTACCTACGACCCCGGATCGGTGCGGGTCTGCTACGGCCTGTTGAGCGTATACACCCAGGCCGGCCAGGAGGATTCGGCCAACCACTATCTGCGCGAAGTGGCCAGGCGGGACCGCCGCAACCCGCAGGTGGAGGAGTTGCTGGTGCGGTTTACCACCCTCGCGGGCCCGGAGCCGGAACCCGTGGACCGGCGCAGCCTTGAGGAGCTGGAACTGGCCCCGGAGGACGACTGGAAACTCTCCGCCGATTTCCTGGGCCTGGGCGATCTGCCGGTGGTTCGCGAGGCGGCCTCCCCCCAGTACCCCGAGGTGGTGAGCGACTCGGTGCAGGTGATCCTCGACGTGCTGGTGGGCCGGGAAGGCGACCCGGAAGAGGTGGCGGTCTACCGGGGGGAGCCGCCCTTCGGCGAGGAGGCGGTGGCGGCGGGGCATCGCTACAGGTTTTTCCCGGCAGTGGACAAGAACGACAATGCGGTCCGCACCTGGGTGGAGGTGGTGGTGACCTTCGCCCCGCCCCAACTGGCTACTGGCGCCGCCGACAGCAGCGGCGCCCATTGAGGGACAAGGATGCTCGACGAGCAGGCAGGAGTGATCGACAACCGCCCGGTGGCCGAGGGGTTTTACCAGTTGCGGCTGGCTGCCCCGGCTATCGCCGCCCAGGCCAAACCGGGGCAGTTCGCCTCGCTGCGGGTGAGCGGGCAGCCGGCGCCGCTCTTGCGTATCCCCCTCAGCTTTGCCGCCGCCGATCCGCAGGGGGGGACCATCGAGCTGCTTTACGAGACCCGCGGTCCCAAGTCAAGCCTGCTCAGCCGGGTCCAGATCCAACAGACCCTCCCCTGCCTCGGGCCTCTTGGCCGGGGCTTCGGCCGGCCGGCCCCCGGACAAAAGGTGGTGCTGGTGGGGGGTGGTATCGGGTTGCCGCCCCTGCTCTTCCTGGGGGACTGGCTCAGGCAGCGGGGCCACGCCGAGGTGGCGCTCCTGGCCGGGGCGCGCAGCGCGGCCAAACACCTGCCCGGGGACCTGCTGCGGGCGGCGGCCCCCCAGGTGCGCCTGGCCACCGACGACGGCAGCCTGGGCCATGCCGGGTTTGTCACCGACCTTCTGGACGAGGAGTTGGCCGCCGCGCCGGGGGCGCTGGTCTGCGCCTGTGGCCCGCACGGGATGATGGCGGCGGTGGCCGCCCGCTGCCGCCGCGCCGGCGCGGCCTGCCAGGTCTCCCTGGAGGAGTACATGGCCTGCGGTTTCGGGGTCTGCGTGGGCTGCGTGGTCGAAGCCGCCGTTGAGACGGCCGGCCCCTACAGCCGCTACCGCAAGGTCTGCGTCGATGGCCCGGTCTTCGACGCTGCGCAGGTGCGCTGGGAGGAGGATTGATGGCCGACCTGGGCGTGCAGTTCGCCGGCATTCATTTCCGCAACCCGGTGCTGCTGGCTTCGGGCACCTGCGGCTACGGGAAGGAGCTGCAACCCCTGGCTGATCTGAGCCGTGTGGGGGGGCTGGTGAGCAAGACCATCACCCCCGAGCCCCGCGCCGGCAACCGACCGCCGCGCATCGTCGAAACCCCGGCGGGCATGCTCAACTCCATCGGCCTGCAAAACCCCGGCCTGGAGGGCTTTATCCGCGACCAATGGCCTTTTCTGTCCGGCTTGGACACCCGGGTGGTGGTCAACATCGCCGCCCCCACCGCCGAGCAGCACGGCGAGATGGCCGCCCGCCTGGAGGCCCTGTCCGGCATTGCCGCCCTGGAGGTCAACATCTCCTCGCCTAATATGAAAGACGGGGGCATGTTGTTTGGCTGTAACCCGGCCGCCGCCGCCGAGGTGATTGGGGCGGTGCGGCGGGTCACTCGGCTGCCGGTGATTGCCAAGCTGACCCCCAACGTCACCGACATCGCCACGGTGGCCAGGGCAGTGGAGGAGGCGGGGGCCGACGGCATCTCGCTGATCAACACCCTGTTGGGCATGGCCATCGACGTGGAACGCCGCCGGCCGGTGCTGGGCAATATCACCGGCGGCCTTTCCGGGCCGGCGATTAAGCCCGTAGCCCTGGCTATGGTGTGGAAGGTGCGCCGGGCCGTCAAACTGCCCCTCATGGGCCTGGGGGGCATCAGCACGACCGCCGATGCCCTGGAGTTCATCCTGGCGGGGGCGACGGCGGTGCAGGTGGGGACCGCCACTTTCTTCAATCCGGGCGCGGCGGTGGAGATCACCCAGGGCCTGGACGCCTACTGCCAGCGCCACGGCGTCGGACGCCTGGCCTCGCTGGTTGGGGTGGCCCAGGTCTGAAAGCCGGAGGCAAGCGATGGGCAGAATCCTGAGTTGGTGCGGGGCGCTGGGACTGATGGCGGGGTGTGCGCCTCATCCCCTGTACCGCGCGGCCCCGCCGCTCCCGCCGCCAGCCGAGGTGGTGGCGCCGCCGGCACGGCCCTGGGTGCCAGTATCCAAAGAGGAAGCGGCCCAATTGGAGGTTGTCGCCGACAGCGGTCACTTTAGCGCCGCCGAGATCCCTCCCCCGGCCTACGAGGTGGCTGACCTAAAAAAAATCTCCACCAAGAACGCCTACCAGGTGGGCCAGGCTTCGTACTATGGCAAAGGGTTCCACGGCCGGCGCACCGCCAAGGGCGACACCTTCGACATCCGCCTGATGACCGCCGCCCACCGGGTCCTGCCCCTGGGCACCTTCATCAAGGTGACTAACCTCGAAAACGGCAGAACTGTCGAACTCGAGGTCAATGACCGCGGCCCCTTCTCCCGCCGGCGGGTGCTGGATGTCTCGCTGGAGGCGGCCAGGCGGCTTGACATGGTCCGCAAGGGCTCGGCAAAAGTTATGATCGAGATCGTCAAATCTGTCAAGGAATGAGGCCCAGGGCCGGCTCGGGATGACCGGGCGCTTCAAGCCCCCCAGTTCCTCCCCCCAGCATCTCCCCGACCGCAGCGGCCACGGCCGCCACCCCCAGCGTTTCCAGCCGGCCCTCCGGGGCTTGGAGGACCCTCGCCCAGGGATGGGGAGGCCGCCAGAGGCGCGGGTCCGTGGACCCGAAGAGGCTGAGGGTGGGAGTACCCAGGGCCGCGGCCAGGTGGCCGGGTCCCGAGTCGTTGCCCACGAAGAGGGCGGTGCGCTCCAGCAGGCCGGCCAACTCCAGCGGGCCGGGCGGATAGAGGGCCTGGAGTCCCAGCGGCTCGGCCCTCAGTTGCGCCTCCAGGTCGGCGTCGGCGGGGCCGCACAGGAGCAGCACCTCGGCGCCCTGCCCGGCGCACCAGCGGGCCAGCTCCAGAAAACGGTCCAGGGGCCAGCGCTTGCGTCGGCCCCCGCTGCCGGGGTGGAGCAGCACCAGCGGGCCCTTCAGGCCCCGCTCCTCCCAAGAGTCCAGGGCGTACTGCCGCTCCCCTGGCAGCAGCGAGAGGCGGGGCAGGGGATCGGCGATGGGTAGGTGGCGCTGGCGCAGGGGTTCCAGCAGGTGGTCGGCGATGTGCCGGTCTCCGGTGGGACGCGGGTCCCACAGCCACACCGGGCCGGCCACCAGGTGGCGCAAGCTGCGCTCCAAGTGGTCTTCGGGGTCGACGGCGTAGGCTAGGCAGCAGGCGCAGCCGGCGAGGAAGGACCGCAGCCCATCCCCCGGCGGGTCGCCGCTGTGGAGGGGGATCAGCGCTGGGCTGTCGTGGTCGAGGAGGGCGTCGGGGCGGGCCAGGGGGGCAAAGCGCGGGTCGCCGATCAGGTGCAGGTGCGCCCCGGGAAAGGCCAGGCGCAGGGCCGCAATGGCCGGCAGGGTAAGCACGAAATCCCCTAGCGCCCCTCCGCGGAGGACCACCAGGCGGGCGCTATTGCCAATTCCCAAGGCATCCATTATTTTATCTGGTTGATTTTACCGGAAGAAGTCCTTAAAAGGAGCTTTGCAGATGGTTGGCATCCTGGCCAAAAAATTAGGCATGACCCAGATCTACGACGACAAGGACCGCCTGATCCCAGTCACGGTGCTGACCGCCGGACCCTGCCCCATCGTCGAGATCAAGACCCCCGAAAAACACCAGTACTCGGCCCTGCAGTTGGCCTTCGACGAGGTGATTCCCCGGAAGGCCAACAAGCCGCGCACCGGTCATTTCGCCAAGGCCGGGGTCAAGACCCATCGCCTGCTGCGCGAGTTCCGGCTCGTCGGCAAAGCCGAGTACCAGGTCGGCCAGGTCATCGACGTCAGCGTCTTCCAGGTGGGGGACAAGATCCAGGTCACTGGCACCTCCAAGGGCAAGGGCTTCGCCGGGGTGATCAAGCGCCACAACTTCCACGGCAAGGACACGGCCCACGGCACCCCGGACCGGGTGCGCCACCCCGGCTCCATCGGCCAGGGCACCAGCCCTGGCAAGGTCTGGCGCGGCAAACCCATGGGCGGGCACATGGGCGACGAGCGAGTCAGCGTGAAGGGACTGGCGGTGGTGCGCATTGACGCCGAGCGCAACCTGCTCTTCGTCAAGGGCGCGGTGCCGGGTGGGGTCAACGGCTATTTGCAGATCCATAAGATCTAGTTCCGACAACCAAAGGTAGGTAGGCGCAGGGCGGCCGGCATCGGCCGCCTTTTTTTTTAGCCGGGCGGCCAATCCAGCTGCCTTCCCCCCAGCAGGTGGAGGTGAAGGTGGTAAACGGTCTGGCCGCCCTCGGCGCCGGCGTTGATCGCGCAGCGGTATCCAGTGGCGGTGATGCCTTCCTGTTGGGCGAGTTGGGCGGCGATCAGGAGCAGGTGGCCCAAGAGTTGTTCGTGCCGGGGTTCGGCGGCCTGCAATCCCTCCAGGTTCTCCTTGGGGATGACCAGGATATGGGTGGGGGCCTGGGGGTTGATGTCTCGGAAGGCCAGGCACTGCTCATCCTCGAAGACGATATCGGCGGGGATCTCCCGGCGGATGATCTTGCTAAAAATGGTCTCGGCCATGTCCTAAAACTCGGCCCCGCACTCGCGGCCCAGTTTGCGCAGCATCTCCACGGTGGAAACCGCCAGGGGAATCCCACCGCGCAGGCGCTCCTGGCGGCGCCTGGCCTCCAACTCGCCGGGCAGCAGGATCTCCGCGGCCCCCGGCATCCTGGGTGAGGATTTGGTCCGGGCCACCATCTGGCCCACGGCTTCCTTGAACAGGGGCAGGGGCATGAAGCGGGAAGGGTCGATGGCCATGAAGAAATGGCCGATGCCCTTGTCGCTCACATGGGCGTCCACCTGTTTCTTTTCCACCCCGAAATAGGGCGAGCCGCCCAGCAGGCCGGCCAGCACCTCAATGAGCAGGGTGAGGCCGTAGCCCTTGTGCTCGGCGATGGGCACGATGGTGCCCTGCAGGGCCACCTTTGGATCGGTGGTGGGGTTGCCTTCCAGGTCGCGGGCCACCCCCGGCGGGATGGGGGTGTCGTTGGCGGCGGCCAGTTCGAGGTTGCCGGCGGCGATGCTGCCAGTGGCGAAGTCCACCAACAGGGGGTATTCGCCATTGCCGGGCACGGCCATGGCCAGAGGGTTGTTGCCGAAGAGGGGAAGGGTGCCCCCGGTGGGGGCCAGACGCGGGCTGGCCACGGTCATGGTGAGGCCGATCAGGTCCTGCTCTAAAGCCATCAAAGCAAAGAAGCCGGCGGCGCCGAAATGGCGGGAGCGGCAGGCGGTGACCGTGGCGGAGCCGGCCTGGCGGGCCTTGGCGATGCACACCTGCATGGCGTGGCGGCCCACCAGTTGGCCCAGGCCGCCGTCTCCGTCGATGCGGGCAAAGGCCGGACCCTCCTCTACGCTGCGGATCTGGGGGCTGGGGTTGGTGATGCCCTCGCGCAGCTCGCGCGCGTACCGGCCCAGGCGCATGCTACCGTGGCTGTGGATGCCGCGCAGGTCGGCCTCGGTCAGGCTGAGCGCCACGAAATTGGCATCGGCAGGGGGGATGGCGGCGTGTTGGAGGATGCGGGAGCAGACTTCCTGCACACGGAGGGCTTCGATCAGCCTGGTTGGCATGGGCTCCGGGGGATATAGGCGTTATTTCCGCAATATAAAGAGATCCCCCGCTGTGTGCCAGCCGCCGTTGACCCGGGGTGCCTGCCGGGCTAGATTCCTCTGTGTTATGGACCTGACCCTCATCATCCCCGGCTACAACGAGGAAGGGCGCATCGCTCTGACCCTGGAACGCACGGCGGCCTACTTGGCCGCCCAGCCCTGGCAGTGGGAGATCGTGGTGGTGGACGACGGCAGCGCCGACCGGATGTCGGCCCGGGTGGAGGAGTTTGCCCGTGCTTGGCCCCAGGTGCGGGGTCTGCGCCACCATCCCAACCGCGGCAAGGGCTACGCCATCCGGCAGGGGGTGGCGGCGGCCAGGGGAAGGATTATCGGCTTCACCGACGCGGATTACAAAACCGAGATCGCCGCCCTGGGCCGGGCCATGGAACTACTGCGGGTCGGCGCCGACGGCGTGATCGGCGACCGCACCCTGGCGCAGTCGCGCATCGCCGTGTCGCGGCGGCGCTACCGGCAGGTGGGCACCGAGGTGTTCCGGGGGGTATTGCTGCGGCTGATGGGCCTGGAGGGCTTCGGGGACACCCAGTGCGGCTTCAAGTTCTTCCGCGCCGAGGTGATGCGCGACCTATTTTCCAGGCAGCGGGTGGACGGGTACATGTTCGACGTGGAGATCCTGCTGCTGGCGGCGCGGGCGGAATACCGCATTGAGAAGCTGGGGGTTGAGTGGCGCGACGACCCGGACAGCCGATTCAAGCCACTGAGCGGCACCTGGCGCAACCTGCGCGAACTGGGCCGCATCCGCTGGATGCACCGCCGGGGCTAGTCCCCGATCTCCTTGATCAGGTCGGCCATCCGCTCCAGGCAGACGGTGAGGAAGATCTCCTGGGCCTCGGGCAGATCGGCGCGGGCCGGGCTTTCGAGGAAATAGTTGACGGCCAAGAGCACCAGGTACACCGGCAGGAGCTCGTAGGGCTTCTGCCCGGTGCCTGAGAAAGCGTCGCGCACGGTGCCGGCGATCTGCCGCACCGCCTCCACCATCCACTCGGCGTTCTCTGTCTCATAGGCCTGGATCAGGCGCTCGAAGGAACGGCGCAGCTCCTGCCGGTACTCGGTGTCCAGCGACCGGCTGGTGGCCAAGGTCGAGGAGGCGCGCCGCAGCAGCTTGCTCAGCTCGGCGACCCGGCGGGTGGGTTCGTAGGAGAGCAGGCGGTAAAACTGGCTCTCCGCGCCCACGGCCCGGCAGACGCTGTTGAGCAGTTGCAGCCGCACCGCCGCGGAGCCGAAATCCTCCAGGTGCTGCAAGGTCGGTTTGATGATGCGGTGGTCCCCCATCTCCCCCAGCACCTCGACTAGGGTGGGGAAGGTGCGGGGATCGAAGCTGCTGCTGAAGTGCCAGAAGAGCAGTTCCTGCACCTCCTCCCCCCCGATCTGGGACAGGCCGCGGATGGCGCTCATCCGCACCCGGGGGTCCTCGTCCTCCAGGGCAGTGATCAGCGGGTCGATGCTGCGGGCCATGCCCAGTCGGCCCAGGGCCTCCGCCGCCTCGCTGCGGATGTCCGAATCGTCCGACATTAGCTCGCGCAGCAGGGGGTCGGCGGCATTTTCCGAACCGCTCTCCCCCAGGGCCTGGGCGGCGCTTCGGCGCACCTTGGGGCTGGCATCGGCCAGGCCCTGCACCAACTCATCGATGGCCAGGGGGTTTCCCGAACGGCCCAGGGCCAGGGCGGCGCGGGCCCGGCGTTCCTCGGCGGAGGCGAGGTTGTAGATGGCCGCGTTGTAGGCGTAGCTGAGCAGGTTGCCCCGCAGCATTTGCGAGACCAGGTGCATGGAGGAGATGGCCTTGGAGTTGCGCACCGCCCCCAGCAGGGCCAGGGGCAGCAGGCGGATGGCGCAACTGATCAGGAAGATGAGCTGAAGACTGCCGAGGGTGAAGCCGGCAAAGTCCCAGCGCACCTGGTGCAGGGCCAGGGCCAGGTAGCTGGTGGCCAGGGGGCCCAGGGCGCCGATAAGGTTGACGGTGGCCGACCAGGAGGCCAGGTAGAAGGAGCGGCGCTCGTCCTCGGGCAGGAGTTCGTAGAGCATCGGGGTGATGGCCACCTGGAAACCCGAGTAGACGATGCCGCTGACCACGAAGGCCACCGGCACCAGGTAATAGGACTCGGGGGTGTTGAAGACCCAGATGAGGGGGATCAGGGTGGCCGGCACCATGAGAATTTGCATCACCGGCTTGCCGCCAAAGCGGTCCACCAGCCCGCCCCAGACCTGGTAGCCCAGGATGCTGGTCAGCATGAAGAGGGCGTTGTAGATGGAGATGGTGGTGTAGGAGATGTGCAGCTCTTCGAGCATGAACACCGCGTAGAGGGGGCCGCCCACCCCGGTGGCAAAGGTCCACAGCCCGTAGAAGAGCACGGCGCGGCGGAAGTTGGGGTCTTGGAAGGGCTGCAGCAGCATGGTCGGGCGGTGGTGCTCTTTGGCTTCCTCGCTGCGGGGGATGGGGGCCCGGCTCAGAATCAAATAGCCTAGCCAGCCGAAGAAGCTGCCGGCGACGATGACGATGAGGAAGCTGTCGCGCTGACGGGCCTCGCCGAAGAGGTCGATGAACTGGCCGATGGCGAAACCGGCGATCATGGCTACCAGGGTGCTGATGATGGTCTGCCGGCTGGTGAAGCGTGCGCGGATGTCCTTAGGGATGGTATCGGCCACCCAGGTGTTGTAAAAGGGCGACAGGGTGTAGCCGCAGAGCAGGCCGAGGCAGATCAGCGCCAGGAAGGCGCCCGGCCAAAGGGAGGAGACAAAGAGGAAGGGGATGGCGGCCGGCAGGCCGCGCATGAGGATCTCGCCGAAGCCGCAGCCGATGATGAGCCGCTTCTTGTTCTGGACCCAGCGGCCCAGGAGCGGGGCCCCTAATTGGGTCAGGGCCAGCAGGTAGCTGACCGCGGTGATGAGGGAAATGAAGGACTCGTCGGCGCCTAAGTACAGGGCGTAACCGGTGAACACCGCGTTGCCGATGCCCACGGCCTGGCCCCAGGCGCCCCAGAAGCCGCTGGCGACGATGAAGGCGCGCAGGGCACGGGTGACCTGGCCCCTGGTGAGCGGCGTTTTTTCCTGTTCCATCGACTGGATTCTGGATGGCCTATTACGGCAGGTGAAAGCCGGGGGAAATATCGCCTTCCCCGGTCGGGCAGTCAACGGGCGGGCTGTGTTGTTGGGCCGGGCGGAATTGCGTACGCTTCTGGCGTCTGTAGAAGAGGGAGGAAGAGATGGCTCTTAAGATGAGTTACTGCGCCCTGCGCTGGCAGACCCCAGATTTGGAGCCGGCCCTGGCGGAATTGAAAAAGGCCGGCTGGGAGGGTTGGGAAGGGCGCCTGCCCCTGGACTGGCTGGGCCCCCCCGAGCGGCTGCGCCGGGTGTGCGCCGATGCCGCCATGCCGATGGTGGTCTACACTGCCAGCGGCTCCCCCGACCAGCGCGACTGGGCCCACATGGAGCGCAACAAGCGGCGCATGGAGTACGCCGCGGCGGTAGGCGCGGACTGCTTCATGTTCATGAACGGGGGCAAGCCCAAGGACAGGCTGGTCAGCCCCGCCGATCTGGAGGCTGCCGCCGAGGGGGCGGAGCAGTGGGCCGAGTACGCCTTCCAGTTCGGCCTGGAACTGAGCTACCACATCCACACCAACCTGCTGGTGGACTCGGCCGAGGACTGGAAGCGGTACATGGCTTTGCTTAAGAAGGCCAAGCTGTGCATCGACGTTTCTCACGCCGAGCTGTGGAACTACGATCCAGTGGCCTCGATCGTGGACTTTTGGCCCCAGCTCAACTACGTCCACCTCCAGGACTACTCCTCCACCTCGCGGGGGGCGGACGGCACCTACCTGCCGGTGTGGTGCGACGTGGGGCAGGCGGCCAGCCTGGATTTCGGCGGCATCCTCAGGACCCTGGATCAACGGGGCTTTTCGCGCTGGGTGACCAGTTGTCCGGGGGAACCCATCCCCGGACAGGAGGATCCAGTCAGCGAAGCCCGGCGCAGCAAGCGGATGCGGGAGTACCTGCGGGGGCTGGGGTATTAGGAGCAGGGTCGGGCGTGCCCACTACGCCTTTTTCCCAGGCGCGGACTTGCCACCCCGCTCGCTCTGGCTCCGCTCTCCCCTCAACCCATCCCGCGTCCTTGCCTACCCATCCGCGCCCCGGCAAAAGCCTTGGGAGCACTCCCTGACCCAGGCAGGAAGGCGTTAGAACCCCCGCTTCTTGTCCACCACGTTGAGCAGGGGTTGGCCGCTCAGATAGCGGCGCAGGTTGTCGCGGAAGAACTCGAAGGTCTTGCGCGGCCGGTGCTGGGAGGCGCCGGCCTGGTGGGGGGTGAGGATCAGGTTGGGGGCCTCCCACAGCGGGCTGTCTGGAGGCAGGGGTTCCTGTTCACACACGTCCAGCCCGGCGCCGGCGAGACGGCCTTCTCTGAGCGCCGAGGCCAGGGCGGGTTCGTCGATGATCCCGCCACGGGTGACGTTGATCAGGTAGGCCGAGGGCTTCATGCAGGCCAGCTCCGCCGGGCCGATGAGGTGATAGGTCTCTGGGATGAGGGGACAGCCGATCATCGCTGCGTCCGAGCGCCGCAGTAGGTCGTGCAAGTTCTCTCTGGTGGGCGGCTTCAGCTCGGCCACCCCCACTGGCTTTTCTCGCCGCACCGGGTCGAGGGCCAGGATCTCCAAATCGTAGCCTTTGGCCCGCTTGAGGATCTCCAGGCCGAATCCCCCCATGCCGATGATGCCCATGGTGCTGCCGGTCAATTCGACCACCGGCCCGCCCTTCCACTCCCGGCGGTCCTTGGCGTGGATCCCGTGAACCAGGCCGCGGCACAGGGATAGGAGCATGCCCCAGGCGTGTTCGCCCCCCTGGCTGGCGTAGAGGCCGGCCATGTTGGTGAGGGTCACCTCCTGGCGGGCGACGATCTCGGGAAAGAGAATCTTGTCCATGCCGGTGCTGAAGGACTGAATCCAGCGCAGGTGAGGGGCGGCGGCGCACACTGCGGGCAGGAAATGCCCCAGCAGCACCTCGATCTGCGGGGCAGCCCGCAGGGCTGCGGCCTCGTCTGCGGCCTGGAGCAACTCGTGTCCGTGCTGCCCGGCCAGTTGGCGCAGCGCCTCGATCTGTTGGGGCTCAAAGGGAAAGTGGACTAGGATCTTCATCACTGGCTCCGGAAAAGGGTCAGGGGTTTTTGAGGATCTGCTCGGCTTCGCCGCGCAGGGATCGGCCCAGGCGCGGGCCGTAGCGGGCCACCACCTGGGCGGCGGCGTAGTTGCCTAGCCGGGCGGCGGCTTCGAGGGAGTGCCCCCTGGCCAGGCCGAAGAGCACCCCGCCGGCAAAGAGATCGCCAGCCCCGGTGGTATCCACGGCCCGGACCGCGAAGCCGGCAACCTGGGTGAGGCGGCCCGGCGCGAACACCAGGGCGCCCTCGCCGCCGCAGGTGATGCAACCGGCCCCTACCCTGCTGGCCAGTTGCCGGGCTGCGGCCTGGCGGTCTTTGGTGCCGGTGAAGGCGGCGGCCTCCTCCTCATTGCAGAAGAGCAGGTCCACCCCGCCGGCCACCAGTTCCTCAAAGCGGGGGCGGAAGTATTCGATCATTGCCGGGTCGCTGAGGGTGAGGGAGACCCGGGTGCCGGCCCGCTGGGCCAGTTGCTGGGCGCCCCGGCAGGTGGCCAAACCATTGTCGGAACTAACCAGGTACCCCTCGATGTAGAGGTAGGTGCTGGCCTGGATGAGGGTGGGCTCCAGGTGCTCGGGGGCCAACTGGCTGCTGACCCCGAGGAAGGTGTTGAGGGTGCGGTCAGCGTCCGGGGTGATGAGCACCACGCATTTTCCGGTGTGGCCGGCGCTGCGCCGCTCAGGGTTGCTCCTGACCCCGGCCTCTTCGAGGTCGCGGTGGTAGAAATCCCCCCACTCGTCCCCGCCCAGCAGGCAGGTATAGTAGGCGGTGCCGCCAAAACCGGCCACCCCGATCATGGTATTGGCCGCCGACCCGCCGGAGGCCTGGGCCACGCGGAACTCGCCGGCGAGGGCCTGGAGCAGGGTTTCCTGCTCTGGTTCGCCGATGAGGGTCATCACCCCTTTGCGGATGCCCAGTTGCTCCAGGCGCTGGGTGGCAACCGAGTACTGGACGTCCACCAGGGCGTGACCTACGCCGTACACGTCGAAGCCGCGGGACATTGCCGTCCTTTCGGGAACCGGAAGCCCCACCGCCTTTGCCCAGAGGGTTGTGAAACGGCTTCCGAGTATTATCTTATACAGTCATGCCGCGTTGCGCTTTGCCATATATAAAGGTCGAGGCGCCCAAAGCTCAACCCTTTTTTTAACAGGAGGTCACCGCTATCGTCAAACAGCAAACGTCTTCCACCAGGGTCAATGAGAGCATTCGCGTGCCCCAGATCCGCCTGATCGGCAGTTCCGGCGAGCCTCTTGGGATCGTGGAGACCAGGAAAGCCCAGGAAATGGCCGAGACCCTCGGGCTGGACCTGGTCGAGATCGCCCCTGACGCCAAGCCGCCGGTCTGCCGTATCATCGACTACGGCAAATTCCTCTACGACAAAGAGAAGAAGGCCAAGGAGGCGCGCAAGAAACAGCACCAGGTTCAGATGAAGGGGATCCGCATCGATTCGGTGAACATCTCTCCCCACGACCTGGAGTACCGCCTCGGCCACATTCGCGAGTTCATCGGCAAGGGCAACCGGGTAAAGGTCAGCGTGCGTTTCCGCGGGCGCCAGATGGCGTACCAGGACCGGGGCCGGGAGATCCTCCAGGACGTCTCCAAAAAGGTGGAGGACGTGGCGGCGCTGGATCAGACCGCGCGCATGGAAGGCAGGGAGATGTCGATCATTCTCCGCCCCCTCTGAGCTCTGGGCCAGACCAAAAAACAACGGCGCTCCAATTGCACTGGGGCGCCGTTCTATTTAGTGGGTTCAGAAGCGCGAAGCCGGCGGGGGGAGAGGGCTGGTGTCGGGGTCGTTGGCCTGGTCTTCGAGGCGGCGGGTATAGTTGCTGATCCGGCGGTCGGCCTCGCTGAGCAGGCTCTCTTTCTTGCCTCGCTGCTTGAGCACCTCCTCGGCGATCTCCATGGCCGCCAGCACGGATAGGTCGAGGAGCGGGCGGTGCCCGGTCACGGCGGCGGCTTCGCGGATCTTCTTGTCGAGGTAATCGGCGGCCTGTTTGATGGATTGGCTGTTGGCCTGGTCGCTGCTGATGCGGTAGGTCTGATTGTAGATCTGGACTGCGGTGAAAGTATCCGAGGCCATGAGCAGGTGTCCGGCAGGGGGATAAAAATTGGGGACTTCCGCGATCTCCCCTTAGTCCCGGAAGCCCCCTTCTTGCACGCGTGCAAGCACTACACATCCCAATATATTGAGTCAAATAAATTTGTCAATCTATATCTTGCGCTTTTTAAAGGAGTGGGCCAAAATGACCCCGATGCCGGCACAAAGGGCCCGGCCTGGCAACCACCCAGTGTGATCCTTAGATTTTCCCTACATCCAACCCAGCGCGGGAAAGAGCCTTGCCAGCCGACCACAGCGAATTAATTAGCGCCCTGCAACAGCGCCTCAAGGGAGAGGTGCGTTTCGATTCGGTCTCGCGGATGTTGTACCGCACAGACGCCAGCATCTACGAAATCGAGCCCGAAGGGGTGGTCATCCCCGAGGACGCCGGGGATGTGGCTGCCGCGGTGGAGATTGCCGGCCGATTTGGGGTGCCGGTCCTGCCCCGGGGTGGCGGCACCAGCCTGGCCGGCCAGAGTGTGGGCCAGGCCATCCACCTGGACCTGTCCAAGTGCATGAACCGGGTGCTGGAGGTTGACGAGGCCGAGGGCTGGGTGCGGGTGCAGCCGGGGGTGGTGCTCGACGAACTCAATGCCCAGCTCAAGCCGCGCGGTTGGATGATAGGGCCGGACGTGGCCACCAGCAGCCGGGCTAATTTGGGCGGGATGATCGGCAACAACTCCAGCGGCACCCACTCCCTACTCTACGGCAAGACCGTGGACCACGTCCTCGAACTCCAGGTGGCGCTGGCCGACGGCAGCCTGGTGCGACTGGGGCCGGTGGACGAGGAAGGGTACCGGCGCAAGGCGGGGCTGCCCACCCTGGAGGGGCGGATCTACCGGGAGATGCGGCGCATCCTCCAGGAAAACCGCGAGGAGATAGGCCGGCGCTTCCCCAAGGTGATGCGGCGGGTCTCGGGCTACAATCTCGACGAGTTGTGTAAACCCGGAGCGCCTTTCGATCTGAGCAAGATCGCCGTGGGCTCCGAAGGCACCCTGTGCGTGGTAGTGGAGGCCAGGCTTAGGCTGGTGCCGTTGCCCCAAAAGACCGCTGTCCTGGCCTGCCACTTTTCCGGCCTCGACGAGTCCATGACGGCCACCCTCGAAATCCTCCAGACCGGGCCGGCCGCCATCGAGCTGGTGGACAAGATCCTCCTGGACCTGACCAAGGACTCCATCGAGCACGCCCGGCGGCGCAGCTTTTTGCAGGGAGACCCGCAGGCCCTGCTCTTCGTCGAGTACTTCGGAGAGGAGGAGGGGGCGCTGCGCCTCAAGATCGAGGGGTTGGAGCGGCGGCTGCGGGAGAAAGGACTGGGGTACGGCTATGTGCAGGCCCTCAGCCCGGCAGCCCAGAAGGACATGTGGGAGGTGCGAAAGGCTGGATTGGGGCTGCTGATGGGCATGAAGGGGGACGCCAAGCCCAGCCCTGGAGTGGAGGATACCTGCGTGCCCATCGAGAAGCTGCCCGAGTACGTGCGGCGGGTGCAGGCGCTGATGGCCGAGCACCGGGTGAGGGCCGAGTACTACGGGCACGCCAGCGTCGGGGTACTGCACATCCGCCCCATCCTCAATCTCAAGACCGCCCAGGGCATGGCCACCCTCCGCGCCCTGGAGGACCGCATGAGCGACATGGCCAAGGAGTACGGGGGGGCCATGACCGCCGAACACGGGGACGGCCTGGCGCGCAGCGAGTGGATCGAGAAGATGTTTGGCCGGCGGCTGGTGGCAGCCTTCGAGCAGGTGAAGGACGCCTGGGACCCACAGGGGATCATGAACCCGGGCAAGATCGTGCGTGCCCCGCGCATGGACGAGAACCTGCGCTATGAGCCCGAGTACCGCAGCCCCCAGGTCCAGACTTTTTTCAGCTTCGAGCGCGAGGGCGGCCTGCAACAGGCGGTGGAGCTGTGCTCGGGGGTGGGGCATTGCCGCAAGAAAATGGTGGGCACCATGTGCCCCTCGTACATGGCCACTCTGGAGGAGGAGCACTCCACCCGGGGGCGGGCCAACGCCCTGCGGGCGGCCCTGTCGGGCAAACTCGATGGGGAGGGACTGCGCAGCAAGCAGCTCTTCGAGGTCATGGACCTGTGCCTGGAGTGCAAGGCTTGCAAAGGCGAATGCCCCTCCAACGTGGACATGGCCAAGCTCAAGTACGAGTTCCTGGCCCACTACTACGGGGAGCACGGGTACCCGTTGCGCTCCCACCTCTTCGCCAAGATCGACCGCTTCAACCGCCTGGCCGCGCCGGTGGCCGCGCTGGCCAACTGGCTGATGGACACTGGCCTGAGCCGCTGGGCTTTGGACCGCTTGGGCATCGACCGGCGGCGCCGGCTGCCGCCCCTGGCCTCCCAGACCTTCTCGCAGTGGTTCCGCCTGCGCCCGGCCCGCCCGGCGGGGACGCGTGGCACTGTCGTGCTCTTCAACGATACCTTCCTTGAATACAACGATCCCCAGATCGGCAAGGCAGCCACTGCTCTGCTGGAGCGAGCTGGCTTCGAGGTGGTGCTGCCTGCCCCCCAGGTTTGCTGCGGCCGGCCCCTGATCTCGAAAGGATTCCTGGCCCAGGCCAGGGAGCGGGCCAAAGAAAACGTGGCCGCCCTGGCGCCCTACGCGGAAAAGGGCTGGCCCATCGTCGGTATTGAGCCGAGCTGCATGTTCAGCTTCCGCGACGACTACCTGGACCTGGTGGCCGACCCCCGCGCCAGGCAGGTGGCGGACCAGGTCTTCATGCTGGAGGAGTTCCTGGCCGGGCTGGCCCGCAAGCAGGAATTGGGCTTCGAGTTCGGCCCGCTCCAGCGCCAGGTGTTGGTGCACGGGCACTGCCAGCAGAAGGCCCTGGTGGGCATGGGTGCTACACTTGAGGTGCTGCGCCTGGCGCCCGGGTTTCAGGTAAGCGAAATCATGTCGGGTTGCTGTGGCATGGCCGGCAGTTTCGGCTACGAAAAAGAGCATTACGAGATCTCGATGAAGGTGGGCGAGGAACGGCTCTTCAAGGTGGTCCGCCAAGCCGGCCCCGGGGTGGAGATCGCCGCGGTGGGCACCTCGTGCCGGCACCAGATCGCCGAGGCGACGGGCCGCCGGGTCCGACACTGGGCCGAGATCCTGGCCGAGGCGCTGTAAAAAAGGAGGACGCGATGGCATTCAACGTGAGGAAGCGCGGGCGGCTGACCTATTATTACGGGGGGGACCACCCCACCCTCTCTGCCCTGGTCACCGAGGAACTAAACAGGGGGGATCTGAAAATTTACTTTGCCGGCCTCACCGGGGGGTATTCGGCCAAGGGGCTCCTGGAGCGCGAGGAATTGGTCAGCATGAAGCCCTCCATCGAGGTAGAGCTGGTCTTCCGCTGCTGGGAGAAATGGCTACAGGAGGCGGGAATCTGCGACTCGATCAGCAAGATCGACTTCGTCGAGGTCCACGCCTTTGCCGCCCAGCCCAAGACGCCCAACCCGCTGGTGGACCCCCAGGGCTTTGCCGCGGAGCAGCAGCGGCTCTACAAGGAATACGCCGAGGCGTACAGCGGCTTCTTCCGCGACCACATGCCCAACTGCGGGGTGCCGGCCCGCTTCACGGTGCATGTGATGGATTTCCCGGACAAGGCGGCCGCGTACGAGTTCTACAGCGTGGGGCTGTACCAGAAGGCATTGCACCAATAAGATAGCGGGGGCGTCGGGGAGCGACCCGCTCCGACCTTTCCCAAGGCGCGTTGGCGACGCCCCATACCTTGGGGCGTTGCATTCTTCTCGCGCGCGAAGCTCCGCTACCCGACCCCCGACCACGGGGACTTCCCTTCCCGGACACTCCCCGGGAAAGGTCTTCGGGGTCATCTCCCTGCCGCGATGGCGCGGTGGAACTGAAGAGGATCTATTGGCCACCGTCGATTTTTCCGTTCCCTACGGCCACGCCCAGCTGAGAGGCCAAGTGCCTGAGTCCAGCTTTCTGGGAGTGTTTCTGCCCCAGGAGGAGGAGGCCGCCGAGGACGAGCAGCAGCTGTTGCGCCAGGCCCTGGAAAGCCCCATCGGCTCGCCGCGCTTGCGCGAATTGGCGCGGGCGGGGCAGAAGGTGGCTGTCGTCACCAGCGACATGACCCGGCCCTGCCCCGCGGACAAAATGCTGCCGCCCGTCCTGGCCGAATTGAACGCCGCCGGGGTGCCCGATGCGGACATCACCGTAATCGTGGCCCTGGGCCTGCACCGGGCCCAGACCGCGGAAGAATTGGACCAGATGCTGGGGCCCCAGGTGTGCCGGCGGGTGCGGGTGCTCAACCACGACCCCGAGCAGGTGGTGCGCCTGGGGGTGACCAGCCGAGGCACCCCGGTGGAATTCTTCCTTCCTTTGGTGGAGGCGGACCTGCGGGTCTGCCTGGGCAATTTGGAGTTCCACTATTTCGCCGGCTTCTCCGGAGGGGCCAAGGCCATCCTGCCCGGCTGCGCCTCCAAGGCCACCGTGACCGCCAACCACGCGCTGATGGTGCAGCCGGGGGCGGTGGCCGGCAGGATCGAGGGCAATCCGGTGCGCGCCGACATTGAGGAGGGGGTGGCGATGTTAGGGGCGGACTTCATCCTCAATGTGGTGGTGGATGGCCATCACTACATCACCGGGGCAGTGGCCGGCCACACGGAAAAGGCCCACCGCCAGGGTTGCGAGCTGGTGGCCCAGCGCGGCTCGGTACCCATCCCGCAACTGGCCGAGGTGGTGGTGGTCAGCGCCGGAGGCTACCCCAAGGACTGCAACATGTACCAGGCCCAGAAGGCCCTCGACAACGCGGTACACGCGGTGCGGGAGGGCGGGGTGATCATCTGGGTGGCCGAGTGCGTCGAAGGGCTGGGGGGCAAGACCTTCGAGAGCTGGCTGCGTGAGGTGGGGCAGCCTGACAAGGTGCTGGAAAGGATACAGAGGGAGTTCGTGCTGGGCGGGCACAAGGCGGCGGCCATCGCCGCAGTGCTCAAAAGGGCGTCGGTTTACCTGGTTTCGGGGCTGGGGAAGGAGGTGTTGGAGGGCAGCGGGCTGGTGCCCTTTGTCTCACTGGACGAGGCGCTGAAAGCGGCGCTGAAAAAGACCGGGCCCCAGGCCCGGGTCCTGTCCCTGCCCTACGGAGGCTCAGTGTTGCCGGTCTTGGCGGCCTAAAGGAGCGATCATGCCGATCTTCGAGTTTGTCTGCAAGGAGTGCGACCAGGAGTTCGAGGAACTGGTCCAGGGGAGCACCTTGCGGCGCTGTCCTTCCTGCGAGAGCGAAGAGTTGGAGAAAAAACTCTCAGGATTTGCCGTGGGCACCGCCGTGCCCAGGGCTGGGGGGCTGCCGGCGGGGCCATGCGGCAGTTGCGGCCACCCAGACGGGCCTGGGGCCTGCCGGCTGGGCTAAGGTCGTGCGATGAGCAAGGTGTCCAATTCAGCCCAGTACGGCACCCCGATCCCCGCGCCGCTCTTGCGCATCCACGGCGCCGGGCTCAGGTACAATGTTCCCGGTGCCCAGAAGCCTAAGTTTGGCTCCTCGGTCGAGACCGTGAAGTCGAAAAAGATGGAGAGCCCCAAATCCCAGAACAAAAGACCCGAAAAGTCCGGCGCCGGCAGCCGGATCGACGTCACGGCCTGAGGAGGCACTGCCTCAGCAAGGCCCCTCGGCGTCGGCAAAGAGATCCAACTGCACTACCATGTCCTCCTCAAAGCCCGACACCCCCACCCCCAGGAGGCGCACTCCCCGCGCTTCGGCCTCGGTGCGTTCCAGCAACTCCAGCGCGCGTTCCATGATGGTCTCGGCCTGGTCCAGGTAGGGGTATTGGGTCATGGAGCGGGTGATGGTCTGGAAATCCGGGTATCGCACCTTGAGGGTCACCGAGCGGCCCCGCAGCCGGCGGCGACGTAGCCGGCCGCTCAATTCCTCAGCCAGTTCCTTAAGGGCGAAACGCATCTCCTCCCGCTCGTACACATCCACGGCAAAGGTGGTCTCTTGGCTCAGTTGCTGCGGTTCCCACGAGGGGTCCACCGGAGAGTCGTCGCGGCCCTGGGCCAATTCCCACAGGTAGGCGCCCCGTTTGCCGAAGCGACGGACCAGGTCGGCCAGTTCCTGGCCGGCCAGTTCGCCGATGGTGTTGATCCCCCGCTCCGACAGGTGCTGGCGGGTGACCTGGCCCACCCCGGGGATCTTCTCAACCGGCAGGGGGCGGAGGAAGTCCTGCACCTGGTCCGGCATCACCACCACTAAGCCGTCGGGCTTCTGGAGATCAGAGGCGATCTTGGCCAGGAATTTGTTAGGGGCCACCCCGGCCGAGGCGGTGAGGTGGAGCTGGCGACGGATCTGGGCCTTGAGCAGGCGGGCGGTGCGGTGGCCGAAGGGGATGTCCTGCTTGTTGTAGGTGACGTCGAGGTACGCCTCGTCGTAGGCCACCGGCTCGACCAGATCGGTGTACTCGTGGAAGATGGCGTGGATCTCGCCGGAGATGCGGCGGTACTTGTGGAAGTCGGGAGAGATCCGCACCGCCTGGGGGCACTGGCGCAGGGCGGTCTTCATCGGCATGGCCGAGTGCACGCCGAAGCGGCGGGCCTCGTACGAGGCGGCGGCCACCACGCTGCGCTCGCGCGGATCGCCGCCCACCACCACGGGCTGGCCCAGAAGGGCGGGATTGTCGCGCTGCTCCACCGCCGCGTAGAAGGCATCCATGTCCACATGGATGATCTTGCGGTGGTTCATGCGCCGGGGAGCGATATCACCCGCACGGGTTCGGCATTGCCTTCGAGCTGGAGCAGGGTGTCGGGCTGCCAGTGCTCGCGGCGCAGGTAGGCCAGGGCGATGCCTGTCTGCTGGCCGGGAACGCGGGTGGCGGAGGTGAGGCGGCCGGCTTCGGTGTTCCCGGCCCGCAGCACCGCGCCGCGGGAGGGGAGGGGGCCTGCGGGGAGTTCGAGGCCCATCAGCCGCTGCTTGACCTTGTCGTAGGTGTCGAGGCGGGCGATGACCTCCTGGCCGATGTAGCAGCCCTTGTCCATGTGGATCATGCGGCCAAGGTTTGCCTCCCAGGGGTTGTGTTCCTCCCCCAGTTCGCGGCCTCGTTCGGGCAGACCGGCCCCGATGCGCAGGGCCTCCCAGGCTTCCTCGCCCAGGGGCTGTGCGCCCGCCTTCGCCAATTTCTCCCACCAATCCCGCAGTTGCTCCGCCGCACCCATGGCGCGCAGCCCCGCGTGCCCGAAGCAGTCGAGGCGCGCCAGCCAGGCGCCTTCGGCGAGGGGGTCGTTCAGCAGGTGGTGGTCTGGCACCGTGGTCAGATCCTTGCCCAGGGTCTTAGAGACGAGTGCGGCGGCCTCCGGTCCCAGCACCTCGAACATCCCCGTCTCCGCAGTGAAGTCGGCGATGGCGATTTGTTCGGCGAAGAGGTAGCGGTCCAGCCAGGCAGGGATGGTCTGCCCTCCGGCGGGACTCAGCACGGCCAAGGTGGTTTCGCCGGCCCGGTAGAAGGTCCCCACCTCAATAATCCGGCCCCGGCTGTCGGTGAACACCGCCTCCAGGCCGGCGCCGGACTCCAGGCCGCGGAAGTGGTTGGTGGTCATGCGGTGCAGGAAATCCAGGTGATCCTTGCCGGTAAAGCGCAGCCGGCTCTGGTGTGAGGTTTCGCGCAGGGCAACGCCGGTGCGGGCGGCCTGGTACTCGGCTTCCACATCGCCGTAGTGGGCCGGCATTTCCCAGCCCGAATGTTCGGTCCAGGCGGCGGGTGGTGCAGTTGCTGCAAGTGGTGCTTTTGTCATTTTCTCCTCGCAGTTCCCGGTCCTTTCAGACGATACAGCAAAGCAAAAATCAGGGCAAGGCGCCTGGGAGAGAGCCACTCGGGCCTTTCCCAAGGCGCGTCCCGCCGCACACCAATGTATGGTGTGCGGCGCCAAAGTGGTTTGTACCCAGAAAAGTGGACAGTCTCAAGCGCAAAGTTGGGGTGTGAGTCGCTCGATTTGCTCTGGGGCCAGATACCCCAGGGTGGAATGTAACCGGTGCCGATTGGAGCTATGTTGAGAAGTTGTGGATGGCAGGGGAGACAAAAAGAGCGTATCCTGCGTATGCCCACCATCACTCACCGCCCTTTGGCGAGGGCGAAAGGATACGCTCATGGGAGAATATACGGCAGCCCAAGTGCAGCAGCTAACCCAGGCGGTCCTGCACTCCCGCCTGGAAAAGCTGCTGCGGGAAAGTGCCCGCAAG
>VGJS01000032.1 GCA_016867395.1 Candidatus Handelsmanbacteria bacterium
AGATATGGCGGCAGAATGGCACTGGTGAAGGGGTGCCCTTCCCGCCGATCATGCCCCCGCGGTTGGCTAATGATCAGCTTGCCGATCCGGCTGACCAACTCCCGCTGGGGATGCGGCCGTTGCGCACCACCACCTGCCGGCCCGCTGCTTCCGACGCCCCGCGACTAAGTTCAATGTATTCGTCCACTTCCAATTCCAGCGCGGCTTGCAGCATCTTGCGTGCGCCTGCCCGCAGCAACTCCTCCAGGCTGGAATCCAGGACCGTCCGGGTTAGCTGCTGCACTTGGGATGCCGTATATTCTTCCATGAGCGTATCCTTTCGCCCTCGCCAAAGGGCGGTGAGTGATGGTGGTCATACTCAGGATACGCTCTCTTTTTGTCCCCGGCCATCCACAACTTCTGAACATAGCTCGCCGGGCTGCGGATCTGGCTGGGAAGACGGAGAAGGGCGGGTTAGGCGAGTTGCCCCGGCCGGCGCCTCAGGGTATCTTACTCACACTTTTTCCCTAACCAAGGAGCGCGTCATGGCCAAATCCAAAAGAGCTGCCCAGGTCCGCGAGAAACTCGTCCGCGACCTGATCACCTCCTACAACATGGAGGTGGAGACCGTGCTGAATTTCTTATGCCACAGTATCAACCTCGACGGGGTGAGGGCCGAGGAGATCAAGAAGTCGCTGACCGCCGAGATTCAAAGCGAGCTAAGCCACGCTACCCTGCTGGGCAAGCGCATCAAGGTGCTTGGCGGCCAGGTGCCCGGCTCCATGGAGCTGAAGGCGCGTCAGGCTTCGCTGCAGGCCCAGGAGGACACCACCGACGTGGAGGCGGTGATCAAGGGGGTGATCGAGGCCGAGGAGGCGGCCATCGAGCAGTACCAGAAGATCATCGAGTTAAGCGACCGGGCCGACTACGTCACCCAGGAGTTGGCCATCCAGCTCAAGGGCGACGAGGAAGACCACCGCCAGTTGTTCGTGGGCTTCCTCAAGGAGTACACCCGGCTGCGGGGCAATATTTAGCTGTCGGCTACTTGAGCAGAAGGGCGCCCATCATCGAGAACCAACTGGCCAGGATGAGGCCCACCACCAGGTGGAACTTGCTGTCCAGCTTGGCCTCCACCGCCCCGATCTTGGTATCCACCTTGGCGTCAAGTCCACGCAGGTCCTCCTCGATCAGGCTGAGCCGGCGGTCCACCTGCTGGAGCACGTCGCGGGTCGTGAGTTCAGGGGTGGAAGTCATGGATGAACTCCTTCCGAACCGGGTTGCCCGGAATATGAGCAACAACCGATCCAGGGCGAAGCACAAGGCAGACAGGCTGGAAAGAAGCGGCTCCCTGTTACGCGGCCTATACACTGCCTTTTAATGGAGGCGCCACTGCCCGCTCAAGCTTGCGGCAACACCCGGGACAGCAGTTCCTCCAGCCGGCCCAGGGGCTCCTCCAGGCTCTGGATGGCCTCCTCCCAAAAGGCGGACTTCTCCAGGTTGCAGCCCAGGGCCTGGCGGGCCACCTCCTCGGCGGTGCCACTGCCGGTGAGGCGCAGGAATTCCTGGTAGCGCGGCAGGAATGCAGCTCCTTCAGCCTGGAAGCGGGCGAAGAGCCCGCGGCTGAGCAGGAAGCCGAAGGTGTAGGGGAAGTTGTAAAACGTGGTCCCCGTGATGTAGAAGTGCAGCTTGGAGGCCCAAAAGTACGGGTCCTCCTCCCCCGGCAGCAGCACCTCCCCAAAGACCTCGCGTTGCGCCCCCGCCATCAACTCCTTGAGCCGGCTCACGCTCAGCGGCCCCTGGCCCCGCTCCTCGTAGAACCTCTTCTCGAAAACAAAGCGGGTGGGGATGTCCAGGAGGTACGCGCAGGCATTACCCGCCTCCATGTCCAGGAGGCGGGCCAGTTCCAGCTCGCCGGCCCGGCCCTCGGCCGCCAGCCCCTCGGCCAGAACCAGTTCGCCAAAGGTGGAGGCGGTCTCGGCCAGGGTCATGGGGTAGGCCCTGGCCCAGTCCCGCAAGGGGCGCACCAGTTGCTGGTGCCAGGCGTGGCCGGCCTCGTGAGCCAGGGTGCGCAGGTCGTGCAGGGTGTCGCGGTAGGTCATGAAGATGCGCGATTCGCCGCTGAGGGGCGAGGAGGTGCAGAAACCGCCAGGCCGCTTTCCGGGGCGCGGCTCCCACTCGATCCAGCGATTCGCGTACATCTGCCGGGTAAACGCCCCTAGCTCCGGGTAGGTACGGGAGAAGGATTGCTCGACCAGACTCTTGGCCTCTTCCCAGGGGATGGCCCGGGTGTCGGGGAAGGGCAGGGGGGCCTCCAGGTCGTACCAGGAGATCCCCTCCAGTCCCATGGCCCGGGCCTTGAGGCGCAGGGCGCGGCGCGGCAGCTCGGCCCGGCAGCACACCGCCTCCAGCATGGCGTCGAGGGTGGCCCGGGAGATGGCGGCCTGGAAGAGGGCCACGTCGAGAAAGTGGGGCACCCCGCGCCGGGGGTTGAGGGTGAGGCGGGTGCCGGCGATGGCGTTAAGCGCCGCGGCGGCCACGTCCTCCACCTGCTGCCAGGCCGCGTTGCCCCCGGCAAAGGCGGCCTGCCGCACCTGACGATCCGGGTCGGCCATCAGGGCGCGGCGCTGCGAGATGGGCAGGCGCTGGCGGGAGCCATCCGGGAACTCCATTGCGAATTCGAGCTTGCCGCTGAGGGTGTCGTAGAGCCGGCCCCAGGCCTGGATGCCGTCCACGCCCAGGTCCGCGGCCAGGCGCTCCTCGGCCGGGGGCATGGACCACTGGGCCTCGCGGCGCAGGGTCTTCAGGTAGTGCTCGCACCCGGCCAGGACCGGCCCCCCGACAAAGGCGGCAAAGACCTGGTCGTCCGCCTCGCGCAGTGCCCGGCGCAACTCCACCTCCAGCTTGGTGTACTCGGCCCGCACCCGGTCAAGTTCGGCCTCTTCCTCGATATACGCCTCGTTGCCCGAATCCACCGAGGACAGACAGCCGGTGTAGGAGGCCCAGTGTCCCAGCCGGACACCCAGATCCTCGGCCCGGGTACACACCCCTTCCCACAGGCCGGCATTCGGCGCTCCCAGCGGTGCCAGGGCCTGGGCCTCGGCCAGCAACCCGGCCAGCTCGCGGATCAACACCTCCTTGAAGCCCCGCATCTCCGGGCCATCGAATTCGGGGAAATAGCTGCTCAGGTCCCAGTTCATCTGCGCTGACATCCCGTAGCTCTCATTCCGGGTCGAGCCGGCCGAACCAGACCTGGTGGCTGTCCCTCTGGTACGCGCCGGTCCAGTAACAGTCGATGAAGGGCGCCTGGGTGCCGCCGGCCCGGGTGGTGTTGGTAAAGAAATGCCAGAAGCGCGTCGGTATTTCCAACGGCACTGGCTCGCTGGTGCGGCCCCAATCCTCCGCGCCCACCGCGTACCACAGGCTCTCGGCGTCGCCGCGCCAGCCCCTGGTCAGCAGGTAGTGCATCCGGCCGTCCGGGGTCTGGTACAGCCGGCCGCTATTGAAGTTCCCCAGATAATAATGGGCAAGAGGCCCATCCGGCTGCCCCACCGCGTGGTAGAGCCGGCTGTGCTCCTGGTCCTGGCCCGTGGCCGCCCACACGGTGCCGGAAGGCTGGCGGTTCTCGAAATAGATCAGATGCACGCGACCCTGCGCGTCGAGCAGCAGATCCTGTTGCTCGGTGGTGCCGCGCTTCCCATCGGCAAAGGTATCGCTTACGTCGCTGACCACCTGTAACCGCCAGTCCTGCGGCGCGTGCATGAGATCCGGGCAGTAGTAGTAGTAGCTCTTCAACACCGGATAGATGCCGTGCGGGGTCTCGACGGTCTTCATCTGCCCGGTGGCAGCGTCGCGGTAGGTGACAACCTGGTTGGGGTACTCGTTCCCCGCAAGGAAATGGTCGTCGCTGCAAAAGGCGTGGGCCGCCCCGCCCTGGAGAGCCACGAAGTGGTAGCCCCGCGCCGCCTCGTGCCGCAACTCCCCCGAGAGGAGGGGCCGGCAATCCAGCCCGGCGTCGAGCAGGTACCAGCCCAGGCGCTCCAGGCCGCCGGCAACGAAGATCCGGTCATTTTCGCTAGCCGCCCCGAAGCGACTGTCGGCCCTGGCCTGCTGGCGCAACCGGAAGTGACGCACCTGGCCGGGAGGCTCAAAGACCGCCTGGAAGCTGGCCTCAGCCCCGCCGATGAGGTGGAGGCACCCGCTCTGGTCCACCAGCAGATTGCCGTTCTGGGGCACCGGCGGGGTGGGCGGGCTGTGCTCCCATTGCCCAGGCCCGACACGGCGAAAGACCACCAGGCTCAGGTCGTCGCGCCAACTGAGGGCGTAGACCTCCTCCCCGCAGCGGACGATATTGGACTGGTTGTACCCCCAACAACTGGCCCCGCTGCCCCCGCTCTGGTCACATCCGGCGGTGTCGGTGATCAGCTCGATGGCGAAAAGGGGATGGGCAGGCGGGCCGTATGCAACCGGGATGCGTTCGGGCATGAAAGCCAAGATATCGCCGCTCTCGGACGAGCGCAAGGAGCGCGATTGTCACAGAAACACTGTGGGCGTATTCTATGCACCAGTGACCGAGGGGAGGACAAGTCGAGCAGTTCCTCTGCCACACCGCGGAGATCGCACCATGAGAGCCGGCATCGCCAGGATCGACCTCACCCCCGAGCCAGCGGTCGGGGTGTATATGAGCGGGTACACCAACAGCCACGACAAGCCCTCCGAGGGCGCCCACGATCCCCTCTTCGCCCGCGTCCTGCTCCTGGACGACGGCCGCCGCAGGATCGCCCTGGTAGCCCTGGACCTGATCGGTCTCAATCCAGGGCGCCTCCCTGGGATGGCCCGCAACCTGGGCGTAGATGGATTGCTCCTGGCCGCCAGCCACACCCACGGGGGCCCGATGGTGATCGACCTCGAGGTGCCCTACGGCGAGGACCGCCACTGGCCTGAAGGTACCCCCTATCTGAGTTGGGTGGAGGAGCGGATCGCCGAAGGCATCGCCCAGGCAAAGGCCGCGCTCCAGCCGGTGCGATTGTCGGTGGGCCGGGGCGCCGTGGACCTGAGCTTCAACCGCCGGCTGCTCAAACCCGACGGCAGCGTGGAGATGATCTGGGGCCAGAACCGCGAACGCCGTCGCCCCTTCGGGCCGGCGGACCCCGAGGTGGGGGTGGTGCGGGTGGATGGGTTAGAGGGTCAGCCGGTGGCGCTCTTTTGCCACTACGCCTGCCACCCGGTGGTCTTAGGCCCGGAGAACCGATGGTTGACCGCCGACTTCCCCGGCTATGCCTGTGCCTATCTCGAGAGGCAGTTCCCCGGCGCCCTGGCCCTCTTCCTCCAGGGCGGCTGCGGCGACCTCGACCCCTACGTGGATGTGCAGAACGACTTCGACCCCGCCCGGGAACAGGGCGAGGTTTTGGGGCGGGAGGTGGCGCGGGTGGCGCGGGAAAGGGGGGTTGCGCTAGAGGAGGAACCGTGGCTCGAACTGATCCGCCTGAGCCGGGAATGCCGGCGCTATTACAAACCGGAGGAGCGGTGCCGGATCGAATACAGCGTCCTGCGCGTGGGCCGGGACCTGGCCTTCCTCAATCTGCCCGGCGAACCCTTTGTCGAATTGCAGTTGGAACTGAAGCGGCGCTCAACCCTGCCCCACACCTTCCTGCTGGGATATGTCAACGGCTACGCCGGCTATTTCCCCACCCTGCAGGCCAATCGCGAGGGCGGCTACGGCGCCAGCTCCGGGGGCACCATGCATGTGGAGGCCGCCGCCGGCGAGGCGATGGTCGCAGAGGCGTTGGCGGCGCTCAGGTGATCTTGCAGCCGGACACTTCCTTGTTGCTCAGGCGGATGCCGCCGGCCTTGAGGCCGCGCACCGGGTATTGGGCGATGGCGAACTCCTCCTGCAGCACCCGCAGGCGCGGCCTCGGCTTGTAGTCGAGAGCCACCACGCGCTCCGAGTCCGTGGTCAGGCGCAGCACCTTGCAGCCTTCGGGGGCCAGGGCGTAGACCTTGTTGAGGATGAACTGGTCGATCTGGCAGCGCTTGAGGTAGGTGTTGTCCTCCCCGTCCTTGTAGACCACGTTGAAGACCATCTCCTTGTCCACCAGCCCGCAATGCAGCATGCCTTTATCGACAAATAGCTTATCCGGCGCGTCGATGACCGAGTAGGTCCCGTCCTTGCGGATGACCAGCACTCGGTCGTAGTGCGAGACCTCGCAGAGCAGTTGCCCGTCCACCTCGTATCCCAAGTACCCGGTGTTCTTGTCGTAGCGCAGCTTGAGGTTGCGCTGGGCCACCTCGCGCACATCGACGCGGGCAAACGAGACCACCTCGGTGCGGCGGGGGAACGCGTCGCGGTACTTGGCGACCAGTTCCTTGAGGAAGTCTATGGCGTACGGGATGATGGCGTCGAGTTGCCCCTTGATCTGCCGCAGGCGCTGGCGGATCTCCTGCATCTCCTTGCGGCTGCGCTCGATGTCGTAAAGGGAGATGCGGCGGATGGGGATCTTGAGCAGGGCCTCGATGTCCTCCCCGGTCACCTCGTGCTTGATCTGGTCCTGGTGGGCGGCCAGGCCCTTGCGCACCGCTGCGTCCACCAACTCGGCGGTCTTCATCTCCTCGATGGCCTGGTAGATGCGCTCCTCGATGAAGATCTGCTCCAGGGTCTTGGCGTGTAACCGGTCGCGCAGGTGGGTCTCCTCGGACTTGAGCTCCCCCTTGAGCACGTCCACCAGGGCGCCGACGTTGCGCTGCAGCACCTCGGTGACGCTCATCACCTTGGGCCGGTCCCCGTCGATGGCCAGCAGGCTGGGAGAGAGGGCCAGCTCGCACTCGGTGAAGGCGTAGAGGGCGTCCACCACCTCCTGGGTGTACACCCCACGCGCCAGCTTGACCTCGATCTCGACCTTCTCGGCGGTGTAGTCGTGGATGCTGGAGATCTTGACCTTGTCCTTGCGGGCTGCGTCCTCCACCGAGGCGATCAGGCTCTCGGTGGTGGTGCCAAAGGGGATCTCGCGGATGACGATGCGCTTGGGGTCGGAGAGATCGAGCCGGGCCCGCACCCGAACCTTGCCGTTGCCGTCGCTGTACTCCGAGGCGTCCATCAGGCCCCCGGTGGGGAAATCGGGCAGGATGCGGAAGGGCTTGTCCTGCAGATAGGCGATCTCCGCCTCCAGAAGCTCGACCAGGTTGTGGGGCAGGATGCGGGTGGTCATCCCCGGGGCGATGCCCTCGGCGCCCTGGGCAAGGAGCACCGGGATCTTGGCCGGAAAAACCACAGGCTCGCGGTTGCGCCCGTCGTAGGAATCGATGTACTCGGTGAGGCGCGGGTCGAAGAGCACCTCGCGGGCCAGGGGGGTAAGCCGGCACTCGATGTAGCGGGCCGCCGCCGCCGGGTCGCCGGTGTAGATATTGCCGAAATTGCCCTGCTTATCGATGAGCAGGTCCTTGTTGGCCAGCACCACCAGCGAATCGGGGATGGACTGGTCGCCGTGCGGGTGGTACTTCATGCAGTGGCCCACCACGTTGGCCACCTTGTGGAACTTGCCGTCGTCCAGCTCCCAAAGGGAGTGCAGGATGCGGCGCTGCACCGGCTTGAGCCCGTCCTGCAACTGCGGGATGGCCCGCTCCTTGACCACGTAGGAAGCGTATTCGATGAAGTTGTGTTCGTAAAGGCTGTCTAAATAAGCCATCAGACCAGGTGCTCCATGATGTAGTCGCGGCGCTCGGGGGTGTTCTTGCCCATGAAGAATTCGAGGGTCCGAGGCACGGTGGACATGGAGCGGACATTCACCTTGACCAGACGCATCGCCGGCCCGATGAACTGCCCGAACTCCTTGGGCGAGATCTCACCCAGGCCCTTGAAGCGGGTGATCTCCGGGTTGCTCAGTTGCTTGATGGCCCGCTCGCGCTCGGGGTCGGTATAGCAGTAGCGGGTCTCCTTCTTGTTGCGCACCCGGAAGAGGGGGGTCTCGAGGATGTAGAGGTGGCCGGCCACCACCAACTCCTCGAAGTAAGAGAGGAAGAAGGTCATCAGCAGATTGCGGATGTGGAAACCGTCCACATCCGCGTCGGTGGCCAGCACCACCCGGTTGTAGCGCAGGGTTTCGATCCCCTCCTCGATCCCCAGGGCCATCATCAGGTCGTAGAGTTCCTCGTTCCTGTAGATCTCGGCCTTGCCCCGGCCAAAGACGTTCTGGGGCTTGCCGCGCAGGGTGAAGATGGCCTGGGTCTCCACGTCGCGGGCCGAAACGATGGAGCCGCCGGCCGACTGGCCTTCGGTGATGAAGAGGGTGGAGTCCTCACCCCGCTTGAGATCCTGCAGATGGTACCTGCAGTCCCGCAGGTTGGGAATCTTGATCTCGATGCGGCGGGCGGCCTCCTTGGCCTCCTTCTTCACCGCGTTGAGTTCCTTGCGCAGCTTCTCGTTGTAGGTGATCTTGGCCTTGAGCTTCTGGGCGGCCTCGGGGTTCCTGTGGAGGAAGTCCACCACCCCGGCTTTGACCTCGCCCACCACCCAGCCGCGGATGTCGGTATTGCCCAGCTTGTTCTTGGTCTGCGACTCGAAGACCGGGTCCTTGAGCTTGATGGCCACCGCCCCGACGATCCCCTCGCGCACGTCTACCCCGTCAAAGTCCTCGCGGAAAAACTCGTTGACCCCCTTGAGCAGGCCCTCGCGGAAGGCGCTCTGGTGGGTGCCCCCATCGCTGGTGTACTGACCGTTGACAAAGGAGCGGTAGTTCTCGCCATAGCTCTCGCCGTGGGTGAAGGCGAACTCCAACTGCTTGCCCCGGCAATGAGCCGGCGGGTAGAGCACGTGCTCCCCCACCTCGCGCCGCAGCAAGTCCAGAAGCCCATCCTTCGACTCGAACTTCAGGCCGTTGAAGAAGAGCTTCAGGCCGCTGTTGAGGCAGGCATAATTCCACAGGCGCTGCTCCACGTACTCGTGGCTGAATTTGTAGGTACTGAAGATCTGCTCGTCCGGGGTGAACTCGACCAGGGTGCCGTCGGGCTCGTCGGTTTTGCCCTTCTTCTGCTGTTTGAGGGTGCCGCGCTCGAAACTGGCCTCGGCATACTGGCCCTCGCGGTGGGATACCACCCGGAAGGAGGCGGAGAGCGCGTTCACCGCCTTCGTGCCCACCCCGTTGAGCCCGACGCTGAACTGGAAGACCTCATCGCTGTACTTGGCCCCGGTGTTGATGACCGAGACGCACTCGACCACCTTGCCCAGGGGGATGCCGCGGCCGTAGTCGCGCACCTGCACCCGCCCCTCCTCCAGGGTAATGTCCATCTTCTTGCCAAAGCCCATGATGAACTCATCGACGGCGTTGTCGATCACTTCCTTGAGCAGGATGTAGATGCCGTCGTCCGGGTCGGTGCCGGTGCCCAGCCGGCCGATGTACATGCCGGTACGGAGGCGGATATGCTCCAGCGAACTGAGGGTCTTGATCTTGCTTTCGTCATACACGGCCAAGGGTTTGCCATTGGTGCGGCCGGCGCCGTTGGCGCGAAGGGCGTTCGTCTCCATAGTCTCGGTAGGCGACAGGGTTTGGCATGCAAAAAGCGGGGCGGGGGAGCGCGGCAGGAAGGGGGGAGGAGGCCTGCCGCCCGCGAACCAGATTAAATATCAGCGAACCAGGTATTAATTAATATACTACACATGTGTGCAGTAGTCAAGAGGCCGGGGCCTGGCGCCGGGCCCCGCGTTTCCCTCCCCTGCCGCCCCGCCCCCGTTCGCGCTGACGCTGCCTGCCTCCCCGGGCCCGCCGAGTAGAGGCCTGGTGCATATCCGGGGCCTGGCCCCGCCACACCGGCTCGATGCGGTTGCCCTGCACCAGTCGGCTGAAGTTCTTCAGGTCGTGGTCGGTGACCAGGGTCAGGGCGATGCCGGTGCGGCCCATGCGGCCTGTGCGGCCGGTGCGGTGCAGGTAGATTTCGAGGTTAAAGGGGAAATCGTAGTTGATCACATGGGTGACGTGGCTGAAATCCAGGCCGCGGCCGGCCACGTCGGTGGCCACCATCAGCCGAATCTGCTTCTCGCGGAACCGGTTGAAGATGGAGATGCGCCGGTCCTGCTCTAGTCCGCCGTGGATGAACTCGATGGAGGGGAAACGGCGGCGCAGTTCGCGGTAAAGATTGCCGCCCTTGTCGCGCGAGTTGCAGAAGATGATGGCCTGGCCGATCTCCTCCCGCTCCAAGTACTCGACCAGGGCCTCAAAGCGGTCGCCCCCGGCGTGCTGGAAGTGGTGCTGGAGGGACTGGGGGGCCCGCTGGTCGCGGTTGAGCTGGATGCGCACTGGGTCCTTGAGGTATGCCTTGGTCAGCCTCTCGATCTCGGCGGGCATGGTGGCCGAGAAGAGCAGGGTCTGGTGCTCCTGCAGCAGGCAGGACATGATGAAGTCCACGTCCTCGATGAAGCCCATCTTCAGCATCTCGTCGGCCTCGTCGAGCACCACGGTGCGCACCTGGCGCAGGTCGATGATGTCGGTGTTCCAGAGAAAGTCGATCAGCCGGCCGGGGGTGGCCACCAGGATGTGGACCTTGTGCTTCAGCTTAGCCCGCTGGATGCTCATGTCGAAGCCGCCGAAGATGGCAAAGGTGGCCACCTCGGCGTGCTGGGCCACCTTGCCCACCTCCTCCACGTACTGAAGGGCAAGTTCGCGGGTGGGAACTATGATCAGGGCCTGCACATTGTTGAGGCTGGGATCGACCCTGTTCACCAGGGGCACCCCGCAGGCGCTGGTCTTGCCCGAGCCGGTTTCGGCCAGGCCCAGCACGTCGCGGCCTTCGAGGACGCGGGGGATGGCCTGTTCTTGGATGGGGGTCATGTCCTGGTAGCCCATCTCTTCGAGGGCCATGAGGATCTCGGGCTTCAGGGTCAGTTCGGTAAATTTCATCGGCGGTGAATACCTGCTCCTTTACACTTGCAGCGGCAACAAGGGGCCTGGATGCGGGCGCTTTGCCGGCACCAGGGGGCTCGCCATGCGGACCGGGGGGAGAGTGGGCGCGGAGGGGGGATACATCACCCCTATAATAGGGATAACTTCGCAATGTGCCAACCCCCGTCCTGCGCCCGGCCCGGCCGGCGTTGCGGGATTCCCCTGCGGCGCTATCTTTTAATTTTCGCCTGTTTTCAGAGAGGAATCCCATGTCCGTGCGCGTGCGCATCGCCCCCTCGCCTACCGGGTCGCCCCACCTGGGCACCGCCTACATCGCCCTCTTCAACCTGGCCTTCGCCCGCCGGCACGGGGGGCGGCTGGTCTTTCGCGTCGAGGACACCGACCAGGCCCGCTCCCGCCCCGAGCACGAGCAGAGCCTGATCCACGCCCTGCGGTGGCTGGAGCTGAACTGGGACGAGGGCCCGGACGTGGGCGGCCCCCATGGGCCGTACCGCCAGAGCGAGCGATTGCCCCTCTACCAGCAGCACGCCCGGCGACTGGTGGAGGCCGGCCGCGCCTACTACTGTTTCTGCACCCCCCAGCGGTTGGACGCCCTGCGAACCGAGCAACGCCGGCTCAAGCTCTCCCTGGGCTACGACCGCCACTGCCGCGACCTGCCACTGGACCAGGCCGAGCGACGCCGGCAGCAGGGCGAGCCTCACGTGGTGCGCCTCCGGATGCCCCTGGAGGGCAAGGCCGTCCTGCAGGACACCCTGCGCGGGGCCATCGAGTTCGAGTACGGCCTGCTCGACGACCAGGTGCTGCTCAAGTCCGACGGCTTCCCTACCTATCACCTAGCCGTGGTGGTGGATGACCACCTGATGGGCATTACCCACGTAATCCGGGGGGAGGAGTGGATTAACTCCAGCCCCAAGCACCTGTTGCTCTACGAGCGCTTCGGCTGGACCCCTCCCATCCACACCCACCTGCCCCTGCTGCTCAACCCGGACGGCTCCAAGATGTCCAAGCGCCGCAACCCCACCTCCATCGACTACTACCGGCGGGCGGGATACCTTGGTGTGGCCCTGCGCAACTACCTGGGCCTGATGAGCTATCCGCCCCCCGGCGAGGACGAGAAGTTCGGCCTGGAGAAGTGGGTGGAGGCTTTCGACTTGGGCAAGGTCAGCCTGGGGGGGTCGGTCTTTGACCTGGACAAGCTGCTCTGGCTCAACGGCCGCTATTTGCGCGAGGATTTCACTGCAGAGGCCGTGCTGGGCGAGCTGAAAAACTGGCTCTTCAACGATGAGCACCTGGGCCAACTGGTCCCGCTGATGCAGGAGCGCATGGAGACCCTGGGGGATTTCCTGCCCAAGTGCGCCTTTTTCTTTGCCCGCAAGGTGGAGTGCAGCACCGAGGATCTGGTGCCCAGAAAGCGGGAGTCCCAGGAGGTAGCGCAGGTGCTGCAGACGGTGTTGTGGGCGTTGGAGGGGGCAGTGCCCTGGAGCCGGGACGCGGTGGAGGGGAACCTCCGCAAGGTGGGGGAGTTCTGGGACTGGCCCATCCGCGAGGTGACCGGCCCGCTCTTTGCGGCGGTTATGGGCCAAAGGGTGGGCCCGCCCCTTTTCGAATCCATCGCCCTGCTGGGCCTGGACCTCACCCGTGCCCGCATCCTGGATGCGATGAATGTGCTGGGCGGTATTTCGAAGAAAAAAGCTGCCGAGTTGGAGGAGAAGTGGAAAGCGGGAAAGCAGAAGTAACAGCGGAGGGGGGATAGCCCCCAGAGGCTTTTCTCAGGGGGTGGCTGGACAGCGAAAGACGCGGGATGGGTCGGGGGAGAGCGGAGCGTTTAGCGAGCAGGGCGGCAAGTCCTCGCCTTGAGAGAAGCCGGCGGGGGTTGCCCCCCGCGGCCCCACTCACCCGCCCTTCTGTTCGATCTTGGCCCACGTGTCGCGCAGGGAGACCGAGCGGTTGAAGACTAGTTTGCACCCCGCCGAATCCAGGTCGGTGCAAAAATAGCCCTGCCGCTCGAACTGGTAGATGCTGCCCGGCGCTGAGCCGGCCAGCGAGGGCTCCACCAGGCAGCTGCCCAGCCGCACCAGCGAGTCCGGGTTGAGGTGGGATTTGAAATCCTCCCCGTTGGGGTCCTCGACCTTGAAGAGCCGGTCGTAGAGCCGCACCTCGGCTGGCAGGGCGTGGGCCGCTGAAACCCAGTGGATGGTCCCCTGCACCTTGCGGCCGTCCGGCGACCAGCCGCCCCGGGTGGCCGGGTCGTGGGTGCAGCGCAATTCCACCACCTCACCGGTCTTCTCGTCTTTCACCACCCCCTCGCACTTGAGATAGTACCCATAGCGCAGCCGCACCTCGCGGCCCGGCCCCAGGCGGAAGTACTTCTTGGGCGGGTCCTCGCGGAAATCGTCCCGCTCAATGTACAGCTCGCGCGAGAAAGGCACCTTGCGGGTGCCGGCCTCCTCGTCCTCGGGGTTGTTCACTGCCTCCAAATCCTCCACCTGGCCCTCGGGGTAGTTCTCGATCACCACCTTCAGCGGGTTGAGCACACCCATCACCCGGGCGGCCCGCTTGTTGAGGTCCTCGCGCAGGCAGTGCTCCAAGAGGGCGAGGTCCACCAGGTTCTCGCGCTTGGCCACCCCGATCTCGGCGATGAAACGGCGGATGGCCTCGGGGGTGTACCCGCGCCGCCGCAGCCCTGTCAGGGTGGGCATGCGCGGGTCGTCCCAGCCGGCCACCAGCCCCTCCTCTACCAGTTGGCGCAGGAAGCGCTTGCTGAGGAAGGTGTAGCTCAGGTTAAGTCGGGCGAACTCGATCTGGCGCGGATGGTAGATGCCCAGCGCGTCGAGGAACCAGTCGTACAAGGGACGGTGGTCCTCATAGGACAGGTCGCACAGAGAATGGGTCACCCCCTCGATAGAATCCGACTGGCCGTGGGCCCAGTCGTACATGGGGTAAATGCACCAGGCGCTGCCGGTCCGGTGGTGGGGCGTGTGGAGGATGCGGTACATCACCGGGTCGCGCAGGTTGATATTGGGCGAGGCCATGTCGATCCTGGCCCGCAAGGTGCGGGTGCCGTCGGGGAATTCGCCGGCCCGCATGCGCCGGAACAGGTCGAGATTCTCCTCGACTGAGCGGTTGCGGAAGGGGCTCTCCCTGCCCGGCTCGGTGAGGGTGCCCCGGTGTTCGCGCACCTGGTCCGGGCTCAGGTCGCAGACGTAGGCTTTGCCCTTTTTGATCAGGTCTTCCGCCCAGGCGTAGAGCTGCTCAAAGTAGTCAGAGGCGAAGCAGAGGTGCTCCCCCCAATCCCAGCCCAGCCAGCGCACGTCCTTTTTTATAGCCTCGACGAACTCCTCCTCTTCCTTGGTGGGGTTGGTGTCGTCGAAGCGCAGGCTGCAGTGCCCGCCAAAATCAGCGGCGGCGCCAAAGTCCAGGCAGAAGGCCTTGGCGTGGCCAATGTGCAGGTACCCGTTGGGCTCGGGCGGAAAGCGGGTGATGACTGGAGGGGCGAACCTGCCCTTTTGCAGGTCTTCGGCGATGAAGGCGCGAATGAAATCGGTGGCCAGCGCCGGATTTGTTTCGCTCATGGTATAACCTCGTCGGAATGCTGCGGCAAAGAGCCGGAAAGTGAGTATAGGCTCCCTGTTAGGTACTGTCAACGAAGGCTGGATTTGCATGTAAAAATGGAATATATTGTTCACTTTAATGCACAACCCAAATCATGCCAAGGAGTCCGGATATGTACGTCGCCTCCAAGATGTTTCTCACCAAGGGCATCGGCCAGCACCGCGAGAAGCTGGTGAGCTTCGAGCTGGCCCTGCGCGATGCCAGCCTGGCCCCCTACAATCTAGTGCGGGTCTCCAGCATCTTCCCACCCCACTGCGAGATCATCTCCATCAATGAAGGGGTCCAGCAGCTTAAACCAGGCCAGATCGTCCACTCGGTGATCTCTGAGTGCTCCAGCGACGAGAACCACCGCCTGCTCGCCGCCTCGGTGGGGGTGGCCATCCCCCGCGACCGCGACCAGTTCGGCTACCTCTCCGAGCACCACAGCTACGGCCAGGACCAGAAGGTGGCCGGCGACTACGCCGAGGACCTGGCAGCCCAGATGCTGGCCACCATCCTGGGGATTAAGTTCGACGCCGACCAGAGCTACGACGAACGGTTGGATTTGTGGAAGCTGAGCGAGAAGATCGTCCAGACCCAGAACATCACCCAGACCGGGGTGGGTCAGAACGGCCTGTGGACTACGGTGCTTGCCGCGGCAGTGCTGCTGCAATGAGCGGGTTTCTCCAGGGCCGGTCCATCCGGCCCCTGCCCATCACCCCGCAGACCACCCTCACCGAGCTGGTGGACGAGACCTTCCTGGCCTACAACGCCGCCCGCCTCAGGGAGGCGTGCTGGCTCTACACCCGCAAAATGCTGGAGCCGGACGTGACCGTGGGCCTGAGCATCACCGGGGCCCTCACCCCCGCCGGCCTGGGGATGTCGGCCTTCATCCCCCTGATCCAGTACGGCTTCATCGACTGGATCGTCAGCACCGGGGCCAACCTCTACCACGATGCCCATTTCGCCCTGGGCCTCCAGATGCACGTGGGCTCCCCCACCCTCGACGACCGCCAGTTGCGGCAGGAAGGGGTGGTGCGGATCTACGACATCCTCTTCGGCTACCAGGTGCTGCTCTCCACCGACGCCTTCTTCCGCCAGGTGCTCCAGGCCGAGGAGTTCCAGCGCGATTTGTCCACCGCCGAGTTTCACCACCACATCGGCCGGTACCTGCGCGAGCGGGAAAAGGCACTGGGCGCCCAGCGCCTGAGCCTGCTCTCGGCCGCCAGCGAGGCCGGGGTGCCGGTCTACACCTCCTCGCCGGGGGACAGCTCGATCGGTATGAACGTGGCCCGCTTGGCCCTTGACGGCAGCCGGCTGCGCCTCGACGTGGCCCGCGACGTCAACGAGACGGCAGCCCTGGTGCTGGGGGCCAAGCGCAAGGGCAAGAGCGCGGTGTGGATTCTGGGAGGTGGATCGCCCAAGAATTTTGTGCTGCAGACCGAGCCGCAGATCCAGGAGGTGCTGGGCATCGACGAGGTGGGGCACGACTATTTTTTGCAGATCACCGACGCCCGCCCCGACACCGGCGGCCTCTCCGGGGCCACCCCGGCCGAGGCAGTGACCTGGGGCAAGGTGGACCCCGACAAGCTGCCCGATACCGTGATCTGCTACACCGATTCGACCATCGCCCTGCCTGTCCTCACCGCCTACGCCCTGGCCAACCACGCCCCCCGCCCCCTCTCCCGCCTTTACGACCGGCGCGAAGAACTCTACGGGGACCTGGTGCGGGAGTACCACAAGGCGCAGACCTCAAAGTAGAAACCTGTTTGGTCAGCGGCGGGGAGATGACCCGGTAGGGCTTTCCCTGGGGATCGGCTGGGTAGGGAAGTCCGCGTGGTCGGGAGCGGGTCGCTCCCCGGCGCCCCGTGCCCCCTGTGATTATCTGTTGTTATATCAATTCCTACCTGATCACCCAGTGCCCCGAAGCCTTGGGGTAGTTGCCCTTGTCCGGCATACACTGGCGCAGGTGCCGGCAGCCGTAGGCAAAGCCCTTCAGCCCCGGCATCCCTCTGTCCTCGTTCTCCACGCACATCACGTAATCGTACCCCGCCTCGATCATGGCCCCGGTAAGCGTGGTCCAATTGATCTGACCGCGACCAGGTACCCGGTACTGCCACCACCAGTTGCCGATGATCCCCTGCCGCCAGAGCATACGCGGGCTAATCTCGCAGTCCTTGACGTCGGCGTAGTACCATTTCCCGGAGTATTCCCGGATCACATCCTCGGCCGGCATGATCATTAGCCACACCCAGTGCGAAGGGTCGCAGGAGAGGCCCAGATGGTCCGAGGGCACCGCGTCTAGGATGCGGTCCCACATCTCGGGATTACAGCCGATATTGCCCATGCGCACCGCCACGTCGAGGGCGATCTTGATGTTCTTCTCCTCGGCCACCTTGACCACCGGGGTGAACATCTCCTTAAAACGGGCCACCAGTTCGATACAGCGATCCGACCCGTTGCCCGGCGGGGAGGAGAACATCCCGTAGAATTGCCCGTTGCGCACCGGCGCCCCGCTGCCGGTCAGCACCACCGGGGTGCCCAGTGCGCTGGCTGAGTGGATGGCCTTGATCAGGCGGGCCTGCTGGACCTCCCGCACTGTGGCGTCGTCGTCGAGCAGATTGCAGTGCGCGGTGAGGCAGGCCAGGTACAGGCCGTGTTTGGCGAGGGTCTCCTTGACCTGGGCCGACCCCTCCCTGAGGATGCGGTCCGAGTCCAGGTCGCCGCTGTCGCCCAGGCGCACGCAGTCGAAATCGTTTTCCCTGGCCCAGCGGGCGCATTCCTCCAGGCTCCAGTTGTTCTGGCCCCCGGCGCTGCTGAAAAAGCTGATATCCATCCCTCCCTCCTCTTGGGATTGTCTGACACTGGTCTTTTACCTTAGATTTCTGTGGACGTTTTCAAAGAAAGAGAATCACATGGCGCTGATCAATGAAAATTACCTAAAGCTCAAGGCCGGCTACCTCTTCCCCGAAATCGGCCGGCGCACCCGGGCCTTTGCCCAGGCCCACCCCGAGGCCAAGGTCATCCGCCTGGGGATCGGCGACGTGGTCAAGGCCCTGCCCAGGCCGGTGGTCCGGGCCATGAAAGCCGCAGCCGAGGAACTAGCCCACGACGAGACCTTCCGCGGTTATCCCCCCGAACAGGGCTACGATTTTCTCCTCCAGGCCATCGTCGACAACGAGTATAAGCCGCGCGGGGTGGAGATCCTGCCCGAGGAGGTCTTTGTCTCCGACAGTTCCAAGTGCGACTCGGCCAACATCCAGGAGATCTTCGGCACCGACAACACCATCGCCCTCACCGACCCGGTCTACCCAGTGTACTGCGACAGCAACGTCATCGCCGGCCGCACCGGCATGCCCCAAGACCAGGGTCGGTACGGGGGGATGGTCTACCTGCCCTGCACCGCTGAGAACAACTTCGTCCCCGACCTGCCCAAGGAACACGTCGATATCATCTACCTGTGCTCCCCTAACAACCCCACCGGGGCGGTGATGACCCGCCAGGCCCTGGAGGCATGGGTGCAGTGCGCCCAGCGCAAGCGGGCCATCATCCTCTACGACGCGGCCTATGAGTCCTATATCACTGATTCCAAGATCCCCCACTCGATCTACGAGATCCCCGGGGCGCGCGAGGTGGCCATCGAGCTGCGCAGCTTCTCCAAGACCGCCGGCTTCACCGGCACCCGCTGCGCCTTCACCGTGGTGCCCAAGGAGCTGGTCGCCTATACCCGCTCCGGCGACGCGGCCTCCGTCCACCCCATCTGGTACCGCCGCCAGACTACCAAGTTCAACGGGGTGGCCTACGTGGTGCAGCGCGGGGCCGAGGCTTCCTACTCCCCCCAGGGCAAACGGGCGGTGCGCAAGCTGATCAAATACTACCTGGGCAACGCTAAGTACATGTGCCAGCGCCTGACTGCCTCTGGCTACAAGGTCTACGGCGGGGTCAACGCCCCCTACCTGTGGCTGCGCACCCCGGAGGGCGAGGGCAGCTGGGACTTCTTCGACACCCTGCTCAACAAAGCCAACGTCGTGGGCACCCCAGGGGCCGGCTTCGGCGCCGCGGGCGAGGGGTACCTGCGCCTCTCGGCCTTTAACCACCGCGAGGCCATCGAAGAGGCGATGGACCGCATTGCCCGACTTTGAGATACTCATTAGAGAGACTACCGCTACCAAGAAGCGGGGAGTGACCCCATAGGCGTTTCCCTAAGGAGTGGTGGGAAGGGAGGTCCGTGTGGCCGGGTAGCGGAGCCAGAGCGAGCGAGGGGGCAGGACGCGTCTTGGGAAAGGCCGGAGCGGGTCGCTCCCCGACGTGGCAACCCTCCTGAGGACAGTCATGCTCCCGCGACGGGCCAAGATCGTCTGCACCATCGGGCCGGCCAGTTCCTCTCCCGAAAAGCTGGCGGCGCTGGTCGAGGCCGGCATGGACGTGGCCCGCCTAAACTTCTCCCACGGCACCTACCAGGACCACGCTCAGGTCATCGCCGAGTTGCGCCGCCTCGCCGCCCAACGCAACCGCCCCCTGACCCTCCTCCAGGACCTTCGAGGCCCCAAGATCCGCACCGGCCCCCTGGCCGCCGGCCCGGTCGAATTGGTGGCCGGCGCTCCCTTCACCATTACCACCCGCCCGGTCCCCGGCGACGCCGCCTGCGTCTCCACTACCTATCCGCGACTGCCCGCCGACGTGAAGCCAAGCGACCAGCTCCTGCTCAGCGACGGGCTGCTGCGCCTGGTGGTGAAAGCGGTGCGGGGAGAGGATGTCGAGTGTGTGGTGGTGGACGGGGGCCAGTTGCGGGCCAGGGCCGGCATTAACCTGCCCGGCGTCTCGGTAAGCGCTCCCTCCCTGACCGCCAAGGACGAAGCCGACCTTGAATTCGGCATCGCCCAGGAGGTGGACTACGTGGCCCTCTCCTTTGTGCGGCGGGCCGCGGACGTGACAGATCTCAAGGAACGCCTCGCCCGCCGGGGGGCCGCCATCGGGGTGGTGCCCAAGATCGAGAAGCCCGAGGCCCTCGACGAGTTGGAAGCGATTCTGTCAGCCGCCGACGCGGTGATGATCGCCAGGGGCGACCTGGGGGTGGAACTCTCGCCCGAGCGGGTGCCCTTCATCCAGAAGCAGATCATCCGCCAGGCTGCCCAGTTCAGGGTGCCGGTGATTACCGCCACCCAGATGCTCGAATCCATGATCGAGCACCCCCGCCCCACCCGGGCCGAAGCCTCGGACGTGGCCAACGCCGTGTTCGACGGGACCGACGCGGTGATGCTTTCGGGCGAGACCGCCGCGGGCCGCTACCCGGTGGAGGCCGCGGCGATGATGGCCCGCATCGTGCGCGAGGCCGAGACCCATCTGGCCTTTACCCCCGAGCGCCGCCGCCGCGAGGAGGGGACGGTCTCCTTCCCCGACGCCATGGCCGAGGCCTCCTGCCGGGCCGCCGCGGAGGTGAAGGCCGTGGCCATCGTCGCCTTCACCCAGTCGGGTTTCACCGCCCGCCTCATCTCCAAACACCGCCCCTCCGTGCCGGTGGTGGCCTTCACTCCCCACCCCTGCATCCTGCGGCGGCTCGGCCTGTATTGGGGGGTGCTGCCGCGTTACGCCCCCTTCATCGCCGACACCGAGCAGATGATCACCCGCGCCGACCGGGCCCTGCTGGAGGAGAACCTCACCCGGCCGGGCGATCCCCTGGTCTTTCTGGCCGGTAGCCCTAGCAGCCAACAGGGAACCACTAATCTGATGAAACTGCACTGGGCCGGCGGCGGCCCGAGCTGATTTCGTCACCATCCGGTAACATTTTCGTTGACAACCCTGTGGTGAAAGGCTAGATTACTATACAACTGTTATATAAGATTTAAAGATTTTTTATACAATAATTAGATAATGCCCGCCGCCAAAAAAGCCAAGACCGGCAAAGCCAAGGTCAAGACCTTCTCCTCCACGGAGCGGGACTACCATATGCTCGACGCCGTGGCCCACTATCACGGCACCAGCAAGAGCGCGATGATCACCGGCCTGATCCGCAAGGAATTCTGGCGGGTCTTCCCCAACGGCACCGAAGACATCTCCCCCGACGAAGGAGCCAAGACCGAGCCATGAGCCAAGTTTTCTCCCCGGAAAGAGCCCTCGACGCCTACCACTACTCCCACCTCCCCAAGGGGGAGCTGATCTCCCACATCGAGCGGTTGCGCCGGGAGAAGAACGCCGTCATCCTGGCCCACAACTACCAGGTGGGCGAGATCCAGGACCTGGCCGACTTCACCGGAGACTCCCTGGGCCTCTCACTCGAAGCCTCCAGGACCGACGCCGAGATGATCGTCTTCTGCGGCGTTAACTTTATGGCCGAATCCGCCAAGATCCTCAACCCCGAGAAGCGGGTGCTGCTGCCCCATATCGGCGCCGGCTGCTCCCTGGCCGACTCCATCACCCCCGAAAGCCTCGATGACTGGAAGGCCCGTTACCCGGGGCACAAGGTGGTCACCTACATCAACTCCTCGGCCGAGGTGAAGGCCGAGTCCTACATCTGCTGCACCTCGGCCAACGCCGTTTCGGTGGTGCGCAGCCTCAGGACCGACAAGATCCTCTTCACCCCGGACCGCAACCTGGGCCGTTGGGTGGCCGCGCAGGTCCCGGAGAAGGAGATCGCCATCTACGACGGGGTCTGCCCCACCCACGACGTGCTGCGCGGGGCCAGCCTGGAACGTACCCGCGACGCCTATCCCGAGGCCATCGTCATCGCCCACCCCGAGTGCCGGCAGGACGTGGTGGAGCTGGCCCACGAGGTCTGCTCCACCACCGGCATGATCGCCGCGGTGGCCAAGTACCCCCGGGCCCGCACCTTCATCATCGCCACCGAACACGGCATGATCCACCAGCTCAAGCTGCGCTACCCCGACAAGGAGTTCGTCCCCGCCGACGGCTGCATCGGCTGCCGGCTGCACTGCCCCTACATGAAGGTGACCGGCCTGCAGGACGTGTACCTGGCCCTGGAGGACGAGCGTTTTGAGATCGAACTGGACGAGGAGGTCATCGCGCGGGCCCGCCTGGCCCTGGAGCGGATGATGGCCGTGCCCCGGGACCACTGAGGCGCGCTGACAAGGCGCAGCGGCGCAGACCCCCCGGACCCTCGGTTCCGGGGATTTTTTTCGTCAAGATCCAGCTGGATGGGCTGAACTGCCGCGTGCTGGTGACGGCCAACTCCACGCCGAACTGGAGCAAGGGTTCAGAGAACGCACCGCGCGGCTGGAGCAGGCCAACCAGAAGCTGCGAGAGGGCCAGGCCCAACTGGTCCACTCCGAGAAGATGGGCTGGCTGGACCAGCCGGTTAGGGTGGACAGTCCGGTGAAACTGGTGTGGGAGGCCCAGGCCCGCTGATCACCATCCCTCCCAGGACCCGCCTGCTGACCCAACTCTATTGACACCTCCCTCTCCTTTGCCGTACCCTCATCCCTTCTAACCCTGGAAAGGAGACCCCCTGATGACCAAGGTCGGCGCTGGATCTCATGCCTACGAAGTGCAGGAAGGCTGGGCACGGCTGCCCGCCGGCTGGAAACTGGGATGGATCGCGGCGGTGGCCGTGGATTCGCAGGATCGGGTCTTCGTGTACAGCCGCAGCGAACACCCCCTCATCCTCTTTGACCGGGAGGGGAACTTCCTCGAAACCTGGTGCGACGACGTCCTCGAAGATGCCCACGGGATCTGGATCGACGGGAAGGACCAGGTTTACTGCGTCGAACGCGAGACCCACTGCATGCGGAAGTTCAACTGCAAGGGAGAACTGCTCCTGACCATCGGCAACCCCCATCAAAAGGGAGCCGAGGGGGAGCCCTTCAACCTGCCCACCGACCTGGCCATCGACGCGAGGGGAGACCTGTATATCTCCGACGGCTACGGCAACGCCAGGGTCCACAAGTACACCCCCGAGGGCCGGTTGATCAAATCCTGGGGCACACCGGGCACCGGGCCGGGCGAATTCAATCTGCCTCACTGCGTGCGGGTGGACCGCCACGACCGGGTGCTGGTAGCCGACCGCAGCAACAACCGCATCCAGTTCTTCGACACCGAGGGGAAGTACCTGATGGAGTGGGGCGGTTTCCACCAGCCCGACACCATCTACATCGACGAACACGACATCGTGTACGTGGCCGAACTGGACCAACGGGTCAGCGTCCTCACCCTGGCAGGGGAGGTGATCACCCGCTGGGGCAGCGGCCAGCGCCTGGATCGGCCCGGCGAGTTCTTGGGCTGCCCGCACGGCATCTGGGCCGACTCGCGGGGCGACCTGTATGTCAGCGAGGTGCAGACCGACGGCCGGCTGCAAAAATTCGTCCGCCGCCGCTGAGTCTGCCCCGTGGAACTCCCCCTCCAGACCCCGCGACTGCTGCTGCGCGACTTTGTCGAGGACGACTGGGGGGCGGTCCACACCTACGCCCACCGGCCCGAGGTGTCGCGCTTCATGCCCTGGGGCCCCAACAGCGAGCAGGACAGCCGCGAGTTTGTGGGCCGGGCCCTGGCCGCCCAGGTGGCGAGCCCGCGCCTCGTTTTTGAGATAGCGGTGATCTGGCGCGAGAGCGGCCAACTCATCGGCGGCTGCCACCTGAGCGTGCAGAACCAGACCCAGGGGGTAGGCGAGATCGGCTACTGCCTGCATCCCGACTTCTGGGGCCGGGGCTGCGCCGCCGAGGCGAGCGGCGCCCTGCTGGCCCTGGGCTTTGAAGAGCTGCAACTGCACCGCCTCCAAGCCACCTGCGATCCGGAGAACAAAGGCTCGCGCCGGGTGCTGGAGAAACTCGGCATGCAACTGGAGGGCCGACTGCGGCAGAACCTCCAGATCCGGGGCCAGTGGCGCGACTCCCTCTTGTGGTCCATCCTCGAAAACGAGTGGCGTGGGGGAAGGTGAAGCTCTTCGTCACCGGCGCCACCGGCTTCATCGGCCGTTATCTCTGCCGCCGGTTGGAATCCACCCCCCACACCCTGCGTTGCCTGGTGCGCGACCTGGAAAAGGCCCGCGGCCTGTTGCCAGGGGTGGAGTTGGTGGCAGGTGACGTGACCGATCCGCAGAGCGTGCGCCGGGGCCTGGCCGGCTGCGAGGGGGTCGTGCACCTGGCCAATGTGTACTCCTTCTGGGAGAAGGACCCCGGCGTGTACCGGCGCGTCAACGTCGAGGGGACCCGCCACGTGCTCGAAGCCGCCCTGGAGGCCGGGGTCTCCCGGGTGGTCCACATCAGCTCAGCGGTGATCTTCGGCAAACCCGCCGGCCGCCCCTTTACCGAGGAGACCCCGCCCGGCCCCGGGCGCTTCAGCGAGTACGCGCGCACCAAGTACGAGGGCGACCGGCTCGCCTGGGCCTTGCACGGGCAGGGCCTGCCTCTGGTGGTGCTCTACCCCTGCGGGGTGCTGGGCGCCGGCGACCCCAAGGGCAGCGGCCAGTACCTCGCCGACCTGGTGCGCCGCCGGATGCCGGCCGCCGTCCTGCCCGACGCCGTCCTCACCTGGGTGCACGTAGCGGACGTGGCCGAGGCCATCGCCCTGGCGATGGACAAACCGGGCATTGAAGGGAAGGGATACATCATCGGCAAGGAGCAGCTCAGCCTGGGCCAGTTCAACCAGCTGGTGCGGGAACTCTCCGGGACGCCCCTACCCCGCCTGACCCTGCCCGACGGTGTGGTGATGCCCCTGGCCTGGCTGCTCACCGGCCTTTCGCGCCTGACCGGCAGGCCGCCCCTGTGGGGCCTGGCCGTGGACCAGGTGCGGACCGCCAGGGAGGGTTTTTTCGCCGAGGGCTCCAGGGCCGAACGCGAACTGGGCCTGGTTTACACCCCCATCCGCGAGGCCTTCGACGAGGCCATCGCCGAGCTTCGGGCGGACTGAAGCTCAGCAGCACCGGCCCACCCGACAGGGGTAGAGGTGGCCGTTCTCCAGCAGGATGGCGTGGGTCTTAGCGTAGTGATAGGTGGAACGGACCTGGCTCATGCCCCGCTCCCAGAGCTCGGCGGCCTTGGCAAACCAGGACTCCCTCCCAGGGTGATCTGCGGGCGCGCGCAGGCAGGCGGCCAGCAGGCCGTCGCTGAAGCGCAGGTCCTGGATGCCCAGATCCTCCTCCCAGGCCCCCAGGACGAAGTCGGCGTACGCCAGCAGTTCGGCCCGCGCCTGGCCCGCCGCCCGCCCGCCCACCGCCACGGGCAGCCCGGCGGTGAGCGGCTCGCCCACCCGGGCCTGGCCTACGGGGTTGGCAACAACGAGCGGAACGGAAAAAGAGCTGTTCATCACCGGCCGACCGCATTTGGCGAAGGAGGTCCAGGGGTTTATAATACTGCCCGTCCATATCGCCCACAACCCTCATCGGAGCCTGTCCATGCAACCTTTCCTCGACTCCACTGACATCGCCGGCGATGGCCCCCAACTGCGCCGGCGTATGCAGCGCGACGGGTACCTGTTTGTCCGCGGCCTGGTGCCAGCCCCGGCGTTGGAGGCGCTGCGGCTGCGGCTGCTCGAAAAGGCCCGGGCCGGCGGCTGGGTGCAGGAAGGTACCCCCCTGGAGGAAGCGATCGCCGATCTGCGGGGTTTCTCCCTCGAACCCGAGCCGGCCTACATGCAGGTGTACCGCCCCATGTACCTGTTGCCCGAATTCCACGCCCTGCAGCATCACCCCAGCCTGATGGATTTTTTCGGTCGCCTGCTCGACGGCCCGGTGCTGCCCCACCCCCGGCTCATCGGGCGCGTCATCTTCCCCCAGAAGGAAGCCTTCACCAGCCCGGCCCACCAGGATTTCATCCCCATCCAGGGCACCCCCGAGACCTACACCGCGTGGATTCCCCTGGGCGCCCTGCCCCACGAGATGGGCGGCCTGGAGGTAGCCGAGGGCGCACAGCAGCAGGGGGTCTACGAGTTCCGCCCGGCCCTGGGCGCCGGCGGCCTGGAGATCCTGGAGTCCTTTGAGGGGAAATGGCGGGGCGGCCCCTTTGCCCAGGGGGACGTGCTCTTCTTCCACAGCCTCACCCCGCACCGGGGCGCGCCCAATTCGAGCCGTGCCCTGCGCCTCTCCCTCGACGCCCGCTACCAGCGCGCCGACCAACCCATCGCCCCGGGCAGCCTGCAGCCCCACAGCCCGCCGATGAACTGGGAGGAGATCTACGCCGATTGGCCGGCCTCCGCAGACTGGCTCAAGTACTACTGGAAGAAGTGGGAGTTGGATATCAAGCCCTACGACAACCGCTTTCACGAGAAGCGCGACGAGCTGGCCATCGAGATGGCTCAACGGGGCGATAGCCGCGCCTACTCCACCCTCCAGCGCATCGTCGCCCGCGACAACGATCCGGGCAAACAGCGTCAGGCCGCCGAACTGCTCGGCAATCTGGAGGCGAAGTTATAAAAAAAGCGCCGGCCCCTCGCGGGACCGGCGCTCTGCTGTTCCTGGGTTGTCAGCGGATATAGCTGTTGATGAGGTTCTCCAGCATCTCCTCGCGGCCGCTGTGCCGGGCCGGCTCGCCGTTTCTTAGGATGTAGCGCTCCAACTCGCGGAAACTGGTTCTCCCGCTCATGATCTTGCGGCCAATGCCGCTACGGTAGGAGCTGTACCGCTCCTTGAGGAAGTTGTCCAGCACCCCGTCCTGCTGGATGCGATGGGCGATCTTCAGCCCCCGCGCAAAGGCGTCCATGCCGCCGATGTGGGCGTGGAAAAGGTCGTTGGTGTCGATGGAGCCCCGCCGCACCTTGGCGTCGAAGTTCACCCCGCCCCTGCCCAGGCCCCCCTGCTTGAGGATCACCATCATCGCGTAGGTGGTCATGTACAGGTCGGTGGGGAACTGGTCCGTGTCCCATCCCAAGAGATAATCCCCCCGGTTGGCGTCGATGCTGCCCAACTTCCCCTCGCTGGAAGCCACCGCCAGGTCGTGCTCCAAGGTGTGGCCGGCCAGGGTAGCATGGTTGGCCTCGATATTGAGCTTGAACTCGTCGATCAGCCCGTGCTTGCGTAGGAAGCCCAGCACCGTGGCCGCGTCGTAGTCGTACTGGTGCTTGGTGGGCTCCTTTGGCTTGGGCTCGATGAGCAGGGTGCCCTTGAAGCCGATGTGCTTCTTGTGCTCCACCGCCAGCTGCAGCAGTCGCGCCATCTGCTCCTGCTCGTGTTTCAGATCGGTGTTGAGCAGGCTGGAGTACCCCTCGCGCCCGCCCCAGAACACGTAGTTCTCCCCCTTCAGCTCCAGGGTGCATTCCATCGCCTTCTTGATCTGGGCCGCGGCGTAGGCAAAGACGTGGGCATCCGGGTTGGTGCCGGCCCCGTGGGTGAAGCGAGCGTTGGAGAAGCAGTTGGAGGTGCCCCACAGGAGCTTCACCCCGGTATCCTTCTGCAGCCTGCCGGCCAGGGCCACGATCTGGTCGAGGCGCTTGTTGGTCTCGCGCAGGGTCTCGGCCTCCGGGGCGATGTCGCGGTCATGCCAGGCGTAGTAGGGCGCCCCCAGCTTGGTGATGAACTCGAAGGCCGCGTGGATGGTGTCCTCGGCCCGCTGCATGGGATCTGTGGCTCGGTCCCAGGGGCGGTCGTACACCGGCGAAGTGCCGAAGGGATCGCCCCCCCCGCCCTTGAAGGTGTGCCAGAACACCACCGAGAAGCGCAGGTGCTGCTCCAAGGTCTTGCCTCCCACCTTCTCGCGGGGGTTGTAGTGCTTGAAGGCCAGGGGATTCTTCGAGTCCGGGCCCTCGTAGCGGATCTTCTTCACTGTGGGGAAAAACTGGCTCATTGGGTCCTCTTTCGGGTGGGTGAGGGCACAAAGGGGCTGTGCCGGTACATTATACAAGCGTTTCGAGCAGGGCCAGCACCTGCCCCGGCTCCTCGACCACGGCCCGCGCCCCGTTCTCCTCCAACTCCTGGCGGGTGCGGAAGCCCCACAGGGCGCCCACCGCGCACATCCCGGCCCGGCAGGCCGTCTGCATGTCGGTGGCCGTGTCGCCCAGGTACAGGCACTCCTCCGGCTTCACCCCCAGGCGGGCAGCCACTGCCAGGGCGCCGGCGGGATCGGGCTTGGGCGGCGTGTCCGGGGACACTCCCTGTACCAGGTCGAAGGTATGCGGGGCCAGCAGCCTTTCCATGGTCAGGCGGGTGAAGTCGTCGGGTTTGTTGGAGAGCACGGCCAGGCGCAGCCCCCTGGCCCGCAGGGCCTCCAGCATCTGGGGCACCCCCGCGTATGGCCGGGTCTTGCGATCCCAGCGCCCGGCGTACACCCGGCGCATCGCCGCCACCAGCCGCTCCAGGGTATCCCGGTCGCGGGCCGCTTCGGGCAACACCCGCCGGGCCAGCACCTCCATACCATCCCCGACGAAGTACTTGTACGCCGGCCCCGGGTGGGTGGGAAAACCCAGGCCCGCCAGGGCCTCGTTCATGGAGTCGGCCAGGTCTTCCAACGAATCGATCAGGGTGCCGTCCAGGTCGAAGACCGCCGCCGAAAAACCCACCCGCTACTCCTCGAAATAGGGCCTGAACAACCCCTCGACCTCGTCGAGCAGGTCGGTGTTGATGGAGAAGGTGACATACCCGGCGAAGCTGTCGAGGATGACCAGCGCGTTGGCGTTGGCGTCCTTGCCCTTCAGGCCATGGAGGCGCTGGAGGAAGGTCTTGTTGACCGTCTGGACCCCCTCGTAGATGGGGACCAGCCCCTTCATCTCCCAATCGGGCCGCAGACCCCGCCGATGGCGGAAATACTGGGCGAGGAGGTACATGGAGATCACCCGGTACGCGGTCTCCTCCAAAGTTGCAAAGGGCAGGTGGAAGCGCACCATGGGCCGCAGCCGGTCCATCACCGGGCAGCCGCTGGTCACCATGTAGATACCCAATAGAGAGCTGAGGGCCTGCTGCACCGAGGTGTGTTTGGTGTAGCGCCGCTGATCGGTCTCAATCTGCACATCCACCTCGTCGTAGGACATGGCCTCCTTGAAGAAATCGACCAGATCCACTAGGTTGGCGGCGATGGGGCAGCGGGGGTGCTCCTCGGGGCGCAGGGGGCAGTTGGCGCACTGATGGTGGGTCAGGGCGCTCCAGGTCGGATACTCGCTCCGCGCCGCCGGCAGCAGGTCGAGGGTCTTGGCGTCCACCCGGATGGCGAATTCCTTGTCCGTGCCATCCGCCAGGCGGAAGCGGTAGTTGTAGGAAATAATCGGCTCGTCCATCGCTGCGCTGGGTTTGGGCTAGTGGGGCAGGCGGGGCCGCAGCCAGGCGTAGAGGTAGGCCCCAGCAAAGGCGCCGGCAAAGGTGGCCACGGCCTGGTACGCACCGCTGCCCAGCTGGGCGTAGATGGGCCCAGGGCAGGCCCCGGTCACTGCCCAGCCCATGCCGAAGAGCAGCCCGCCCAGGACCGTGCCCTTGGTGAAAACCTTCTTCCTGATCTCGATAGGCTCGCCCTGCGCGGTGCGGGGGCGCAGGCGGCGCAGCAACAGCACCGACAGGGCGCCCACCGCCACCGCCGCACAGATCACCAGGTACATGTGGGCTTCCTCGAAGCGGAACATCCTCTGGATGCGGAACCAGGAGCAGACCTCGGACTTGACCAGCACCACCCCGAAGAAGACCCCCAGTAGCAGGGCGTAAAGGTTCTTCATCGCCGCCTCACCGACTCAGCCAGAAGGCCGGCCAGACCACCGCCAGGCCGCCGGCAAAGAAAGAACAGGTGGCCACCAGGCTGGGCCAGTTGAGGGTGGCCAGCCCGGTGATCGAGTGGCCCGAGGTGCAGCCGTCGGCGTAGCGGGTGCCGAAACCCACCAGCACCCCGCCGGCAAAGAGGCTGAGCAGGCCGGGGCCGGTCCCCGATTCCTGAGGCAGCAGGGGCACCCCCGCCCCGAGGAACCGGGTGGCCAGGAAGCTGCCCACCAGGATGCCTCCCACCAGGAAGAGGTTCCACGCCTCCCGGCGCCAGTCGTCCTCCTTGAGGTACTCGATCTGGGTGCGAGGGGAGCACAGCGCGTTGAGGTGGCGGAAGCTGCTGGAGAGCCCGAACATCTGCCCGGTCAGGAGCAGCAGGGCCGGGACCATCAGCCCGATCAGCGGGCCGGCCACGTACCAGGGCCAGGGCTGGGATAGTAGATTGTCCATGCTTATCCCTCGAAAGGTTCCACAATATAGCGCCACTGCCGGGGACTGTCGAGCAAACCCCTATTCAGGGGTCACATAGGCAGCGGTGATCCCCCCGTCCACCGTGAAGGCCGCGCCGGTGAGGTAGGAAGACTCGTCGGAGGCGAGGAAGAGGGCAGCCCGGGCGATCTCGACGGTCTCGCCGAATCGGCCCATGGGGATGTGGACCAGCCGGCGCTGTCGCTTCTCCTCGGTGTCCAGGTACTTCATCAGCAGTTCGGTGCGCAGCGGGCCGGGGCACAGGGCGTTGAGGCGGATCTTCTCCCGGGCGTGGACCACGGCCAGTTCGCGGGTAAGGGCCAGGACCCCGCCCTTGCTGGCGGTGTAGGCCAGTTGCGGGGTGGCCGCCCCCAGCAGGGCGACAAAGGAAGAGGTGTTGATGATGGAGCCGCCCCCGGCCCGGCGCAGGGCCGGGATGCCGTACTTGCAGCCCAGGAACACCCCCTTGAGGTTGACCTGCATGGTCAGGTCCCACACCTCCTCCTCGGTGGAGACCGCGTCCCCGTCGTCGATGTGGGAAATGCCGGCGTTGTTGAAGAGCACGTCAAGTTTGCCGAACTCCCGCTCGGCCACCTCCACCATCCCCGCGCAGTCCGCGGCCCGGCCCACGTCGGCCCGCACAAAACACGCCTGACCGCCCCCGGCCCGCACCAGGCGCACGGTCTCCTCGCCGCCCTGGGGCGCCAGGTCGGCCACCACCACACCGGCCCCCTCGCCGGCGAAGAGCAGGGCCGCCTGCCGGCCGATGCCGCTGCCGGCCCCGGTGATTAAGGCCACCTTGTCCTTCAATCGCATCCCTCAACCCCTCTCGAAATAGCGCTGCCGCTCCCAGTTGGTGACTACCTCGTCGTACTTGCGCTGCTCGGTGCAAAAGAAGTGGGCGTAGTGGGCAATGGTCTCCGCGCCGAAAGCCTCGCGCAGCATCTCGCTTCTCTCCATCTCGGCCACGGCCTCGGGCAGGTTGGCCGGCACCCGGGGCAATTCCGCCGCCTGATACGCGTCGCCGCTGAAAGGCGGGGGCGGCTCGGTGCGATTGCGGATGCCATCCAGGCCCGCGGCCAGCGAGGCGGCGATGGCCAGGTACGGATTGGCGTCGGCCCCGGGCAAACGCGATTCGATGCGCAGCGAAGCTCCCTCGCCCACCACCCGGAAACCCACCGTGCGGTTGTCCAGGCTCCAGGCGATGGTGGTGGGCGCCCAGGACTGCAACACAAAACGCTTGTAGGAGTTGGGGTACGGGGCGCAGAAGGGGGTGAGGGCCCGGGCGTGGGCCAGCCAGCCGCCCAGGAAGTGGCGGAACAGGGGCGAGACCCGCAGCGGCCCCAGGGCCTCGCCCCCGACAAAGAGGTTGCGCTCATCGTCCCACAGGCTCAGGTGCAGGTGCATCCCCGAGCCGGCCAGGTCGGCCCGCCACTTGGCCATGAAGCTGACCGACAACCCCCGCTGTTGGGCCATCTCCTTGAGGCCGTGCTTGTACAGGGCGTGGCGGTCGCCCATCTCCAGGGCCTCGGCGTAGCGCAGGTTGATCTCGTGCTGACCCGGCCCCCATTCCCCCTTGCTCGACTCCACCGGGATGCCGCTGTGCTCCAGCAGCCGCCGCGCCGGGGCGTGCAGGGGCTCCTCTCGGGTGCCCTGGAGAAGGTGGTAGTCCTCCAGGTACCAGCCGAAGGTTTCGAGGTTCTCGTAGCCCTTGGCCTTGGCCTGCTCGTAGGAATCCTTGAAGAGGAAGTACTCCAGTTCGGTGCCGACCATGACCCGGTGCCCGGCCTGCCGCACCCGCTCCAACTGGGTCTTGAGCAGGGTGCGCGGGGCCAGGCCGACGGGCCGGTGATCCCGCTCCAAATCGCAGAAGACCAGGGCGGTCTTCTCCAGCCAGGCGATCTGCCGCAGGGTGCGCCAGTCCGGGACGCAGTGGAAATCCCCGTACCCCCGCTCCCAGTTGGCGAAAGGGTAACCGGCGACCACGTCCATCTCCATATCGACTGTGAGCAGGTAGTCGCAGGCGTGGAAGCCCTGCTGAGCCGTGTGCTCCAGAAAGAAACCGGCGGCGAAGCGTTTGCCCAGGAGCCGGCCGTACAGATCGGGAAAGACAGCCAACACGGTCTCGAGCTGGCCGCTGGCAATCCTGGCGCTCAGTTCGTCGAGGGTGAGCATGCCCCTGGGGGTGAGGCTGGCCATGGGGATTCTGTCCGTTTTGGCCCTCAATATATTGCGGGGTCCAGGGGCTGTCGAGCGGGAGAGGCCGGAAGGGGACTCTTGCTTGATCGGGTTCAGGTTATGTGCTAGTATCTACCTGTACCCACCGACAATTGCGCAGCAACCCGCTGCGCAAATCCCCTGGCACCAGACTAGACCTCTCTTGGAGACCCCCGATGAACGACACCATCTTCGAGATGGCCACCTCCAACCTGCGCTGCGGCAAGGGTGCCACCGCCGAGGTGGGGATGGACCTGAACGATCTGGGCGCGAGAAAGGTGATGGTGGTGACTGACCCCCACCTGAGCCAGAGCGCCCCGGTGCAGACCGCACTCCAATCCCTGGAGCGGGAGAAGGTCCCCCACGCCCTCTTCGACCGGGTGCACGTGGAGCCCACCGATGCCTCCTTCAAGGAGGCCATCGCCTTTGCCCAGGCGGGCGGCTTCGATGCCTTCGTGGCCGTGGGCGGCGGCTCCAGCATAGACACGGCCAAGGCCGCCAACCTCTACACCACCCATCCGCCGGCCGACTTCTTCGACTACGTCAACGCGCCGGTGGGCAAGGGGCTGCCCGTGCCCGGCCCGCTCAAGCCCCTCATCGCCATCCCCACCACCGCCGGCACCGGCAGCGAGACCACCGGAGTGGCCATCTTCGATTTGGTGGAGCTGAAGGCCAAGACCGGCATCGCCCACCGCCGGCTCAAGCCCACTTTGGGCATCATCGACCCTGACAACACCCGCACCCTGCCCCCGGCCGTGGCCGCCTGCACCGGATTGGACGTGCTCTCCCACGCCATCGAGTCCTACACCGCCCTGCCCTTCGACCAGCGCCCGCATCCGGCCCGGCCCCTGCTGCGCCCCCCCTACCAGGGGGCCAATCCCATCAGCGATGTCTGGGCCTTGCAGGCGCTGCACATGGTGGCCCGTTACCTACCCCGCGCCGTCGCCGACCAGGACGACGGGGAAGCCCGCGCCCAGATGCTGCTGGCTGCGGCCTTCGCCGGCATGGGTTTTGGCAACGCCGGGGTGCATCTGCCCCACGGCATGTCCTATCCGGTGGCCGGCATGGTGCGCCAGTTCAGACCGCCCGGGTACGAGGCCGATCACGCCATGTTGCCCCACGGCATGGCGGTAATCCTCAACGCTCCGGCAGTCTTTCGTTTCACGGCCCCGGCGTGTCCGGGCCGCCACCTGGAGGCCGCTGCCGCGCTGGGAGTGGATGTTTCCAACGCTAAGGACGCCGATGCCGGCCCTATCCTGGCCGACCGGCTCGTCGCCCTCATGCAGCAGTTGGGCATGCCCTCGGGGCTGCGGGCCATCGGGTACGGCGAGGCAGATATCCCCGCCCTGGTGCTGGGCACCCTGCCCCAGCACCGGGTGACCAAACTCTCGCCCCGATCCTTCGGCGAGGCGGAGCTGGCGGGCCTTTTCGCGGAGGCGATGGTCTACTGGTAGGCGCAAGGCCCCGGCGTCTGGGGCCTCGCGGGGAAAGGGGTTGGGGAGAGGGCAGCGAGTGTTGCACCGCGCCCCATACCCGAAATCAACTGGTGGGAAACCAAGGAACCACCACGGGTTCCAGTTCGAGGGTGATGCCGAAACGGGCGCGGACCCCGGCGCGGATCTCCTCGGCCAGTTCCAGTAGCTGACGGGTGGTGCCGCCGCAGTTGACCAGGGCCAGGGTATGTTTGCCCGAGATCCCGGCCCCGCCGCGGCGGAAGCCTTTGGGGAAACCGGACTGCTCCACCAGCCAGGCAGCCGGCACCTTGGTGCCTTCGGGGGCGGGAAAGAGGGGCGGCTGCAGTCCACCCAGGCGGTCCCTGAAGGCCACCAGTTCACCCTCGCCGAGCAGCGGATTGAGGAAAAAGGAACCCACCGAACGGGCATCGGGATCCTGCGGATTGTAGACCATCGACTTGCCGCGCCGCAGCTGCAGCACCGCCTCGCGCACCGCCGCCAGCGCCGCCTGGCCCTGGCCCAGTTCGGCGCCCTCTCCCAGGTGGCGGCGCAACTCGGGGTAACGAATCTTCGGGACACCCTCGGGTTCCAGGCGGTAGCAGACTTCGGTGATCAGGTAGCGGTCCTTGTCGACGCCTTTGAAGCGGCTCTGCCGGTATGCGAAGCCGCACTGGGCATTGGTCCACACCACCGGTTCGAGGGTGCCCCGGTCCAGGCCGTGCACCGCCGCGATGGTGTCCTTGACCTCCTGCCCGTACGCCCCCACGTTCTGGATCGGCGTGGCGCCCACCAGGCCGGGGATACCCGCCAGGCATTCGATACCCGTCAGGCCGCGCCGCACACACTCGGCCACCAGCCCGTCCCAGGACTGGCCGGCGGCGGCCGCCACCAACACCGCTCCTTCCTGCTCGGCGAAACGCAGACCAAACAACTCCACCTTGAGCACCAGGCCTGCAAACCCCTCGTCGTCGAAAAGCACGTTACTGCCGCCGCCCAGCACCTGGACCGGCAGCTTTTGGGCGGTGGCCCAGCGCAGGGCGTAACGAACCTCCTCCAGGGTGCGGCAGGCGGCGAAATGGCGCGCTGGGCCGCCCAACTGGATGGTGGTGTGAGGGGCGAGGAGCTGATCGGTCTGCAGCATATCGTAGTTCACCACGGTGGTTGATGCAGCGGCGGGGAGTGAACCCCGGAGGCCTTTCGCGGGGAACGTCGGGGCTAGGACGGCCGCGTGGCGGGGAGGCCGGGTAGCGGAGCGATGAGCCAGGAACGGGCGCAACGCCCCAACGTATGGGGCGTTGCGGGGGTCGGGCTCTGGGGCCGGGCAAAAGACGCGCCTGGCGAAAGGCCAGAGCGGGTCGCTCCCCGACGCCACCTCGTAGCTCCGACAAATCTACGGCCTGCCCGTACCAGCCGGCAAACCCTTCTTCCTTGCCCTCATCCATCCCATCCCGTTTATCTATTGTCCCGTGTGCCGCCGGGGACTCCCCGTCCCCCGGCGGTAGGGAAAATCCTCCATGCTTAGAAAATCCCAATCCCCGCAGGATGCCCCGGCGCGCCTTGGGGGAAGGTTGTTGTCGGTGGTCCCCGTCGGCCTGCTGCTGCTCCTGAATCTCTGCCTGCCCGGGGCCGCCCTGGCCCAACAGTTCAGCGAGGTGGCCACCAGCGCCGGCATCGCCAGCCCCGAGGGCGGCATCAGCATGGCCTGGGGCGACTACGACGGCGACCTCGACCTCTATCTGACCACCCGCCGCGAGAACCGCCTGTACCGCAACAACGGCAACGGCCGTTTCACCGAGGTGGCCGCCAGTGCCGGAGTGGACCACAACGGCGGCCCGCAGGCCCTGTGGGGGGATTACGACGGCGATGGCGACCTCGACCTGCTGATCCTCGACGAGGGGTTCAACCTCCTTTTCCCGGAATCAAAGCGACGGGACCTGCGTGGATGTGGCCAACAGCGCCCAGATCCAGTTCGGCCCCGACCGCACCCTCAGCGGAGCCTGGGCCGACTACGACGGCGACGGCGACCTCGATTTCAACACCACCAGCCCGCTGCGCCTGTAACGCAACAACGGCCAGGGCGCTTTTGCCGAAGTGGGCCATAGCGCCGGCCTCGACCGTACCGGCGGCACCGGCACCGCCTGGGCCGACTACGACAACGACGGCGATCTCGACCTCTACGTGGCCGATTATGCCAGCGCCAACGGCCTGTACCGCAACCTGGGGGACGGCACCTTCGCCAAAGCCGGCCTCAACCCCGGCGAGAGTGTCATCGCCGCCGCCTGGGGGGACTACGACAACGACGGCGACCTCGACCTCTACGTGGTCCGCAAGAACAGCCCCAACCTCCTCTACCAGAACAACGGCAACGGCACCTTCACCGAAACCAGCGTCGCCCAGGGAGTGGATGACAGCGGACAGGGCGAAGGCACGGCCTGGGCCGCCACCAGACCCTGCGGGTCCTGGCCCTCAACCGCACAGCGGTCGGCCTGATCATCGACTCGCTTGTGGTGGTGCCGGCCGATGCCCCGGTGCAGGTGCTGGCGCCGCAGCCGCCCTTGCAGCTGTCCCCCCGGGACAGTGCCCAGGTCGCCCGCCTGGACTTTGCCCCTCACCAGCCCGGGCTGCTCGACGGGGTGAGTTTGCGGATGGTGGGCCGCGGCCTCGAACGCAGTGTACTGCTGCGCGGCGGCGGCAGGGGGCCGCGCCTCGAACTGGGCGCCGACACCCTGGTGCTGGGCCCGGCGGGCATAGGCGAGGTGGCGACCGATTCCCTGCGCCTGCGCAACAGCGGCAACGATACCCTGCGCCACAATGGGATCACTGCCCTGCCAGGCCTGTTCACCACCGCTGCCTCCGCCCTGGTCCTGCCTCCCGGTGCCAGCCGCCAGCTGGCCCTGCAGTTCCGCCCCACTGCCACCAAACCCGGCGCGGGGGGACGCCTGGAGTTCAACAGCGACGACCCCGTTGCCCTGCGCCCCATCGTGACCCTGCGCGGCCTGCCCGCCACCCGCACCCCGGTGCTGCAGCCGCTGGCCCCCGCCGACACCCTGCGTTTCGGCGCCGTGGCCGTGGGCCAGACCCAGGACCAGCCGCTCCGGGTGCGCAATCGCGGCCAGGGCCTGCTCAAGGTCTGGCTGCGTCCCGCCGGCGCCGACACCACTGCACCTGGGCAGTGGCCAGGGGGCAGAACTCTATGCCCGTTTCGCCCCCGCCAGCCCCGGCCCGCGGCAGGGGCGTCTGCTGTTGCTGGCCAACGACCCCCAAGTCTCCACCCTGAACATCCCCGCCAGTGGCACGGGCGCCGGCCTGTTCTTTGTGCCCGCCAGCCTCGACCTGGGCAAGGTGGCCCTGGGCAGCCCCGCCGACACCGCGCTGGCGCTGGTGAACCAGACCCGGGTGCCACTCGAGGTGGATCTCCGCCTGAGCCGTGGCTTCTTTTCCCTGGGAATGCAGCACCTGCGCCTCGAGCCCGGCGCCCGGGCCCGTGTGGCCCTGCGTTTTGCCCCCGACGAAGACGGCGACTTCGTCGCGCGGTTGCGGGTCGTGGGGCAAGACCTGGAGGCCGCCCTGGCCGGCACCGGCAGCCCGGCGCCGGACCTGCTGAGCCCGCCCGCCCTCGATCTGGGAGAGGTGGAACTGGGACAGGTGGGCCGCCGGGCCCTGGTCCTGCGCAACCAGGGCCGGGGTCCCTTGCACCCCTTGGCCCTCGGCAGCAGCCGCCTCGAGTTCGGCACCGCCGACTACTTGCCCGTGCTCATACCCCCCGGCGGGGAACGCATCCTGCAGTTGTGGTTCGCCCCCCGCACCCGAGGGCCGCTACGCCCCCTGCTGCAGCTGCGCAGCGACGATCCGGACCAGCCCGACTGGGCCGTGGCCCTCAGCGGCCAGGGGCGGGTTGGCAACTGGAAACCACCCCGCCTCAAAACCCGGCTCGAGGGCGGAGCGGAGGCTTTCTCCTTCGGCACCCTGGCCGCCGGCGCCCGAGCCGAACGCATCCTGACCCTGTACAACTACGGCGCCGGGGTCCTGCGGGTAAAGCGGATCAGCGCCGCCGACGCACAGGTGCGGGCCGAACCAGAATCCCTGGTGGTGGCTCCCGGCGAACACCGGCAGGTGCGGGTGAGTATCGCCGTTGCTCCTGCCGGCGCCACGGCCGGTATCCTCGAACTGGCCAGCGACGATCCCGAACACCCGCTGCAGCGCTGGGCCTGGCACTACCGCCAGGCCGCCGCCCGGGCCCAATTGCTGAGCCCCAGCCTGGTCTTTGGCCCTGCCGAGGCGGGGCGCCGCCTCGCCCTGCTGGCAGTGGCCAACCAGGGCGAGACGCAGTTGATGGTGGATCTGGCCGACACCGAGGGCCAGTTGCGTTTCGCGGCCGACCGCCTGCTGGTGGCCCTCGGCCAGGTGGCCCGGGTCCAGGTAGAGCACCGCGGACCCGAACCCCGCGGGGTGTTGCGCCTGCCCAGCAATGACCCCGGCCAGCCCGAACTGGAACTGCCCTGGGAAGCGGCCGACCTGCTCGAACTGGTCAGCGCCCTGCCGGCGGCTGGCAGCACCGCCGTGCCCAGGCAGACGACCCTGAACCTGCGTTTCGATCAGGCGCCAAGCCTCGAAGGCCTCGACCTGACCCTCACCCCGGCCCCCCTCAATACCTGGCGTCGCAGCCTGTTGGTCCAGGGCAACGAGCTGCAACTGCCCGTGGAGCTGGTCGCTGACCAGACCTACAAACTGGTGCTCCTCGCGGCCCGTTCCCTGGCCGGAACGCCGCTGGCCGGCCCCGTCGAGTTGAGCTTTAGCACCGGAGCCCAGCCACAGAGCCTCGGCCAGATCTCGGGGCGGGTCGTGCGCGCCGGCCGGGGTCTGACCGGCACCGCCCTCCTAGCCGGCTCCACCCAGGAACTGGTCGGGGCGGCCCGCCTGGACAGCAACGGCGGGTTCGTGCTTTCCCAGGTGCCGGCCGGCACCTACCAGCTCTTCGCCCGCGAGGAGGGTTCCCAAGCCAGTTTGTCTATGGCCAACCCCTGCCGCTGCGGGCCGGCCAGTTCCTCAGCGGCCTCACCCTCAAAGTGCCGGCCGCCGACGCCGGCAGCAACCCCCTGCCCCTGGCCGCCGGCTTCGAGCTGGACCGGGCCCCGCTGCTACAGGCCAACTCCACCTTCGTCGTGCCGGTGCGCTCGGGGCCGGTGCACGACCTGACCGGTTTTGCCCTCCAGCTCTCGTAAGAAGCGCAGCACCTGCAACTGGTCGAGGCCCTGCCCCAGTATCCGGGCAGCCGCAATCTGCTCTACGGGGGCGGGGGGTTCCCGCTCTTCACCACCCTTGTGCCAGCGCCAGGCCGGGTCGAATTTTCCGGCCAGTTGCTGGACCCCAACGCATCCACCGCACCCGACAGCGGCGGGATCCTTGCCTACTTGGTCTTGCGGGCGCTGCGCCCCGAGGCCGCCGTGCGCCTCGACAGCCTGGTGCGCCGGACCCTCCAGGGCGCCGACATGGTGGCCGGGCCCACGATCCGGCCCGCCCGGGGTGCCGATTTCGACGGCAGCGGGGCCGTGGGTATCGACGACCTTTTCCATATGGCCGACTACTTTGGCCAAGAGGCCCGCGGGACCGCCGCCCGTTACGACCTTGAGGGCAGCGGCTTCGTGGACCTGGGAGATTTCTTCCTGTACGCCGACGCCTTCGGCGCCAGCGGCGAAGCCCGCGCCAAATTGCTGGCCCTGGCCCGCACTCTCTTCGGTCTGCGGGGTGCCGTCGAGCTGCAGGCTGCGTACCCCAATCCCTTCAACAGCCAGACCCTCATCCCCTACCTCTTGCCCGCGGCTGGCGAGGTGCGGCTGGAGATCTACGACATGCTGGGACAAAGGCTGCGGGTACTGGTCCAGGGCCCGGTCGCCGCCGGGCGCCACACCCTGGTCTGGGACGGCCGCGACGATCTGGGCCGCCCCCTGGCTTCGGGTCTCTACCTGTGCCGCTTGCGGGCCGGAGGGATGCAGAGCGCCGAAAAACTGCTGCTCCTGCGCTGAGTCCGGTCCAGCCCTGCTTCCTCTCCGTAGAGAAAGATGCCCAGAAAAATGCCGCCCCTGGGGCCCAAACCCGCCCTCATCGAGAAGTGTGCGCTGGTGGTCAAGGCAGTGAAACCGAACCGCCCCTTTCTGCTGAAGATCGAGGACGGCGACGAGCTGAAACAGGCGGTGGTCAAGCAGGGGCTGCAGGACGCGGCGCGGATCCTGGGTCGCCCCTTGCTGATCAGGCACAGGGGGAAAACGATGCTGTTGCTGCGGCGGTTGAGCCCGCCAGGGCAGCAGGCGAGGCAGGAAAGGCAAAAGGGGCGGCCCGCCAAAGGGGCCGGAGGGAAAACCACGAAAAAGGGGTTACGAGAAACGTCTCGTAACCCCTTCCTGCATCTGGTGCGCCCACTAGGACTCGAACCTAGGACCCGCTGATTAAGAGTCAGCTGCTCTACCAGCTGAGCTATGGGCGCAATTTTCAGGGGGAAGAAAGTAGCGGCGGCGGGTTGGCTTGTCAAGGGAGGAGGAGGCCGCCGCTGTCTTGACAATTCACCCTTTCGTGGCGTAAAATATCCGTTCAACCCATCGGCCCCTTCTCCCCTGTAAGGTATGTTCGACGATCTGGGCAAGGTAGAAAAACTTTATCGGCAGCACCCGCAGTCGCCGCTCTTTGCGCGCCTGGCGCATTTGTACCTGCGCCGGGGCAAGGTGGAACGAGCCCTGGCCCTGTGCCAGGAGGGGTGCCGGCGCTTTCCCCATTACCCGACCGGGTACCTGATCCTGGGGCAATGCTACCAGGCCCAGGGACAACTGGAGGAGGCCCGCAGTGCCACCGACCAGGCGCTGCGCTTAGATCCTGAAAACCCGGCCGGCTTCATGCGCCTCTCCAAGATATACCAGGACCTGGGCATCGCCACCCTGGCCCTTAAGAGCCTGCAGCAGGCCGCCCGCTTCGACCCCCTCAGCGAGAACCTGGCCGAGCAGGTCGATCAACTGACCTACGCGGTGCGGGTCGAGTCGGCCGCCGCGGCTCCCGGCGCACCCGAGGCCACCGATATGCGGCCCCCGCCTCCCGAACCCATCGCTGTCTCCCGGCCCGTCGAAACCACGGCCACCGAGGAGACGGAAGAGCCCAAACCTTTCGGGGTGGTCCACTTGCCGGAGGAAACCCCACCGGCCCCGGCCGAACCCGAACCCGTCGCCTACGCCGGCCGTTTCCAAGAGGAGAGCCTCGAAGACCTGCGCGAGCGCAGCGAGGAAGCCCAGGGAGCGCTGGCGCTACCGCCGCCGCCCGCGCCCGAACCAGCCGCCGACCTTCCGCTCGAAGACCGCCCCGAAGCCCTGTTTCGGCGCGGTAATCTGGCCACCGAATTGCCGCCGGCAGCGGCAGAGCCCGAACCCTTCGCTGCGCCGGTGCCCGAACCTGAGCCTGAGCCGCAGCCCCCAACGGCCCCGGCCCTCGGCGAGGATTTCTTGGCCCTGGGCGCTTCCTTGATGGCCGGCGATTCCCCCCTGGAGCCGGAACCCGCCGCTGACCCCGCCCTGCTTCAGGGGGAGGGGCTCTTCTCCCCCGCCCCGGCCGATCCCGACGCCATCGCTCTGGCGCCGGCCGGCGAAGCCTTCGAGGAGGGGCTCTTCTCCGTTCTGGCTGGGAGCGCCGAGGACCAGCCCAGCGTGGCCCTGCTTCTGGGCGAGTCCGCCGAGGATCTGCGGCTCGACGACCTGATCACCCCCGCCCCGCCACCGTCTCGGACCGAGGACGCTGTCCTCCTGCCCGAGGCCCAGGCCGCCGCCCCCATCGCCAAGGAAGAATCCGCCGCCGAGGAGAACCCCGCTGCCGAGATGCTGCCTTTCCCCGCCCCCCAGAAGCCACCCAGGCCGGGCCGGGCCGACACTGGGGAGCTGATCCGCCTCTTTCAGGAGATCGAAAGCCAGCAACACCAAGCCCTGGCCCCCCTGCGCCCCTCCGGACCGCCCACGGCGGAGCCGGGCGACCCCGAGGGGCGCATCGCCACCGTCACCCTCGCCCAGATTTACTCCAGCCAGGGCTTCATCGACCGGGCGGTGGAGACCTACCGGAAGATCCTCGACCAGGACCCCGGCAACGAGGAGATCAAGTGCCGCATCGCCGACCTGCAACAGGGACGCAAGACCAGTTGAGACCCATAGGAGAACATTTTTAGATGGCAGATACCTCGGATTTCCGCAACGGCTTTACCATGCTCCTTGACAACGCCCTGGTCTCCATCGTCGAATTCCAGCACGTCAAGCCGGGCAAGGGCAGCGCCTTCGTGCGCACCAAGCTTAAGAACGTCCAGACCGGGGCCGTGCTGGACCGCACTTTTCGCTCGGGGGACAAGGTGGAGGAGGTGCGCCTGGAGAAGCGCCAGATGCAGTACCTCTACGCCGAAGGCGAGAGCTACCATTTCATGGACACCGAGACCTACGAGCAGATCATCATCCCCACCAGCCTTGTGGGTGAAGGAGCTGGTTTTCTCAAGGAAAACGAGATGACCTATGTGCTCATCGCCCTTGAGAAACCCATCGGCGTCGAGTTGCCCAAATTCGTCGAACTGAAGGTGGTCCACACCGAGCCAGGCATGAGGGGCGACACCGCCACCGGCGCGGTCAAACCCGCCACCCTCGAAACCGGGGCCGTGGTCAACGTCCCGCTCTTCGTTAACCAGGGCGACGTGCTCAAGATCGACACCCGCACCAGCGAGTACGTGGAGCGCGTCTGACCACCGTGGGGCCCCCCGGCCCAAGGAGCCGAGAGTGGACAAAGCGACCTTTAAGGAACTGCTGGAGCTGTACAAGAGCGGCGAGGCCGTGGAACTGGAGATCCAGCACAGCTTCTGGCACGGCACCCGCATCCGCCTCCGTCGGCTGGGGACGGCCATCGCCCCCAAGCGCGAGCGCGCCCGCCCCCAGCCCCTCGCTCCGGCTCCGGAAGCCGCCCCGGCCGCCGATGGGCTGCACCTCATCCTGGCACCGATGGTGGGCACCTTCTACCGGGCCCCCTCCCCGGAGGCCGACCCCTTCGTCCGCCAGGGCGAACGCATCCGGCCGGGCCAGACCATCTGCCTGATCGAGGCCATGAAGATCATGAACGAGATCGAGGCCGACCTGGGCGGCGAGGTGGCCGAGATCCTGGTAGGCAACGGCGAGCCAGTCGAGTACAACCAGCCGCTGATCAAAGTCCGGCCCGCCTGAGAAGGGGAGCGCCGTGTTCACCAAAATCCTCGTCGCCGACCGCGGCGAAATCGCCGTGCGGGTCATCCGCGCCTGCCAGGAGATGGGCATCGAGACGGTGGCGGTGCATTCCGAGGCCGACGCCAACTCCCTGCATGTGCGCCTGGCCGATGAGGATGTGTGCATCGGGCCGGCCGCCGGCGAGGCCAGCTACCGCAACTTCGCCAACATCATCAGCGCCGCCGAACTGACCAACGCCGACGCCATTCACCCCGGCTACGGGCCTCTGGCCGAAAACGCCGACTTCGCCGAGTTGTGCCAGGTCTGCGGCATCAAGTTCATCGGACCGCCGGTGGAGGCTATCCGCAAGATGGGCGACAAGGCCGTGGCCCGTCAGAGCGTGGTGCGGGCCGGAGTGCCGGTGATCCCCGGTAGCGAGGGGGAACTCGAATCCCTGGCCCAGGCCCGGGAGCTGTCGGCCCGGGTGGGGTTTCCCCTGCGCCTCAAGGCCGCCGCTGGGGGCGGGGGGCGCGGCATGCGGGTGGTGCGCTGCCTCGAAGAGCTGGAGGAGGCGTGGAACCTGGCCCGCCTGGAGGCCCGCGGTGCCTTCAGCAACGATGCCCTCTATATGGAGCACTCGGTGGAGCGGGCCCGCCACATCGAGATCCAGGTGCTGGGCGACGAGCAGGGCAACCTGATCCACCTGGGCGAGCGCGAATGCTCCATCCAGCGCCGCCACCAGAAGTTGGTCGAGGAGAGCCCTTCCCCCATCGTCGAGGAGGACCTGCGCCGGCGCCTCGGCGAGGCGGCCCTGGCCGGTGCCGGCAGTGTGGGCTACCACAGCGTGGGCACCGTCGAATTCCTCGTCGATGCTCAGGGCCGCTTCTTCTTCATCGAGATGAACACCCGCATCCAGGTGGAGCACCCGGTCACCGAGTTGGTGACCGGTATCGACCTGATCAAGGCCCAGATCCGGGTGGCCGCCGGCGAGCCCCTCCCCTGGACTCAGGAGGAGGTCCGCCACCGGGGCCACGCCATCGAGTGCCGGATCAACGCCGAGGACCCCTCCCGCAACTTCATGCCCTCAGCCGGCACCCTCTCGGCCCTTCACCTGCCCGGCGGCCCGGGGGTGCGCATCGACAGCCACATTTACCAGGGCTACAAGATGCCCCCCTATTACGATTCGCTGCTGGCCAAGGTGATCGCCTACGGCAAGGACCGCGAGGAGAGCCTGGCCCGGATGCGGCGGGTGCTGCGGGAGTTCACGATTGAGGGGGTGGCCACCACCCTGCCCTTCCACCGCGCCCTCCTGCAAGACCCCGGCTTCATCGCGGGCGAGTTCGACACTGAGTACGTGGGGCGCACCCCCTTGGCGCTGAACTGAGCGCGGGTCCCCCCCAAGGAGCCGAGACATGGCGGACGGCAGCGAGATCCCCGAGGAACTCAAGTACTCCGAAGACCACGAATGGCTAGCCTTCGAAGGCAAAACCGGCACCGTGGGCATCACCGACTACGCCCAGTCCCAATTGGGAGACATCGTCTTCGTCGAACTGCCCGAGGTGGGACAACAGTTGGAGAGGGGCCAGGTCTTCGGCACCATCGAGGCGGTCAAAACCGTCGCCGAGGTCTACGCCCCGGTCTCCGGCGAGGTGGTCGAGGTCAACGCGGCGGTGCAGGAAGGCGCTGAGGTGATCAACGCCGAGCCCTACGGGGCCGGCTGGCTGATCAAGATCCGCCTGGCCGACCCCAAGGAACTGTCCCCGCTGCTGAGCGCCGGCGACTACGCCGCCCTGATTGCCGACCTGTGAATCCCGCCCCCATCTTGACTTAACTCCCTAAGATTCGATAGTATATATAGTGTTGTCGCCTCTTCTGTAGGACGCCCTCTGCCCTTTTTTGACGGTGAGGAGTTGTCGTCTTGTGGAACAAGAACGTTCTGGTCCTGAACCAGAACTATGAGCCGCTGAGCGTGTGCAGCCTACGCCGGGCCCTGGTGCTGATCTTTCGCGGCAAGGCCCACCCCGTCGAAATGGCGGAGGGCATGGTGCGGGCAGTCTCCCGCGCCTTCCCCGTCCCCAGTGTGGTGCGGCTGGAAAGGTACATCCACTCGCCGCGGCGCCGCGTAGTGCTGTCCAAGAGCAACATCCTTAAGCGCGACAACCACCAGTGCCAGTACTGCGGCTCCAGGGACCGCAAGATGACCCTGGACCATGTGGTGCCGCGCAAGCTGGGCGGCCCGGAGAGCTGGGAGAACCTGGTCTGCGCCTGCGTCACCTGCAACGCCCGCAAGGGGGATCTGCGCCCTGAGCAGGCGGGCATGGCGCTGCGGCGCCAGGCCAAGCGCCCCAACAACGTGAGTTTCATCCGCAATTTCATCGGCGTTAGCGACCATCGCTGGCGGCCCTACCTGTTCGTCGATTGAGCTTTATGGAGACCGCAGAAAGCGAGGAGCGCGTCCTGGGCAGCGGCGTCTACGGGGTCAAACTCGAGGTCTTTGAGGGCCCCCTGGATCTGCTGCTGTACCTGATCCACAAGGACGAGCTGGACATCTACGACATCCCGGTGGCACGGATCACCGCCCAGTACCTGACCTTCGTCGACCAACTCCACCGCCTCGACCTGGAGCAGGCCAGCGGCTTCATTCTTATGGCCGCCACCCTGATGCGCATCAAGGCGCAGATGCTCCTGCCCCGGCAGGAACTGCCAGGGGAGGAGGAGGGCTTCGACCCGCGCGCTGACCTGGTCCGCCACCTGCTCGAGTACCAGCAGTTTAAGGAGATCGCCGAATGGCTCCACCAGCAGCGCCTGGACCGGCACAACATCTTCCTGCGCCAGGCGGGCCTCGACGAAGGCGAAGTCGGCAACGACCTGCACCCGGTCTCCCTCTTCGACCTAATCAAAGCCTACCAGCAGGTCCTCAGCCAGGTTCCCCGCGAGGAAGTCCACCGCATCGTCGATGCCCGAATCTCGGTGGAGGACTGCATCCTCCAGGTGCTGGAACTGCTGGAGCGGCAGGAGCGCCTGAGTTTCCGCGACCTGGTGCGCGGCCAGGGCCAGGCCGCCTTGCTGGCTACCTTCATGGCCCTGCTCGAACTCCTGCGGCAGCAGCGCATCCACGTGCAGCAGGCCCAGCCCTTCGCTGAGATCTGGCTCGAGCGGCGGCGGACCGCTGTGAGCGAAATCGCAGACCAACCCGCAGCCGAGGTTCCTTGAGCGAAGCCGAAGACCATCGCGACGAGGACGTCCCTTTAGTCCCCGAGAACCTGCGCCAGATCGTCGAGGCGGTTCTCGTCAGCGCCGAGGCTCCAGTGACGCCGGGCCGGCTACTGGCCCTCTTCGACGGGGTCAACGGCCGGCACGTGCGCGAGGCCATCGACGCCCTTAAGGCCCAGTACGAGGCCAGTGGCAGCGCCTTCACCGTTACCGAGATGGCCGGTGGCTTTCAGTTGGCGACCCGCCCCGAGTACGGTCCCTGGCTGCGCAAGTTCCACGACCGCAACCCGGTGCGCCTCTCCCAGGCGGCCCTGGAGACCCTGGCCATCGTCGCCTTCAGGCAGCCCATCACCCGCGCCGAGTTGGACGCGGTGCGCGGAGTCAACTCTGGCGGGGTGCTCAACACCCTGATGGAACTCAACATGATCCGCCTGGCCGGCCGCTCCGAGGGGGTGGGTAAACCCATGCTCTTCGCCACCACCAGGGAATTCCTCGTCCATTTCGGCCTCAAGAGCCTGGCCGACCTGCCCAAGACCAGGGAACTCCAGGACCTTCTGGCCCAAGGCGAGCAGCGGGCCCAGGCCAGGGAAGAGGCTGGCGGACAATCTACCTCCCTGACGGTAGAAGAGGTGCTGGCCGGTCCCGGCGCCGAGGCCCCCGAACCGGGGGAGACGCGCGATGAAACGCCCACCGCCTTGGAAGAAGAAACGCCCCCCCGCGCCTGAGCCGGGGGCCGGCGAGGAGCGGATGCGCCTCAACCGCTTCCTGGCCCGGGCGGGGATCGCCTCGCGGCGCAAGAGCGACGAACTGATCCAGGGCGGAAAGGTGCGGGTCAACGGCGAGACCGCCGGTGAGCCGGGCCGCACCGTGAAGGTGGGGATCGACCGGGTGGAGGTGGAGGGCAGGCCGGTCTGGCTGCCGGAGGGTCACGAGTACGTGCTGCTCTACAAGCCACGCGGCTGCCTGGTCACCCGCCGCGACACCCACGGCCGGCCCACGGTCTTCGACCAGATCGACTCTCTGCGTCCGGGCACCGTGGCCGTGGGCCGCCTGGACCAGGACACCACCGGGGTCTTGCTCCTGACCGACGACGGCGAATTGAATTTCCGCCTGCTGCACCCAAGCCGCCAGGTCAAGAAGCAGTACGAGGCCCTGGTCAGCGGAAAGCCGGATGCCAGCGATCTGCTGGCCTTGCGCCAGGGTGTAGAGCTGGAAGACGGCCCCACCGCTCCGGCCCAGGTGCAACTGCGTGGGGGTGACGATTACGAGGCGCGGCTGGAGATCAGCATCCACGAGGGCCGCAAACGGCAGGTGCGGCGCATGTGCGCGGCGGTGGGGCACCCGGTCAAGCGCCTGAAGCGGGTGACCTTCGCCGGCCTGGGGCTGGGTCGCCTCAAGCCGGGCCAGTGGCGCCGCCTCAGCCCCGGCGAGGTGCGCTCCCTGCGGGGGCGGGCCGGCCTGGGCCCCTCCTGATGGGGATCATCATCGCCATCGACGGGGTCGTCAGCGCCGGCAAAAGCACCACCGCCCGCCTGCTGGCCAGGGCGCTGGGCTACCGCCACCTCGACACCGGGGCCATGTATCGGGCCCTGACATTGGCGGCAACGCGGCGACAGGTGCCACCGGTCGCCGGCCCGGAACTGGAGTCCCTGCTGGGCCGGGTGCATATCGAGTTGGCGCCCGAAGGCGGGGTGTTGCTCGACGGCGAGGACGTGGGCGAGGATATCCGCCAACCCCAGATCACCCGCAGCGTGGGCGCCTACGCCGATCTGCCCCTGGTGCGCCGGGCTATGGTCGAGGCCCAGAAGAAGATGGGCGCTCAGGGCGGGGTGGTAGCCGAAGGCCGCGACATGGGCAGCGTGGTCTTTCCGCAGGCCCAACTCAAGGTACGACTGGTGGCCGACCTGGAGGCGCGGACCCGCCGGCGTTTTGACGAACTGAAGGCCAAGGGCGTAGCGATCTCCCTGGAGCAGGTGCGGGAGGACATCCGCCGGCGCGACCGGGAGGACCAGGAACGCGACTACGGCCCCCAAGGCCCGCCGGCCGGGGTGATCGAAGTGGACACCACCGCCATGAGCATAGCCGAACAGGTCGCTCACCTCGCCGCCCTGGCACGCCAACGCGGCGCCTGAGTAGCGCCTATTCACCAGCAGTAGGTC
>VGJS01000033.1 GCA_016867395.1 Candidatus Handelsmanbacteria bacterium
GCTGGAGAGTGATTTCTGTATTCGCGCCCTCGAGGCCGCCCTGACTATCGGACGACCGGAGATTTTCAACACTGACCAGGGATGCCAATATACCGCCCTCGGCTTTACCCAGGTCTTGGCGGAGGTGTAGGTGCAGATCAGCATGGACGGCAGGGGGCGTGCCTTCGACAACATCATGATCGAACGCCTGTGGCGGCCGGTCATATACGAGGAGGTCTTCCTCACGGACTACGGGCATCTCTTCGCCGCCCGTAAAAGCCTGGACAAATACTTCCGCTTCAACAACGAGCGAAGGAGGCCTACCAGCTTGGCCAAGCAAACCCCCGCTGCGTTCTAATGGCACGGTCGAACCCGCACCGCCAAGGCGGGGTGAAACGGCATCCTGCCGTTGCCGCTACGCTCCGGGCTACGCCCTCCGCTCGGCGGCAACGGCCAAAAAACCAACGGGCGATCTACCTTATACAAGCCCGCTTTTTGTCTTGAGAACCCAGACCACATCAAGCGGGGATCTGAGCCCTAAATTCATGGTGGGGTACGATCCCCGGAGCATTTACTCTATCTGGCAGTCGAAGTGCGGGATAACGTTTTGATGACCAGTGGACCAAACGCTATTGGGGAACTATCGGAAACCGAAGGGCAGTGGACCTCGGATTCCCTCCCTCTGCGCCACCTTAGCAACCTGAGCCTGCTCGCCCACCGGCAGAGCGCTTTGTAGAGCCCCAGAAACTCTGGGAGGTATTCCTGCTCCTGGGAGGAACCTATGACCCAGAACCCGATCCCCAGAGCCCTTTCAATTCTCTTCACTTCCCAGACCAGGGCACTGCTGATGGGCGGCCAGGCATGTATCCTTCAGGGGGCGGCTGAGTTCAGCCGCGACATCGACATCGCAATCTTGGTTTCTCCAGCCAATCTCGATCATCTGCGTGCCGCCTTGGCCACACTTCAGGCCGAACTTATTTTTTCTCCCTGCTTTTTGAGGACGTTCTTCGCCAAAGCCATGCTTGTCATTTCCGCTGCCATGCGCCAAAACCAGAGGGCCTGCCGATCGATGTGATGGGTCGCCGGCGGGGGATGGGAGAGTTTGAGGAATTGTGGGAGCGGCAAGTGGAAGTCGATCTACCCGAAGTGGGACTGGTGGCGGTGATGGCTTTGGAAGATTTGGTCAAGAGCAAGAAGACCCAGACAGACAACGATTAGCCGATGACTCGGCGGTTGATGGAGGCCGACTTCTACAGACAGAACACAGATGCCTAGAAGCCAGAGTGCGTTTCTGGCTGACCGAGTGCAGAACCCAGGAAATCCTCCAGGTCGTCGCTGATAAATTTCCACAACTCGCCCGCGAAATGGTTCAGGAAAGGCCACTGCTCGGCGCTGCTCTTGCAGGAGACTCCGCAATGGCAGCTCATATGCTGCAGGAAGAGGAAGACCAGGACCGAGAACTAGACCGCCGATATTGGACGCCGCTCAAGGAAGAGTTGGAACGCTGGCGTCGCCACTAGTGAAGTTGCTCACTTCACCAGCGCCATCTTGCGCACCTGCACCTGCTCGCCCACCCGAACCCAGCAGAAGTACACCCCGCTGGCCACCCCCTGGCCGGCCCCGTCCAGGCCGTCCCACACCGCCCGGTAGTAGCCCGGCTTCATGCCCTCCTCCACCAGGGTTTTCACCCGCTGGCCCAGCAGGTCGTAGATCTCCACCGCCACCGGCGCCGTGCCCCTGGTGCCCAGGGGCACGGTGTAGGGGATGGTGGTGCTGGGGTTGAAGGGATTGGGGTAGTTCGGTCCTAGGCTGAAGTCCCTGGGCAGGGCCAATTCGGCCGGGTCGTTGAGCAGGTGGACCTCGGTGCGCTCGTACGTGGAGGCCAGCAACACCCCCTCCCGCAGCCTCAAGGACTCGGGGTATCCGTCGCGCTGCAACCTGATCCTCAGCCGCAGCAGTTCCCCTTCCCCCGCCGCGTGCCAGACCCGGCCCCGGCGGGCCGCCGCCACTTCCAGAAGCCCTTCGTCCCGCTCCACCCGCCGCGCGTACCCTTGAGGACTGCCGCTGAACACCTCCCCCACCTGCACCCCCTCCTCCAGCACCTTCACCTCGCCGGGGTCGTACTCCAACTCCAAGGCGTAGCCGGCCAAGTCTCCAAGTCCCTTGGCTTGGTACACCAGCTCGATCTCGTCGCCCTGCCGCCATTCGCCGGCAACCCCCGGGGCAATCACCTCCACCCCGGCCTGACGGTTGGAGCGGCCTGCCGGCTTGTATACCGGGGGCGCCCCGAAGCCGGTGGTGTTGGAGATATTGGAGCTGGTCAGGGTCAGGTCCTCCACCCCCACCCGGAGGTCGTTGTTCAGGTCCGCCGACTTGAACAAGGCCGCGCTGGTGTTGGTGCCCCAGGCCGCATCGATGGCGTTGACGTCGTCCTCGTCGATCTCGTTGTCCTCGGTCACGTCGCCGGCTTTGAGCTGGCGGCCTTCCTGGTCCAGCAGGAAGGAGGCATCCCCGCGCACGTCGGAGGCAAAGAAGCCGTTGCTGCTGCCGATGATCAGCACCTCGCCGTTGCGCACCACAATGGTGTCGGTGCGTCCGCTCAGGTGGCTGGTGTCCTTGACCGTCAGCACATACCGGCCCGAAGGCACGCTGTAGAGACTCAGGCCCCCCGCAGAGGTGGTCTGCACCTCCACGGTGTCGGTGGTGCTGGTCAGGTCGTCGTTGGCCGAGCGGAAGCGGCTCTCCACCACGTGGGCGGTGCTGCCCGGCAGGCGCAGGTGCACGTCGAGCAGGGTGGAGTGGTTACCGTTGCCGATGGGCGAGTCGCGACCCTCCAGCAGCACGGTGGCCTCGATGCGGCCCCGGCCCACCGTCTGCACCTGGGCGCTTTGCAGGGACATGCCGGTGCTCTTTTTCAGGGTCACCGAATTGCCGACCAGGTTGAGGGCCGCGGTGGAGTCGAACTTGATGATGTAGCTACCGCTGGCGCTGTTGCCCACAACCACCTGGAAGCTGGCCAGGCGCACCGGGTCAGCGGCGGTGCCCAACAACTCCCCTCCCGGCTTATTCTTGGTGAACTTCAGCTGGGTGCCTGAGGAGGTGTTCTCCGCCACCGAACCGCCGGGGAACACCACCCCCAGGTCAGTGAAGGGGCTGCCCGAGTTCACCGCCGTCAGGGTGCTGGTTTGCAGGTCCACCACCGCGCTGACCACCTCGGCGGCCACCCCGCCCGACTGCACCAGCACCTCGAAGGTGAGGGTGTCCCCCACCCCGGCCATCACCCGGCTGGGGCTGAGGGAAAGATGCGGGCTGAGCCCCGAGCCGGCTTTGACCACCAGCGGGTTGGAGGCCTGGCTGACCTGGCCGGTGGTGTTGTCCGAGAAGGTGGGGTCGGCGCTGATGCCCGCGTACACGGTGTAGGCGCCCTGGGCCAGGGTGAAGGTGCTGGTCTTGGTGTCCCAGTTGTAGAAGTTGCCGTCGCTCTCGCGGATGGTGGTGATGGTGCCGGCGGTGGTGCCGGTGCTGCTGTTGAGGATCACCGGGTTGGCCGCCTCCAGGGCCTGCAGGGTGCTCAGGCCGCTGGTGGTGGCGGCGTAGAGGCGGATATAGGCGTCGTCGGTGCTCGACCCGTCGTCCACCAGGTAGTCGTCCCAGTCCAGGCGGACCAGGTCGCCCTGGCCGATTTCGGGCATGCGGGTCTTGAGCAGGATGTGCGGGGCGTGGGTCACCACCAGGGACCCGCCCTTGCTCACCTGCACGTTGCCCGACCCGTCGGTGATCACCGCGTAGAGCCAGACCCGGGTGCCGCTGACCGGCACGCCGTTGGCCGGGCTGCGCAGGTTCCAGCTGTACAGGTCGCTGGGCCCATCGCTGTTCTCGGTCAGCCCGCTGACGATCAGCCGGGTGTCGGCGTCGCCGGTCAGCGAGGTGGCCGAGGCCCCGGCCTCGGTGGAGTGGTCGATCACCGCCGGGTCGTCGGTGGTGAAGTACAAGGCGATGGTGGCGTTGTGGTCCAGATCCAGGTCTCCCGGCCCCTTCTGCCACTGGATGGTGTACACGGGCTGGGAACGGCTGTAGATCTGCCGCTGGGTGTCCTTGGCCGGCTCGTAGAAGACGAAGGCGGGGGAGTGGCGCAGCACCAGGGCGCTGGCGCTGTTGCCCACCACGGCGCTGACCGAATCGCTGGCCACCGCGTAGAGATAATAAAGCCCCTGCGGGATCAGCGGCGAGCTAACGTCCCAACTGTACTCGTGGTTGTGGCTGGTCAGCGAGGTGGTGGAAGTGATGGCCGTGCCCCGGGTCCCCGAGACGCTCTTGCCCAGCACGAAGTTCTGTTTGGGATAGGTCCCCTTGGCCGAGATAGAGGTAATGCCGGTGGCCGCGGCGTAGAAGAGCTGCACCTTGGCCTGGCTGTCGTAATCCACCACGCTGAAATCCAAATCGTAGGGATTGGCCTTCAGGCCGCTGCGCACCCCGGTGTCCACGGTATCCGCCCCGCTGGGGTCCACGTGCTGGATCACCGGCTTGTGCAGCACCGTCACCGGCCCCGTACTGACGGCGAAGACCGGCGGGTTCTTCTGGTCGTCGGCCACCAGGTAGACATAGTAGTTGCCGCTGGGCACCTTGAGGATGGAGGCGAAGAGGGCCGAGGTCTTGAGCCCCGAAGGGGGATCATCCCAGGTGTAGGTCTGACTGTTGCCCTCGGTCAGATCGTCGGTGCCGGCAGAATTGACGGTGCTGACATCGTTCTCGTCGGCGATCAGGGTGGCAAATATGCGGATGTCCTGCACCGAGCGCAGGTTGTTGCCCGGATAGGCGTAGAACGCCGCCTTGAGGCCGCTGCTGCTGAGGTTGTCGTCAGCGTCGTTGAGGCTGTAGGTGATGGCGTAGGAGGTGTTGGCCGTGTCGTTGGTCCCGTCGGGCTGGGCGATGGAGACCGTAGGCCTGTTGCTGGAGGGCAGGATGTCGATGTCGGCCCCCAGGTGGAAATAGCTGCCCGCCCCCACGAAGGCCCCCAGGGGGCTGGTGCCCACCCGCACCGTGCGCGCCCCCTTGCCCGTCCCCTCGGCACTGGCCGTGCTGTTGGTCACCACCTGCAGGTTGGTCGCCGAATCGCTGCCCAGCACGTTGAGCTTGACCAACAGGCCGATCTTGTCGTCGTCGTCCCCCCACTCGTTGGTGGAGGTGGAGTCGTCGTTCACCAGCCCGTCGAAGTACTTGTCGTCGTCGGCCAGGGTGCTGCCCACCGTTTCCCACTCCCCGGAGAGGAAGCCGTCGGTGCTGGTCCCGGCGGCCCCCAGCGACGCCCCGCTGGCCGGGTCGGCGGCGTGCACGTACACGGGGTTGTCCCCCATTTCGCTGGTGACGCTCTGGGGGTTCACCGGGGTATAGCTGAGGGTATATTGGTACGCCCCCACCGGCACCGACTCGTCCTCCCAGGTGATGTCCCGCCCCAGCACCTTGAAATAGGGGTGGTGGTTGACGTTGGTGACATGCCCCAGCCCGAACCCCTCCCCCGTGCCCCCGGCAAAGGCCAGGACGAGGTTGTCGCTGTCTGGGTGCTGGGCCAGCGCCGGGCTGAGCAGGAAGACGTCGGTGGTGGCGATGCCGTCCTGGGTGCCGGTGCCGTCCGAGTCGTCGTCGGCCACCTTCTCTGGCAGGGTCCAGCTCGCCCCGTTGTAGGTGGCATAGTAGATGTCGTGCTCGTTGAGGCTGCTGTATCCGGCCGAAAAGGCGATGTGCAGGTCCCCCTGGGTCTCCAGGCGGTTGTCCACCAGGGCGCTGACCCTTTCGGTCAACTCCCAGTCCAGCTCGATGTTGTACCGCAGGGTACCGTCGCTGAAGAGGGCCGGGGCGGCGGTGTTCCAGGCCCCCGCGGCCGTGCCCCAGGTGGCATTGCCTCCCACGGCCCCCTGATCGGTATAACTATTGAAAAAGATCCCCTCCACCGGGGTGTTGGCCCCGTACTTGTACACCGCGTAGATCCGGTCGGGCACCCGGGCCCGGTCGATGGCCAGGCTGGGGAAATAATACTGGGCGTTGGTCTCCAGAGCCGCATTGGTGGCCGAGGCGTTGTCGAAGCTGGCCACTGTCGCCCCGTCGGCGGTCTGGTTCCACCCCGAGGTGCCCACGCTGACCCAACTGGTGTCGCTGCGCAGGCGCTTGTGCTCGATGCGGTTGTCGGTGTCGTTGAAGGACAGCACGTGCAGGGCGTCCCCGTCCCCGATCTTGATGTCGGGACCGGTGTTGCGGTCCGCGTCCGGGTCCAGCCGCACCCCACCGCTGCCGCTGAGCCCGTCCTCGCCGGTGGGCATCATCGAGAAGGGAGAGGTGTACTTGTTCACCTTGGCCAGCATCACATCGTCGCTACCGGTGCCCCGGGTGGTGCCGCGCACGTAGGCGATGAAGATGTTGTCGCGGTCGTCAATGGCCAGGCGCGGAAAGGCGCAGCTGCGCCCCTCGGCGGTGGCGGTGTTGTTGACGATCAGCGGCGTCTGCCAGGTGATCCCCCCGTCCTGGGAGTAGTTGAAGTACACATTCTTGTGTCGAGCGTGGGAGGCGGTGGAGACAAAGGCGTAGGCCACCCGGGGCTGGCCACCGCTGCTGACCTCCAGGTCCAGGGTGGAGAAGGAGGTGCCCCCACCGTTGGTGCTCAGGGGGTGGTAGGTCAGGTTGCCCGAGATACTCACCGCCGAGGAGAAGGAGGCCCCCCCGTCGGTGCTGCGGGCATACATCACTTTGTAGACAGGGGTCACCCCGCCGTTGAAGACGCTGCCGGCGGAGAGGCCGCTCTGCTCGATCCAGGCCATGTGGATGGCCGGGAAGGTAGTGGCGCTGGTGACGCCAAAGGCAGGTTCCTCCGAGCCCACCCCAAAGGGAGCCACCTCCACCATCGCCACATCCACCTGCATGCCGTCGGTGTCGGTGGTGCTGAGCTGGTCGCTCTTTTCGACGGCGTGGAAATGGCCGATCACCGGGTAGGTGGGGGTGGCCGCCTGGTTGAGGTCCACCCGCACGCTGAGGGTGTCGCCGGCGACGAAGTCGGCGGTGGTGCTGCTGTCCCTCGGAGAGAAGCCCACCGGGGTGCGGTTCTCGAAGATGGGCGCGACGCCCAGTACCGGGACGGCCCACAGCAGCAGCAGGGGCAGGACAGGGCGCATGGCTACTTCACCAGCACCATCTTGCGGGTCTGGCGGAAGGCCCCCAGCTCCAACTGGGCGAAGTAGAGCCCTGCCGCCACCGACTGCCCCTGCTCATTGCGGCCGTCCCAGACCACGGTGTGGTAACCAGGAGACAGGGTGCCGGCCACCAGGATGCGCACCCGCTGTCCCAGCACGTCGTACACGGTGAGCCGCGCCTCCTGGCGCCGGGACACCGAGAAGGGAATGACCGTGCTGGGGTTGAAGGGGTTGGGGTAATTCTGGGCCAGGGCCGGCTGGGCCGGCAGCAGCCAGTCTGCCAGGCTCTTGCCATTGCGCACCGCCGCCCGCTCGTAGTCCGGGGCCAGCAACACCCCCTCGCCCAGCCGCAGCGCCTCCTCGGCCCCCTCGCGCAGCACCTCAAAGCGCAGGGTGGCCAGGCTGCCGGCGCCCTGGGCCTGCCAGCGCTTGCCGATCCGCGCCCCGGCCAACCGCACCCGGCCCTCCTCGGCGGCGGCGTCGAAGATTGCCCCGCTCGGATTGGCGGCAAAGATCTCCCCCGCCACCACCTCGTCGGGCAACAGGCGCAGGTACTGGGGGTCGTAGTCCAGGTCGAGGGCGTAGCCGGCCAGGGCGTCCAGGCCCTCGGCGCTTACCTCCACCCCGAATTCCTCGCCGGGAAGCAGGAGGCGCAACTGCACTGGCCTCACCTCGATTACCGCCTCGGCGTTGATCCGGCGGCCGGCCACCCGCTTGTACACCGGCGGGGCCCCAAAGCCCTCGCTGTTGCCGAAGTTCGAGGTGGTCGCGGTCAGGTCCGCCGCCCCGACGCTGCCGTCGTTGTTGAGGTCGGCCTGCTTGAAGTAGGACGCCGTGGTATTTGTGCCCCAGGCGGAGAGGATCAGGTTGACGTCGTCCTCGTTGATCTCGTTGTCCTCGCTCACGTCCCCGGCGATCAGTTGCCGGCCGCTGGAGGCCAGCATCCCGGCCGGATCACCTCTCAGGTCTGAGGCAAAGAAACCGTTGTTGTTGCCCGAGCTGATGGTCACCGTCTCGCCGTTGCGCACCAGGATGGTGTCGGTGCGGCCGCTGACGTGGCTGGTGTCCTTTACCGTCAGCACGTACCGGCCGGCCGGCACGCTCACCAGGGTCAAAGCGCCGGCGGAGCTGGTGGTGACCTCGACGGTGTCGGTGGTGCTGGTCAGGTCGTCGTTGGCGGCGATGAACAGGGAGTCTCTCAGGTCCACGGTGCTGCCCGGCAGGCGCAGGTGCACGTCCAGCAGGGTGGCGTGGTTGCCGCTGCCCAGGGGCGCGGTGCGGCCCTCCAGCTCCACGGTGGCCGAGATCTGCCCGCGTGAGACCCGGCTCAACTGAGGGTCGAGCAGGCTCAGGCCCTCGCCGTCGTCGAGGGGGTCGCTCTTGTTGACCACCCCCAGCACCGTGCCTGTGGATCCGCCCAGGAAACTCACCGAGGGGCTGGCCGCCAAACTCTTGGTGGCCACGAGCTGGAAGCGTGCCAGGGCCACCGGGACGGTGCTGGTGCCCACCGTCTGGCCGGAGAAGGTGGACTTGGAGAAGCGCAGCCGGTTGGACGAGCTTTCGTAGCTGTTCTCGATGGCTGAGGTGCCGGCGAAGATGTTGCCCAGGTCGATGAAGGGCTGGGTGCCCGAGCCGGACACCTGGTCGACGACGAAGAAGCTGCTGCCGGTGAGATTGAGCACCACCTGTACGAAGTTGATGGGCGAGCTGTACTGCACCATCACGTCGAAGGTCAGGGTGTCGCCGATGGCCACCGGCCGGTCCGTGGGCGAGAGGCTGATGTTGGGGGTGCTGCCAACCCCGCCGATGGCCAGGGCCGTGGAGCTGCGGCTCAGCGAGGTGCCGGTGTTATTGCTGAAGGTGGCGTCCTTGCTGATGGCGGCGTACACGAAATAGGAGGTGGCCGCCGTCCCGAAGAGCTTGGTGTTCCAATCGAAGAAGTTGACGCTGTCCTCCCGCACGCTGCGGAGGGTGCCGCTCTGGGTGCCGTCGGAGCTGTTTACCAGGAAGGTGGTGGTGCCGTTCACCGCCGCGTCCAGGGTCGCCAGGGTGGTCAGCGCGTTGTTGGTGGAGGCGTAGAGCCGGATATAGGCGTTGTCGGTACTCACCCCATCGTCCACCAGGTAGTCGTCCCACTCCACCCGCAGCACGTCGTTTTTGGAGAAGCTGGCGTAGTTGTCCAGCTTGGAGGTCAGCAGGGTGATGCGCGGGTCGTGGGTCAGGGTCAGGGCCCCGCCCAGGGCCACGCTGCGGTTATTGTGGCCGTCGCTGATGCGCGCGTAGAGCCAGACCTGCTCCCCATCCCGGGGCACGTCGTTGGGCGGGTTGCGGAAGCTCCACGCGTACATGTCGCTGGATCCGGAGCTGTTCTCGCTCAGGCCCTTGACCAGCACCCGGGTGTCGGCGTCTAGGAGCAGCGAGTCCGGGTAGCTCTCGTAGTTGATGGTCGCCGGGTTGTCGGTGGTGTAGTACAGGTCGATGGTGGCGTTGTCGTCGAAGTCCTGGTCGCCGGATCCCTTCTGCCACTGGATGGTGTAGACCGGCTGCGAGCCGGTGTTCACCCGCCGATGGGTGTCCTTGGGCGGCTCGTAAAAGACGAAAGAGGGCGAGTGCTTGATCGTCAGTTGGGCGGTGCTCTGCCCCACGGCGATGGCGGTCGAGTCCGAGGCCACCGCGTAGATGAAGTAGCTCCCCTCCTTGACCGTGGTGGCGGTGTTGTTGTCGCTGACCGAATCGGTGACGTCCCACTCATATTCGACATGGGCGCTGGTCAGGGTGTCGGAGCCGGGGATGGCGATGGCCCGCTTGCCTTTGACACTCTTGCCCAGGGCAAAGCGGAGGTTGGGATAACGCCCGATCACCGAGACCGTGGCCAGGCCGCTGACCGAGGAGTAGAAAAGCTGCACCTCGGTGGCCCCCTGGCGGTCGAAGTCGCGCACCCGGAAATCCAGGTCGTAGGGATTGGCCTTCAGCCCGGTGCGCACCCCGGTGTCCACAGTGTCGGCCCGGCTGGGGTCCACGTAATCGACGAGGGGCTTGTGCCGCACCGCCAGTGCCCCGCTGCTGCGGGCGTAGACGGGCAGGTTCTTCTGGTCGTCGGCCACCAGGTAGATGTAATAGTTGCCGCTGGGAACCTTGTACAGCGAGGCGAAGAGCAGGGCCTGCAGCGTCGCGGAGGGCTCGTCCCAGGTGTAGACCTGGGAGGTGCCCTCTAGAAAGTCGTTGCTGCCGTTGCTGTTGACGGTGGTGGCGTCGTTCTCGTCGGCGATCAGGGTGCCAAAGATGCGGATGTCCTGCACCGTGGACAGGGTGCTGTCGGCCGAGAAATAAAGCGCTGCCCGCAAGTTGCTCGACCCCAGTGCGTCGTCCGGGTCGCTCAGGTCATAGCTGATCGGGTAGGAGGTGTTGGCGGTGTCGGCCACCCCGTCGGGCTGGAGGATGCGGACGGTGGGGGCGGTGTTGGCATCGATGATATCGATGTTGGCCCCCAGGGAGAAGAAGGTGCCCGCGGCGACAAAGGAGCCCAGCGGGCTGGTGCCCACCCGCACCGTGCGGGCCCCCTTGCCGGTGCCGGCGGCGCTGGCGGTGCTGTTGGTCACTACCTGCAGGTTGGTCGAAGAATCGCTGCCCAGGACATTGAGCTTGAGCAGCAATCCCACCTTGTCGTCGTCATCCCCCCACTCGTTCTCGGTGGAGGAGTCCTCGTTGAGCCGGCCCTCGAAGAACTTGTCGTCGTCGGCCAGGGTGCTGCCCACCGTCTCCCACTCCCCCGCCAGGAATCCGTCGGTGCTCTTCTTGCCGGTGGCCCCCAGCCCATTGCCGGTGAGGTTGTCGGCCACATGGACGTACACCGCCTGGTCGGCGATCTCGCTGCTGGCCTGGTGGGGATTGACCGGGGTGTACTCCAGGTCATAGGCATAACCGCCCACCGGGACGGACTGGTCCTCGTAACTGACTGCCCGGCCCAGCACCTTGAAATAGGCATGGTGGTTGGCATTGGTGACCTGATCCACCCCCAGGCCCTCGGCAACCCCGCCCACAAAGCCCAGGTACACGTTGGGGTCGTCGCTGCGTTTGGCAATCATCGGGGCGCTGAGAAAGACGTCGGCGCTGGCGATGCCGTCCTGGGTTCCGGTGCCGTCCGAATCGTCGTCGGCCACTTTCTCCGGCAGGATCCAGCTCGCCCCGTTGAAAAATCCGTAGTACACGTCGTGCTCGTTGCGGCTGCTGTACCCGGCGGTGAAGGCGATGTGTACCTCCCCCCGGTCTGGACGGCGGTCATCCACCACGGCGCTGACCGGCTCAGTAACCTTCCAGTCCAGTTCCACGTTGTATTGCGCGTTGCCGTCCCGGAACACCGGCGAGGTGGCCGTGCTCCACACCGGGGCGGCCGTGGCGGTATTCCAGCCGGCGCTGCCCCCCACCGCGTTGTCGTAGGTGTAGCGGTTGTAGAAGATGGTCTCGTAGGTGGCGTCCCCGTACTTGTACAGACCGTAGACGCGGTTGGGGGAACTGACCCGGTCCACCACCACGGTGGGAAAATAGAAGAGCGCGTTCACCTCCAGGGCCGTGTTGGCCGCCGAGGAGTTGTTGAAGTCATCGACGTTGGCCCCGTCGCTGTTCTGGTTCCACCCCCCGCTGCCCGCCGTGCTCCACGAATCCGCCAGCAGGGTCTTGTGCTCGATGCGGTTGTCGGTGTCGTTGTAGTACATCAGATGGAGCACGTCGCCGCTGCCCCGGTCGATGGAAGGCCCGGTGTGGCGGTCGGCGTCCGGGGCGACGCGCACCCCGCCGGTGCTGCCGCTGGTCCCCAGCGACCCCACCCTTTCCATGGTAAAGGGACTGGTCTGGCGGTTCACCTTGGCCAGCATCACGTCGTCGGCCCCGGTGCCGGCGGTCGAACCGCGCACATAGGTGACAAACACATTGTCGCGCTGGTCGATGACCATGCGCGGGAAGGCCGCGTTCCGCCCCTGGGTGTTGCCCACGGTGGTGGTGTCGTTGATCACCACCGCGCTGTTGGCCGGCAGCCAGGTGGCCCCCCCGTCCTCGGAGTGGTTGAAGTACACGCTGTTGGGGTTGGAGGCGAACTTTGCCCGGTTGCCGTCGGGCGAGGCGTTGAAGGCGTAGGCGATGCGGGGGTTGCCCCGGCTGTCCACCTCCAGGTCCAGGGTGGAGAAGGAGGTGCCGGCCCCGTTGAGGGTCAGGATGTCGAAGCGCAGACTGCCCGAGACCGCCACCGGGCTTGAGAAGGTGGCGCCGTTGTCGTTGCTGCGGGTGTAGCGCACATAGTAAACAGGGGTGGAGACCGGCGTCACCACCTCCTGCCCGATCCACGCCATGTGGACTGTGCTGGTCCCCGACACCGCCACATCCACCCGCATGCCGTCCACGTCGCTGGTTTCGAGGGCTTCGCTGCGCTCGAGGTTGTGGAAGTTGCCAATTACCGGGTAGGTGGGCGTGGCCGCCTGGTTGAGGTCGGCCCGGACGGTGATGGTTTCGCCTTCGATGAAGTCCTGGCGGGCAGTGCTGTCGCGCAACGAAAAGCCTGCCGGGGTGCGGTTCTCCAGGGTGGGGATGGCCCCGTAGCTCTCCTGGCACAGCAGGAGTCCGGCCAGGAGCGACCAGGCGATCAGAGGGCGGTAGGACAGCGCGTCTTTCAAGGCTCCATTCCTTCGGCAGCGCTGGGCCGACGCTTCGTGCGGCGGCAAGGCATCCCGTTTTGAGCAACATCAGTGCCATCCACCCCTGGATGCAATATATCTTGTTGTTTTTTCTCTCATTGTCCTCACTCTATCCCACCACCACCCACCGGGTCCGAAGAAAATCTTTCCCGCGCTGGGGAGGATCTTTCCGCCCTTTCTGCTTCCCAGTGCCGGCATCTTTTGCCGGAAACTCTTGCCCTACATGGGGAAAAGGCGACTCCTGCCACACCCCCGGCCCCTGGCATAGGATTTGCGGTTCCTGGTTCGGTCTTTTCCAGGGAGGGTTTTCCATGGCACGGAGCACAGGATGGCTGGGGTGGGTGGGGTTGATGTTCTTCATCCACATTGTCCCCGAACCGCTCCTGGCGGCCAAACTTGAACTTCGCCAGGCCGGCACCCGCTCCACCGAGGTCACCGTGGACGTGGGTGACGAGTTTGCCGTGGAGCTGTGGGTGGACGGGGAGGGCCGGCCCCTTACCGGGGCCGCGGTCTTCCTCAGTTTCGACCCCACCTTCTTTGAACTGGCCGGTTCGAGCCGCACCAGCCCCTCTCCCTTCGCCCCCGGCCCTTTCCTGGGCAACGGCGAGATCTACCGCAACTCCCTGCTGGCCGAGGAAGATCCGGCCGCTGCCGCCTCCGGGGTCCAGGTGGATTACAGCGTGGTCCGCGCCAGCGGTCAGGGCGCCGGCAACCTGGCCACCTTCCGGCTGCGGGCCCTGGCCCCCACCCAGCGCTCGGTGGTGCGCATCGACGAGAGCGGCGCCCGGGAAACCCGCTACTTCACCCCCGACGGCGCCCACCAGCCCTTTCAGTACATCGCCCCCTTGCAGATCCAGGTGCGCGGCATCGAACTGGTCGGGCTACCCCACCGCCTGGTCCTGGCCAGGGGCCAGACCGACACCACCTCGCTGCAACTGGACCAGTTCCTCTTCGACCCTGTGTATGGACCCGAGCGCATCGAATGGACCGTCTCCCCCAGCGCTGTCCTCTCCCTCGACTTCGACACCTCCCGCCGCCTGGTGCGCCTGCGCGCACCGGATTCGGCCTCTCCCTGGGAGCAGTTGCGCGTCACCGCCACCAACCCGGACGGTCAGTCCGCCAATGCCCTCATCGAGGTCTTTGTCAACGGCGGGCCGCAACTGGTCCCCGGCCTGGGGCCTTTGACCTTGGCGGAGGACCAATCCTTCACCTGGCCCCTGGACAACCTGGCCAGCGACCCGGACGCCGGCCCTCAGCAGTTGCAATGGATCTTTGCGGCCACCCCTGAGCTGGGCGCGGCCCTGGACCTTGAAACCCGCCAACTGCGCTTCACCCCCCGGGCCGATTGGAACGGCGAGGGCCAGTTGACCCTGAGGGTGGTTGACGAATACGGTTTCGCCGACACCGCCCAGGTGGCCCTTTCCGTGCTGCCGGTGGAGGACCCCCCCCTCTTCCTCATCTCCCCCAACGTGCGCCTGATCCGTGGCCGGCAGGACAGCAGCCTGACCCGCCAGGCCCTCCTCAGCGACGCCGAGCAGACCCCCGAGCAGTTAAGCCTGTCCTGGGAAGGAGCCGACGAGGTGGGCATCGAGGAACGCGCCGGCCGGCTGGTGCTTTCGGCCCCCCAGGACTGGACCGGGACCGAGGAAATCCGCCTGCTGGCCAGCGACCCCAGCGGCCTTTCCGACCAGGCCCTCCTGACCGTCAGTGTGGTGCCCTCCCTGGCCCCCATCGTGCAGGAGCCCCCCCGCCGCCGGGGCATCGCTGCGGGCACCCATTTTGTACTCGCCCTCGACGCTTTGGTCATCGATCCCGACGACGAAGTCCAGACCCTGCGCTGGCAGATCAGCGGCCAGGCCGAGTTGGGTGTCAGCCTCAGTTCCACCCGTGCCCTTCGCGTCGAGGCCCCCCCTGCCTTTGCCGGGACCGAGACCCTGCACCTCGAGGTGCTCGACCCCAGCGGCGAGCGCGCCGGCTTCGAACTGCTGATCTTCGCCGCCCCGGCCGACGGCTCGCCCGCCATCTCCCCCCTGCCCGACCTGGCCCTGCCCGCAGGCGGGATCGACACCTCCATCGACCTGGACGACTACCTCTTTGACCTGGACCACGAACCCGCCCGCATCACCTGGAACGCCGCGCCGGCAGAGGGGGTGGAGGTGCGCATCGACCCCGAGACCCACGTGCTGGTGATCAGCGCCGCCCCCGAGGCCCTGGACGGGGTGCGCCAGCTCGAATTGCGCGCCCTCGACCCAGACGGCCACCAGGCCATCCAGACCCTCAACCTGCGGCTCTTCGGCGGCGAACTCCCCCAGCCCGAGCCCCCCGACACCGCCTCCCAGACCCCCCTGGCGCCCCGTTTGGCCGAGTTGCCAGCCCTCAGCATCGTGGCCGGCCAGTTCGACCAGAGCATTGATCTCGACGATTTCGTCTCCCAGGGAGACCCCGCCTCCCTCACTTGGGAGGTGCAGGCCCCCGCGGGTCTGACCGGGATGGTGGACGGCCAGACCCACCGGCTGCTGGTGCTGGTGGAACCGGGATGGGAGGGGGAGGCTTTCCTGTTGGTGCGGGTCCGCGATGCCCTGGGCCAGCTCTCCGAGGCCCTGGTGCGGGTCCAGGCGCAGGCCGCTGCCCCGACCCTCGGCCTGGTCCCCGATCTCGAGATCGACCTGCTCGACGGCGACACCGAGATCCGTCTGCCCCTCAGCCAACTCTTCCCCGAGGGCCAGGTGCCAGCGGGCTTGAGCTGGGAGGTCAGCGCCGGCCAGGAGGTGGAGGTGAGTCCGGACGCAGCCGGGGTGCTGATCCTCAAGGGCGCCGAACCCTTTGCCAGCGGCCAGACCCTCACCCTCCAGGCCCGCGACCCTCAGAACCGCCTTGCCACCGGGCAGCTGCGGCTGCAGGTACACCCCGCCGACGGCAGCGGCGGCCAGGAGGTGCCCGAATTTCGCCTGGCCCTCTTGCCCAACCCGCTCCAGCCAGAGTACCTCGACCTCTATGTCCTCAGCGATCTGCCCTTGTCCCAGGCCCCGCGCCTGCGCCTGCAGGACGGCCAGGCGCTCGAGGTGATCCAGTTGGCCCCCGGCATCTGGCAGGGCAGCCACGTGCTGCGACCAGGCCAGGCCCCCGCCCTCGGTTTCCTGGCCCTGGGTCTGGACCAGCACCGCCAACTGCTCATTAGCAGCGCGGCCCTGGGCAAGTAGGTGCGTCCCGATCCCGGCCCGGGGGGTACTAGCGCCCGCGGTCCACAGGCGCGGCCCCCCGGGGTTCGCGCCCTTTTTCTTGGCAGACCACGCGCCCTGGTGTTATCTTCCCCGCACCCATAGTCCCCTGCTAGCTGGCTCCCGGAGGAAGAGAGCCCATGGATCGCCTGGGTCATTTGTCCTTCCTTACGCTTGTTCTTCTCAGCTTCGCTCTGCCTCTCTATGCCCCCGGGCTTCCCTGGTCCCCAAAGTGAGGTCTGGTAGCCGTCCCCGCTCACCCTGACCAGTGAAGGTCCTGGCCAGTCCGCCGCCGCGACCGACCGCCATGCCAACACCGGGCACCTGATCGTGAACACCATCCACCTCGACAAGACCCCGCCGACCATCAGCCCCGCCACCGCCGGATCCCGAACCCCGGGAAGTTGGTACTTGGGTCCGATCGCGGTCAGTTTCTCCGGGGCAGCCGCCCACTTCCGCCTCGCCGGTGTAACGCTGCCGATCACCCAGACCAATGATGGCGCCAATCAGTCGGTCACCGGCACTGCCACTGACCTGGCCGACAACACCGCCCACGCCACCCTCACCGTCGAGGTGCAGGTGACGCCTAGCTCCTGCGGCCTGGTGACCAACTGCGCCAACCCCCTCAACCCCAGCACCACCATCGCCGGTCAACTGCCCCAGGCCTTGCCGGTGCGCCCGACCGTCTGCAACCTGATGGGCCAACCCGTGCGGGTGCTGGCCGAGGAGATGCAGGAAGCCGGCCCCCATGCCCTGGCCTGCAACGGCCGCGACCAGCAGGGCCAGTCCCTCGCCGCCGGCGTGAACCGCTGCCGGCTCCAGGCGGGGGAGCGGGTTGCCGTGCAGAAGCTGCATTTCGCCAAGTACCCCCTCCGCTTGCTCAGAGGAGCCTCCTAGATGACCGAAGCCGAGATCTACGAGTTCGACCTCAACGGATACATCATCTACCCCGGCCTGATCCCCCCAGACCTGGTCCGCCGCATGAACGGGATCATCGACGCCGACCAGGCCGGCAGCTTCCCCCACAGCTTCTCCTTCCTCCACCTCGACCCCTGCTTCATGGAGCTGATGGCCCACCCCCGCACCCTGAGGATCATGCGCACCATCATTGGCGACTGGCTGCGCCTGGACCACACCTACGGGCTTCAGATGAACAAGGACACCGAGGTGCGCGAGAACCTCCACGGCGGCCTGCGTGCCGACCATGGAGAGCACCAGTACCAGTGGGCGTACAACAGGATGTGGAACGGCCTGATCGTGGTGATGTACGCCCTGGAGGACGTGCCCCCCGGCGCCGGCGGCCTGATCGGAGTGCCCGGCAGCCACAAGGCGGCCATCAACACCTACAAGCCCGAGGTCTACTCCCACCTCGTGGTCAACCCGTCCTTCAAAGCCGGGGACATGCTCATCTTCACCGAGGCCCTGGTCCACGGCACCCGCAGATGGACCGCTCCGGGCCGGCGGCGGGCCCTGCTCTACAAGTACTCCCCTGGGTACTCCACCTGGGCCGATGCCACCAAGCTCCAGCAGTACGAGGCCATGGCCACCACCCAACTCCAGCGCGACCTCCTGCGCCCTCCCTACGTGGGCAACCGCACCCCGCTCGCCTTCCCGGAGGTCTGAGCCATGCTCAAGACCGGCTCCTCCGGCGGCATCTACATCCACCCATGGGACATCACCGAGGAAGGCATCGAGGACTGTTTTGACTTTCTAGGCGATACCTGCGGCCTCAACGAGTTGTTCATCGCCGCAGTGTACCACGCCAACACCTTTCTGCTGCCCCACAACCCCAAGCGCCTCTTGCGCTGGGACGAGGGCTCGGTCTTCTTTCCCCCGCAGCATTCGGCCTGGAGCCGCACCCGCATCCGACCCGTGCTGGGCGAATGTGTGGACAGCGCCGGGTACCTGGCCAACATCGTCGATGCGGCCCGCCAGCGCGACTGGGGGGTGATCTTCTTCGTGGTCTTCCACTTCAGCCACAGCACCGCCCGCAACCACCCCGAGGCGTGCTGTGTGGACGCCCTGGGCGAGCGGCAGCGGGCGCACCTGTGCCCGGCCAATCCCGAGGTGCGCGCCTACGACCTGGCCCTGGTCGAGGAATTGATGACCACCTACGGAGGCGACGGCATCCGCCACGAATCCCTCGGTTACGGGGGATGGAACTCCGGTTTCGTGGTGGACAAGGTGGAGATGAGACCCTGCCCCCGGGACCAGTTCCTGCTGAGCCTGTGCTTCTGCGGTCACTGTCTGGAGCGGGACCGGCGGGCTGGCAACGATCCCCTCGCCCTGCGCCGCGAGGTGCGCGACCACCTCTTCGACAGCCTGGCTCTCCCCCCCGAGGAATGGGACCAGGGCCCGGTGGACGAGGAATGGGCCCGCAACGCCTTCGGCGGTCGGCTCTGGCCCTACCTTGAAACCCGCTGCGACACCGTCACCTCCCTGTACGAGGAGGTGCAGGCCCTCACCCTGGCCCAGGGCGGGGCCTTCATGCCCTTTGGCCCCCAGCAGCACCGCCACGTCCTGGGCGGCCTGGACTACGGCCGCTTCCACCCCCATCTCAAGCGGGTAAGCTTCGGCTGCCGGGGCGCCACCCTCGACGAGCAGTACCACAACCTTGTCGCCGACCTGCAACAGGCCCCCTCCTGGGCCGAGCCCGAGATCATGCACAACCAGCGCGCTTTTTCCTCGATGGAGGCCCTGCGGGACCAGGTGCTGATGGTGCGCCGGGCCGGCATCCGCCACCACTCCTTCCATTATTATGGCATGAGCCGCACCTATCAACTGGAGTGGATCGGCAGCGCCCGCCAAGCCTGGGCCTGAAAAAAGTACCGCACCGTCACCCCTTCCCCCTGCGGAGGTGTGCCATGCCCGCCCTGCTCCTCTTCCTTGCCCTGCCCGTCCTGTTGGCCGCCGACGAGCTGCGCTTCGACACCCCGCAGCAGTGGCAGACCTGGAAACTGCCCCTGGGCGCCCTGGAGTTCACCGCCGAGGGCGACCTCAAGCCGGTGCAGATCCGCAAGCACAACAACGCCGCCCTCGACGCGGGGCGCTTCGGCGGGGGCATCCGCAGCGTGGGCTCCAACCCCGGCAGCGCCCCCCTGGTGATGGACGGGGACCCGGCCACTGGCTGGGCCCCGGACCTGGCCGCTCCCCTGGAGGACCGCTTCATCGAGATCAACCTGGGGCGCGGGGTCTCGGCCTACCGGGTGGTGCTGGTCTTTGCCGAGGACGCCCCGCCCTTCGAGCTTTTCGACCTGATGCTCTCCACCGGGGAGCAGCAGCTCGACCAGATCGCCAACCCCATCCCCAACACCCTGGTCTACCGCATCAGTGAGCGCTTCAAGGAGAACACCCGGCACCGCCTGGTCTACGAACTGGACCGCCCCGAGCACACCCCCATCCAGTACCTGCGCCTCGCCGTGCTGCAAAGCCCCCCCGGAGCCCGCCTCACCGAGGTGGAGGTGGAGGGGGTGGGCGACAACCTGCTGGCCAACCTGCGTCACCGGGGCGGGGACATCGAGATCATCGTCGATACCAGCAAGCCCGACGAGGCGGTGCAGACCGGCAACGCCCAGGCCCTCATCGACGGCGACCTGACCTCCCGCTGGCAGCAGCGCAACGAGCCGCGCGCCCCCTACGACATCTGGGGCAACATCACCCTGGACCTGGGGGCGGTGTACTGGGTAGACTGGTTCCGCCTCATCGGCGGGGTGGTGGTGCGCTCGGGCAACGGCGGGGGCATCACCACCGCCGCCTTCGTGTCGCGGCGCAGCTTCATCTACAAGTACTACGAGGTCCTCACCTCCGACGGCTCCCTGGCCCCCGACGGCAGCCGGGTGTGGACCAAGCACTACGCCGACTATCCCACCGACGAATCCATCACCATGGGCATGGCCGACCACAAGTTCGACTCCCAGCCCACCCGCTATGTCCGCTTCGTCTGGAGGGTCTGGGACGCCGCCTGCGCCGTGGCTGTGGGCGGCACCCAGGGCCGCACCTCGCAGTTCTGCCTGGTCACCGGGGCCACCGAGGAACTTCAGGTCTACAGCGAGGGCTACCCCCAGTCCCTGCAATTCCATTCGCACATCATCGACCTGGGCACTGACCGGAACCTGCAAACCCTCTCCTGGGGGGGCGATGCCCCGGCCGGCACCAGGGTCGAGTTGCGCAGCCGAACCGGCGACCAGGTGGTCGAGCAGCTTACCTACCGCGACAAGGACGGCAAGGAGGTCACCCAGAAGAAATACGAAAAACTCATCCCCTCCTTCCGCGGGCCCATCGATACCTTGTTGGTGGCCGGGGGCGACTGGAGTCCCTGGAGCAAGATCTACGCCTTCTCCGGCGAAGCCTTCCAGTCCCCCTCCCCCCGCCGCTACCTCGAACTGGACGCCCGCCTGGTCAGCGATCATCCCGACCGGGCGGCCAGCCTGGACTGGCTGACCATCGCCTACACCCCGCCCCTGGCCAGCCGGGCCCTGGGCGAGATCAATCCGCCCGAGGTGCGCCCCGGCGAGTCCACCGAGTTCTCCTACTTCCTGCGGCCCGAGGGCGCCGCCCCCGGCCTGGACCGCCTCGCCGTCGAGGCCACTGTGCCCCTGCGCTTCACCGGCGCGTACCTGGACGGGCAGCCGGCCGCAGCCCAGGTCGATTCCACCGCCGCAGGTTTCCAGGTCCTCTTCCCCAGCGCCCTGCGCTCCGACCAGTTGGTGGAGTTGCGCTTCGCCTCGGCCGTCTTCCACCAGTCCACCCGCTTCGACCTCTTTCTCGAGGACAGCCGCACCAAGGTGCGCCAACCCGCCGAGCCGGGTGACGCCACAGAATTGAGCGTAAGCAACGGCAACGTGGTGCGCCTGCCCGTGGCCCAGGACCTGTTGGCCAACCTGCGCTACAGCCCCATCCTCACCCCCAACGGCGACGGGATCAACGACCAGTTGGAACTCTCCCTCGACCTGGTCAACGTGCTGGCCCCCCGGCCCCTGCGCCTGCGCCTCTTCGATCTGGCCGGCCGTCTGGTCCACGCCGACGAACTCCTGGCCCAGGCCGGCCACCGCGCCTTCTCCTGGGACGGCCGCGCCGGGGGCCGGCTGCTGCCCCCAGGCCTGTACCTGCTGGAACTGAGCATCGAGGGGGACGCCCGCCAGGAGCGCGCCCGGCGGCTGGTGCAGGTAGCCTATTGATAGTTGCCAGCCCGGGTCCTCATCGGCGAGGCGGCGCGCCGGCGCTTCTTCCCGCCAAACGATTGACAAGCCCAGGCCCCTTGGCTAATTTGCTGTACCCTTGTTTCTCCTTCTGCCCATGCGCTCCCAACTCGTCTTTGGCGCCCTCCTGCTGCTCTACGGCCTCTCCTTCTTCCTGCGGGGAGAAGACCCCAGGGCCCAACTGGGCCCCCAGCTTATGGAAGGGGTCTTCTTTCAGGGCGGGTACGGGCTACAGTGGGTCTACGACGCGGGGGCCGAGTTCGAGCGAGCACATCCCGAAATCCAGGCCCACGTCTGGGGCAACCCCAGAGCCTGGGACCAGTCCCGCTCGCGCTTCCTGGCCGGCAACCCACCCGACGCCTTCTGGTGCATCCACAACATCAACTTCTGGGTCAACCTGCAGGATGGCCTGGTGTCCGACCTCGACTCGCTGATGAATGCCCCGGCCTACGGCCAGGAGGATGTCAAGTTCAAGGACACCTTCCTGCCCGGCACCCTGGAGCAGGGCCAGTACCAGGGCAAACAGTACTTCCTGCCCATCACCTACGCGGTCGAAGGCATCTGGTACAACAAGAGGATGTTCGACGAGCGGGGTTGGGTCCCGGCCTCCACCTGGGACGAGTTCCTTGCCCTCTGTGAAAGGATCAAGACCACCTCCTCCATCGCCCCCCTTACCCACCAGGGCAAGTACCCCTCCTATTTCGGCATGATCTTCCGGGGTCTGCTCTACAAGCTGGGTGGCGAGGAATTGTACCTGGCCATCGACAACCTGGAGCCCGGCGCCTGGCAACGGCCGGAGGTGGTCCGCGCCGCCGGGCTCTCGCGCGAGCTGGTGGAGCAGGGCTATGTCCTGGAGGGCTCCTCCTCCTTCTCCCACACCGAGGGGCAGATGATCTGGCTGCAGGAAAAGGCCGCCATGATCCCCTGCGGCACCTGGCTCGAATCCGAGATGAAGAACGCCCTGCCCCCCGGTTTCGAGATGCGGCTGATGCCCGTGCCCGGCTTCCCCGATGGCAAGGGCGGCCAGAAGGCCGTGGGCGCCGACGCCGGCCCGGCCTTCTGGGTGCCCCGCCAGGCCGCCCACCCCGACTGGGGCATGGAGTACTTCCGCATCCTGCTCTCCAGGAAGATGGCCGCCAACTTCCTGGCCACCATCGGTTCGGTCATGCCCATCCGGGGCAGCACCGAAGGGGTGCCCATCCCCCCGGCCATGCAGAGCGCCCTCGACGCGGTGCAGGCCGCGGGGAATGAGACCTTCAACCTCCGCTTCCTCTCCTGGTACCCCGAGCTGCGCATCGAGTACGAGAACGCCCTGGGCGCGGTCCTCAACGGCGATCTGTCCCCCCAGGGCTTTGCCGACCGGATCGAAGCCCAGGCCCAGCGCCTGCGCCAGGACCCGGATCGGGTGCGTATGACCCGCCTGCCTTCCAAGCCCCTGGCCAGTCGCTGAAGCCATGACCAAGAACTGGAAGGCCGGCCTGCTCTTCGTCCTGCCCGCCCTGCTCCTGTACCTGCTCTTCATGATCGCCCCCTACTTCCTGGCTTTCGGGGTCAGTTTCGCCAAGTGGCGGGGGGTCTCCATGCAGATCGAGTTCAACGGCCTGGACAACTTCCGCCAGATGTTCGGGGACCCGCACTTCTGGAAAGCCCTGGGCAACACGGTATTCTTCACCATCTTCGCCGGGGCCATTGTCCCGGCCCTGGCCCTGCACTTTGCCGTCACCATCTCGCGGGGCCTGGTGCGGGGGACCCGCTTCTTCCGCGTCGCCTTCTTCTTCCCCAACCTCATCTCCCAGGTGGCCATCGCCGTGTTGTGGTGGTTCGCCCTCAACCCCCAGTTCGGCATCTTCAGCAATTTCCTGCGCCTCTTCGGCCTGGCCGACCTGCCCTCCTGGCTGGGCGACCCGGCCTGGGCCCCCTGGTGCGTGGTGATGGTCAAGGTCTGGGCCGCCACCGGCTTCTACATGATCCTCTACCTGTCGGCCATCGAGGGCATCCCCTCCGACTACTACGACGCCTGCCGTATCGATGGGGCCGGGGAATGGCAGTCCTTCTGGCACGTCACCCTGCCCCTGCTGGCGGAGATGATGAAGGTCAGCGTGGTCTTTCTGCTTTTGAATGGTTTCGGCACCTTCGACGTGGTGCGGATCATGACCGACGGCGGCCCGGACCGGGCCACCGAGACCCTGGCCACCTACATCTACGAAAACGCCTTTGAGCTGGGGAAATTCGGCTACGCCACCACCCTGGCCATGACCCTCTTCCTCATCACCTTCTCCCTGGCCCTGCTCTCCCTGCGCCTGCAGCGGCGCGAGGCGGTGGAGTACTGATGCTCCTCCTGCGCCGGGTCCTGGTCCAGCTCAGCTTCGTGCTCTACGCCCTGGTGGTGGTCTTCCCGATGGTCTGGCTGCTCTACACCTCCTTCAAGACCACCGACGAACTCTTCGCCAGCGCCTGGTCCCTGCCCGACGTCTGGGAGCTGACCAATTTCGCCAAAGCCTGGAACGAGGCCCGGCTGGGGGACTACTTTTGGAACAGCATCTTCGTCACCAGCACCACCCTGGTACTGCAACTCCTGGTGGGGGCCATGGCCAGCTATTCCCTGGCCAAGTACCAGTTCCGCGGCAGCAACCTGCTCTACTACGCCTTCCTGGCCGGCCTGATGTTCCCCATCTTCCTCGGGCTGGTGCCGCTTTTCTTTTTAGTCAAGGGGATGCACCTCATCGACACCCACCTCGGCCTCATCCTGGTCTACGCCGCCTCGGGCATCCCCTTCACCGTCTTTGTCCTCACCGCCTTCTTCCGCACCATCCCCACCACCATCATGGAAGCCGGGATCATGGACGGCTGCTCCCACTTCACCCTCTTCTGGCGGGTGATGCTGCCCCTGGCCAAGCCGGGCCTGACCACCGTGGGCATCTTCACCTTCATCGCCATCTGGAACGAGTACCTCCTGGCCCTGGTCCTGCTCTCCTCCTCCCACCTGCGCACCTTGCCCCTGGGTCTGGCGGTGCTGCAGTTCGTGCAGTTCTACAAGGTGGATTTCGGCGCCCTCTTCGCCGGATTGGTGATCGTCATGCTGCCCACCATCGCCTGCTACATCATCCTGCAGGAGCAGATCACCAAGGGCATCACCGTGGGCGCCGTGAAGGGTTAGACCCCGCGTGGGCATCGCCGCCGACCTGGCCATCATCATCGTCGCCGCCCTCCTGGGCGGCCTGGTGGCCCAGTGGTGCCGGCAACCCCTGATCCTGGGCTATATCCTGGCCGGGGTGTTGGTGGGCCCCCACACCGGCGGCATCACCATCTCCGATGTCCGCAACATCGAGCTTTTGGCCGAGATCGGCGTGGCCCTGCTGCTCTTCGCCATCGGCCTGGAGTTCTCCTTCAGGGAATTGCGGCCGGTGCGCCGCGTCGCCCTCCTGGGCACCCCCATCCAACTGGTCCTCACCATCGCATACGGGTACGGGATCGGCCGCCTGCTGGGCTGGGACTGGCTGCCCTCGGTGTGGCTGGGCGCCCTGATCTCCCTGTCCAGCACCATGGTCCTGCTCAAAACCCTGATGGGCCAGGGCCGCCTGGGCAGCCTCTCCAGCCGGGTGATGATCGGCATCCTCATCGTCCAGGACCTGGCGGTGGTGCCCCTGATGATCGTCCTGCCCCAGCTCAGCCAGCCGGCCTTCGCCTTCTCCACCCTAACCTGGGCCCTCCTCAAGGCCGCCGGCTTCCTGGCCCTGATGGTGCTGGCCGGCACCCGGCTCATCCCCCGCCTCATGGCCCTCATCGCCGACTGGAACTCGCGCGAGCTTTTCCTCCTGGCCGTCACCGCCATCGGCCTGGGCGTGGGCTACGCCACCCACCTCTTTGGGCTCTCCTTCGCCTTTGGTGCCTTTGTCGCCGGCATGGTCCTGGGCGAGTCCGACTACAGCCACCAGGCCCTCAGCGACGTGGTCCCCCTGCGCGACCTCTTCGGCCTGCTCTTCTTCGTCTCGGTGGGCATGTTGCTGGACCCGGCCTTTTTGTGGGCTCACTGGCCGGCGGTGTTGCTGCTGGTTCTGCTGGTGGGCCTGGGCAAGGGGCTGATCCTGGGAGGTCTGACCCGCTTTTTTGGCTACGGCAACGTCGCGCCCCTGGCCGTGGGCCTGGGTCTCTTCCAGATCGGCGAGTTCTCCTTTGTGCTGGCCAGGGTGGGCCTGACCGCCCAGGCTATCACCGCCGAGCAGTTCTCCCTGGTGCTCTGCGCCACGATCGCCACCATGCTCCTCACTCCCATCGTCAGCGGCCTCACCGCCCCGCTCTATGCCCGTTTCCGCCGCTTCTCCCCCCGCGAGCCCTTGCAGACCATCCAGCTACCCAGCGCCGAATGCCGCGACCACGTGGTCATCGCCGGGGGCGGCCGGGTGGGCCGGCATGTGGCCCAGGTGCTCAAGCGACTGGAGCAGGAGTTCGTGGTGATCGAGTTGGACCCCAGGCGGGTGGAGCAGTCCCGTCAGGCGGGGTTCCCGGTGCTCTACGGCGACGCCTCCCAGGAGGTGGTGCTGCGCGCAGCGGGCCTTGAGCGGGCCCGGCTCCTGCTGATCACCGCCCCGGTCATCGCCTCTGCCCGGCTCATCGTCTACCAGGGCCGCCGCCTCAATCCCGGCCTGCGCATCGTCGCCCGGGCCGAGGGCCTGGAGCAGATGCGCTGGCTGCGCGACCACGGGGTGGACGAGGTGGTGCAGCCCGAGTTCGAGGCCGGCCTGGAGATCACCCGCCAGGCCCTCCTCCACCTCGGTATCCCCCCAGCCCAGATCCAGCGCTTCACCGACGCGGTGCGCCAGGAACTCTATGCCCCCCTCTACCAGAACGGCGGGGCGTACCAGACCCTGGCCCAGTTGCAGCAGGCCGCCAGTGGGCTCGCATTGACCTGGCTGGAGATCCCCGCCTCCAGCCCCGGCGTTGGCCACAGCATCGCCGAACTGGCCCTGCGCACCCGCACCGGCGCCTCGGTGGTGGGACTGCTGCGCGGCGGGGTATTGCATCCCAACCCCACCGCGGACCAGCGCCTGGAGGCCGGCGACAGGGTGGGGGTGATGGGTGCTCCCGGGCAACTGGCCGACTTCCAGGCCTTGTTGGAGATACCATAACAGGAGGTCCCATGCTCACCTCTCTCGCCGAAAACCTCTGGGAACTCAACCGCCCCCTCAAAGCCCCCGGCCTGCGCCTCGACCACCGCATGGTGGTGGCCCGCCTCGCCTCCGGGGAGTTGCTGGTCCACTCCCCCGTCGAGTTGGATGAAGATATTGTCAGTGCCCTGGCCGCCCTCGGCCCGGTGAGCCACCTCGTGGCCCCCAGCCTCTTCCACGACCTGTACTGGCCCCCCTGGTTTTCCCGTTATCCCCAGGCCACCTTCTGGGGTGTGCCCGGCCTGCGCCAAGCCCATCCCGAACTGCCTTTCGGCGAACTCCTCCGCCCCGACCAGCCCACCCCCTGGGAGGCGGAACTGCCCAAACTCTTCATCGCCGGCATGCCCAAGCTCAACGAGTACGTCTTCTTCCATCCCCCCAGCCAGAGCCTGATCCTCGCCGACCTGGTCTTCAACCTCAGCCCAGACCAGTCCCTGTTGGGCAAACTGATCCTCAAAGCCAACGCCGCACACGGCAAGGTGGCCTGCTCGCGCATCTTCCGAGCCTTCATCAAGGACCGCAGCGCCTTCAGGCAGTCGGTGGAGGAATTGCTGTCGCGGGATTTTTCGCGGGTGATCGTGGGCCACGGCGGGAACGTGACCCAGGACGGGAAGGAGGCACTGCGGCGGGCTTTTGGGTGGCTATGATCGTAGCGGCAGGGAGAGGCCCCGCCACTACGAGTCACCACCGATAAAACTTGTACCCTTTCCCCCGCTCCAGCCCCTCCACCCACAGCCGGCACCACTCGCCGTGGTCGGTGAGCACCGACTGCGGGTTGGCGCGGCTGCGGCTGATGAAGGAGGGATAGACCTCCCGACCCGAAGGCGTCCCCGTCTGCTGGTAGCGCAGATCCATGCTCCAGCGTATGGAGTCGCTGAGGTTGGGCGTGGAATTGTGCGGGGTCTCCTTGTGCATCAGGAGCACCTCGCCCTTCTGCATCGGCAGGGGCACTGCCGGCGTCTGGGGCAATTCCCCGTCCTCCATCACCGCGCTCTTGGTATGGAGGATCCCCTTGCCCACCACGCGCGGGATCACCTGCATGCAGCCGTTCTCCACCGTGGCCTCGCACATGGGGATCCACACCGTCAGCACCTCGATGGGATCGGCCTCCTCGCGCATCACCGCCGCGTCCTGGTGCCAGCCGGCGATGTGGGTATTGGGGGTCTTGGCGGTCCTGGAGGGCATCTTGGGCCGCAGATGCTGGATGGGATTGCAGGTGATCTCCGGCCCCACCAGCCCCTCCACCAGGTCCATCAGGTGCTCGTTGCGCAGAAAATCGAAGAGAGCCCTGCCCCTGAACTGCATGATGTCCAGTTCGTTGTAGATGGTCCCGTCCTCCTCGCAGATCCGCGTCAGCCGCCGCCCGAAGGGCTCGTGCTCGTGCAACTGGCTGATCTTGCCCTCGGTCTTGAGTTCCCTGGCCCGCTTGTCGATGTACTCCTCGTATTCGCGGATCACCGGGTCCAGGTCGCTGTCCTGCAACCCGCCCCGCACCACCACGTACCCTTCGCGCTCGAAATGCTCCCTGTACTCCTGGCTCAGTTGCATTTTCTCTCTCCTAGTTCCAGCGGTGGCCGCGCATGCCCTTGCCGCGCTCCAGGGCCTCGACCCAGCGGCGCGACCACTCGGCGTGGTCGGCGAGCACACTGTCGGGGTTTGCCCGGCTGCGGGCGACAAAATCGGGATGGAAGGGCCGGCCCGTGGGCGTGCCGGTCTCCTGGTAGCGCAGGTCCATGCTCCAGCGGATATTCTCCGTGGTATTGGCCGTGGAGCGGTGGGGGATCTCCTTGTGCATCAACAATAGATCTCCCTTCTGCATCGGCAGGGTCAGCACCGCGCTCTGGGGCATCTCCTCATCCATGATCACCGTGCCTACCCCCGGCTTGGTGTGGTGCTGCATCAGGCCTTTGCCGTGGGTGCGGGGGATGATCTGGAGGCAGCCGTTCTCCACCGTGGCCTCGGTCAGGGGTATCCAGACGGTCAGGATGAAGTAGGGGTCGGCGTCGGCCCAGGTGACCCCGGCGTCCTGGTGCCAGGGCGCCACATGCGGGTCGCCTCCCTCGGGGGTGAGGCCAGCCGGCAGCTTGGGGCGGATGTGCTGGATGGGGCTGCAAGTGATCTCCGGCCCGACAATGCCTTCGACGATGTCGAGCAGGTTTTCATTGCGCAAAAACTCAAAAGAGGCCCTGCCGCGCAGGTGCATGATGTCCAGTTCCCGGTACATGGCGTTGTGCTCGCGGCAGATGTGGGCCAGCCGGCGCTCAAAGGGCTCGCCCTCATGCAGCGAGGAGATCTTGCCCTCGGACTTCAGCTCCCGCGCTCTTTTGTCGATGTGGGCCTCGTACTCGCGGATCACCGGGTCCAGGTCGCCGTCCTTCAACCCTCCCCGGACCACCAGGTAGCCCTCTGCCTTGAACTGCTCGATCTGCGCCGCCTTCAGCGTCATCGGTCCTCTCCTTTGGTTGCGGAAGGGAAAAATATAACCAGCGCCACGGCGCCGGCCAACTTGCCTTTGGGCCGCCCTCGCCCTAAGTTGGCCCCATGACCCCCTACCTGCTCGTCGATTTCGGCACCACCAGTACCAAGGCCGCCCTGGTGGACCTGGACACCGGCGCCTTCGCCCATCCCCAGCGCTACCCGGCCATCCCCAGCATCCCCGGCCCGAGCGGGCATTTTGAACTCCCTCTCGGAGCCCTGCGCCGCCGCTTTCTCGAGATCTGCGCCGACGGGCAGGCCCAGGCCCCTCTGCACGGCATTCTCCTGTGCAGCGAGATGCACGGCTTCGCCCTGCTCGACGCCCAGGACCAGCCCCTGGGCAACTACATCAGTTGGAAGGACGAGCGCTCCCGCCATCCCCTGGGGGGACAGGATACCTTCTCCCTGGTGGCCGGGCAGTTGGGCCCGGACTTCAAGCAGCTTACCGGCATGCGCCCCCGGCCCGGCTTTCCGCTGATGAACCTGATCCACCAGGGCCGCGCCGCCGCCCTGCCCAACCGGGCCCTCCTGCTCTCCCTGCCCTGCTGGCTTTCCCGCTGCTGCGGCGAGGCGACCGGGCTGATCCACCCCACCATGCTGGCGGGTATGGCGCTGTACGACCTGGGGCGCAGCGAGGTCTCCGCCGAACTCCTTGCCCTCGTGCGCGACCTCACCGGCTGCACCCTGGACCTGGGCCGGCCCGCCCCACCGCAGGCCGTGGCCGGGTACTGGTGCCAGGACGGGGCGCGGGTGCCCATCTACGCGGGGGTGGGCGACCACCAGTGCGCGGTGCTGGGGGCGGCCAATCTCCCCGGGCAGAGCCTCTCCCTCAACCTGGGTACCGGCTCCCAGGCTTCGGTCATCGGGGGCGAAAGCCATAACGAGGAGCTGGAAACCCGGCCCTTTTTCGACGAACTGCCCCTGCAGACCATCACCCACATCCCCGCCGGCCGCGCCCTGGCCGCTCACCTCGGCTTTCTCTCCCAGATCCGGGGGAGCGAGGCGCAGGGGTTCTGGGACCTGCTCGCCGCCCTGGGCGAGGCCGAGTTGGCCGGGGCCACCATGCATTTTGACCTGAGCATGTTCAAGAGCGCCCGGGGGTACCAAGAGGGTGGAGGCATCACAGGCATCGAGGAGGACGCCTACACCCTGGAGAACTACCTCTCCTCCCTGCTGCGCTCCTTCCTCGACCAGTACCTGGAGGTGCGGGACCTCCTCGACCCGCCCCATCAGCTCGCCCAGGCCATCCTAAGCGGCGGCCTGGCCCGCAACCTGCCCCGGCTACACCAGCTCTTCGCCCGCCGCGCCGGCCTGGAGGCCCTGCCGGCCACCCCGCTGGACGAAACCCTGCTGGGCCTGCGCACCCTGGCCCTGGTCGCCGACGGGCGGGCCGCCACGGTCCTCGAAGCGCAAAGGATCTTTGGCCGCGCCTGTTGAGCGGATTTTGACGCCGATACTTTACATCCCAAAGTTTTTGACAATACAGTAGCACGGGCTTTAACTCATCGGCATGACCACCGACCCTCCCTTCACTCCCTCGGCCCCCCAGCGCGCCCTCGATGAATTGCGCCAGATCCGCCGGCTCCTTCACCACCGTGCCAGGCTGGGCCAACGTGGGGATGGGTCTGATCGGCGCCACCGGCGCCTATCTGGCCCACGGCCAAACCGAGCCTACCGCCTGGCTTGGCACCTGGCTGGGGGCCGCGAGCGCAGCCTTTGCCCTGGGACTGCTGGCATCCTCCACAAGGACCGAACTGCCCGCCTGCCCCTGCGCAGCGAACCGGCCCGCCGGTTCTTTCTCGGACTGGGGCCGCCCCTCTTAGTAGGCACCCTGCTCACCGGGGTCTTTTGGAGCCATCACCTGGCCGAACTGCTGCCGGCGGCTTGGCTGCTCCTCTACGGATACGGGGTGGCGACCGGGGGGCAGCGTCGATCAAGGTCGTGCCGCTGATGGGGGTTGCTTTGTGGCGATAGGTGCGGTGGCCTGCCTGGCCCCGCCCGCCTGGGGGGATTTCCTGCTGGGATGCGGCTTTGGAGGGCTACACTTCGGTTTCGGCCTGTACATCGCCTGGAGACACGGTGGCTGAGCGCGCCCGCGCCCGCCGGTCCGCTCCGAGTGGTGCCCCGGCCCTGCAGGCCATCCGCGGCCTGGGCAAAAGTAGCGCCACCAACCGACTGATCCAAGAGCGCCTGCGCCTGGCCATTGTCAGCGCCCTGGCGATCAACGAGAAACTGAGCTTCTCCGAGTTGCGCCAGATCCTCGACACCACCGACGGCAACCTCAGCGTCCACGCCCGCAAGCTCGAAGAAGCCGGGTACGTCGAGTGCAGCAAGTACTTCGCCCACCGCGTGCCCCGCACCGATTACCGGCTCACAGCCAAAGGCAGGCAGGCGCTGATGGAGGCCCTGGTGCGGGCCATGCGTCAATGACACCTTGAGACCCCGGTAATCAACCGCGATCCATTCGAAGCGGCGCGAGGCGACGCCGCTGCCCGGGAACGCCTCTACCGCCAGGCCCTGGCCAAACAGGACGAGGCCGCCTTCAGGGAATGCATCAGCCGCAGCAGCCAGGCCCATCCCGACGAGCCGCTGCTGGCGGGTTGCGCCTACCGCCTGGACTTGCGCCCTCTGCGCGAGGTCTCCGCCCCTGCAAGCCAGGCCAACCACTGGATCGCGGCCCTGGCCGACAGTGCGCTCATGGGCTTCCTGACCTTCCTCGCCGCCGATGGCTGGCCCCCGGTCCCCAGCCCATAGATCACCAGCCCGCTCTTCTGGATCGGCTGGAGCCCCCTGGCCGGGCTGGGCTTGCTCGGCTTCCCGGCCCTGCCCGGGGCAACGCTAGCCGGCCGGACCAGCACGTGACCTACCTGCCGGCCCTCTTCATGGCCCTGCTCGCCGCGTGCCCAGCCCTCCTCTTCTGGGGCCGGGCCGACACTCGCCCAGGTCGCCATCCTGCACCTGCCCTTCGCGGCCTGGGCGGCCTTGGGGGGGCGGGCCTGTCCCTGGGGCCGCCCCGACCCGCCGGCGCAGGGCCACGCCTTACTGGTAAAGTCCATGAAGATCCTGGTGACCGGAGGGCTTTACTTCGGCGCCTGGATGGTTTTCGTCGGCCTGACCTGCGGCATCTTCGCCGCCCTTGGTTTTAAGCCCTCCCCAGAGACCATCCAGGCCGCAGCCGCCTGGGGCATCGGCGCGGTCCCGCTGCTAGCCCTGGCCAGCGCCAGTGATCCGGCCCGCCCGCCCACTTCCCAGCGCTGGGACACCGGCCTGGCCCGCCTGCTGCGCATCCTGACCTGGATCTTCCTGGCCCTGGCGGTGCTGGCGGTGTACGTCTGCTGGTTTGTCCCCGCCTATTTCTGGTGGCCCTTTGAGGAACAGGAGGTGCTGATCGTCTACAACGCGACGGTCATGGCCATCATCGCCTTGATGACCGCCGCCCTGGCCGATCCCGGGGAGCAGCGCTCCCCCACCCAGGATACCGCCCTGCGCTGGCAGTTCCTGGCCCTGGGCTGCCTTAGCTCTCTAATCAATCTCTGCGCCCTGGCCGCCATCGTCAGCCGCACCCTCGACTACGGCCTGACCCCCAACCGCCATGAGGTGCTGAGATGGAACCTGGTCACCTTAGTCAACCTGGGCCTGGCGCTGGTCTGCCAGTGGCGGGCCCGCCGGGGCGACTGGGCAACCGCCCTGCTGGCGGCCCTGTGGACCCTGTGGGTGCTGATGGGCCTGCCCTGGGCCCTCTCAGACCCGGCTTAGGAGGCCATGCTCTCCCGGAGCCTGCGCGAGAGCAGCCGCATCATCGAGAAGGCGATGGAGGAGTAGCGGCGCAGGATGCGCTCCAGGTCGCGGCGCTGCAGCGAGAGCAGGTGGACCTCCGAGACGGCCACCACCGAGGCCGAGCGCGGCTCGTCGTCCAAGAGCGCCATGTCCCCGAAGACCTGCTTCTCCGCCAGGGCGGCGATGGGGGCCTCGGATCCGGCCTTGCGCACCTCCAGCCCGCCGCTGACCACGATGTACATCTTGTCCCCCCGCGTGCCCTCCTCGATCACCACCGCTCCAGGGCGCACGCTCTCCTCCTGCATGGACAGGGCCACATGGTGCAGCTCCTCCAGGGGCAGGGCCGCAAAGAGGGAGGAGCCCTTGAGGAAGGCGATCTTGTCCATAATGGTTAGGGGCTGATCTACGGCGCTCATCGCCGGTCCTCCTTTCGCGACAGATAGCTGTGCCACCAGGGCCCCGGCCTCCGGGGCCAGGATCCTGGCGCGGGGTGATTCCACCAATCGCTGCTGCCCCAGGGCCGAGGCCGTCCATACCGCCGCCATCTGGGTCCAGCGATCCGGGGTGTCCAGCAGGCCGGACAGCAACTCCTCCAGGCCCATCGCCGCTGATTCCCGGGGCCCTTCTTCTTGGGTGGCCTCAATCAGATGCAGGAGCAGCTTGAGCATCCCTGGGTCGCCGATGTTTTCGAGCAACTCCACCGCCTGGTCCCGTCCCTCCGGGTCGCTACCGCCGAGGCGTTCGAGCAGATCACTGACCACCCCGCCATCGCTGAGGGCGCCCAGAAGCCGGATCACCCCGTTCTGCACCAAATGGATCTGCAGGCGCAACTGGTCGATCAGCAACTCCACCGCCGGCAGCCCGGCGCTGGGAGCCAGCAGGCGGATGGCCCCCAGGTGGCGGTTGGCCTCCAGCAACCGGGAACGGCACGAATCCATCAGCGCCGGCCCTAGTGCCGGGTCGTCCATGCGGATCAGGGCGGCCAGCAGCCCTTCCCAGGCTTTGAGGGGGAGTTCGGGTAGGGCCTCCAATAGGGCTCGGCGCGGGGCGGCCCCACTGATCGCCTCCAGCGCCTCCACCGCCGCTTCCACCACGTCGGGGTCGGGGTCCTCCAGCGCGGCCAGGTATTCCCCGGCTTCGCCGCCCCGCTGGGCCAGGCTGCGCAGGGCGGCCTCGCGCACCCCCGGATGGGCGTGCTGGAGCAGGGCCCGCACCTGGGGGAAACTGCCCTCGGGCATCACCTGGGCCACGCGGATGCCGGCGCTGATCTGGCTCACCTCCTCGCCGGCCAAGAAGGATTCGACCAGGGCCCGCCGCCGCGACACGGTGCCCTCGTCCCCCAGGCCCTCCAGCACCGCGCACAACTCGGCCTGCAGCGCCACGTTGCCGGCCTCCCGCTCCAGGCGGGGAGCCACCGCCGCGATCAACTCCTGCCGCCGCCCCCCCGCTCCCCCCACCCGCAGGGCTAGGGCCCGGGCGGCGCTCTGCCGCACCTCGGGGTCCTCGTCGTCCAGGCGGGGCAGGATGTGATCCAGGCCCTCGGCCGCCGCCCCGCCGGGCCCCAGGGCTTCTAATGCGGCGCTGCGGATACGCGGATTGGGGTGGTCGATCAGGGGCAGGCAGGCCGCCGCCGCCGCCGGCCCGGGGTTTTTCTGGAGGATCTCGATGCCCAACTGCCGGACCTGGTCGTCGCGGTGCTGCAACAGGCTGTTAGCGAAATCCCCCGAGCTGGCGATTAGCTTACGCATCGATTCCAGGGCCGCCGCATCGTCCACGGTAACATCCTGCTCGCGCAACGCCCGGATCAACACCTCGGTGTACCTCTGGCTGAGGTACCAGCCCCCCCCCACCATCGCCGCGCTCAGCCCGGCGAGGGCTAGGAACATCCCCTCCAGGGTGATTATGCCCCCGGCATGGAGGCCGGTCAGGCCGGCCCCCGCCAGGCCCCCCACCAGCATGAATCCACCCTCCATAATCATACGCGCCCCGTCGCTGTGGCGCTGGGGCACCAGCTTGATCAGCACCTGGTAGGTGGGCGCCACCACGCTGTCCAAGAGCAGGAAGTTGACCAGATTGAGGGCAAAGACCGCCCACAACTGGTCCAACATCCCCCCCCCACCAAAAGCTGCCCCCAACGCCAGGACCACCGCCAAATACACCCCACAGACCCAGGTGTAGACGCTGCCGGCTCCTGCCCAGCGCAGCACCCGCCGCAGCAGGAAGGTGGTGACAACCAGGGTGCCGATCCCGGTGGCCCCGTAGAAGAGCCCGAAGAACCCGGTGGTCTGGGCCTCGCTGGGGAAACAAGCCGCGGCGGCGACGTTGAAGGCGTAGTGGATGGCGGTGTACAGGGCCAGGACGGCGATGGAGAGAACGAAGAGGGCCTGCAGGTACCGGGAGCGGCCGCAGAAACGCAGGTTTTCGGCGAAGCTGGCCCTTTCCTCCTCCCCGCCGTGGTGGGAGACCACGAAATAGCGCCGGACCAGGGGCCAGGACAGGGCGAGGATCAGCCCCAGGGCCAGGGCCGCCAGGCCGTAAAGCTGCCAGGATTCGAGCCGGGGCCCCAGGACGCGGACCAGGAAACCGCCGCTGATGTCGCCGATGGTGGCGCTGGCAGCGAAGAGAGGAAAGAAAACCTTGGCCCGGGAGCTGTAGCAAATCCCCCCGGCCATCACCCAGACCTGGAAGCCGGTCAAGCTGCGCACCAATTCGGAGGAGATGAAAAGCCAGGGGTAGAAACCCGCCCCCAGCGGGCTGGACCCGGCCGCGGCCTCGCGCCAGAGCATCCAGACATTGAAAAGCAGCGCTGCCCCCAAACCGCCCAGCATGCCAAAGAGCAGGCGCTGGCGCGAAAACCGCGCACTCAACGCCGAAAGCACCACCATGTTCAGGGAGAAGAGCAGGGCCACGGCCGTGTACATCAGGGGCAGTTGATCCACCCCGGCCCGGCTGTTGAAGACCGCCGCGGCCACGCTCTTGACGATGCCGTCGGCGAGGTTGGCCAGCAGGAAGATGGCCCCCGCGTGCAGCAGGCGCGGCACCTCGTGGCGCCGCAGGTTGAAGAGCTTGAGCAACCGGGTCATCGGCGCGGCGCTGGCAGGGTCATTCCCTACCCAGCCGCCGGTCCTCCTCGGCCAGCCACTGTGCGTAGTCGCGGCTGCCCGCCGCCGCCGGCCCCAACCCTGCCTCCTCCCGCCAACGCACAAGCGGATGCCGGCGGTCCACCTGGGGCAGTTCCACCCGCCCCCCGCTGACCACCGACGCGAAGATCCCCATCATGATCTCCAGCACGTGGCGGGCGGCCCAGCCCCCGCAGAGGTGCTCGCGGCCCTCGTCCAGGGCCCGGACGAACTCGTCGGCAAAGGCGTAGTCCGAGGCGTCCGCCTGGCTGGGCACGAAGCCCGGCAGCCCGGGGGTCTCCAGGGGTTCCCAGGCCGGCCCCCCGGGCACAAAATGGGGCACCGGCAGCCACCACAGTCCCCCCGTCTTCCAGCACAGCCGCCCCTCGGTGCCGTAGACCTCCATCATGTACCCGGCCGAATCGACCTTGGGGAAGCGGTGCTGCAGCAAGACCCCGCTGACGTTGTCGCCAAACTCCAGCACCGCGGTCAGGCGCTCGCCAACCACCACCCCCATGCCCCCAGGGGCCACTTGCACGTCCTCGGGGGTGGGGCGCCGGCCGGCCACCAACCCCAGCACCGCCACCGAGCGACAGGCCCCGGCCACCCCACAGATATTGGTCAGCATGTGGGTGCCGATGTTCATCAGGCCGTACCCGGCGTAGTAGCCCTTGCCGCTGCCCTGCACGTGGCGCAGCTGCCCAATCCGACCGTCGGCCAGAGCCTGTTCGAGAGCCCGCATCGGCGGCCCTACCCGCCCCTGGTGGTGGGCGGCCAGGCGCACCCCCCTGGCCTGGGCCAGGGCCACCATCGCATCGGCCTCCTCCAGGTTCGTACACATGGGCTTCTCGACCTCCACGTGGAAGCCCCGCTCCAGCACCCGCATGACCAGGCGGTAGTGGAACTCGGTGCCGGTGGGGATGGCCACCAAGTCCGGCCGCTCCTGGTCCAGCATCTGGTCCAGGTCAATGTAGCGGGCGGCCACGCCCAATTCCCCGCCCAGCGCCTCCAGCCGCGCCGGTTCCAAGTCGCACAGGGCCACCACCTCTGTGCGGGGGTGCAGGTGGTAGGCCCGCGCCGCGGCCCGGCCCCGGCTGCGACAGCCCAGGATGGCTACGCGATAGGTTTTCAAGAAGCATCTCCTTTGCTTTTTTCGCCCTGCCGCCACAGCTCGATCATCGTGGGGCCGTCGGCGATGTATTCCTCGGTCTTCACCTCAGTCATGGTCCGCAGTTGCTCGGTCACCGCGGCGATGCGCTTCACCTGCGCCTCGATGGTCCGGAGCTTGGCCACCACCCGCTCGTCGAACTCCAGGTGCAGCAGGCGCAGGGACTGGGCGCTGTTGGCGATGATGTTGAGCGGATTGTTGATCTGGTGGTTGACGGCCACCACCATTTGCCCCACCACCGCCAGCTTCTCCATCCGCAACAGCTCTTGCTCCAGCCGATCCTGCGCCGTCAAGTCCTCGCAGACCAGGATGGCCCCCGCCGCCTGGCCGCGGTGATCGCGCAGGACCGTGGCCGCCGAGCCCAGGACCAGAGGTCCTCCTGCTGTCTCCAGGCGCTGGACCAGATGGGCCTGGTCCTGTTTCCGGCGGATCACCGGTAGGCATAGCTCCTGCCACTGGGCTCCGGGCCCTTGGGGCAGCAGGGCCTCCAGGGTCGCGCCGATGGCCTCGTCCAGACCCCGGCGGGCCCCCAGCCTTTCGACGTAGCCCAGTTGTCGCTGGTTGATGAAGGTGATCCGCAGCCCGCCGTTGAGCACCGCCACCCCCAGCGGGATGCTGGCAAGGATGTGTTCGAGGTAGTAGCGGGCGTTTAGCTGTATCTCCTCGGAGATGCGCTGGTGGGTCACGTCGCCGAAGAGAACCAGAAAGGCGTCGGCGGCCGGGGCGGCCCACACCCGCACCTCGTAGCGCCGCTCGCCCCGCTGCCAGGCAAAAGTCTCCTCGGCCTCCGGCCCGGCCAACCGCGCCGTGGCCAGGGCCAGTTCGTCCCCCAGCCCGGCATCGGCGCCTATGGCCGCCCCCACCCGGTCGGCCAGCTCGGCCGGGGTGCCCCGTCGAATCTCGAAGAGGGCAGCGGCCCGGAGGTTGCAGGAAAGCACCCGCAGCGCCCCGTCCACCATCAACAGGGGCAGTGGCAACTGGTGCAGCAGATCCTGGGCCGCCCTTTCCATCATCCCTCCTACATGCGGGGGATGTCGTCCAGTTCCGCGTCCAGCCGCTCCATGATCCTCCGGATGTCCTCCAAGCCCAGGTCCAGAAGCTTCAGGGCCGCCGGCTGCAGTTGGGGGACCTTGCGGTCCCCGCCGTTGCCCAGGGCCTCGGCCCGGCACAGGACGTCGGCCAGGTGGACCACCGCCGTCCATTCGGCGTGGCTGCGGTGCGGGCGGAAATCGTGGTGGTCACTGACCGGGGCCACCAGCTTGGCCGGCAGGGTCCACTTCTCCAAAAGCCAGCCTCCCACCAGGCCGTGGTGGGCCCCCAGCACCTCGTTCTCCGCCTCGTAGAAGAGCAGGTCCCCCGTCTCGACTAGGGAGCGCACCTGGTAGAATTGCTGGGCGAAGCCCTGGTAGAGCACCACCTTGCCCAGGTCGTGCAGCAGACCCGAGACACTCAGCTCCTCCACCTCGCCCATCCGGCGGTGCTCGGCGATGAAGGCGCAGGTGCGGGCGCAGGCCAGGGAGTGTTCCCAAAGGCCGGGCAGGGCCTCTTCCATGTCCTCCAGGGCCGAGCAGCCCAGCACCAGCCCCTTGACCGCGTCGAAGCCCAGCATGGTGACCGCGTGGGTGATGGTGGAAATGGGCCGCGAGAAGCCGTAGAACCCCGAGTTGACCAGCTTGAGCACCTTGGCGGTGAGCACCTGGTCCTTGGCGATCTCGTCGCCTAATTGCCGGCTGGAGGTCTGTGGTCTGTCCACCATGCCGATCACCCGGGCGATGACCACCGGCAGGGTGGGCAGGCTGTGGGCCCGTTCCAGGTGCTGGCGCACCCACTGCTTGCGCTCTTCCAGTTCGTCCACGCGGCCTCAGCGCCGGCCCAGGTGCCGGCGGGCGATTTCCTCGATCTGCCGCATCAGCGGCTGGTCCTGCCAGTCAGCGAAGCGGCGCTGCAGATCGGCCAGCAGTTGGGCGCTGCTCTTCTCCGAGGTCCAATTCCCCTGCCCCTCGACCTGCACCTCAAAGACCCCCCAGCCCTGCAGGCGCGAGAGCACCGCCGGCGAGAGCTTGGCCCCCTTGGGCAGCAGGATCCGGCCCTGCCGGTTGATCACCGGGGCGGCCAGCACCTCGCCGACCTTGGCTTCCTGTACACGGATGCGCCGCATGAAGTCTCCCTCAGACGATGTCCATCAGTTCGGCTTTGTCTGCGTACTCTTTCAGGCGCACCCGCACCCAGGACAGCGGCGCCTGGCACAGGGCGTTGAAGCCCCCCCAAGTCCAGGTGAGGGGCCAGTCCCCCAGGGCGGTGAGCCGGCGCAGCAGGGAAAGGCGCTCCTGCCCGCCCAGGTCCAGCGCCAGGTGCAACTGCCGCAGCGCCCGCTCGTAGAAGGAGGTGATCAGATTGTAGACGTGCCCTTCGAATTTCTCGGGCTGGGTCACCCTCACCCGCGGGCAGAGCATGCTCCCCTCGCGCCGGGCAAACCCCTTGAGCCAAGTCTCAGGCATCACCTCGCGGTACTGCTCCAGGGCCCCGGCGATGCTCTGAGGGTCCATCACCGCGTAGGTGCGGCAGATCAGCGGTCGCACCGGGTAGATGGTGCAGGCGTGGTTATCGCTTAGGAAAGGGCAGCGGCGGGGGCGCTCCTCGGTGAAGGCCAGCAGCTCCTGCTGCCGCTGGAGGGGAAAATGCGCCCGCACGTACGCGGCGATGTGCAGGTACTCGGCGCTGTAGAGGGGGAACATGGTGGCATAGCCCTCGCTGAACTCTGTCTCGGTCAGGGCGCAACACTCCCCAGAGGTGGCGCAGCAGGTGGCGGGCACCTGATCGTAGAGGAGTTGCAACTGGCTGGAGAGTTGGGCGGCGGGAGTGGAGTGGGCTTCCATGTCCAAAAGATGCACATCGCCCCTGCCCGGCGCAACCGCCGCGCTTGACAGGGCGAAATTAAGCCTTTTATACTTCGGAAAAAGGCCCGCCATGCCCGAGAAACGCAAATTTCTGGGGGTGAACTTCGAGTGCTGCCGGGTCTACGCCCGCATCTACCTCAACCCCGCGGGCACCGCGTACAAGGGCATGTGCCCCCGATGCGGCCGGCGCCTGGAGATCAAGGTGGGCCCCGGCGGCACGGACAGCCGCTTCTTCAGCGCCCGCTAGCCACCGCCCCCATTAGCCGCACCGCCGCCGCCCTGACCAGCCCCTCGGCTTCGGGTCCGATCATCTGCACGCTCGGGTAGACCTTGTACGCCTCGTCCACCTCGTACCCCCCGCACGGGTACTCGTCGGCGGTGGGCACGTAGCCGATGCAGCCGTTGGCGTAGCCGCAAAGGATGGCCGGCTGCAGGGGGGAGGCCGGCTCCAGGTCGAGCTGGTAACGGACGAAGATCTCCCCCTCCATGCCCAGGAGCAACGCCCCGCCCAGCCTTAGGGCCTGGATCTCAAAAGGCTGGACCTGCCCCCTGACCCCGCGCCGGGCAAGCTCCAGCGTGGCCTCGGCCCATTCGAGGCGGGCCCTGGGCGCCCGCTGCGCCCACACGTCGCCCGTGCCCTTGGTGAGGCGGCGAAGTTCGGCCTTCAGTTGCAGCGCCAGCCTTTCCAGTTCTGCCTGCATCCGCCCAGGCGGGTCCATCAGGGGCAGGGGCATCCGCTCGCTGGCCCAGGCCAGCCCCTCTCCCTCCACCGCCGCCGCCGTCTTTAAGCCACCCAGCACCGCCCCGGCCAGTTCCGCCCCGGCCTGGTCCACCTTGTCGAAGCCGCCGTGGGCCAGGCGCGGGTTGATGTCGGCGCAGGCCCCGTTGACAAAGAGGGCCGGCCGGCCGGTGCGCGCCTCAATGATCCGGGCGGCGGCCCCGGGGAACTCGGCGCTGAGCTGGTGATTCCCGTTGCCCAGGATCACCGGGTGGCAGGCGTGGCTGAAGAGGGTGGCCGCCTCACCGATCTTCAGAACATGGGCGTATTCGGCCACGGGGCCCCCCGGATTCTGGCCGATGACCATGTGCCCCTCGCGCAACTGCCGCCGGTTGATGCCCAAGCAGGCGGGCACCCTGGCATAGGCCAGGGAAGCTGGTGTCAACTGCGCCGTGGCCCGCTCCCCGGCCTCCACCACCGCCTCCTCCACCCGGTCCAGGTAGGAAAAGTCCTGCTCCCCCATGCCACGAAAAGACATGCTCAGCGGCCCGGCGTGGGTATGGGAGCAGCAGACCATTGCCGCCCCGGCCGGGATCCCGGCCCCGGCCTCCAACCTTCGCCGGATCTGGGCCACCCGCTGGGCGTCCAGCCCCACCAAGTCCAGGGAGACCAGGGCCACCCGCGCCGGCCCCCAGGCGCAGACCAGCACCTTGGCCAGCAACGGATCGCACACCCCCACCGCCCCTGATGTGCGACCCCAGTATCCGCCCATGTGGATGCCCGCGGGCGGGGTGATGTCGGCGCTGGCGCAGCCGACCATTAGCATCGCTCGTGCCATAGGATTCGGTTCAGTAAAGGGAGGGATCAGGAAGGCTCGGTCTTTTGGGCGCCCCCGGAGGGCCGGGGTTTGCGGGGCAGGGGCTGCTGCTGGAGCTGGCGGGCCTCCTCCTCCAACTGTGAGACTTCCTGGCGCAGCGGCGAGAGCCGGCCCCGCTCCTCCTCCAGTTCGCGCTGAGCCCCCTCGATCTCGCGTTGTAGCTTGCCCTTGGCCTGGTCCAGGCGCTGGATCTTAGGCTCCAGCTCCTGCCGGCGCTTGAAGTAATCCGAGAGCATGTGCAGAATGAACAAGAGACAGCCCAGGGCCAGCAGGGCCACTACCCATTCCATGACCGGCTCCTTTTCATGGCCGCGTCTCCACCTCGCCGTGTTCTCCGTAATCCTCGTCGCGGTCGGCCGGCGAATCGTAGATCCAGCCGCAGACGATACACAGCGGGTGGTCCCCTTCCCGGGCCGCCCCGCACTGCGGGCAGCCCTTGGCGCGGGGCCGCAGGTATTTTAGGGCCACCACTACCAGCAGAAAGATGGTGAAGAGCAGGGGCCAGAGCATCGCGGGCCGGATCAGTCGGTGGAGCTTTGGAAACTTAGGACCACGGTGGAATGGCGCAGGCTCTGGGCCAGCACCTTGGTTAGGTTGCGCAGCACCATCACCTGGGTGTCCTCGAACTCCATGAAGAAGCTTTCGAGCGCCTCCAGGGAGACCCGCAGCACCATCGCCTCGCTGGCGGCCCGCACCATGGCCGAGCGGGGGCCGTGGTTCACCAGCGACACCTCGTCGAAGAAGGCCCCCGGCTGTTACAGGGTGGCCAGGCGATGATCCCCCCCTTCACCCCCACGGCGCTGACCTCCAGTTTACCCTCGCAGAGCAGGAAGTGGGAATCCCCGGCGCTGCCCTGAGCGACAATGCCCTCCCCCAGTTTAAAGCGCAGTTGGTGGGCCAGGCTCACCAGGCGGCGGGCCTCACGCTCTTCCAGGCCCGAGAACAGGGGCGCCTCTCTGAGCAGGACGGCAAACTGCTCCATCTCAGCGCCCCTGCGCCACCAGCAACTGCCGACTCAGCTCGACGATCCGGTTATCCGCCTGCCGCAGGCGCAGGGACAGGCTGCGGGCGATGTTGAGGATCAGGTTCACCTGGAGGCGCGGAAGACGGGCAAAGACCGCAGCCAGCTTGCTCTTGGGCAGGGCCAGCAGCCGCAGGGGGCTCTCGGCGCACACGTCGGCCGAACGCGGCAACATGTCGATCAGGGACATCTCCCCGAAAAAATCCCCCGCCTCCCCCATGCTGGCAATCACCACCGGACCCGCCGCGCTGCCCTTTTCGACCCGCACTTTTCCCTCCTCGATCAGGAAAAGGCAATCGCTGGGTGTGCCTTCGGCGACAATGCGGCTGCCCACCTCGTAGCACCGCACCTCCGCGGCCCCCAGCAGTTCCCCCAATTCCTGTTCGGTAATCCCCTTACACAAACCCGAGGCGCGCAATGTTTCCATGCCCTTGCTCATGCTGCACCTATCTTGATAAGAGAAAAGGAGATACGAACCTAACGCCCAATATACGAACCAGGGGGGAAGCGTCAAGAGGTTTTTAGGCGGCGCCGGAGGGCCGCTGCGAGTGGCACCCCGCAGACCAGACTGGCCCCTCCCTGAACGATATTGCCCCACAGGCTAAGCAGGGCCGGGCCAGGGCCGTAGAGGACAAACTCCACCGCCAAATACCCCATTACCATCCAGGCCATGCCCGCGGCGGAGATGACCCCCAGCAACAGCCACCGCCCCTGGGCCCAGGGCCGGTGGCCCAGCCAGCCGATCAGCGCCCCCTCCAACCCTTTAATCACCAGGGTGAAGGGCGCCCAGTGGCTATACCCTCCCAGCAGGTCGGCCAGGGCCGAACCCACCCCGCCGGCCAGGACCCCGGCCCGGACGCCCCCCAGGAGCGCCCCGGCGATGATCAGGGCGTCTCCCAGGTTGATGTAACCTTCGGTGGCGGGCATGGGCACCCGCAGGGCCAGGGTGGCAGCGGCCACCAGGGCGGTCAGCAGGGCGAGGCGGGCGAGGGGGCCGACGGCCATCTCAGGTTTCCGGGCCGGCGCGCCGGCGCAGCTTCCTTAACTGGCGGCGGCGGCCCCAGCGGCTTTGCGGAAGCCCCCGGCGCCGGCCCAGGGGAGCACGCAGATCCCCGGCGCTTTCCAGATCCGCCAGCACCTCGTTAAGCCGGTCCGGGTAGTTGGTGATCAGGCCCTGCACCCCCATCAGGACCAGGTCGCGCATGACGATCTCGTCGTCCACCGTCCAGGTCCACACCCCTATGCTGCGCTGGCGCATCTCCTCTAAAAGGGCCGGAGTCAGGGCCGAATGCCAGATGCCCACAGCGTTGGCCCCCGCCTCCAGCACCTCGCGGGCGAGGCGACGGACCCGGATGCGGGCCGGGGTGGTGGGCAGGGTGCTGACCAGCAGGGCGGCGGGCAGGGCTGGGGCCAGCAGCTTGACCCGGCGCACCGTCTGGGGGACAAAGGACTGGACTACCACCTGGTCCTCCATCCCTAGGTCCTCGATCACCTGCACCACCCGCTCGGCGATGTGCCTGGCTTTGATCTCCACCAGGGTCAGCACCCGCCGCCGGGCCAGCTCCAGCACCTCCTCCAGTAGGGGCACCCGCTCGCCGTGAAACCGGGGCGCAAACCACGAGCCGGCATCCCCGCGCCGGATCTCAGCGACGCTTTTTTCCGCCACCTCCCCACTCAGGTCCGTGGTGCGGTCCAGGGTGGCGTCGTGGATGACAACTAGCCGCCCATCCCCGGTCTGCTGCACGTCCAGCTCGATGAGGTCCACCCCCAGCTCGATGGCCAGGGCAAAGGCAGCCAGGGTGTTCTCTGGGGCCAGCCCCTCCCCCGAGGCCCCGCGATGGGCGATACGGATTGGGTGGATCATTCAGGCCCCGAACTTCTCCAGCCGGCGGGCGTGGGCCAGGGCCAGGGCCATCACCCGCGTGGAGGGCATCAGGCCCAGGCTGCCGGAGCGGCAGTGGCGCTCCGCGAAGCCCGGCAGCCCGTCGGGCATGGCCCAGGGGCTCTTGAGCACCAGGGGAACCGGGTGCCAGCTATGACTGCGCATGATCGAGGGGGTGGAGTGGTCCCCGGTGAGGATGAAGACCTCGGGCTTGAGTTCCAGCATTTGCGGCACGTAGTGGTCCACCTCTTCAAGCACCTTCACCTTGAGCTCGAAGTTCCCATCCTCTCCGGCGCTGTCGGTCTTCTTGACGTGCAGGTAGGCAAAATCGCAGCCGTCCCAATGCGAGCGCAGCACCTCCAACTCCTGATCCAGGTGCCAATCGGTCTCCACCGTCTCCATGCCCACCGCCGAGGCCACTCCCCGGTACATGGGGTACCCGGCCACGGCCAGGGAACGCAGCCCGTACACCTCGCCCATCTGGGGCAGCACCGGGTACCGCCCAAAGCCGCGGATCAGCACCATGTTGGCCGGCTGCTCCCCGGCCAATAGCTGTCGGGCCTGGTCGAGGAAGGTGTTGGCGACCTCCACCATTCGCGCCGAGGCCTTGCCCCGCGCCTCCAGGACGTGGGGAGGCACCCCGGTCACCTGCGGGTCCGAGTCCCCCACCTCGTCCTCCAACCCCGCTCCTCTGAACACCACCGCGGCCCTGTACTCCATCTCCGCGGCGACAGCCACCTCGACCCCGGGAATACGGATGGCCCCCAGTTTGGCGCACAACTCCCGACACTTCTCGGTGGGGATGCGGCCGGCGCGGCGGTCGGTCACCCGGCCCTGGGCGTCCACGGTGCAAAAGTTCAGCCGCGCCGCCACGTCCCCGGCGCGGAAGTCCAGGCCCAGGCCCATGGCCGACAGGGCTCCGCGCCCGATCTGGTGCACCCACGGATCGTAGCCGAAGAGGGCCAGATGGGCCGGGCCGCTGCCGGGGGTGAACCCCGGCCCCAGGGGCGAGATCAGGCCGCAACTGCCCGAGGCGGCCAGGGCGTCGAGATGGGGCAGGCGGGCCGCGTCCAGTTCGGACTTGCCCGTGCGCGGATCGGGCAACCCGCCCAGTCCATCGACCACCACCAGCAGAATCTTGGTATCACGGCCCTCGGCCAGGAGACCGCGGGTGAACTCGGAGCTTGTCATGATTGGCTCTTTTCAGATGGGGGAAAGAGACAGGTCCTTGAGCACCAGTTGCACCCCACCCCGGCCGGCGTAGGTATCCTCCTCCAGCTCGAAGGCCGCCGCCAGGGGCTGTCCCACCCACAACTGGCCGGCCACTTCGCCCTGGCCCCACCACACCGCGGTGCAGGTCTGGCCTTCTACCTCGAGCCCCAGCTTGAGATGGGCGCCCTCCTTGCCGATGCGGTCGCAGCGCCGGAGCCGGCAGTCGCGCAGGGCGAAGACCGGGGCCTGGTTGCCGTTGCCAAAGGGCTGGAGCCGGCCCAGGGCCTCGACGGTGTGTATTCCCAGATCCCGGGCCTGGATGAGCAGGTCTACTTGGAGCCGGGCCTGCAAATCTTCGGGCGAGAGGGCGGCCCGGGCGTGGTCGATGAGGGCGGCGCGGAAGGTTTCATAAGCCTGCGGCGCCAGCGAGAACCCGGCGGCCCCGGCGTGCCCGCCGTAGGTGGTGAGGTGGGCGGCGCAGGCGCTCACCGCCGCGCCGATGTCGTAGCCGGGGATACTGCGCGCTGAGCCCACGTACACCTTTTGCTCGGGGTTCGCGGTGCAAACCACTGCGGGACGGGCAAAGCGCTCGACCAGCTTGCCGGCGATCAGCCCCACCACGCCCAGGTCCCACTTCTCGCCCAGGACCACGACGATGGGGTCGGTCTTCAGGTCCTCGGGGGACACCAGATCCTCGGCCTCGCGCAGGGCCACCCGCTGCAACTGCTGCCGCCGGCTGTTGAGGGTGTTGAGCTTTTCAGCCAGCTCCACCGCCTCGGCATTGTTCTCAGACCGCAGCAGGCGCAGGGCCAACTCCGGGGTATCCAGGCGTCCGGCCACGTTGAGGCGCGGGGCCAGTTGAAAGCCCACCACCGCGGTGGTCAGGGACTTGTCGGCGCAGCCGGCGGCTACCTTGAGCTGGCGCAGACCGGGACGGCTGGTCTGGGCCAGGGCTTTGAGGCCGCGATGGATGAGCACCCGGTTCTCCCCCAGCACCGGCATCACGTCGGCCACCGTGCCCAGGGCCACCAGGTCCAGCAGTCCGTTCAGGTAGCGCCGACGCTCCTCGCCGCTCATGAAAGCCTGGCTGAGGGCTTGTACCAGCTTGAAGGTGACGCCCACCCCGGCCAGACCCTTATAGGGGTAGGTGCAGTCGCGGCGGTTGGGATTGATCACGCTGTGGGCCGGGGGCAGTTGCTCCTGGGGCTGGTGGTGATCGACGACCACCACGTCGAGGCCCAGGCTGCAGGCCCTTTCGAGGGCCTCAAAGGCCGAAACCCCGTTATCGACAGTGGCGATCACCCTGGCGCCGCCCTCAGCGGCCACGTCCACGGAAGGGGCCCGGATTCCGTACCCGTCGCGGTGGCGGTCGGGCAGCAGATGGCCGCAGTTGGCCCCGGTCTGCACGAGGAAGTCGAGCAGCAGGGCAGTGCTGGTCACCCCATCGGCGTCGTAATCGCCAAAGACCAGGATCCGCTCCCTCTGGCGGATGGCCCTTTCGAGCCGGGCCGCCCCCCGTTCCATGTCGGCCATCAACTCGGGGGGATGCAGGTGTTCCGGGTTAATGGCCAGGTCCTCCCAGCTAAGGCTGCGGCTGGACAAGAGGGCCTCCAGCAGCGACTCGTAGGGCTGGGCATGGCGGATTTCCCACACTG
>VGJS01000034.1 GCA_016867395.1 Candidatus Handelsmanbacteria bacterium
CCCGGTCTCTACGCTCTTGGGCGTGGTGCCATTGCGGGAGTTGCCCCCGTTGCGGCCCTCCACGGCGTGTTCCTCATACCCAAGGTGGTGCGTCAGCTCCCCTTGCAGCATCCGCTCCACCAGCCCTCTGCTCTACTCCTTGAGCAGGCCGTGCTTCCCGAGAAGATCTTCGGGGCTCTTACAGCCTTTGATCAATTCGTCCAGCAACTCTTTGCGGATGGCCATCAGTATTCCTCCTTGTTATAGCAAGGGTCGTTAGCGATGGCCATTTACACAAAAGATATCATGTACTCGGCGCACCTCGCCCTTCGGCCACGACCTCTCGCCTGGTAGTCATGCTGATTCGTTTCTTCATTTTCCCCTCCCGGAGGTACAAAAGGGTAGCAGAATATATGAGGCTACGACCCCCGCATCGTAGCAAAACCCTTGATGCAATGCGCGACCTAAAGTTACCCAGAATCCCGTCACTTACCCAAACAAAAACCCGGCCGCCTTTGGGGCAGCCGGGCCATGATCTGGTCTGTGCTTTCCTCTACCCCCCCGCGATGGCCGACAGGAAGGTCACCTCGCTCTCTGATCCCACCCGGGCTCGCATCCCCTCGGTGGTGATCTCGCTGTCCACGGCCACGGCGATCTCGGGGCGGACCCGCCCTTCCTCGCACAGGCGCTCCCCGATCCCCGGATAGGCGGCCTCCAGGCTCTCAATCACCTCGCGCACCGTGGCCCCCTCCGCCTGCACCTGGCTCTTCCCCCCGGTGAAGCGCTGGAACTGGGTGGGGATCCACACCAGGGGCATGACTCAGTGGGCGGCCTGGGCCTGCAGGGCCGCCACCACGCGGTCGGGCCGCATGGGCAATTCGTTGAGGCGCGCCCCCGTGGCCCCATAGATGGCGTTGGCGATGGCGGCCATGGGCGGCACAATGGGCGCCTCGCCCACCCCGCGCACCCCGAAGGGATGGCCCGGATTTGGCACCTCGACGATCACCGTGTCGATCATTGGCAGGTCCAAGGAGGTGGGGATGCGGTAGTCGAGGTAGCTGCCGTTGGCCATTTCGCCCTGGGTGGTGTAGTAGTACTCCTCGTTGAGGGCCCAGCCGATCCCCTGCACCGAGCCGCCCTGCATCTGGCCCTCGACGTAGGAGGGGTGGATGGCCTTGCCGGCGTCCTGGGCCACGGTGAAGCGCAGCACCTGCACCTTGCCGGTCTCCGGGTCCAACTCCACGTCCACGATGTTGGCGGCAAAGGAGCCGCCCACCCCAGAGTTGGGCTTGACGTTGCCCTTGCCCACCACCGGGCCGCCGGTATCGTCGAGCTTGGCGGCCAGTTCCTTGAAGCTGAGCTTCTTGTCACTGCCCTTGTGGATGAAGGAGCCTTCGCTGAACTCCACCTGGTCGGCGGGCACCTCCCACAATTTGGCCGCCCGCAGGATCATCTGGGCCTTGACGTCCTGGGCCGCCTCGTACGCGGCCCATCCCGTCGCGTAGGTCACGCGGCTGCCGCCGGTCACGTCGGTGTAGCCGATGGAATTGGTGTCCACCACCGCGGGGTTGATGTCCTCGGCGGCCAGGCCCAACACCTCGGCGAACTGCATGGCGATGGAGGCGCGGGAGCCGCCGATGTCGGTCGAGCCCTCCACCAGATTGACTGTGCCGTCCTCGTTGACGCTGGCGCTGACGCTGGACTTGAAGCCGATGTTGAACCAGTAGCCAATGGCCACCCCGCGCCCCTGGTTGGGGCCAAGGGGAATCTTGTAGTTGGGATGGTCCTTAAGCGCCTGAAGGGTCTCGACGCAACCGATGCGCGGGAAGACCACCCCGTCCACCCGGCGGGTACCCTCTTTGGCGGCGTTCTTGAGGCGGAAATCGATGGGGTCCTGACCCAGTTTCTCGGCCAGTTCGTCCACCACCGCCTCCACGGCAAAGGCCGCCTGGGGGGCGCAGGGAGCCCGGTAAGGGGCGCTCTTAGGCTTGTTGACCACCACGTCGTACACGTCCACCTGGGCGTTGGGCACGTCGTAGCAGGAGAACACACACATGGCCCCGGCCCCGATCTCGGCGCCGGGGAAGCCGCCGGCCTCGAAGGCCATGTACGCCTCGGCGGCCACCAACTTGCCGCTTTGGTCCACCCCCATCTTGACCCGGACGTACGAGCCGGGGGTAGGCCCGGTGCTCTGGAAGACGTCCGGCCGGGTCATGATCAGCTTCACCGGGTGGCCGGATTTGCGCGACAGGAGCGCGGCCACTGGCTCCAGGTACACGGTGATCTTACCACCAAAACCGCCGCCGATCTCCTGGGGCACCACCTTGATCTTGGAGACGGGGTGATCCAGCACCGAGGCTACCTGGTCCCTGGCGGCGAAAGCGCCCTGGGTGCTGGTCCAGATGGTTAGCTGGCCGTCCAGGCTCCACATGGCCGTGGCGTTGTGCGGCTCGATGTAGCCCTGGTGCACGGTGGCGGTGTTGAACTCCCGCTCCACCACCACCGCGGCCCTGGCAAAGCCGGCGGCCAGGTCGCCCAGAACGTGGCGCAGGTGGCTGGCCACGTTGCTCTTGTTCTTGGTGTCCTCGCCCAACTCCTTGGTAGTTAGGGTCTCGTGCAGGAGCGGGGCGCCCTCCTTCATGGCCTGGCGCACCTCCACCACCGGCGGTAGCACCTCGTACTCCACCACAATCAGGGCCAGGGCCTCCTCGGCGATGTGAAGGTCCACCGCGGCCACCCCGGCCACGGGCTGGCCCTTGTACACGGCCTTGTCCGAGGCCAGGACGTTATCGCGCAGGTACTTGAGGCGGACCACCCCCTCGCCCAGGTCCATGCGCTTGTCCTCCACCGCGGGCAGGTCGTCGGCGGTGACCACCGCCCGCACCCCGGGCACGGCCGCGGCCTTGGAGGTGTCGATCCGGCGGATGCGGGCGTGGGCGTGGGGGCTGCGCAGCACCTGGCCGTAGAGCATGCCGGGCAGGCGCACGTCCCCCCCGTACACCGCCCGGCCCACGACCTTGTCGATGCCGTCGTGGCGGATGGGGCGGGTGCCGATGACCTTGTAGTTGGCGCCATTGGTGGTCGTCATGGGCTCTCTCCTCCCCGGCTCAGACGCCGGCGCGTAGGGTCTGGGCCGCATCGAGCACGGCGCGGACGATCTTGTCGTATCCGGTGCAGCGGCACAGGTTGCCGGCCAGCCAGTGGCGCACCTGGTGCTCGGTGGGGTTGGGGTTCTGGTCGAGCAGGGCCTTGGAGGCCACCAGGAAACCGGGGGTGCAGATGCCGCACTGGAGGCTGGCGTGCTCGAGGAACTTGCGCTGCAGGGGGTGCAACCCCTCCGGGCCGGCCAGGCCCTCGACGGTGGTGATCGCCTTGCCCTGGGCCTCGACGGCCAGCATCAGGCAGGAGTTGATCAAGGACCCATCGACGATGGCGCTGCAGGCCCCGCAGTTGCCGTCGTTGCAGCCTTCCTTAGTGCCGGTGAAGCCGAGGGTCTCGCGCAGCACCTCCAGCAGGCTCTGGCGCGGCTCGCAGAGGAATTCGACCTCTTCGCCGTTGATCTTGGTCTGGACGTGTACCTTGCTCATGGTCGTTTTCAGCTCCGAATAATAGTCTGAATGGGTGGTCGGTTCAGCCAGCTGCTTCCTGCACCGCGTTGGCCACGAACTCGCCGCGCGCCCGTTTCACCGCCCCCTGCAGGGCGCGCCGGGTGAGCACCCCTACCAGGTGGAGGCGGAACTCGGCGGTGCCACGCATGTCGGTGATGGGTTTGGCGATGGCCTTGGCCGCCTCGACGGCTTCGGCGATGGCCTCATCGCCCACCGGCTTGCCAGCAAGAAGCTCGCCGGCCTGGCTGGCAAAGAGGGGGGTGGGGGCCACGGCGCCTAGGGCGATACGCGCCGATTTGAACTCCTTGCCCCGGTTGCCCAGTTCCACGAAAGCCCCGGCGCCGACCACGGCGATATCCATCTCGTTGCGGGGGATGAAGCGCAGGTAGTGGGCCCCGGTGTTTCTGGCCGGGGTTGGCAGGCGCAGGGCCACCAGCAGTTCGCCGGGGCGAAGGGCGCTGCGGCCCGGCCCGGTGCAGAAATCCGCCACCGCCACCTCGCGGGCCCCCTCGGGGCCGGTGATCTCGGCCACGGCCCCGTAGGCCATGAGGGCGGGGATGCTGTCGCCGCTGGGCGAGGCGTTGCATAGGTTGCCACCCAGGGAGGCCCGGCCCTGGATCTGAATGCCGCCGATGATGGCCACCGCGTCCACCAGCCCCGCGTATCGAGCCGTCACCTCGGGGTTGCGGTAGATCTGGCTGCAGGGCACGGCCGCGCCGATGCGCAGGCCCTTGCGGGCGGTGTAGGTGATCTGGTTGAGTTCGGGGACCTGCTTGACGTCCACAACGCGCTCGGGCTGCCGGCGCCGGTTGCGCATCTGCACAATCAGGTCGGTGCCGCCGGCCAGCACCCGGGCCTGCTCGCCCCTTTCGGCCAGCAGGCGCACGGCCCCGCGCAGGGTCCGCGGCACTATATATTCGAAATTTTTCACGGGTCTTCCCTCGCTGAGAGGTGGTGGGAGTGCCCGCCGCCGCAGGGGGGCGGGTTCATCTCTTATTTTATGGCGGGTGCGGAGCGCGGATAAGATAGAGCAGCCAGACGAGGCGTGTCAAGCAGGCCCCGGAGAGGGGAAAACGGGGCGGACAGCGGGCTGCCCGACGCTTCAGCAGGCTTCGGCGGTTGCGGCTGGCCCTTCCTCGCGCCCCTGCCCCTGCCCGGCCCATTCCAGCACCTGGTCCAGCAGCCGCAGCAGCACCGGCTGCCCCAACAGCGAGATGAACATCGCAAAGAGCACCCCGAAGCCCAGGCTCACCGCCATGGGGATGAGGAACTGGGCCTGCAGGCTCTTTTCGAGGATCATGGAGAGCACCCCCAGGAAGGTAGTGGCCGAGGTCAGCAGGATGGGCCGGAAGCGATGCTGGCACGAGGCCACCAGCGCCCGCTCTATCCCCATACCCTCCCGCCGCAGGTCGTTGTACAGGCTGATCTGCACGATGGCGTTGTTGACCACCACCCCGGCCAGGGCCACCACCCCGAACAAGCTCAGCATGGTCAGGTCCATGCCCATCAGCACATGGCCCCACACCGCGCCCACGATGCCGAAGGGGATGGCAGCCATCACCACCAGGGGCTGGGTGTAGGAGCGGAAGGGAATGGCGATCAGTAGGTAGATGGCCAGCAGGGCAAAGAAGAACCCGTATCCCAGGCTGGCCAACGACTCCTGCTGCTCCTTCTGCTCGCCCTCGTAGCTGAAACGCACTCCCGGATAGTCCTGGGCCAGCACCGGCAACACCCGCGCTGCCAGATCGGCATTCACCTCGTCGGCATTGGCGGCCTTGTCGTCCACGTCGGCAATGACACTGACCACCCGCTGCCCGTCGGTGCGCTGGATGGCCGAATACCCCCGCCCCAGGCTCACCACGGCCACCTCGGAAAAGGGCACCTCGGCCCCGGCCGGGGTGCGGATGCGCATGCGCTCCACGTCGGCCAGGGAGCGCCGCTCCTCCTCGGGGTAGCGCACCATCACCCGCACGTCGTCCTCGCCGCGCTGGAAGCGCAGGGCCTGCTCCCCGTAGAAGCCCTGCCGCACCTGGCGGGCCAGATCGGCCATGGTGAGGCCCAGGGCCCGGGCCTGGGGTTTCAGGGAGAGCTTCATCTCCAGCTTGCCCTCCTGGAAATTGTCCTTGATGTCTTTGACCCCGGGGTAGGTGGCCAGTTCGGCCTTGAGGCGTTCCACCCCCTGCAACAGAAGCTGGAAATCCTCGGAGGCGACCTGCACCTCGATGGGGTTAGCCACCATAATCAGGGTGGAGTTGAAGTTGACCGCCTCGGGGCCGGGCAGCTCGCCGGCCCGCTGGCGGATGCGCTCGGCCAGCTCGGGGCTGGGGATGTGGCGCTCCTCAGCAGGCAGCAGCTCGACGGTGATCTCGGCCAGGTGGGCCTGGCTGCCGGCCCGGCCCTGCCCGGTGAAGGTGGTGGATCGGGCCACGGGCTGGTCGCCCACAAAGCTGAAGACGTTGCGGTACACCGAGGGCTGGCCGGGGCGCTGCTGGTCGTACTCGTCGCGCACCTGCATGGCCGCCCGTTCCAACTGGTGGGTCACCGCCTCGGTCTGCTCCACCGTGGTCCCCTGGGGCATGGTCACCGAGACGGTGACCCAGTCCGAGTCTACCTTAGGCATGAAGACGAATTTGATGTGGCCCCCGGCGATCCAGCCCAGGGTGACCAGCAGCAGCATCGCGCCCAGGGCCAGGATGGTGAGGGGATTGCCCAGCGCGGCCCGCAGGGCGCGGGTGTAGCTGGTTTCGATGAAAGTGCGCAGGTGGTCGTCGGCCCAGTGCTGCACCTGGTAGTGCCAGCGCAGCGCGGCGCGGAACATTCCCCCGAAGGCGCGGCTGAGCAGGCTGGGCCGGCCCGACGGGGAGAGATGGGCCGGCAGGATGAAGAGAGCCTCCAGCAGGGAGACCAGCAGCACCGATATAACGATGATGGGGATCGCCGCCATGAACTTGCCCATCAGCCCCTCGACGAAGAGCAGGGGCAGGAAGGCGGCCACCGTAGTCAGCACCGAGAAGACCACCGGCGTGACCACCTCGGCGGCCCCGTCGATGGCCGCTTGCACCAGGGATTTGCCGCGCTCGCGCTGGGTGAAGATGTTTTCGCCCACGACGATGGCGTCGTCCACCACGATGCCCAGGGTGAGTATGAAGGCGAAGAGGGTCAGCATGTTGATAGACACGTCGAGGAACTGCATCAGGATGAAACTGCCCAGAAAGGCGGTGGGGATGCCCAGCATCACGAAAAAGGCCAGCTTAAGGTCGAGGAACAAGGTGAGGAAGGCGAAGACCAGAAAAAGCCCCAGCAGGCCGTTGTTGATCAGCAGCTCCAGGCGGCCGCGCAGCATGCGGGCGTCGTCCCGGGCGTAGTCCAGGTGGACCCCGGCCGGCAGGCGGGACTGCTTCCGGGCCATGTATTCCTTGACCTGGTCCGAAACCTCCAGGGCGCTCTCGTCCCCGGTGCGGAAGACCTGAATCACCGCGGCCGGCCGGCCGTTAAAACGCGAGATCAGGTCAGTGTCCTCGAAGGCGTCGCGGATCTGGGCGATCTGGCCCAGGGTCAGGCGGGTGCCGTCGGGGCGGGCCAGGACCTCGACGTTTTCGTACTCGCGGCCGCTGTAACGCATGCCCACGGTGCGCACCAGGATCTCGCCGCCCTCGGTCTTGACGCTCCCGGCCGGCAGGTCCAGGCTGGTGCGCTGCACCGCGACGGCCACCTGAGCCAGGGTGAGGCCGTGGCGCCGCAGGGTCTCCTCAGAGACCTCGATGGCGATCTCGTCGGCACGTACCCCCCGTAAGTCCACCTGGGAGATCCCACCCCCAGCCCGCAGGTCGTCGCGGATGCGCTCGGCTACGGCCTTGAGGGTCTTTTCGGGCACCTCGCCGTAGACCACCAGGTCAATGACCCGGTTGCGGCGGATCACCTCTTTGACGATGGGCCGCTCGGTCTCGGTCGGAAAGGTGTCGATGCGGTTGACCTCGTTCTGGATGTCGTTCAGCAGGCGGTTGCCGTCCGCGCCGCGCTCCAGCTCCACCGTCACCACCCCCATGCCCTCGGCAGCCACCGCCCGCACCCGCCGCACCCCCTCCATGCCCGTCAGCCGGTCCTCGATCCGCTTGCACACCCCCTCCTCCACCTCCTCGGGGCTGGCCCCCAGGTAGGCCACCTGGATCTGGATCTGGTCTAGCGAGAATTCGGGGAAGGTCTCTTTCTTCATCTCAATCAGGCTGGCCACACCCCCCAGCAGCACAAAGACCAGCAGCAGGTTGGCGGCCACGTGGTTGCGGGCCATCCAGACCATGGCTTTGTTCATCGCCCCACCTTCCCGGCCAGGCGCACCTTCATACCGTCGGTCACCCCGCTAAGGGGCGTGAGAATGATCCGCTCGCCCTCGGCCAGTTCGATCCGCGCCAGCGCCTCTTCCTTCAGGACCCGCACCACCTGGGCCGGCCGCACCTGCAGGGTGCCCGCCGGGGTGGCCACCCACACGGTCTGGTCCTGACGCAGGGCGGCCCGGGGCAGAGTGCGCACCCCTTCCAGCTGGCGGCCGGCGATAGTCACCTCGACAAAGGCCCCCACCAGCAGGGGGGCTTCGGCCTGGCCTTGGGGGTCCTCGACCTCGACCACTACCGAGACCATGCGACTTTGCGGATCTATCTCCCCTTCGGCCCGCACCACCCGACCCTGCCACTGGTGCCGCTGGCCGGCGTGCCAACCACTGACCACGGCCCCGGTCCTTTCGCCGCTCCGTTCAGCGGCGCCTGACTCGCTGGGTCGCCCGATCAGCTCCGGGTCTGCCGCCCGTCCCAGGCCGGGCACGGGAAACCAGCCCAGGTCCTCGTCGGGCAGGGGCACGGCGATCTCGACCTGCTCGGTGCTGTAGAGCTGGGCCAGGGGCTGGCCGGGGCTGACGAACTGCCCGGCCTCGACCCGGCTCTGCCGCACCCGCCCGGCAAAAGGCGCCTGCAGGCGGGTGCGCTGGAGCCGCAGCTGCGCCTCCTCGACCCGGGCCTGGGCCGCCCTTTGGTCGGCCTGGGCGGCTTTGAGCTGGGGCACGTACAGGGCCAGGGGGGTGCCCTCCTTTCCGCGGTGGAGCAGCGCCCACTCCTGGCGGACCACCGCCTCCTGCTCCCGGGCCTGCTCCAGGCGCAGAGCCGCCTGGGCCACCTGGGCCTGGGCCTGGGCCACGGCCAGCTCGTAGTCGCGCGGCTCGATGCGCAGCAGCTCCTCGCCCCGGGAGAAATACCCGCCGCTCTCCAGTCTGGGGGTTTTCCACACCACCACCCCGGAGACCTGCGGGACCAGGTCGATCTGGGCGCTGGGCCGCACAGTGCCCTGGCCCCTGATCACCACCTGGGCACGGCCCGCGGGGAAATCCGCGGCCTGGACCAGGGGCCCCAGGTACTCCTGCTCCACCCGCTGCGGGGGCTCGGCGCTGGACTTGAGCAGGGCAAAGGCCACCGCCCCAACCAGCAGCACGCCGGCGGGCACCAGGCGGGGGAGCCATTTTTTTTGAGCGCTCATACACCTACTCCGGGTCTGAGGATGCTGCGCGGTCCGGCACCGGGGAAAAGCCGCCGCCCAGGGCCAGGTGCAGGTCGAGGCGGGCCTCCAACTGCTGGCGGCGGGTGGCCAGCCAGCGGCTCTCTGATTCAAAGGCGCTGTTCTGGGCCGTCAGCAGGGTAACCATGTCGGTCAGCCCGCGGGCGTAGCGCTCCTCGGCCAGGCGGCGGGCGGCCAGGGCCTCGTCGGCGGCACTGCAAAGGGCCTGCTCCTGGGTCTGAAGATAGGTCTCGGCGTCCAGGGCTGATTCCACCTCGGCATAGGCTTGCAACAGGGTCTGGGCATAGGCGGCCACCGCCCCTTCCCTGCCAGCACTGGCCAGATCCACCCCGGCCCGCAGCCGGCCCCCCTGGAAGAGGGGCTGGGACAGGTTGCCCACCAGGTTCCACACCGCAAACTCCCCGTCCAGCAAATCCCCCAACTCGCCGCTGGAACGCCCGCCCGAGGCCGTCAGGCTCAGGCGCGGGTACAGGGCGGCCCGGGCGCTGGCCAAGCGGGCATCGGCGGCGAGCAGCCGCTCCCGGGCCGCCGCCAGGTCGGGCCGGCGGCCCACCAATTCGGCGGGCAGCCCGGCCGGGACCGGCGGGGGCAGGGGGGGCAGGTCGCCGCTGGTCTGGATCAGGGCGGCCGGATAGCGGCCGGCCAGCACCTCCAACTGGCGCAGGGCCGTCCGGTAAAGCCGCTGCCGTCCAGCCAGATTGGCCTCGGCCCCGGCCTGGCTGGAGAGGGCCAGGCGCAGGTCCAGGGAGGAGCGCAGGCCGCGCTCGTACTGGGCGCGGACCTGCTGGCTGGAGAGGTGATAGTTATCTGCGGCGGTCTGGGCCAACTCCACCTGCCGCCTGGCCTCGACCGCGGCGAAATAGACCCGCAGGGTCTGGGCGGCCAGGGAGAGCTGGGCCCCCCGCAGCTCGGCCCTGGCTGCCTCGGCGTCGGCGCGGGCCGCGGCGGCGCCCGCGCGCAGCCGGCCCCACAGGTCCACCTCCCAATTGAGGTTCAGGGAGGCCCCGTAGGTATTGCTGGTGCTGGCCAGCACCCGGTCGCCGGCGCTGGGGATGGGCAGGCCGATGAAATTGCGGCGGGCCCTGGACCCGCTCAGGTCCCCCCCAGCCTGGGGCCACAGCGGGGCCCCGGCAGCGCGGGCCTGGGCCAGGGCTGCGCCGAGCCGGGCGGCGGCGGCCTGGAGGTTGTGGTTGTGGCGCAGGGCTTCGGCCACCAGCCCGGTGGCCAGGGAATCCCCCAACCCAGCCCAGCCCAAGGTATCCACCATGCCGGAGGCCGCCGGGGCGGTCCAGGTGGCGGGGGGGGGCGCAATTTCGGGCGGGCGCACCCCGGGCGCGGCGGCGCAGCCGGCCAGCAGCAGGGTAAGTACTCCGAAACGGGATCTCATCGGCCCGGTAATTTCATTTGATTAATCCCACCTTTTCGGCCCCTAATCCCACCCCAGCGCCTGCGCCCTCTCTCTCGGCGGCCTCGACCCGGGTGAAGCGCGCCAGCAGGGCGTAAACCACCGGAACGATCACCAGGGTCAGGAAGGTGGAGAAGAACAGGCCGCCCATCACCGACAGGCCCAGGGGTCGCCGCGCCTCGGCGCCGGCGCCGAGGCCGATGGCGATGGGGAGGACGCCGAAGATGGTCGCAAAGGAGGTCATCAGGATGGGCCGCAGGCGGATGATGGAAGCCTGGACCACGGCTTCCACCACCGCGTGCCCCGCGGCCCGCAACTGGTTGGCGAACTCCACAATCAGGATGGCGTTTTTGGAGACCAGGCCGATGAGCATGATCAGACCGATCTGTGAGTAAATGTTAAGGCTCTGGCCCAACAGGAAGAGGGTCACCAGGGCCCCGCAAATGGCCAGGGGCACAGAGAGCAGGATGGTGAAGGGGTGGACGAAACTCTCGAACTGGGCGGCCAGCACCAGGTAGATGAAGCCGATGGCCAGCAGGAACATCACATACAGGCTGGAGCTGGAGGACTTGTATTCCAGGGACTGGCCGCCGAAGTCCCGCTTGACGCTGGGAGGCAGCTTCTCCCGGGCGATGCGGTCGAGGTCGTCGAGGGCCCGCCCCAGGGTCACCCCGGGGGCGAGGTTGGCGGTGATCGAGGCTGAGCGCAGCCGGTTGTAGTGCTTGAGTTCCTTGGGGGCCACGGTCTCCTGTATTTTCACCACATTGGCAAGCTGCACTAAGCCGCCGGACCCGCGCACGTAGATGTCGCGGATGGCGTCGGGGGTGGACCGGGCCTGGGGCCGCATCTGCAAGATCACCTCGTACTGTTTGTTACCCCGCTTAAATTTAGTCACTGCACGGCCGCCAAGAAAGGTCTCCAGGGCCGAGCCGATGTCCGTGACCGAGAGACCCAGGCCCGCGGCCCGCTCGCGGTCGATGTCGATGTCGAGCTGGGGTTTGTTCAGGCGCAGGTCCGTGTCCATGTTGATCAGGTACCCCAGCTTGGCGGCTTCGCCCATCATGGCCCCCAGGGCCTGGCTCAGGTCGTCGTAGCTTTCGCCCTGGAGGATGTACTCCACCGGGCTGGAGGAGAAATTCCCCCCCAGGCTGGGCGGATTGACCACAAAGGCCAGCACCCCCGGAACCGCCATCAGTTGGGGGAAGAGTTCCTGCACCAGTTGCTGTTGGGATTTCTCCCGCTGGTCGCGCGGCGTGAGGGCCAGGAACATGAACCCGTTGGTCACCTGCCCCGGCCCACCGAATCCCAGCCCGGTGGCCGTGAAAAGCCCCCGCCGCTCGGGCAGGGCGAGCAGGCGGTTTTCGATCTCCCGCATGTACCGATCTGTGTATCCCAGGGTGGCACCCTCGGGGGCGATGACAATGCCAAAGCCGATGCCCCGGTCCTCCGTGGGCACTAACTCGCTGGGCAGGAGCCGGAACAGGTACCCGCCCAGCACCATCGCCCACAGGCCGCCGAGGATCACCAGGGCCCGGTGGCGCAGGGCCCCCCGCAAAATGCGCTCGTAGAGGCGGTTGAGGAACTCGAAGAAGGCGTCGAAGGAGCGGGATACCCAGCCGGTGCCGGCGCCGTGCAGGGGCTTGAGCATGTGCGCGGAGAGCATGGGGGTCAGGGTCAGGGCCACGAAGCCGGAGATCAGCACCGCCACCGCCACCGAGACCCCAAACTCGTTGAAGAGCCGCCCCACCGAGCCGGTCAGGAAGGCCAAGGGTACGAAGACGGCCACCAGGGCCAGGGTGGTGGCGATGACCGCAAAGCCGATTTCGCTGCTGCCGTCCAGGGCGGCCTGCCGCCGGCTTTTCCCCATCTCCATGTGGCGGTATATGTTCTCCAGCACCACGATGGCGTCGTCCACCACCAGGCCGATGGCCAGCACCAGGGCCAGGAGGGTGAGGATGTTGAGGGTGAAGCCGGCGAAGTAGGCCACCGTCAGGGCGCCGATGATCGAGATGGGGATGGCCAGCGAGGGTATGAGGGTGGCGCGGAAGCTTTTGAGGAAGGCCAGCACCACCAGCACTACCAGGCACATGGCGATGACCAGGGTGTGCTGCACCTCGTCGATGGACTCGTCGATGAAGGTGGAGGAGTCGTAGGCCACGTTCAATTTTATGCCCTCGGGCAAGAGCCGGATTAGTTCGTCCATCTCGCCGCGAATGGCCGCGGCTACCTCGACGGTGCTGGCCTTGGACTGCTTGACGATGCCCAGGCCCACGGCCTGCTCGCCGTTGTAGCGGACCGCGGTGCGCTCGTCCTCGGCGCCCACCGCTACCTCGGCCACGTCCCGCAGCCGCACCGCGTCGTCGGCCCGCTGGAGGACGACGATGGCCCCGAACTCCTCGGGCCGGGACAGCTCGCCCCGGGTGCGGACGGCGAACTCCCTGCCCTCCCCCTCCACCCTGCCGCCGGGGATCTCGGCGTTTTCGCGGCGGATGGCCGCCTCGATGTCCGGGGCGGTCAGCCCGTGGGCGGCCATGCGCAGGGGGTCGAGCCAGACCCGCATGGCGTAGCGGCGCTCCCCGCCGATGATCACCGAGCCCACCCCGGGCAGGCGCTGGATGCGCTCCTTCAGCGGGCCGTCGGCCACCTCGGTCAGTTCCAGCCCGGTGTGGCGCTCGCTGAAAAGGGCCAGCCAGACAATGGCCTGAGCATTGGCGTCCACCTTGGAGACGATGGGGTCGTCCACCTCCCGGGGCAGGCTGCCGCGCACCCGGGAGACCCGGTCGCGCACGTCGTTGGCGGCCTCGTCCACGTCGCGGCTCAGCTCGAACTCGATGGTGATGGCGGAGCCCTGCTCGCGGCTGGAGGAGGTCATGGTCTTCACCCCCTCCAGGGTGGCGAACTGCGCTTCGAGCACGTCGGTGATCTCCGTCTCCACCACACTGGGGCTGGCACCGCGGTAGAAGGTGATCACCGAGATGATGGGCGGGTCAATGTCGGGGTACTCGCGGACCGGCAGGCGGGTGAAGGAGATGACCCCGAGCAACAGGATGGTCAGGCTCATCACCGTAGCGAAGACCGGGCGCTGGATGGAGATGTGGCTGAGCTTCATGCGGGCTCTCCTCGTTCGGATGGGGGCACGGCGGGGATCAGCGCGGGGCGCCCTGGCCGGGGATGGGCATGATCTTGGCGCCGTCGAAGAGCTTCTGATGGCCCGCCCGCACCACCGAGGTCCCAGGCGCCAGCCCCTCCCGCACCTCCACCTCCTCGGGCATCCGGATGCCCAGGGCCACGGCGACGCGGGCCACGGTGGTGTCGGGATTGACGGCAAAGACAAAGGACTGGGAGCCGCTGGCGAACACCGCCTCGCTGGGGATGGTGATGGCCGCGGGCCGTTCGCTGAGGACCACCGAGACGGTGGCCGACATGCCAGGCAGGAAGCGGCGCTCGGGGTTGGCCACCCTGGCCACCACCCTGGCGCTGCGGGTGGAGGCGTCGAGGACCGGCTCGACGGCGATGATCTTCCCGAAAGCCTGGTGGTCGGGATAGGCAGCGGTGGAGACCGCCACCTCGGCGCCGCGATTCAGGTGGGAAAGGAAGCGTTCGGGAGCCGAGAACTTCACCCGGATCTCATCGACGTCCACCAGCTCGGCGATGGCCTGGCCGCTGCGCAGGAAGGCGCCCACGCTCACCTTCCGCGCCCCGATGATCCCGGCAAAGGGGGCGGTGATCCGCGCCTTGGCGGCCCGCGACCTGGCCAGGACCAGATTGGCCTCGGCGACCTTGAGCGATGCGGCCGCGTCGTCCAGGTCCTGGGGGGCGCCAGCCCGTTGGGCCACGATCTCCGCGACCCGGTCGTAGGTGGCCTGGCCCTGGGCGCGCAGGGCCTCGGCGCGCGCCACCTCGGCGTCGAGCTGGGCGTCGTCCAACTGGGCGATGAGGGCCCCCCGCGCCAGGGCGCTGCCCTCGGCAAAGGGCAGACGGACGACAGCGGCATCGATCTCCGACACCACCGTGATCGCCGCTACTGCATCCACCGTGCCCACGGCCTCGAAGCGGTCGGCGATCCGCTGCACCTGCGCCACCGCCACCTCCACCGGCATGGGCGGCATGGCAAATCCCCCGCCGGCGGCTTCCTGCTCGGCGCAGCCGTATCCCGACAGCGCCAGCCCAACCCCCATCAACAGCGAGTACCCTTTTTTGCTGGTCATCAGATTTCCCTCTCAGTGCGTAAGCTGTTTCAGGGTGGCGGCGGCCTTGGCCGTGCGGACCAGGGCTTCGGAGTAGCGGCGCTGCGCCACTGCCAGATCGGCGCCCAGGCGCACCATCTCAAAGGCAGTGGAGCGGCCGTTGTGGAACTCGACCATGCCGATGCGCAACTGCTCCTGGGCGGCGGCCACCCCCTCGGTGGCCGCTTCGAGGCGGTCTCTGCCATGGGAGAGTTCGCGCCAGGCGCCCCGCACCTGCTCCTCGATACGGCGCGATATCTCGAGATGGGCCTGTTTGGCGCTCAGCACCTGGGCCTCCAGGCGCTCCCGCTCCCCCGAGGCCTGGCGGAAACCGATGGGCACGCTCAGTTCAACTCCCACGCTCCAGGTGGGGTACTCGCGTTTGGCGGTCTGGCTCAGGGCCTCGCCCAGGCCGCCGCCCCGCCCAGTGCGTAGGGTGTCGCTGCCAAAGACCACCTCCTGGGCCGTCCCGGCAAGCCCCCCGCCCCCCAGCGAGCCGATCAGATCGGCGCGGGGCCGCGCCTCCACCCGGGCCGCCTCGGCCAGGACCTGGGCCGCTTCGAGATCCCGCTGGGCGGCCTGCAGGCCGAGGTTCTGCACAAATGCCCTTTCGATCTGGGTCTCTACCGGCTCGCCGGCAAAGTCGCCCGGCGGGGAATCCACCGGCAGGAAGCGGGGGGCCTCGGGCCGGACGCCGATCAGCGCGGCGAGTTGGTCGGATTGATGATCGAGCTGCTCCTGGCGGTCGATGAGCAGCAGTGCCTGTTCGGCCAGAAAGGTCCGGGCATTGGCGACCTGGTTGGGGCCGACCAGCCCGGCCTGGGACCGCAACCGGGTCTCTGCTAAAAAAGAGGCGGCGCGGTCATGCAGAAAGCGCTGCACCGCGTAATCCCGCCCGGCGGCGTAGAGGTCCCAGTAACGGCGCTCGACCTCGGCGCTCAGGTCCAGCACGAGCTGGTCGTAACGGGCCTTCTGGGCGGACAGGGCCTGCTCGGCGTGCGTCAGTCCTTTGCGGGCGGAGCGGCGAAACCCGCTCAGCAGGGGCTGGCGCACGCTGAAACGGCCCGCGGCGCTGTACTCGGGGTCCAGAAAGGCGAACTGGGAATTGGTGCCCAGCCGGGTGCCGTTCAGCGCTAGTTCCAGTTGGGTGCCCACCGGCAGTCCCAGGCGCAACCCGGTCCGGGAGGTGGTCTGCCGGGTGGCCAGGACTGAGGCGCCGGCAAAAAACGAGGCCGTGGCCTGATCCAGGCTCTGGTGATCCAGGCTGAAGAAGAACTCCGGATCGAAGGCGCCCTGTTCCTGGCGCACCGCTGCCTTGGCCGCCAGATAGGCGGCCTCTGCCCTGCGTAGTGAGGTGGCGTTTTTCAGGGCGTGCTGCACGGCCGCATCCAGGGGAAGGGGCGCACCCTCAAGTTCCGCCAGCACCGCCTGGAAGGCGCTGTCGGGATCGGCGCTGGGTGCGGCCCTGGCCGGGGCTGCGAAGGGCAGGGCAAGGGAAGCCAAAAGTGAGATGAGCCGTTTCCTGTTTATTGAAGTCACCCGGAACCCCTCCGCGGATAGGGTTTTGGACACGCGCCAGGGTGTGGCGCGGTGTTTGCCGAGATACTACACAAATGTTCAGTTTAAATACCCGCCAGCATCGCGTGCCCCGACCCTATGCCGGGAAGGTAAAATCCCCAGTTCAGTCCTTTATCATTTATACGACAATTATCCATGGCTGAATTACCGGGAAATGAAGAAAGCTCAGGCGCTGACAAATCTGCCTAGGAGGCGGTCCATCAGTTCCAACTCCTCCGAGGAAAAGGATTTGAGCACCTCGCGCTGTGCCGCGGCCAGGGCCTGTCCCCCCTGCTCGTAGCGGCACCGGCCCTCCTCGGTGATGGCAGCTAGGACGCTGCGGCGATCCTTGGGATCATCCAACCTTTTGACCAGACCATCCGCTTCGAGGCGGTCGATAAGCTGGGTGATATTCGATTTGACGCAGACGCGCCGCTCGGCCAGGCGGGTGAGGGACAGGGGTTCCCCTACATTTACCAGGTGAGTGAGCAGCGCGAATTTGGCCAGCGAGAGACCGGATTCGGCCAGGGCGGCCTCCAGCCGGGTCTCCACCCTGCCGGCCACGTAAAGGAACTTGGCCAGCAAAGGCACCTCTTGCTGGCCACAACAGTTTTTGTTCATACCTGAAATATCCTTTGATGAATAAACCCCGTCAACCCCCGGCGGCGCAATTCATCCCCCGACAAAGTCCCTGTAGATTGCCTCGGCGGTAGCGGCAGAGGGGGCCTGGTCGAGCAGGACGAAACCGTAGCGGAGGGCCAGCTCCTCCCCCTCCTTCACGGTCAAATCCCCTTCCATCAGCAGGCCGACGCCCAGGAGGTTGCGCCGCACAAACCAGGGAGTGGGATGGCGGGGGTTGCCGGGTTGGTCCATCATCACCACCCCGCCTCCACTCGCTCCGGCGGCGCTGACCCAACGGGCGCGCTGCCCCATGAGCTGCTCGTGGCCTTCCCGCCCTTCGCTGTCGCGGTGCTGTGCATCAGCAAAGGGCGGTCCCAGCCGCAACTCGAGGCCGCTGTACCGGGCCGCCCGCGAGGCCCCTAACACCAGCGGCCCTCCCATCGGTTGGATGCGGGTCTCGATGGTCCACAGGTATCCCGGCGCCTCCTGCTTGCGGAAGGTGTAGGTGCGCAATTCCTCTGCCATCACCCGGTCCTGCGGGTCCAGCCATTCCAGCTTTTCCCGGATGCTGACCTCGCCGGCCTCCACCCGCTCCCCGACAAAATCCAGATGCCGCTGCACCCCGTGGCTGCCCTCCACCATCTCGTACCTGCCCTTCTCCGGCAGGTACCAAGGACCGCCCCACAGGTTGGCGCCGTTGGCGTGGACCCAGCCGAAGTACAGGCCCGTGTGCCAGGGGTGGTCGGCGGGCCGGTACTCGGTCACCAGCCCACCCGAGGGGGTGTAGATGGGAGCGAAGCAGGGCTTGGGGGATTCGCTGCGCGGCAATTCCTCGCAGGCCCGGTACAGGGCCACCAGCCGCTCCCCGTCGCGGAGTTCAAAGCCCAGGCAGTTCTCGCGCAGTTCCACCCTCAGCGGTGCTCCCTGAACCAGGCGATGGTGCGCTTCAGCCCTTCCTTAGGAGTCACCTTCGGCTCCCAGCCCAGCTCCTTGCGCGCCCGGCTGATGTCGGGCAGGCGCTGCTGGGGGTCGTCGGCGGGCAGGGGCTTGAAGGCGATGCGGCTCTTGCTGCCGGTGAGGGTGAGGATCTTCTCGGCCAACTGCTTCATCGTCAGCTCGAAGGGGTTGCCGATATTGACCGGCACGTTGAGCGAGGACTGCATCAGCCGGTGGATGCCATCGACCAGGTCGGCCACGTACCCGATGCTGCGGGTCTGGCTGCCGTCCCCGTACACGGTGAGATTCTCGCCGGCCAGGGCCTGGCTGATGAAGTTGGGGATGGCCCGGCCGTCGTCGAGCCGCATCCGCTCCCCGTAGGTGTTGAAGATGCGCACGATGCGGGTATCGATGCCGTGCAGGCGGTGGTAGGCCATGGTCATGGACTCGGCGAAGCGCTTGGCCTCGTCGTACACCCCGCGGATGCCGATGGGGTTGACGTTGCCCCAGTAGTCCTCGTGCTGCGGGTGGACCTGGGGGTCGCCGTACACCTCGGAGGTGGAGGCCAGCAGGTACCTGGCCCCCTTGACCCTGGCCAGGCCCAGGGTCTTGTGGGTGCCCAGGGCCCCCACCTTTAGGATGCGGATGCCCAACCGCTCGAAGTCGGGCGGGCTGGCCGGGCTGGCAAAGTGGAGGATAAAATCCAGGGGCCCGTCCACATGGATGAAGTTGGTGACGTCATACTGGATGAAGCTGAACTTGGGTTTGCCGAAGTGCCTGGCCACGTTGTCGGCCCTGCCGGTGAGCAGGTTGTCCATGCAGATGACTTCGCAGTTCTTCTCCAGGAAGTAGTCACACAGGTGCGAGCCGATGAAACCGGCCCCGCCAGTGATCAGTAGGCGCATATCTGCTCCTTTATCTTTTTTATCTTCTTTACCTCCTTCTAATGCCCTGCCGCAACACCTCGGCGATACGCCCGGCCGCCCGCCCGTCCCACAAGTCGGGGACCGGGTAGGTCTTTCGCTCCTCCTGGTCGAGGATCCCCAGGGCGACCTCAACGATGCGCTCCGGGTCGCAGCCCACCAGGGTGTTGCTGCCCTGGGTGATGGTGACGGGCCGCTCGGTGCTCTCGCGCAGGGTCAGGCAAGGCACCTGCAGCACCGTGGTCTCCTCCTGAATACCCCCCGAGTCGGTCAGCACCAGCCGCGCCGCCCCCTGCAGGCACAACATGTCGAGGTACCCTGCCGGCTCGGTTAGGCGCAGCCCCGGGGTGTGCTCCAGGCGGGGACTCAGGCCAAAGCGCTCGACGTTCTTGCGGGTGCGCGGGTGGACCAGAAAAACCAGGGGCAGGCGCCGGGCGATGCGGGCCAGGGCGTCGAGGATACCGGCCAGGGTCTGCGGATCCTCTACATTGGATTGGCGGTGGAGCGTGACCAGGCCGTACCGGCCCGGCTCCAGGCCCAACTCCCGCAGGATGGCCGAAGCCTGTGCGCGTTCCCGCAGCCGCAGCAGGGTGTCGATCATCACGTTGCCCACCCGGAAGATACTGGTGGCCGGCACATGCTCGGCCAGGAGATTGGCGTCCGCATCCGCCGAGTAGGTGAAGAGCAGGTCCGAGAGGGCGTCGATGGCCAGGCGGTTGAGTTCCTCGGGAAGGCGCCGGTCCCCGCTGCGCAGGCCGGCCTCCACGTGGGCCACGGGCAGGTCGCGCTGGGCCGCGGCCAGGATGCAGGCCAGGGTGGAGGTCACGTCCCCCACCACCAGCACCAGGTCGGGCCGCTCCTTTGCCAGCACCGGGGCAAACTTGAGCAGGATGTCGGCGGTCTGGGCCGAGGCCCCCTCGCCCTGGGCCCCCAGGTAGCAGTCGGGGGCGGGCATCTCCAACTCCTCGAAAAAGATATGCGACATCCGGTAGTCGTAGTGCTGGCCGGTGTGCACCAAGAGCGGGGCGAAGTCCACTGGAGAGCGGCGCAATTCGGCCAGAATGGGGGCCACCTTCATGAAGTTGGGCCGCGTGCCGGCCACGACGACGATCTTCAGCGCCATACCAAGTCAATATAGAGGGGGGCCGAGGGCGGAGCAATCGCCGGCCCCATATGTGCCCGGCCTATGAGCAGACAGAGGGCCGAGACCCTCTACACCCGCAAAGGTTTTGGACTTCGCTGCTCCGGCTGAAGGCCAGAAAGCTCGATAAATAGGATAAAAACTGCGACTGTTTCATTAATATAAAAGGGCTTTTTCTATCGTTGACTTTTGCTTTTCAAATCCCTAAGTTAGACGCCGTACTCCCCCCACATCGCGTTGCTGGCACCAGCCCCCGGCGAGGGTTGCGCTGAAGACTTTTGTTGTCCTCTGGCGTTTCTCCACCTGTATAGAGTCCCATGCCCACCGCTGATTTTGTTCACCTCCACGGCCACAGCGAGTTCAGCCTGCTCGACGGGGGCTGCCGCATCGACGAGATGGCCCAGGCCGCCGCGGAGCAGGGCATGACCGCCCTGGCCATCACCGACCACGGCAACCTCTTCGGGGCCATCGCCCACTACCAAGCCTGCAAAGATGCCGGCATCAAGCCCATCATTGGCTGCGAGGTGTACGTGGCCATCGAGAGCCGGCATTTGCGCAAGCCGGCCCGGGGGATCAACAGCGGCTCCAACCACCTGGTGCTCCTGGCCAAGAACGCCACCGGCTACAAGAACCTCATCAAGCTGGTCTCCAAGGGCTATCTCGAAGGCTACTACTACAACCCCCGCGTCGACAAAGAGCTGTTGTGCCAGCACGCCGAGGGGCTGATCTGCATGTCGGCCTGCGTGGGTGGCGAACTGCCCCACCTCATCCAGCGCGAGGGCCTGGCTGAGGCCGAGAAGGCCGCCCGGGAGTTGATGGATATCTTCGGGGACGACTTTTATCTGGAAATTCAGCGCCACGGCATCGACATCGAGGCCAAGGTCAACGAAGGGCTGCTCAAGCTGCACCAGAAGCTCGACCTGCCCCTGGTGGCTACCAACGACTTCCACTTTTTGCGCGCCGACGACCACGACGCCCACGACGCCCTCATCTGCATCCAGACCGCCAAGCTCATCGCCGACAAGAACCGAATGTGTTATCCCGACGGGCTGTACATGAAATCGCCCGCGGAGATGCAGCGCCTCTTCGCTGACCTGCCCCAGGCCCTCGAATCCACCCTGGCCATCGCCGAGAAGTGCGACCTCAGGCTGGAGTTCGGCAAGACCAAATTGCCCGTCTTCCCACTGCCGGCCGGATACACCGATCCCGACCAGTACCTCCGCCACCTGGCCACCGAGGGCCTGCACCGGCGCTACCCCAAGGTGGACGAGGTCTTGCAGCAGCGCCTCGATTTCGAGCTGGGTGTCATCGCCAAGATGGGCTTCGCCGGCTACTTCCTCATCGTCCAGGACTACGTGCAGTTTGCCAAGCAGCACGGCATCTCGGTGGGACCCGGCCGCGGCTCGGGGGCCGGCAGCCTGGTGGCCTACACCACCGGCATCACCGACACTGACCCCATCAAGTTTAAACTGCTCTTTGAGCGCTTCCTCAACCCCGAGCGCATCAGCATGCCCGACTTCGATATCGACTTCGCTGATACCGGGCGCGACCGGCTGATCCGCTACGTGGTCGATAAGTACGGGGAGAGCAACGTCTCGCAGGTCATCACCTTCGGCACCATGGGCGCCAAGGCGGTGATCCGCGACGTGGGCCGGGTGCTGGGCGTGCCCCTGCCCGAGGTGGACCGCATCGCCAAGCTGGTGCCCGGCGAGCTGAAGATGACCCTGGACAAGGCCATAGCCCAGGTGCCCGAACTCAGGCAGATGAGCGAGGCCAAGGACGAGAAGGGCCAGCTCCTCACCTATGCCCGCAAGCTGGAGGGTCTCTCCCGCCACGCCTCGGTACACGCGGCCGCGGTGATCATCGCCCCTTCGGACCTGACCGACTACGTGCCCCTGTACAAGGCCCCCAAGGACGGCAAGATCACCACCCAGTTCGACGGGCCCACCTGCGAGGCCCTTGGCCTGCTCAAGATGGACTTCCTGGGGCTCAAGGAACTCTCGCTGATGGACGAGGCGGTGGAACTGATCCGCCTGCGCGAGCCGGCCTTTGACCTGAACCAGATCCCCTGGGACGACCGGGCCACCTTCGACCTCTTCAGCCGGGGCGAGACCATCGGGGTCTTCCAGTTCGAGAGCGGCGGCATGCGCGAGTACCTGGCCCAGCTCAGGCCGGATAATCTCGAAGACATCATCGCCATGAACGCCCTGTACCGGCCCGGGCCCATGGATTATATCCCCGCCTTCATCACCCGCAAACACGGCCGCGAGCCGGTGGCCTACGACCATCCCGCCCTGGAGTCCATCCTCGCCGACACCTACGGCATCATGGTCTACCAGGAGCAGGTGATGCAGATCGCCCAGAAACTGGCCGGCTTCACCCTGGGCCAGGCCGACCTTCTGCGCCGCGCCATGGGCAAGAAGAAGCCCGACGAGATGGCCGCCCAGAAGCAGGCTTTCATGGAGGGCTGCCGGGCCAATCAGGTGGACAGGCGCACCGCCGAGAAACTCTTTAGCGATATCGAGGTCTTTGCCGGCTACGCCTTCAACCGCTCCCACGCGGCCTCCTACTCCGAGGTGGCGTACAAGAACGCCTATCTCAAGGCCAACTATCCCAGCGAGTACATGTCGGCCAGCTTGACCACCGAGATGGGCAACCTCGACCGGGTTTCGGTGCTTTTGGACGAGTGTCGGCGCATGGGCCTGTCGGTGCTGCCCCCCCACGTCAACGAGAGCGCCCTCAACTTCGCCCCCACCCCCGAGGGCATCCGCTTTGGCCTGGCCGCCATTAAGAACGTGGGGGCCGGCGCCGCCCAGAACATCGTCGGAACCCGCGTCGCCGAAGGGCCAGCCGCCGACCTCTTCGCCTTCTGCCGCCGGCTCGATTCGCGCCTGGTCAACCGCCGCGCCGTCGAAGCCCTGGTCAGCGCCGGCGCCCTCGAAGGCATGGGCGGGCACCGGGCCCAGTTGCTGGCCGGCCTGGACCTGGCCCTTAAGGCCGCCCAGAAGGCCCAGCAGGAACAGGAGCGCGGCCAGATCAGCCTCTTCTCCCTGGGTGGGGACGACAACCCTGCCCCGGTGGTAGAGCAATTGGCCCTGCCCCAGACCGAGGAATGGACCCCCACCCAGCTCCTGGCCCAGGAGCGCGAACTGCTGGGCCTCTACCTGTCGAGCCACCCGCTGACCCGCTACACCCGGGACCTGAAAAACCTAGCCCAGTCCCTGGCCGAACTGGACCAGCAACAGGACGGCGCCCCGATCCGGGTAGGCGGCCTGGTCAGCCGCATCAGCACCTTTACCGACAAGCGCGGCCAGCCCTTTGCCTTTGTCACCCTTGAAGACCTCTCGGGCAAAGGGGACGTGGCCTTCTTCGCTGAGGCGTACAGCGCCCACCGCGCCCTGCTGGTCCAGGACCAGGTGATCATGGTGGAGGGGCGAATCTCCCAGCGCAATGGCCGGCTCAGCATCCAGGCCGAAAGCGCCCTGCCCATGGCGCAGGCCCGCGAAAAACTGACCCGCTCGCTCAACCTGGCCCTGCCCTACGAGGAGGTGCGCCCGGACCTGCTAGTGGAGTTGCGCCGCATCTGCGACTCTTTCTTAGGGCCCTGTGAGCTGCGCCTGCATCTGAAAAACGGCGGCACCAAGGACGCGGTGGTGCGCTCGCGCAGCATCAAGGTCAACCCCTGCGACGAGTTGATCCTGGCGGTGGAAGCCCTCATAGGCCCGCGCTCCGCCTGGTTGACCAGGACCCTGCCCACCCCCTCGGCCCCCCGCGAGAAACGGCGCTACCCCTCCCGCAGCGCGGCCCCCGCCGATTGACAGGCCGCTGCTGCCCACTAAATTCACCGACATCCCCCCTTCCCCAGAGAACTCATGCGCCTGTTCCTTCCCTTGTTTCTGGCCCTGTTGGCCGCCGGCTGCGCCCCGCGCGAGAACACCCCTCCCCAGACCGCCAAGGACGCCCCCCTCCCCCTGGCCGAGGGTTTCAGGGTGGAGAACTACCAGGGCAAGGTCCTGCTCCTCAACTTTTGGACCACCTGGTGCCCCCCCTGCCGGGGCGAGTTGCCGGACCTGGTTCGCCTGCACCGCGACTTCGACGCCGGCAAGGTGGCGGTGGTGGGCATTTCCATCGATGACCGCGGCACCTTTGAGGAAATCCAGGCCAAGCTGCGCCAGGCCCTCAGCCAGTACCGGATCGAGTACCCGGTGTACTTCGACAGCAAGATGGAACTCTACCAGGCTTTCGGCGCCTTCCCGGCCATCCCCACCACCTTCCTCATCGACGCCCAGGGCCAGGTGCGCAAGGTCTACGAAGGGGCCCGCTCCTACGCCGCCTTCGCCCAGGACATCCAGGCCCTGCTGGACGGCAAAAAAATAGAGGGGTGATCCGCAGCGGATCACCCCTCTGGCATCTGACTGTTGCCGGTCCTAGCTGGCGTATTCCCCTATAATTCCCTTGCCATGGCGCTTGACCAGCACCTCGCGGAATTTTTGCAGGCTCGTGCCGGCCCGCAGGTGCTCGATCATCGCCTTCTTCGACATCACCATCATTGTGCCGGTGGTGTAATCCGGGAAGCGGCTGAAGCTGTTGCCCACCTTCTCGCCGGTGAGGCAGCACTTGGTTTCCACGTCCAACTCGCGCTGCGACCCGGGGTCGAAGGAAAAGTCGGTAAGTTCTTCTTCTTCGCCGCCGCCGGCCACCGGCGGCATTCTCTCTTCTTCCATGGCGCTTCCTTCCTGTTGGGGGACCAGGGATGCAAATATACGCCAAGCCCTCGAAAGTGCAAGGGCTAGAATGGCAGATCCTCAAACCGCGACAGCACCTTGGGCCCCTCGGGCGTCACCGCCACCGTGTGCTCGAACTGGGCCGATAGGGAGCCGTCGAGGGTGACGGCGGTCCAGTCATCGTCGAGCACCCGCACCTCCGGGCCGCCCTGGTTGACCATCGGCTCCACGGTGAAGACCGCACCCGGTTCGATCTTCCAGCCCGTGTGCGGGCGGCCGAAGTGGAGCAGTTGCGGCTCCTCGTGGAAGGCCCGGCCAATGCCGTGGCCGCAGAAGTCGCGCACGATGGAGAACCCCTGGCCCTCCACAAAGCTCTGGATGGCGTGCCCCACATCTCCCATGCGCTCGCCTACCTGCGCGGCCCGGATGCCCCGTTCCATGGCCTGGCGGGTGACCTCCAGCAGCCGGCGGGCCTGGGGGCTGCCCTCCCCCACGATCAGGGAGACGTTCATATCCCCGTGGTACCCCTCTTTTTTGACGGCGATGTCCACCGACAGCAGGTCCCCTTCCTGCAACACCCTTTTGCCGGGAATGCCGTGGACCACCTCGTCGTTGACGGAGATGCAGATGCTGCCCGGGTAGCCTTTGTAGCCCTTGGCGCTGGGCACCCCACCCCGCTTGCGGATATAGGTCTCGGCCACCTGGTCCAGCCGGAGGGTGGTGACCCCGGGGGCCACCGCCTCCGTGACCTTGATCAGGGCTTCGGCAGCGATGCGGCAACTGGCGCGGATCTTCTGGATCTCGCGGGAGGACTTGAGGTGTACCATTGTTGTTTGCTCTTTAGAGTCCCTGACATAAGGATATTCGTCGGCCAAAGCGCGAGCGAGAGGTGCAAGGGCAAGGCGCCCGAAGCAGGCGTATTAAATCACCAATACGCCCAATAAGGGCAACGCAGTCCATTGCGCCTCGCAGCCGCGCGACGCCAGAAGGTCATTTTGTTTGGGGTTGTTAATTATTGACCAAGATCGGCCTTTGGCTTTCAGCCTGTCAAGACCATCCACTGCGAAAGGACCGCCATGAGCGCCCTCCAATACTGCCTCAACACCAGCACCATCCGCCCCGCTTCCCTGATGGACAAGATCCGCGTCGCCGGCCTTGCCGGGTACCGGGCTATCGAGCTGTGGAACGACGACCTGACGGCTCATGTGCAGGGGGGCGGCAGCCTGGCCGAGGTGCGCCGCGCCCTCGACGATCAGGGCCTGGAGGTGCCCACGGTCATTGCCGCCTTCGGCTGGCTCGAATCCACCGGCCCGGCCCACCAGCGCGCCCTCGACGAAACCAGGCGCCGCTTGGAGCAGGCCGCTGCGGTGGGCGCCCGCCACCTCATCGCCAGCCCGGCCACCGACCCCTGCGACCTGTCCGCAGGCGGGGCGCACTACCGCGAACTTCTCGAACTGGGCCGCCAGCACGGGGTGACGCCCGCAATGGAGTATCTGGGCTTCGTCGGCAGCGTCTACACCATTGCCCAGGGCTGGAGGATCGTGCAGGACGCCGCCCACCCGGACGCCTGCCTGATCATGGACCCCTTCCACATCCTGCGTGGCGGCTCGCCCCTGGCCGACATCGCCCTAGTGCCCGGCGGGAAGGTGGCCATCTGGCACTGGAACGACGTGCCCGGCACCAAGCCGGTCGGGCAGCAGGCCGACGAGGACCGGGTGCTGCCCGGCGATGGGGTCGGGCCGCTGAAGGAGATCGAGCGCCTGGCCCTGCAGCAGGGGTACCGGGGCTTTGTCTCACTCGAACTCTTCAACCCCGCCCTGTGGCAATGCGACCCCGAGGAGGTGGCCCGCCTCGGCATGGAGAAGATGAAAGCCTACTTCGCCGGCTGATTTTTGCCTTGGCTGCGGGGCACTTCGCTCTTTTTTGTGGACATCCCCACCGCACCTGGCCAGCTTCAGGGAAAAAGACCCCTGAGCGCTTTTGCCGGACGTCGCTTGTCTCGACCTGAAGACCGGCGAGCAGAAGACCACGTTCTTCTTCATGCTCAACGCCTTCCTGTGTTCGCGCCTGGACACCGACCAGGACTCAGCCGGGGACGAGAGGAGGTCAATACCTACCTGGCCCACCTGCTCCTGTCGCTGGCCGACGGCCGCTTCTATACCGAGCACACCGAGGTGCTGGGCGCGACCTCGGCCGAGGTCTTTGCCAAGGCCGAGGAGGAGGACACCCCGCGCCACAAGGTCCAGGTCTACCGGGCCACCGCCGACCACCGCTTGGTCTCCTTTGGGGTGTTCAGCGGAGCCGGGGAACGCCAGTCCCTGTAATGGCGGACCACGATCAACCCGGTCTTTCACCTGGAAGAGGCTCAGCAGTATACCAGTGGGCCGCCCTTTTCGGCAACCGCCCTCCCTCCCGCTACCGGGGCCTGTCCCTGGAAAGATCGGCGCGCATTTCGCACTCTACTGTATGGTGCTGCCCCACCTGACCGCCAACTACCTCCAGCTCGTGCCCCGCCTGAGCCCTGGACAGGCCTGCCACCTGGAGCGGAAGGCCCATCAGGCCGCCCAGCCCTTCATCCGGGAGGAGGCTCTCAATCGCCGGCTGGACGCCTACATCCAGTGGCAGACCCCCGGGGGCGCCGAGCACCGCCGAATTTTTTAGGAAGCGTGCAGCCGAAACGGGCAGGTGGACCCGGCCTTCGATCCGGCGCGTTTAAGTGGGGGGATCGCCGGCTGAGAGGCCCCGGCCTCACAGACCCAGGATCTCCCGCGTCACCCTGGGCAGCAGGTGCCAGTCGCGCAGCTCGTAGCGGTTGCCGTCCACGTCCTCGACCAGCGCCCGGTACCAGGAGAAGGGCCGGATGCTGGTGCGGATGCCGCGGATCTCCAGCCGGCGCGGGCCGCGGCTGGTCTCCACCTCCATGAAGACCACCCCGAACTCCTCGCCGATTTCGTGGATCTGGGTGATAACGGGGCGGAAGTAGATCTTGTCCAGTTCCTCGCGCAGAAGCTGCTGGCTCTGGGCGTCCAGCAGCGCCGGGTTTTCGAGCAGCCCCAGCTCGGCTCCGTCGGCCAGGAAGAAGCCGATGTAGCGGTCGGCCGCCTCCAGCGGAAAGGCCCGCCGCACCTCCACCCCCTGATGCTCCTGCCCGCCCACCTGCACCACCAGGTTGCCCCGCACTGAGCGGGCAAAGCGCAGTTGGCCTGGGTCCAGCAGGTGGTCGGCGTAGTTGTGGCCGCGGTCTTCCATCTCAGACAGCCCTCATCCGCGCCATCTCGGTCTGCATGTCCACCAGCTTGCGGTACAGACCTTCCGGCCTGGACAGCAATTCCTCGTGGGTGCCCACCTCGACGATGCGGCCCTGGTCGAGCACCAGCAGCCGGTTGGCGTTTTTCAATGTCGAGAGCCGGTGGGCGATGGCAAAGGTGGTACGCCCGGCGATGAGCCGGCCCAGGGCCTCCTGGATCTCGTACTCGGTCTGGGTGTCCACCGAACTGGTGGCCTCGTCGAGGATGAGGATGCGCGGGTCGCTGATCAGGGCCCGGGCGATGGAGATGCGCTGGCGCTCCCCCCCCGAAAGGCGCGCCCCCCGCTCCCCCACCTCGGTATCGTACCCGTCCGGAAAGTGCATGATGAACTTGTGGGCGTTGGCAGCCCGGGCCACGGCAATGATCTCCTCGCGCCTGGCCTCGGGCTTGCCGTAGGCGATGTTGTCGGCGATGCTGCCCTGGAACAGCAGCGGCTCCTGCAGCACCACCCCGATCTGGGCGCGCAGCTTCTGCTGGGCCAGATCCTGGACGGGGCTCCCGTCGAGGAGCACCACCCCATCGGTGGCGTCGTAGAAGCGCGAGATCAGGTTCACCAGGGTGGACTTGCCCGCCCCGCTGGGCCCGACGATGCCAATCATCTCCCCCGGCGTCACCGCGAAACTGACGTTGTCGAGGATGCGGGCCGAGCCGTCGTAGGTGAAGCTGACCTGCTGGAACTCCACCGCCCCCTGCACCACCCCGGGGTCCTTGGGTTGGTCGAAGTCAGCCACCTCGGCGGGGGTGTCGAGGATCTCGAAGACCCGCTCGGCGCTAGTAGCGGCGCTCTGCAGCCGCTCCGAGAGCAGGCACAGATCGCGCACCGGCTGGTAGAACATGGTCATGTAGGAGATGAAGAGCTGCAGCTCCCCCACGCTCAAATCGCCCCCCAGCACCTTGTTGCCCCCAGACCACCAGATGATCAGCGAGCCGATGGAGGTGATGAAGGTCATGCCCGGCAGGAAGAAGGAGCGCATCTTTGTGGCTTCCATGCGCGACCGGCGCACCTCGGCGTTGCGCCGGTCGAAGCGGTCGATCTCGCGGCGCTCTTGGGCAAAGGCTTTGACCACCTTAGCCCCGGGGATCGTGTCGGCGAGATGGGCGTTGAGCGAGGCGATACGGCGCCAGATGCCGTGGAAGACCCAGTGGATGCGCTGGGTGTAGAAGAGGGTGCCGATGACCATTAGGGGCGTGGGGATCATGGCCATCAAGGCCAGTTGCCAGTCGTAAAGGAGCAGGACTAGGCCGATGCCCACCAGGGTTAGGATGGAGATCACCATCTCCTGGAAACCCTCGGTGATAAACTCCTGCAGCCGCTCGGTGTCGCTGGTCACCCGGGTCATGATCCGCCCGGTGCTGTGCTTGTTGTAGAAGCTGAGGGCCAGGAACTGGAGATAGTTGTAGACCTCGGTCTGCAAATCGTAGATCACCCGCTGCCCGAGCCAGCCCAGGGCGTACACGCGCGCCCCGGCGATCAGAGCTCGGGCCACGTACACCCCCAAAAGCCCCAACACTGCAACCAGCAGCAGGTCTCTCGCGTTGGGCGCGCGCGAATCCGGCACCAGCACGTTGTCCAGCAGCCAAGCGTTGAACTGGGCCGGGACCAGGCTGATGCCGGTGAGGGCCAGGGTCAGCAGGAAACCGCCCAGGGCCTTCCACCTGTATGGCCGCACGTAGTTGAAAAGCCGCCAGAAGGTCTCGGTCTTGCGGATGCAGTTGGGGCAGACCTTGCTTCCCGGCCGCAGGGCGCGGCCACAGGTGGCGCAGTGCTCCACCGCCGGCAGGGCCGGCGGGGGCGGTTCATCGGCGGCCACCTTCCCCAGGTCGGCCAGGGCCGCGCTCACCACCTGTGGCAGAGAGGAGAACTTGTAGTAGATGCTGGGGGAGAAGCGCAGTAGTTCGACGGTCTCGTCGGCCAGCTCGACCAGCAGGACGCCGTTGCCCACGTAGTTGCGGCTGTGGACCCGCTGCACCTGCTGGAGGGGGATGGAGACCGCCTGGCCGTCGTGGTGGAGGACCAGCAGGCGTTCGTCGGTGAGGGCCAGCCAGGACTGCCCGTACCGGCCCTGGGGGGTGATGTCGGCCGAGAGCAGGACCAGTAACAGTTCGCGCGGATGGAACTGGCCGCGCAGGCGGTCGGCGGTCTCTGGCGGGATGGGTTCGACCAGATTCACGCCGGCCTCGATGTATTCCCTATTGCCACTCTTACTTTTTGGTTATTTTTTTGGATGCCGTTTCAAATTAAACCATCCCCGAAGCCCTGGCAACCTGTGCCCATGTTATTGCCCCAACCCGACCCCCAACGCCTCCGCCTGCGCCCCCAGCTCCTGAACGGCCTGCGGGGATTGCTGCGCCCCGACCAGGTGATCCACCTGCCTGAGGACCTGGCGGTGTACGAGTGCGACGCCCTCTCGGCGTACAGCCAGCGACCGCTGGCGGTGGCCCTGCCCGAGTCCACCGCCGAGGTGGCGGCGCTGATGCGCCTGTGTCACCGGCTCGGGCTGCCGGTCGTGCCCTGGGGAGCCGGCACCGGCCTGTCGGGCGGAGCCCTGCCTCTGCAGGACGGCCTGCTCCTGAGCCTGGCCCGCCTCAATCACATCCTCGACATCGACTTGGAAAACCGCACCGCCACCGTGCAGCCGGGGGTCACCAATCTCACCGTGACCCATGCCGTCCGAGACCGGGGTTTTTATTACGCCCCCGACCCCTCCAGCCAGATCGCCTGCACCGTGGGCGGCAACATCGCCGAGAACTCCGGCGGGGTCCACTGCCTCAAGTACGGCACCACCACCAACAACGTGCTTGGCGTGGAAGTGGTGCTGGCCAACGGCGAGGTGGTGCGCCTGGGGGGCAAGGGCATGGACCAAGCCGGCTACGACCTGCTGGGCCTCTTCACCGGCTCCGAGGGCTTGTTGGGGATCATCACCGAGGCGGTGCTGCGCCTCTTGCCCCGCCCCGAAAAGGCCCGGGCCATGATGGCCGCCTACGACAGCGTGGAGGAGGCCGGCCAGGCCGTGGCCGCCATCATCGGGGCCGGCATGGTACCCGCCGGGCTGGAGATCATGGACCGGCTCTCCATCGAGGCGGTGGAGACCTTCATGGGCGCCGGCTACCCCAAGGACGTGGAGGCGCTGCTGCTAGTGGAACTAGACGGGGCGACCAGCGAGGTGGACCACCTCATCGGCACCGTCGAGGAGTTATTGCGCCGGAGCGGAGCCACCCAGATCCGCAGCGCCCGCAGCGAGGAGGAGCGCCTGCGGATGTGGGCCGGCCGCAAGGCCGCCTTCCCGGCCATGGGCCGGCTCAGCCCCGACTACTACTGTATGGACGGAACCATCCCGCGCCGGGCCCTGCCCCGGGTGCTGGGCCGCATCCGCGAACTGTCGGCCCAGCACGGCCTGCGGGTGGCCAATGTCTTCCACGCCGGCGACGGCAACCTCCACCCCCTCGTCCTCTACGACAGCAACCAGCCCGGGGAGCTGGAACGGGCCGAGGAGTTGGGCCTGGAGATCCTCCGCCTCTGCGTCGAGGTGGGCGGGGTACTAAGCGGCGAGCACGGCATCGGCATCGAGAAGTCGGCGCTGATGGGGGAGATGTTCACCGAAGAAGACCTCGAAGCGCAGCGGCGGATCAAGACCGCCCTCGACCCGGAGTGGCTGCTCAACCCTGGCAAGGTCTATCCGGTCCTGCACCGCTGTATCGAGGGCGGCCGGGCCCACGTACACCAAGGCAATCAGCGCTTCGCGCATCTGGAGCGCTTCTGATGCTCACTACCGCCGAGGCCGTGCAGGAGCAGGTGCGCCGGGCCCTGGAGCAGCGCACCCCGCTGCGGATCTTCGCCGGGGGCACCAAGGACCGGCTGGGCCGCCCCGCCACAGCCCTCACCCCCCTCGATTTGTCCGGGCTGGAGCAACTGGTCAGTTACGAGCCGCGCGAGCTGATCTTGGTGGTGCAGCCGGGCATGAAGCTGCGGGCGGTGGAGGAACTCTTGGCCGGCGAAAACCAGCACCTGGCCTTCGAACCGCCCCATTGGGGGGAGGCGGCCACCATCGGCGGGGCGGTGGCCTGCAACCTCTCGGGGCCGCGCCGCTTCAGGGCCGGGGCGCTGCGCGATTTCATCCTGGGCATCGAGATGATCGACGGAGGCGGCCGGCGCATCTGCGGCGGGGGCAAGGTGGTCAAGAATGTGACAGGATATGATTTGCCCCGCACCCTGTGCGGCAGCTTCGGCACCTTAGGGCCGCTGACCGAGTTGTGTTTCAAGGTGTGGCCCCGGCCCGCCGCCTCGCAGACCCTGGTGGTCCACGGCTTGTCCGCCGCCGCTGCCGTGGCGCAGATGACCGGCCTGGCCGGCCGGCCCTGGGAGATCACCGGCCTGGCCTATGCCTGTGCCCGCCTGCTGATCCGGGTGGAAGGGCCAGAACCGGCGGTGGCGGCCCAAGTAGGGCAGTTGCAGGGGTTGTTGGGCGGGGAACAGGAATTGTTGGAAGATGCCTCCTCGCGCACCTTCTGGCGGGAACTGCGCGAACTGGAACCCTTACAGCCAGAGCCAGGCGAAGTGCTCTGGCGTTTCTCCCAGCCCCCGGCCGAGGCCGCCCGCCTGCAACAGGCCCTGAAGCCTCACGGGTTGCGCCGCTATGCCATCGACTGGAGCGGCGGCCTTTTGTGGGGGGTATTGCCCGCCACCGCGCCGGCCGCCGATCTGCACCAACTCGCTCTTGTCCACCAGGGCCTGGCCTGGCGTTTCGCCGCCAGCCCCGAGGACCCCAACGAAGAAGCTTTCAGCCCATTGTACCCCGGCCTGGCCCGCCTCAACCAGCAGCTCAAAAACGCCTTCGACCCGCACGGGATTTTTAACCCGGGGCGGATGGCGGCCTAGGTCAGAACACCTGCCCGGCGCGGTACTCGGGCGGTGGGGTGGGTTCGTCGCTGAGCCACTGGGCCCGCCCCTGCTGCGCCCACACGTATTGATAGTCGTAGCTGGCGTCGGGCGGGGAGAGGTTCCCCCGCGAGGGGTACTTGGCGATGGCCTTCTCCACGAGGTCCACCCCCAGCCCCGGCGCATCCGGCACCAGGATATGGCTGTCTTTGATCTGCGGCTGCCCGGTCATCACCTCATAGCGCTGGGGCACGTCGTCCTCCAAGTGTTCCAGAATAAGAAAGTTGGGCAGGGTGGCCAAGAGATGTACCGCCGCCATCTCTGCCACCGGCCCCAGGGAACCGTCGTGCGGGGCCATGGTGATGTAGTGGGCCTCGGCCAGGGCGGCAATCTTCTTCATCTGCCACAGGCCGCCGGCCCGCCCGGTGTCGGGCTGCACCACGTCGATGATCTCCCGCTCGATCAGTTCCCGCACCCCGTACACCCCGGCGTGGCGCTCCCCGGCGGCGATGGGGATCTCCACCGCCTCGGCCACCCGGGCAATGGCCTCGATGTTCTCGGGGGCCACCGGGTCCTCGTAGAAGAGCAGGTCGAACTCCTCCAGCCGCCGGCCCAGGGCGATGGCGTCACGGGTGGTCAGCCAGGGCGGTCCGTGGACATCCACCATCAGATCCACCTCCGGCCCCACCTCCGCGCGGATGGCGACCACCGTCTCGACGCAGTTCCTCAGCCCCCCGGTCTTGACCGCGTTGTACCCGCGATCCACCAGTTGGCGGGCCCGCTCGGCGCTGTGGGCGTGGGCATATACCCGCACCCGGTCGCGCATCTTCCCCCCCAGCAGGCTCCACACCGGCACCCCCAGGGCCTTGCCCTTGAGGTCCCACAATGCCATCTCAATGCCGGTCATGGCCCCGCTGCCGACGATACCGGTCATGCCGTGGCACATCATCGCCGCCAGCATCTTGTGCCACAGCCGTTCGATATTGCCGGGGTCCTCACCCACCAGCAGGGGACTGAGGTCCTCAATCGCCGTCTCCACCACCCGGGGCCAGCCGCTGGCCTCCCCCACCCCGTAGATCCCCTCATCGGTGAACACTTTCACAAAAAGCCAGTTGCGGGCGGCCCAGCCCCCGGCCTCGGGCGGGGCGGCGTGCATCAGGTAGGTCTGGATGTGGGTAATCTTCATCGACACTGCCTCGGTTAAAAGATAAAAGTGAAAGTATAGGAAATGCCGCGGCCCGGCACCAGCGCCCCTCACGGGTTTGACAGGCTCTTTTCTTTTTCATTAATTTGTCCGTTTCTAATGATTTAAGCCGCGATGCGCCGCCGGATTTCCCCTTCGGCCCGGCCGGCGCTTTTCCCAGTGGGTCTGTCTTGTCGCTTGCAGCCAAAATGCTGGGTTCTATCCAGGCGGAGATCGATCTCTTTGAAGAGCGCCTGGATCAGGCTCTGCAATCCGAGGTCGAACTGGTGCATCAGGTGGCCCGCTATTTGGCCCCGCTCAAAGGTAAGCGCCTTCGGCCGGCCCTGGCCGTGCTCAGCACCCGAGCCGCCGGGGGCTGGGACGAGCGCGTCATCGACGCCGGTGTGGCCGTAGAGATGATCCACACCGCCACCATGATCCACGACGACGTGGTGGACGCGGCGGGGGTGCGGCGCGGCAGGGAGTCCATCAACGCGGTCTGGGACAGCCGCATCGCCGTGCTGATGGGCGACTTTCTCCTTTCCCGGGCCCTGAACATCCTGGTGGATTTGAAAAACCAGCAGGCCCTCGAAACCGTCTCCCGGGTAACCGAGCGCCTGAGCCAGGGCGAGATCTACGAGATCCAGATCGGCCGGCAGGCCGACACCCGCGAGGCGTCCTATTTCGCCATGGTCAGCGACAAGACCGCCTCGCTGATCGCCGCCTCCTGCAAGCTGGGCCCCATCCTGGTGGGCGCATCCCAGGAGACCATCGAGGCGCTGGGCCGGTACGGGGAAGCCCTGGGGCTGGCCTTCCAGATCGCCGACGACGTGCTCGACTTCACCGGCGACGCCGATACCTTGGGCAAGCCGGTGGGACACGACCTGCGCGAAGGCAAGATCACCCTGCCCCTGATCCGCGCCCTGGCCGCCGCCCCGCCGGCCGAGCGCGAAAAGGCCGAAACCCTGCTCAGGCAGGTGGAAAAAACCGAAGCCGAGTGGGGGTGTATCGTCGCTTTTGTGGAGGACCACCAGGGCTTGCGCTCGGCCCGCCAGACCGCCCGCCAGTACGGGGAGCGGGCCGAGGAAAGCCTGCAAATGCTCCCGGCTTCCTTCGCACGCCTGGCCCTGCAACAGGCGGCGCGGCTGGTCGTGGAGCGCGACAGCTAAAGTGGCCCACCTGGCGGGCTGGCTGCTGGGCGCCGTCGGCCTGCTGGCGGTGCTGCTGCTGCTACCGGCCCCCGAAACCGCCACCCCGGTGATGAGGGCCCATCTAGCGATGGGCACCGCGATCACGCTCAAGCTCTATGGCCTGGAGGAGGGGGAAGCCGGACCACTGATGACTCTGGCCTTCGCCGCGATAGACCGGGCGGACACCCTCCTGAGCCGCCATTTGGAGGCCAGCGCGCTGAGCCGCCTCAACCGGTTGGCCGGCGGGCAGGCGGTAGCGGCGGCGCCGGAGATGCTCCAGGTGCTGGAGCGGGCCCAGTATTTTGCCGGGCTTTCGGGTGGGGCCTTCGACGTGACGGTGGGGGCGGTGTCGCGCCTGTGGGACTTTCCCAACTGCCGGGTGCCCCCCGCAGCGGACCAACTGGCCGCGGCCCTGGCCTTAGTGGATTACCGGCAGTTGCAGGTCCGGCAGGGCCAAGTGTCCTTCCTGCGCCCCGGCCTCTACCTGGACCTGGGCGCGGTGGGCAAGGGCTTTGCCGCGGACCAGGCAGTGGCCGCCCTGCAGGCGGCTGGCTCGGCCTGCGGCCTGATCGACGTAAGCGGCAACATCCGCTGCTGGGGCCGCAAACCCGACGGCTGGCCCTGGCGCCTGGGGGTACAGCATCCGCGCCTGGCCGACCAGCAAGTCGAGGTGGAAAACCCGGGTCTGCCGGCCCTGGCCACCTCGGGCGACTACGAACAGTATTTCGAGTACCGCGGGGAGCGCTTCCACCACCTCCTCGACCCGGCCACCGGCTACCCGGCCCGCCGGGCCCTCAGCGCCACAGTGTGGGCTGAAACCGCCACCGACGCCGATATCCTCTCGACGGCGGTGTTCGTGCTGGGGCCGGAGGCGGGCCTGCAACTGATCGCGGCCCTGCCCCGGACCGAGGCCCTGGTATTTTACGAGGAAGGGGGCCAGGTGCGCCACCGGGTTTCGCCGGGCCTGGAAGGCCGGCTCCGTTTTGCCGCTGGTGATTGAAGGCACCTTTAATCGAGAGTATAACGAATGAAAACCCACTGGAAGCAGTTGCTGATCCTGGCCCTCATCGCCCTCTCCGGGTATTACCTTTACCCGACCATCCAGTTCTACGGGCTGTCTCCGGAGCAGCGCGGCACCCTGCACCACAACAATCCCACCCAGTTCTACGACCAGCACAAGGACGCCATCAACCTGGGCCTCGACCTGCAGGGGGGCATCTACCTGGTGCTGGAGGTGGACCTCAGCCAGTTGCCTCCCGACCAGGCCCAGGACGCGGTGCAGCGGGCCCTGGAGGTCCTCCGCAACCGCGTGGACCAGTTCGGCGTGGCCGAGCCCACCATCCAGCGCGAAGGGGCCAACCGCATCATCATCGAACTGCCTGGCATCCAGGACATCGAGCGGGCCAAATCCCTGGTGGGCCAGACCGCCTTGCTCGAATTCCAGATGGTGGAGCCGACCACTGAACGCGACCGCCTGCTCCAGCGCCTCAACGCCGTCCTGGGAGGCGCGGCTGCCCCCGACAGCGCCCAGACGCCGGAGGAGCAAAGCCTCTTCGGCCAAGAGCCGACCCAGCCTGAAACCCCCCAGGGGACCAACCTGCTTTCCCTGCTCTCCTCCCAAGGGGGCGAGGTGGTGGTGGCCAGCCGCGAGATGCCCCGGGTGAAGGCCATGCTCCAGGCTCGGCGGGCCCTCGACGCCATCCCCGGCGACGTGGAGTTCCTCTTCAGCAGCAAGCCCGAGGGGCCGCCAGGCAACCTGTTCTACCGCCTCCACTTGGTGCGCAAGCGCCCCGAGATGACCGGCGCGCTGATCCAGGACGCCCAGGTTTCGGTGGGCCAGAGCGTCGAGAACATGGGGCAGCCCATCGTCGAATTCTCCACCTCCGAGGACGGGGCCAACACCCTGCGGCGGGTCACCGGGGCCCACATCGACGAGCGCATGGCCATCGTGCTCGACGGCACGGTGTACTCGGCGCCCACCATCCAGAGCAAGATCCCCAACGGCCGCGGCATCATCACCGGCAGCGGCACCCAGGAGGAGGCCAAGGACCTGGCCATCGTGCTGCGGGCCGGGGCCCTACCCGCCAAGGTGGAGATCATTGAGGATCGCACCGTCGGCCCCTCCCTGGGCCGCGACTCGGTGGAGCAGGGCAAGACCGCCTTCATGATCGCCACCGCTCTGGTCGCCCTCTTCCTCCTCCTCTACTACCGCCTCGCCGGCCTGGTGGCCAACATCGCCCTGGCCCTCAACATCTTCTTCCTGCTGGGTACCCTGGCCTACTTCCACGCCACCCTGACCCTGCCCGGCCTGGCCGGCATCGTGCTGACCGTGGGCATGGCGGTGGACACCAACGTGCTGATCTTTGAGCGCATCCGCGAGGAGTTGCGGGCCGGGCGAACGGTGCGCGCCGCCATCGACTCCGGCTACCAGCACGCCATGTCGGCCATCGTCGACTCCAACGTGACTACCCTGATCGCCGGCATCGTGCTCTACCAGTTCGGTACCGGCCCCATCCGCGGCTTTGCCCTCACCCTCTGTGTGGGCATCATCAGCAGCCTCTTCACCGGCATCTTCGTCACCCGCGCCATCTTCGACGCTCTCACCCGCAACAGCAAGGCGACCACCCTCAGCATCGGCCCGGTGAACATGTTGGCTAGGCTGAACATCCCTTTCATGCGCTGGCGCAAGGTGGCGGCCTGGGGCTTCTCCGCCTTTCTGCTGGGGGTGGGCCTGGTCTCCATCATCGGTGTCAACGGCCTTAAGTCGGGCATCGACTTTGCCGGCGGCACCATGCTCGAGGTCCACTTCGACCCGCCGGTGTCCGTCGAGCAGGTGCGCGGCCAGTTGAGCCAGGTGCAGGTGGGCGGCCGCACCCTGGACCTGAGCAGCACCGAGATCAAGCAGTTCGGCTCCCCCAACAATCTGCTCTTGCGCATCTCCGAGGGCGAGACCGGCACCGAGGTGGCCGACGCCCTCAAGAACACCCTCAAAACCTCCTTTGCCTCCAGCATCAAGAGCGAACAGGACTGGGTGCGCCGCCAGGAAAAGGTCGGCCCCAAGATCGGCGCGGAACTCAGCCGCGACGCCCTGCGCGCGGTGCTGACCTCGCTGGTGCTGACTATGATCTACTTGGCCATCCGCTTCCGGGTCCAGAAGGACCGGGTCGGGCCCCACGGCTTCACCTGGGGGGTCGGCGCGGTGCTGGCCACCTTCCACGACGTGCTCATCACCCTGGGCCTCATCTCCCTCTTCAGCATCGAGCTGAGCCTGGGGGTGGTGGCGGCGCTTTTGACCATCGTCGGCTATTCCCTCAACGACACCATCGTGGTCTTCGACCGCATCCGCGAGATGCTGCAGGGGTCCCGCCGCGAGAATGTCTTCAGCCGGCAAAACTTCATCACCCTGCTCAACCTGGCCGTCAACCAGACCTTTAGCCGCACCACGATTACCGGCATCACCACTCTGATGTCGCTGATCGTGCTAATGGTTTGGGGCGGCGAGGTCAACCGCGACTTTGTCACCGTGCTGCTTTTCGGGTTGATCGTGGGCACCTACTCCTCCATCTTCGTGGCCAGCCCCATCCTGCTGGTGCTGACCAAGTTCGGGGAGGCCAAACAGAACCGCCGCCCCTAGCCGGGTCCCGTGAAAAACCTCGCCATCTGCAGCCTGGCCCTGCTGCTGGCGGCGCTGGGACCGCAGCGGTCCCAGCACGGTCTTTTCGACGCGGCCTGGGCCCTGGGGGTCCTGATGCTGGTGGCTTTCGTGGCCCAGCGGGCGGCCGCCGGCCTGCGCCTGCCCCCCCTCACCGGCTGGGTGGCCGCCGGCCTGCTGCTGGGGCCGGGGCTGCTCAAGCTGGTCCCGCCCGACCCCACCCTCCATCTGCTCCATTCCTTTGCCGCCCTGTGGGTCGGTTTCGGCGCCGGCCTGGAACTGCCCCTCCGGCCCGCGATGGGTCGGCGTCCGGCCCTGGCCATCGCCCTGTCCACCCTGGGGGTGTTCCTGGCCGTCGCCGCCGGCCTGGCCCTGCTGGCGGGGGTGCCCTGGGAACTGGCCCTGGTCGTCGGCGCCCTCTCCTGCTTGTGGGGGCCCTTCACCACCGCCGCAGTGGTATCCGACGCCCAGGTGGTCTCCTGGGGGTTGGTGGGCAATGGCTGCGGCCTACTGCTCCTGTGCGGGGTGCTGGTACTGCTCCAGGGCCAGGGCCTGCTGCCCGCCGGGGCACTCGCCCTGGCCGGAGCCCTGGGGGCCTCGCCGCTGGCCGGGGCCCTGGTCGGCAGCCTCCTGGGCCGGCTGCGTCTGTGCGCCACCCCCAGGACCGCCCTGGTCGGCCTGGGTGGCGGCTTCCTGCTCTGTACCCTGCTCATCGACCAGTTCCAGCTCTACGCCCTGCTCTTCGGCTTTGCCGCCGGTTGGACCCTGACCCGCCACCCCGACCAGCGGCAGCAGGTGGAACCGGGCGCCCGGGCGGTGCAGCCCCTCTTCGCCATGCTCTTCTTCGCCCTGGCCGGCGCAACCCTCGACCCGCGCCTCCTGTGGCCCCCGGCAACCGCCCTGGTCCAGAACGCCCTGATCCAGGTCCTGGCCCTGGTCCTGTTGCGGGGCTGGGCCCTGGCCCGGCTGGCCCCCGCCCCCCGGCCCCGCCCCTGGCTGCTCCTGCCCAAGGCGGCGCTGCTCTTTGAACTGGTCTACCACCCCGGAGGTGGCCTGGCCGGGCTGCTGGCCGCCGAGCCGGCCCGCCTGCTGCGCCAGCTCGCCCTGGCCGAACTGCTAATACACGTCTTCGGGCTGGCAGTAATCGCTTTTCTGCTCTACCGCCCCCGCCCGGAGACATCCGACTCAATTGTGCCGAGGTAGGGCGATTCTTATATTTTAACTTTTCTGTACTTATGGACGCGATTCGCGCCAACTGGCAGGCCCTGCAGGAGCGGATTTCCCGGGCCGCCCTCGCCGCCGGCCGCGACCCGGCCGGGATCGAGGTGGTGGCGGTGACCAAGACCCGCACCCCCCAGGAGGTGGAGGCCGCTCTGGGCTGTGGGCTGCGCACCTTCGGGGAGAACCGGGTCCAGGAAGCCGCCGCCAAGAAAGTGCAGGTGCGCCTGCCGGCCCGCTGGCACCTCATCGGCCATCTGCAGGGCAACAAGGCGGGCAAAGCGGTGGAGCTTTTCGACCTGGTCGAGTCGGTAGACAGCCTGCGCCTGGGGGCCGAACTGGACCGGCGGGCCGGCCTGGTGGGCCACCCCCTGGAGATCCTGATCCAGGTGAACACCTCGGGCGCCCCTCAGCAATCCGGGGCGGCTCCTGAACAGCTCCCTGAACTGGCGGCCCAGTTGGCGTCCCTGCCGCACCTGCGTCTGCGTGGCCTGATGACCATCGGCGCCCTTAGCCCCGATGAAGCGGCGGTGCGCTCCTGTTTCGCCCGCCTCCGCCGGCTGCGCGACCAGTTGGCGGGGCAACTGCCGCAGGCCGACTGGAGCCTCCTGTCCATGGGCATGAGCGGGGATTTCGAGTGGGCCATCGCCGAAGGGGCCAACCTCCTGCGCCTGGGCACGGCGCTCTTTGGGGCGCGCCCGGCCTGAAAGGAAAAGCGTGTTCGACCACAGCTATTTCACCGGGGGGGTGATCGGCATCGTCGTCTCCCTGATCAACATCTACATGTGGATCATCATCATTCGGGTGCTGATCTCCTGGATCAACCCGGACCCGTACAACCCCATCGTGCAGTTCCTGCGGGGGATCACCGATCCGCCCCTGGAGGCCATGCGGCGCATCATGCCGCGTTTCCTGTGGTCCACGGGCCTGGACTTCACCCCGCTCCTGCTGATCCTGGTGCTCCAGGTCATCATGCTCTTCCTCAAGAGCATCCGCGTCTGAAACCGATGCCGGCATGACGAAAAAGAACCGTTTCACCGAGGTTCCCTCCTCAGTGGATTTCCCCAAGCAGGAAGAAGAGATCCTGCGCCTGTGGAAGGAACTGGACACCTTTGCCAAATCCGTGGCGCAACGGCCCGCTGACCACCCCTTCCGTTTCTACGACGGCCCGCCCTTTGCCAGCGGCCTGCCCCACTACGGCCATCTGCTGGCCTCGATCATCAAGGATGTGGTGCCCCGCTACTGGACCATGCGCGGCTACCGGGTGGAGCGGCGCTTTGGCTGGGACTGCCACGGCCTGCCGGTGGAGAACGAGGCCGAGCAGCAGTTGGGCCTCAAGTCGCGGCGCGACATCCTCGGCTACGGGGTGGGGGAATTCAACGAATTCTGCCGCACCCTGGTGCTGCGCTACGCCGCCGAGTGGCAGCGGCTCATCGACCGGGTGGGCCGCTGGGTGGACTGGGACGACCAGTACCGCACCATGGACCTCGAGTACATGGAATCCATCTGGTGGGTGTTCAAGACCCTGTGGGACAAAGGGCTGATCTACGAGGGCTACAAGTCCCTGGCCTACTGCCCGCGCTGTGCCACCCCCCTCTCCAACTTCGAGGTCAACCAGGGCTACCGCGACGCCCAGGACCCCTCGGTCACCCTGCGCTTTGCCGTGCGAGGCCAGGAGCGCACCTTCCTGCTGGCCTGGACCACCACCCCCTGGACTCTGCCCTCGAACATGGCCCTGGCCGTGGGCCGCGACATCGCCTACGCGCGGGTGGAAATGCAAGCTGGCGAGCGCCTGGTGCTGGCCCGGGCCCTGGTGGACAAGGTCTTCGAGAAACAGCGCGAGCAGATCGCCCGGATCGACGAGGTGACGGCGGACGAGCTCCTGGGCTGGACCTACGAGCCCCTCTTTCCCTACTTCGCCGATTTGCGCGGCCAGGGGGCCTTCCGGGTGGTGGCCGGCGACTTTGTCTCCACTGAGGAGGGCACCGGCATCGTCCATGTGGCCCCCGGTTTCGGCGAGGCCGACTACCAGTTGGGCCTACAGGAAAACATCCCGGTGGTCTGCCCCATCGACGAGGACTGCTGCTTCACTGCCGAGGTGGCCGACTACCAGGGCCAGTTCGTCAAGGAGACCGACACCCCCATCATCCGCCGGCTGCGCGCAGCCGGCCAGCTCTTCGCCGAGGGGTCCCTGGTCCACACCTACCCCTTCTGCTGGCGCTGCGACTCGCCGCTGATATACCGGGCCATCTCCACCTGGTTCGTCAAGGTGGAGGCGATCAAGGATCGCATGCTGGCGGCCAACCAGCAGATCTGGTGGATTCCCGAGCACATCAAGGACGGGCGCTTCGGCAAATGGCTCGAAGGGGCGCGGGACTGGGCCATCAGCCGCAACCGCTACTGGGGCACCCCGCTGCCGGTGTGGCGCAACGAGGAGACCGGGGAGATCCTCTGCCTGGGCAGCCGCGCCGAACTGGAGCGCCTCAGCGGGCAAAAGGTGCAGGATCTGCACAAGCACTGCATCGACTCCCTCGAACTGCCCTCGCCCACCGGGAAGGGCGTGTTGCGCCGGGTCCCCCAGGTGCTGGACTGCTGGTTCGAGTCGGGCGCCATGCCCTACGCCCAGGGCCACTATCCCTTTGAGAACAGCGAGCGCTGGGAGCAGAACTTCCCCGCCGACTTTATCTCCGAGGGCCTCGACCAGACCAGGGGCTGGTTCTACACCCTGGTGGTGCTGGGAGCGGCCCTCTTCGACAAGCCGGCCTTCAGGAACTGCATCGTCTCGGGCATGTTGCTGGCCGAGGACGGCCGCAAGATGAGCAAGCGGCTCAAGAACTACCCCGAGCCCACCGAGATGCTCGCCGTGTACGGGGCCGACGCCCTGCGCCTGTACTTGCTCGACTCGGCGGCGATGAAGGCCGAGGAGTTGCGGCTGACTGAAACCGGCATCAAGGAGAGCCTGCGGGCGGTGATCCTGCCCCTGTGGAACGCGTACAGTTTCTTTGTCACCTACGCCAACATCGACGGCTGGACCCCCGACAAGGGCCGGGGCGTGGAACCCAGCCACCAGCTCGACCGCTGGGTGCTCTCTGAATTGCAGACCCTCATCCACACCATCAACGCCGAGATGGAGGCGTACCGCCTCTACAAGACCGTGCCGGCGATGGTGGAATTTGTGGACAAGCTGACCAACTGGTACATCCGCCGCAGCCGCCGCCGCTTCTGGAAATCCGCCGACGACCAGGACAAAGCCTCGGCCTACGCCACCCTGTACCAGGTGCTGGTGGAGTTCTCCCAGACCCTGGCCCCGGTGCTGCCCTTCGTCAGCGAGGCCATCTACCAGAACCTGGTGCGCGGCTGGGATTCGCCGCTGGCTGAGTCTGCCGGCGGCGCACCTGCCCCCAGCTGGAACCCGCAGGCCCCCGAAAGCATCCATCTGTGTGACATGCCCCAGGCCCGGGAGGAGCGCCGCGATCCGCCGCTCGAAGCGCGAATGGAGCTGGCCATCCGCGCCGTGGCCCTGGGCCGGGCCCTGCGCAGCAAGCACAACCTCAAGACCCGCCAGCCCCTGCGCCGCCTCTTTCTGTTGCCCCCCAACGCCTCCAGCCGCGCCGGCCTGGAGGAGATGAGCGCGGTGATCGCCGAGGAACTCAACGTCAAGGAAGTGACCCTGGTCGAGGAGGAGACCGCCCTGAGCGAGATCTCCTACAAGCCCAACTTCCGCGCCCTGGGCCCTCGCTTCGGCAAACAGATGAAAGAAGTGGGCGCCCGAATTCAGCAACTCACCTCCACCGAGGTAAGCCAGCTGGCCGCCGGCGAGACGCTGGCGGTGCCGGGAGGCGAGATCGGCATTGGGGACGTGGAGGTGCAGCGCCGCGAGAAGCAGGGGGTGGTGGCCGCGGTGGAGGAGAACCTCGGCGTGGGCCTCGACATCCACCTCGACGAGGAACTGGTTTCCGAGTGTACGGCCCGCGAGTTCGTCAACCGGGTGCAGAACATGCGCAAGGACGCCGGCCTGGAGGTAGCCGACCGCATCCGCCTGTGGGCCCAGGGCGACGCGGGGGTGGAGCAGGCCGTGCAGCAGCACCGCGAGTACATCGCCGCCGAAACCCTGGCGGTGGAAATGAAGGTGGGAGAACTGCCGGGCCACTGCCTGGCGCAGCAGGAGTGGCAGGTCAACGACCTGCCCTGCACCATCGCCCTGGAACCGGGCGAGCTAAGCGACACGGAGGACGCTGAGACCCGCATGAACGGAACAGACCTGCAGCACTTCAAGCAACTCATTCTGGCCAAACGGGCCGAGGTGAGCCAGGACCTGGAGGAGCGCCACCGCGTCTCGCGCAGCGACGAAGCCCAGGAATCCTCGGAGGACCGCTCCGCCTATTCCCTGCACATGGCCGACCGCGGCACCGACGCCATGGAGCGGGAGAAGAACATGCTCCTCGTCCAGCGCGAGGGCGACTACCTCGACTACCTCGACGAGGCCCTGCAGCGCATCCAGGCCGGGACCTACGGGGTTTGCCGCTCCTGCAAGGGCCCCATCGCCCGGGCGCGGCTGGAGGCGGTGCCCACCGCGACCCAGTGCATCGACTGCAAGAAAAAAGAAGGCGACGGGCCGCAGCCGTGATCTGGCTCTGGCTGGCCCCCCTCATCCTGGCCCTCGACCAGGCCACCAAGTGGCTGGTGGCCGAGCGCATGGCCGAGTACGAGTCCATCCCGGTGCTGGGGGATTTCTTTCGCCTGACCTTCATCCACAACCGCGGCGCCGCCTTTGGCATCGACGTGGGCAGCCCGCTTTTGCACCTGCTCTTCTCGCTGGTGGCCCTGGGCGCCCTGGGCTGGATGTTCTACACCGCCCCGCCGGAGGCGCGGCTTTTGCGCTGTAGCCTGAGCATGGTGCTGGGCGGGGCGCTGGGCAATATCGCCGACCGGGTGCGCCTCGAAAAGGTGATCGATTTCTTCGACTTTGGTTTGGGCGACTGGCGCTGGCCGGTCTTCAACGTGGCCGATACCTTTGTCACCATCGGCATCTTCCTGCTCTTCCTCACCTACAGCCGGCAACCCCAGGCCCAGGCCCCCACCCCCCCGCCCCATCCCCCCGGCGACCCGGCCTGACCCTGGGCGGGGGATGCCCATGGAGATCCAGGTCCCTCCCGACCAGCCCCCGCAGCGCCTCGACCTCTTCCTCGGCAGGCACTGCCCAGACCTCTCCCGCAGCCGCATCCAGGGGCTGATCAGGGAAGGGGCGGTGCGCGTCAACGGCCAGCCCACCCGCGCCAGCTACCAGATCCGCCCCGACGACACCATAGCCCTGAACCTGCCCGCTCCCACCGAACTGTCCGTGGCCCCTGAGGATATCCCTCTCGACGTGATCTTTGAGGACGAGGATCTGCTGGTGCTGAACAAAGGACCGGGCCTGACCGTACACCCGGCCCCCGGCTTCTGGCAGGGCACCCTGGTCAATGCCCTGCTCCACCACTGCCGCGACCTGTCGGGCATCAACGGGGTGCTGCGGCCCGGCATCGTCCACCGCCTCGACCGCGACACCACCGGTCTCCTGGTGGTGGCCAAGAGCGACCAGGCCCACCGCCACCTGGCCGACCAGTTGCAGCGCCGCGACCTGGAGCGCCGCTATACCGCCCTGGTCTGGGGCCACCTGCGCCTGCTCCAGGGCCGCATCGAGGCGCCCATCGGCCGGCACCCGCGCGACCGCAAGAGGATGGGGGTGGTGGCCGGCGGCCGGGCCGCCCTCACCCATTACCGGGTGGCCGAACCCCTGGCCTTTCTCAGCCTGCTCGACCTGCGCCTGGAGACGGGCCGCACCCACCAGATCCGCGTCCATCTCCAGCACCTGGGCCATCCGGTCTTCGGCGATCCGGTGTACGGAGGCCGCTCCCCCATCCGCGGCCTGAGCCCGGCGCAGCGCCTGCGGGCCGGAGAGCTGCTGCAACTGCTCCCCCGCCAGGCCCTGCACGCCCGCAGTCTGCGCTTTGCCCACCCCCGCAGCGGTGAGTTCATCGAACTGAGCGCCCCCCTGCCCGCCGACATGGAGGCCCTGCTCGCCGCGGCGCGCGCCCCAGCCAGTTGACTTTGGCCTCCGGGCAAGTTCATTTAATGGGTCGCCGCCCCCGGTAACTGGGCGCGGCGTCCCTCATCCAGCACCCTGGAGATGAACACCTTATGAACCCACGCCTCAACGCAAGCCAATAGTGCAAATGGCCAAATTGTTAAATCGGCAGCCCTTAACAAAGACGCTCGAACGATTTATCGACTCGGAAGAGTCGAGTGGGCTTCTGCTGATTGCCTTTACGGTGATCTCATTGTTGATTGCAAATTCGTCAAGCGGCACGGACTACGTGAGT
>VGJS01000035.1 GCA_016867395.1 Candidatus Handelsmanbacteria bacterium
GGGTTGCCGTATATTCTGCCATGAGCGTATCCTTTCGCCCTCGCCAAAGGGCGGTGAGTGATGGTGGCCATACTCAGGATACGCTCTTTTTTTGCCCCCAGCCATCCACAACTTCTGAACATAGCTCGCGGAACTTCGCCCGCTGGTGTTATTTTTTCAGCTTCAGCTCGAGGAGGAAGTCATGGATCTGAGTCCCTACAGCCTTGAAGGGAAACGCGCCCTGGTCACCGGCGCCGGCCGGGGCATTGGCCGGGCCTGTGCCCTGACCCTTGCTCAGGCGGGAGCACAGGTGGTCCTGGTCAGCCGCACCCAGTCCCAGTTGGAGGAGACCGCCGCGCAGATCCACGCCCTCGGGGGCCAGGCCCAGGTGAGGCCCGCCGACCTGGGGGACCCTGGGCAGGTGAAGGTGCTGGTCGAGAAGGTGGAGGACCAGTGGGGCGAGATCGACATCTTGGTCAACAACGCCGCCATCAGTCCCATTTTCAAACGCGCCGAGGAGGTAGCAGTAGCGGAGTGGGAGGAGATTGTGCGGATCAATATGGGGGGAGCCTTTTTTGCCCTGCAGCAGATGGGCGGCCGCATGGCCTCACGACAGCGGGGTGCCGTGATAAACATCACCTCCATCGGGGCGGTGCGCGCCCTGCCCCACCTCACCGCGTACGCGGCCACCAAGGCGGCCCTGGACCAGTTGACCCGCACCCTGGCGGTGGAATGGGCCCGCTGTGGGGTCCGGGTCAACGCCGTGGCGCCGGCCTACATCGAGACCGAAATGACCGCCGGCATCCAGGAACACCCCCGCCTGCGGCAGCGGGTGGAAGAGCGCACCCCTCTGGGCCGATTCGGCCGACCGGAGGAGGTGGCCTGGGCCGTGGCCTTCCTCGCCTCGGAGGCGGCCTCCTACATTACCGGCACCACCCTCTACGTGGACGGGGGCTGGACTGCGGTTTAGGCCGCGCCGATGGCCTCCTTGGCGAGCTGCAAGCATCGGCCCAGGTCAAAATCGCGGTAGATGGTGATCTTCTGCGCCTCCAGTGAGCCTTCGGCGTGGATGGCCAAAAGCTCGTTGTACCCACCGAAATCCGAGGCCGTGAGGTCGCGCACCAGGTTGAAGGCCCCCAGTCGGTCGCGGGTGGTAACCCCCTTCTTGCCGCCCAGCAGTCGCTCGATGTAGCCCCTGGTGTCCGGGTTTTCCAGATCCTCCTCGGCCGGCCCGGTAACTACTAGCCCGCCGGCGATGTCCTGCACCCAGCAGACGGCCTGGTGGTAGTTGCTGGCGAAATGGTACTTGGCCAGGTTGGTCTGCACGATATTGGGCACCGCCGTGCCGTTGGCGGCAACACGGCAGTCATGGGCCGCCGCCCGGCTCAGGCCGCGCACCGTCTCGGTATAGGCGATGAGCTTCATCAGCTTCTCGCGCACATGGCTGGCCTTCTCGATGCCGTTGTACTGGGCCATCAGGGCCGCCGCGCCGATGAGCAGGTCGCACAGAGGCGGCTTGTAAGAGACGGCGGTAAAACGGTGGAACTCGACGAAGGTATTGGCCAGCACCCCGGCGAACTGCGTTTCCCCCTTGAGAAAGACCCGCTCCCAGGGCACAAAGACCTGGTCAAAGATGGTCAGGGTATCAACCATGCGGTGCCGGCTGCTGACCGGATGGTGGAAGCGGCTGGGCGAGGGCGAACCAAAGGGGCTGGCGATGAGCTTGACCCCCGGAGTGTTGACTGGCACGGCAAAGGCCAGGGCAAAGGCCCCATCCTCTAAGCCAAAGGCCCGGGTGGGGAGGACGATGAGGTCGTCCACGTACGGGGCGCAGGTGGTGTGGGCCTTGGCCCCGGATACTACTATCCCGTCCGCACGCTCCTCGACAATATGGACATAGTAGTCGGGGTGCTCTTGCTGGGAGGGCAGCAGGCTGCGGTCGCCCTTGACATCGGTCTGGGCCACGGCCAGGGTCAGGTCCTTCTCCATGCAATGGCGGTGATACGCCGCCACCCGCTGGCGGTACTCGGTGTTGTGGCGCTGGTCCACCTGCCCTGCCACCAGGTCCAGGGCAAAGAGAGCGTCAGTGCCGATCTCCTTGATTAGCAGCACCACGCTGCCCCCCAGGCGGGTGGAGCGCTCGATCATCTCGCGCCGATTAAGCAGATCCTCGGCATTGAGGGGGGTCTTGTAATATCGGGAGCAGGGCTGGCCGGTCTGGGGGTCCTCCCAGGTCATAAGCCCCCGGTGCTGGGGGTCCTCGGCGAGTTCGAAGTCGAGGGCCACATGGTCCACGGCGATGCCCAGGTCCTCGTGGCCGGTCACGTCGGCGACCCTTTGCCCCTTGAAGTACACCGAACGGCCGTCCCGCAATCCCTCCTTAAACTGTTCCACACTGCGCAGGCCCATCGCCCTGCCTCCTAGTTTTTCAGCGGTTTGCCGGTTTTAAGCATGTGCTCAATGCGCGCCTGGGTCGCCGGCAGGCGGCAAAGGCGGTGGAACTCCTCCCGCTCCAGGTCGAGCAGCTCCTGTTCCTCTGCGGCGCGCGGCGGGCCACCTCCACCGCACAACACCCTGGCCAGGGCCTCCCCCACCACCCGATCGTGTGGCCCCAGGGAGAAGGCCTCTTTCTCTAGCCAGGCCCGGCACCGTGCCAGCCCCGGCTCACCGGCCACCTCCAGGCTGGCCGGCACAGGTGGGGTGTATCGGGCGGCCAGGGCCGCGGCATCTGCCAGCGCCCGGCCCAGCACCCCTTCCTCGTCGAGCAATACCGGATCCGCCCCGGCAAGGAACCCCCATTGGCGGGCCTGGTGGGCGTTCTCCGAGTAGCGCCCTTCCACGAGCACCGGAAAGATCGCGGCCAGGTCCCGGCCACATCGCCGCACCACCTCCTTGCAGCCCCCGGCGCCGGGGAGCAGTCCCACCCTCGCCTCCACCAGGCCCATGCGCAGCTCGGCCCCGGCCACCCGCACCCCCACCGATATCCCGAACTCACAGCCCCCCCCCAAGGTCAGGCCGCGCAGGGCGGCCACCACCGGGAATGGGGCGAAACGCAGGGCCATGACCGCCTCCTGGAAGGCGCACAGAAAAACCTCCAGCCCCTGCCAGTCCCCCGCGGTGCTGAGGGCGGCGAGGTGTTTGAGATCCGCCCCGGCCGAGAAGAGACCGCCGCTGCCCCACAGCACCAGGCCGCGCAGAGGCTGGTCCAGGGACCGGCGCACCAGGTCCAGAGTCTGGGCGTCGATGACGTTGAGTTTGCCCCGCAACACCAGCACCCCCATCCCCTCCCCGATCTCGATAAGGGCCGCCCCAGGGGCCTCCAACAGGACCCGTCCCTTTTCCAGCAGCCCCTCCCGGCGCGGCTGGTCGCGGTGCCGGCCCTCGCGCAGGGAATAGACCTGCCCCGGCGGGTAGAAGCGGCCCACTGGCCGCACCTGGCGGATCAGCGCCGGGGCCGGCTCGGCCTGGAGGCCCAACAGGTCCCAAAGCTCGAAAGGCCCGGCCTCCCAGTTGAACCCCCAGCGCATGGCCTGGTCGATGGCCTCCAGATCCGGGGCCATCTGGGCTGCGTACTCGGCGGCGTAATCTAGCACGGCCTGGAGGTGTGACCGGGCCAGCATACCCAGCCGCACTTTCGAGGCCCACAGGGCCCGCAGCCGGTCACCCAGGGCGGGCAGGCGCAGGGCCGGCTCCAGTTCCCCCAGGCCCACAGGGGCCAGCGGGACATAGTTGAAACTGCCCAGGTCCAGCACCTGCAACCCTTCCTCCCCCTTGCGGTAGAAGCCGGCCTTGGCCTTCTCCCCCACTAGTCCGCGCTTCAGCATCTCGCCGACAAAACCGGGCAGGGCGAAGCAGGCGGACTCTGGCAGCAACTGGCGGGCGGTGCCCGCCACGTCGGCCAGGGTGTCCAATCCAATCAGGTCGCACAGGCGGAGGGTGGCGCTGCGGGGCCGGCCCAGCAACACCCCGCTGACCGCATCCACCTCGGCGATCCCGAACCCCTCCTCCAGCCGCCGCAGCATCTCCACCAGAGCAAAGACCCCAAGGCGGTTGGCGATGAAGTTTGGGGTGTCCAGGCATTCCACCACCCGCTTGCCCAACACCTCCCGGGCAAAACGGCCCATATCGGCGACCACCTGCGGGTCGGTCCGGGGGCCGGGGATCAGCTCGACCAACTTCATCTGGCGGGGGGGATTGAAAAAGTGGAGGCCGAGGAAGTGGCGAGCCAGCAACTCTGAGCGCCCCTCCAGCATGCGCCCAATGCCCAGCCCGGAGGTGTTGGTGCTGAACACCAACCCCGGCCGCGCCCAGGGATCGAGGCGGGCCAGCAGGGCCTGTTTGGCGCCCATCTCCTCGACAATGGCCTCGATCACCCAATCGGTCTTGGCCAAGCAATCAAGGTTTTCGAGGCTGCCCATATGCACCCGCGCGGCGAACTCAGGAAGGAAGAAGGCCCCGCGCTTCACGGCTCGCTCCAGCCCTTTGGCAGCCAACTCGGGGCTGAGGTCCAGCAGGTCCACCTCCAGGCCAGCGTTGGCCGCCAGGGCGGCGAGCTGGGCGCCCATGACCCCGGCGCCCAGCACCGCGGCCCGCCGGATGGAGGGCAAGGGTGGCTGGGCCATCTCACTCCACCTTGACGATGGGGGCGTCCACGTGGATCAGCTCGGGCAGTTCGATGAGGCTGGCGTCGTTGCGCGACTGGTCCAGGGCGCTGGCCACACTCTGCACCTGGTCAAAGACCGCCACCCGGAACACCGTCAACACCCAAAGGGGTGCGTATCCCTCCTGTCCAGGCAAGCGGGTGGCCACGTTGTGGGTGCCGGCCCCCAGGGGGTCAAGGGCGAAGCCGTCGCTGATGTCCACGTCGTTCTCGAAGAAGGCGAACATCTCCGGGGCGTTGATCCTGCCTGCCCCGAAATCCACCTGGGCGACGCTGTTGGGGTGCTCGAAGAGCAGATAATCGACGATCTGGTCGCGGTACCAACCCTGCTGGGCCGCGGCAGGGGTGGCCGGGTCGAAGCGTAGGCTGGCGGTGGAGCCGGGGGGGACCAGAGCGCAGTGCATGATCTCCTCACCGGGGGTGATCTCGTACCCTGCGGCGCTGAGGGCCTCCAGGGAGCTGAGGCTGTTGAGGGGGTAGTCCCGATCGAGGATGCGCACCTGGTGGATCTGCCACAGGTCGCTGTACCCGGCCTGGCCGGGCAAAAGGTCGAAGATGGGCAATTGGCCGGCGAGGGGCTGGCCGATGCGGTCCACCAGCACGTAGACCGGGGCTGGCTGGGTGGTGCGGACGTCGAGGTTGTAGAACCAGGCCACCTCTCCGTTGGGCCCGTAGCCCCGGTGCAGGAAGAGCGGGCCGTCGAAGTTGATCGCTGCGCCAGGGCCGGGCAACTGGGGGCGATTGGAGCGGCGGTAGATCACCGCAGCCTCGTCGCTGAAACGGTCGATGGCCACCCGTGCCACGTAGGGGGGGAAATGGGCGGTGATCTGCAGGGCGCCGCTCTGGGCACTCAAGGACAGGTGGGCCACCAAATCGTCGCGCACATCCGCTGCCAGCCGCCTTTCGAGCAGCACCTGTTCCTGGTTGTCGCGGCCCGACAACTCGACCTGCACCCCCGTACCGGTTGGGATGCCGTTGATGCGGCCTTCGTGCAGGCCTTCCACCTCATAAATTTTACTCAGGGTGTCGCCACCGGCGATGACCCTCACCTCTAACTTGGCTATCTCAGGGGGGAGCTGGGCGCTCAGCTCCAGGCTGCCCTGCAGGCGCTCCAGGCGCACATGCACCGGGGCCGGCGGGTCAGCCACCAGCACCGTGTCGGCCCCGGCAAAGGTGCGGATGAGATTGGCGTCGAAGGCTTCGACCCTGAAGATCCGCCCAGATCCGGTGGGCACCCCGCGCACCTCGGCGCGAGCCTCTCCCCCCACCAGGTTCATCTCCCCCCTCACCGGGCTGCCCAGGTCCGGAGCGCTCACCTGGTAGCGCAGGTAGGCGATCAACTCGGCGGGGGGCTGGGTGCCGGGGAACCGGGCCACCAACTCGACCCCGGCCCCTTCGGGATCGACACGAGGGTCCAGGGGATTGTCGCGTTGGGGCGCACCACAAGCCCCCAGGCCCCAGACCAGGCCCACCCATCCACACAGCGCGGTCAGGCGCACAGGGGGGACCCTCAGTTGGCGGCCAAGGGGAAGAGCGAGAGTTGGGCCGGCTCCGCCTCCAGGACCCGCGACGCCACCAAGGGCCAGTCCCCCTCGCGGTAGGCGTCGAGCCAGCGGTCCAGCTCCGCCCGCCGAAAACGCACTAGCTTGCCCATCCGGTAGTGCGGCAGCACCCCCCGCCCCACCCAGCGGCGCACCGTGGACCGCGAACACTGCAGGTACTCCGTTACCTCCTGCATGGTCATCAGCCGCTCCTTTGTCATCAGTGCGCCTCCCCCTCCCCTCAGATGACCACGCTGCGGCCGAGGGTGTAGAAATTATTGTCGGTCTCCTGGATGGTCACCTCGATATGGTAATCGACCTGCCGGCCCGGAAAGAGCTTGGCCAGCACCTCCACCGCCTCGTTGAGGCAGTAGAGGGCCACGTTCTCGACGCTGGGGTTCTCACCCGGCATCACCACCACCCCCTCGGGGGCAAAGCTGGTCGCCTCCAGAAATTGGGCATCGTTCTTCGAGACCAGCATCCTGTGGTCGAGGCCGGCGAAGATGTCCTTCAGCGCCCCGAAGTCCACCGACATGTCCAACTGGGGGTCGCGCGGGAAACGCTCGGCCTTCACCACAAAGGTCCCCCTCCAGGTGTGTCCGTGCACAAAGGCGCATTTGCCCTGGTAATGGAGTTGGCGGTGGGCGGCGTGGAATTTGCCCTGGGCACGCAGGGTCTCCATAGTATGGGCCCTCCTCTAATTCCTCATTTTTTGCTGGTTTCTCTCAATAAGCACCCGGTACAACCACACCCCCAGGGACGCGAAGGCAGCCAGGACAACCAGGTAGTAGAGCGCCTTGCCGCCCACCCGCACCGCAGGTCCGGTGGAGAAGGTGGTCATCAGGATGATAAGGGCGATAGCGCCCAGGATGATGCCGGTCATCAGCCGCAGGAAGCGCTGACAACCCTGGATGCGCTCCCGCAGGTCGAGCTGGGAAGGGCTGGGGTTCATCGGGCTCCTTCAGGGATTCGGTTGGCGATCCATTCGGCGGCCAGCCTCCGACCCTGGGCATCGGCCGCCAGCACCGCCGCCAGCGAGTCGGCCGGGCCCACCGGCTGGGCTTCGAGGACCTGGCGGTTGAGTTCGGCGATGTCGAGGAAGGAGATCCGTCCCTCCAGAAAGGCGGCCACCGCCACTTCGTCGGCTCCGCTGAGCAGGGCCGGGGCCGTCCCACCCGCCCGCCCGGCCCGGTAGCACAGGTCCAGGCAGGGGAAGTTCTCCCGGTCCGGGGCGGCAAAGCGCAACTGCCCCACCTGGGTCAGGTCCAGCCTTTCCAGGGATGCGGGCCGGCGGTTCGGATGGGTAAGGGCGTAGTGGATGGGCATGGACATGTCGGTCCTCCCCAGGTGGGCCAGCAGGGCCCCGTCGGTGAACTCAGCCAGGGAGTGGACCACGGATTCGGGGTGGATCACCACCTCCACACGATCCACCCCGACCCCAAAGAGCCAACTGGCTTCAATGACCTCGAACCCTTTGTTCATCAGGGTGGCCGAGTCCACGGTGATCTTGGCCCCCATCTTCCAGGTCGGGTGGCGCAGGGCCTGCTCCGGGGTCACCCCGGCCAGTTGGCCCCGGGTCCGGCCGCGGAAGGGCCCCCCCGAAGCGGTCAAGATCAGGCGGGCCAGCGACCCCGGCTCCTCGCCCTTGAGGCACTGCCACAGCGCATTGGGCTCGCTGTCCAGCGGTAAAAGCTGGCCCCCGCCGGCCCGCCCCGCCGCCAAAAGCAGCCCCCCGGCCATGACAATGGGCTCCTTGTTGGCCATACCCAGGGTCTTGCCCGCCTCCAGGGCCGCCAGGCTGGGCCGCAACCCCACTGCCCCCACCAAGCCATTGATCACCAGTTCCACCTCCGGCAGGGACGCCAACTGGCACAGGCCCTCCTCCCCGGCCACCACTCTGGCTCCCGGGAGTTGGGCAGCCAGGGCCGGGGCGTCCCCCTTCTCGGCCACCCCCACCCATGCCGGCTGCCATACCTGGGCCAGGGCCGCCAGCTTGTCGAGCTGCTTGCCCCCGCTGATACCCACCACCTGGTATTCGGGCCCCAGGCCTTTGAGCACCCGGAAGGTGCTATCACCGATGGAGCCCGTGGCCCCCAGGACCACCACCTTTTTCACCTTTGGCTCCCCCCCCGGCCTCAGTTGGAGCTGGGTTTGCCCTGGGGGCGGGAGGGCTGACGGGAGGGACCACCACCCCGGCGGCGGTTGCGCAACCGGCCGGTGTAGCGCACCGCCCTGGTCTCGCGCATCACCATCACCTTAACCTGACCGGCAAAGGTCAACTCGTTCTTCACCCGCTCGGCGATGTCGAAGGCCAGGATGGCCGCGTCGTCGTCGCCGATACGATCCCCCCGCACCATGACCCGGATCTCGCGGCCGGCGTTGATGGCGAAGACATCCTTCACCCCCTCAAAGGAGTTGGCGATCTCCTCCAGGCGCATGATCCGGCGGGCGTAACCCTCCAAATCCTCGCGCCGGCCGCCGGGACGTATCGACGAGATGGTGTCGGCGGCCTTGACGATGAAGCAGATGGGCGAGAGCCGCTCGCTGTCCTCGTGGTGTTCGGCGATTACCTCCTTGACCACCGGGTGCTCGTCGAACCTGTCGGCCAGGTTCACCCCCAACTCGATGTGGGAGCCTTCCATCTCCCGGCTGACGGTCTTGCCGATGTCGTGCAAGAGGCCCGCCCGCCGGGCCAGGCGCACGTCGAGGCCGATCTCGGCAGCCATTAGACCGGAGAGGTGGGCCACCTCAAGGCAGTGCTGCAACAGATTCTGGCCGAAGCTGGTGCGGTACTTGAGCATGCCCACGTAATGGGGCAGCTCGCGGTGGGTGTCGGTGGCGCCGATCTCGGCGAGGGCCTTGCGACCGGCCTTCTCCATGTCGTCCTCCACACTCTGCTTGCACTGCTCGACGACCTCCTCGATGTGGTTGGGGGTGAAGCCCCCGTCGGCGATCAGCCGCTCCATGGCTCGGGCTGCCACCTCGCGTTTGGCCGGGTCGAAGGAGGAGAGCAACACCGTGTCCGGGGTGTCGTCCACCACCACCTTGACCCCGGTGGCGGTCTCAAAGGTGCGCACGTTCCGCCCCTCCTTGCCGATGATCCGGCTCTTGATGCTCTCGTTAGGCAGGGTGACGGTGGAGGTGGAGACCTGCACGGCTTCGTCTACGGCGCAACGCTGGATGGCCTGGGCGATGATCTTCTTGGCCTCGCGCTCCGACTCCTCGCGCACCCTGGCCTGTTCGGCGCGGATCAGGGCCGCGGCGCGGGCCCGTACCTCGCCGGCCAGGTGTTCCAGCAACTGCTCCCTGGCCTCCTCGGAGGTGAGATTGCCGGCCAGCTCCAGCTTCTGCCGGTAGCTTTCGAGGGTGCGCTGCACCTCGGCCTCCATCTCCTTGTTGGTCCCCTCCTGGAGGGCCAGCCTTTTCTCGTGGGTGTGCAGGCGGGTCCACTCCTTCTGCACCTCCTCCCGTTGGCTGTTAATCTCGCGGCTGCGGAAGGCCAGTTGTTTCTCGCGCTGCCCCATCTGCTGGGTTTGGCCTTCGAGGGTCTTCTCCTGCGCAGTGCGGAGCTTATACCAATGGTCCTTTTCTTCTAGTAACTGGAGGCGTTGGGCCCGGTCCTCCTCTGCTAGGCGGCGCTGGGCCCGTTGCTCGGCCTCGGCTTCGAGCTGGGCCCGGGTGTTCTTCTTCGTCTGCTGGCTGAGGAAGTACCCCATCCCCCCTCCCAGGATCAACATGCCCAGACAATACAGAACTGGCACGGACTCGTTCATGGAAGGGTCTCGCTGGCGTGCAGGTTTTTTAGTTCCGGCGCGGCCGGCTGGCCGCCCGGTCGAGGGCGGTGCGGATCATGGCCGCCCTCTCCCCCTCCTCCGCCCAGCGCCGCTGTACCGGCGACGACAGGGTGTGGACCGGGTCGAAGTACAGGAACTGGGTCCCTGGCATGACCGTGGGGCTGGTGAACACCGCGATCCCCTCCTCACGGTCGTAATATTCATACGAATGTACGTCGCGTTTGCCGCCCCCGCCCTTCGTATCTAAGACAAAGGTAGGAACGTGGAAGCCAGCGGTGGTGCCGCGCACCTGCTTTTCCAGGTCCATGGCCTGCTGCAGGGTGGTGCGCAACTCCTCCACCCCTTTGACCATATCGTGGACAAAGACATAGTAGGGCTGCACGTTGAGGAAGCTGAGCCGCTTGACCAGCAGTTGCATGGTCTCGGCCCGGTCGTTCACCCCCCGCTGCAGCACGCACTGGTTGCGCACCACCACCCCCTGCTCGGCCAAGAAGTCCAGGCCCTGGCGGGTGATGGCGGTGATCTCGTTGGGGTGGTTGAAGTGGGTGTGGAGGGCCACCGCCTTGTGCAACTGCCGGCTGCGCTCCACCACCCGCAGGAAGGCCCCCACCCACTCCTGGTCCCCCACCAGCTTCTGGGGCATAACCGCCGGACCCTTGGTGGCGAAGCGCAGGCGGCGAATGTGCTCCAGGTCGAGAAGGGTGTTGCCGATGTGTTCGAGCTGCTCGGGGCGGAGGTTGTACACGTCGCCGCCGCTGACGACGATGTCCTCTAACTCCGGCCGCGAGGCGATGTACGAAAAAGCCTGTTCCCACCGCTCGGAGCTGGCGCCGAAGTGCAGCTTCTCCACCTGGAGGGTGTCCAGGCCCACGGCGTAGGAGCGGGTGCAGAAACGGCAGTAGACCGGGCAGGTGTCCAGCGCCAGGAAGAGGGCGCGGTCGGCGTAGCGGTGGGTCAGACCCGGCACCGGTGAATGCTTCTGTTCGTGCAGTGAATCCAGCGCCAGTTCGGGGTGGTCGGGCATCCAGCGCGAGGCCAGGGGCAGGAATTGGAGGCGGAGGGGGTCCTCGGCCGGGCTCTTCCAGTCGATCAAACTGAGAATGTAGGGGGAGAGGCGCAGGCTCATGGTCGAGCGCAGCACCCCCTGGCCCACGTCCTGGTAAAAGGACTCGGGCACCAGGGGGCCCACCACCTCGCGCAACTTAGCGACATTGGTGACGCAGTTGCGGCTCTGGAAACGGTGATCGTGGAATTCCTGTGCACTCAGGTGGCGATAGGCGGGCAACTGCTGCCAGAAGGCGTCGTCGCGCAGTTCCTTGTGGGCGGTGGCCGCCGGGGTCGCCGGCGGCCTGGTACAGGGGGAAGGGGCTTCGGGGCTTCGGGGTTGGCTCATGGCGCCTCCTACCGGTCCCTGCTGTTTTTCATCAACAGATCCAGGAATTCCTTTCGCACCACCTGGTCTTCGAAACAACCGCGGATGGCCGAGGTGGTGGTATAGGCGCCGGGTTTCTCCACCCCGCGCATCTCCATGCACAGGTGCCTGGCCTCCATCACCACAATGGCCCCCTGGGGCTCCAGTTTTTCCACCAACAGGTCGATAATCTGCTCGGTGAGGCGCTCCTGCAACTGGGGCCGGTGGGCGTAGAAATCGACCACCCGGGGGATCTTGCTCAGGCCGACGATCTTCTGGTCGGGGATATAGGCCACGTGGGCCCGGCCAAAGAAGGGGATCATGTGGTGGGCGCACACCGAGTAGAACTCGATGTCCTTAACGATCACCATGTTGCTGTACTGCTCTTCGTTGGGAAAGGTGGTGAAGGTCGGCTCGTTGCCCTCTTCGAGGCCCCGGAAGATCTCCAGGTACATGCGCCCCACCCGGTCCGGGGTATCCCGGAGGTGGGCGTCGTCGAGGGGCAGGCCGAGGACCTCCATGATCTGGGAGAAGTGGCCGGCGATCTGGTCCACCCTGTCCCAGTAGGCTTTGGGGCCCTGGGAGCGCTTTCGTTCGTCGGGGTCTTCAGGTTCGCGTCGATTGCGCGGCATGACCTGTCCTGTGGCTGGGAAAACGCGTGGTAAAGGCAGAGGGGCCAAAGCCCGCGCTTCGCCCCTCTGCCAACGACCCGGATCAGGATCTCAGTTCAGGGACTCGAGGCAGGCCTTGACCGCCGCGAAGTCCGGCAGCACCTTGGCGTCGTCGGACACCGAGGCGAAGCGGACCACCCCGCCTTTGTCGATGACGAAAGCCGAGCGCTTGGCCACGCCCTTTAAGCCGATGAGATCCTCGTACTGCGCCCCGTACGCGGCGCTGACTTCCTTGTTGAAATCGCTCAGCAAGGGGATGGTGATTTTCTCCTTCTCGGCCCAGGCCCCCAGGCTGAAGGGGCTGTCCACACTGATCCCCAACACCTCGGCGTTGAGGTTTTGGTAGGTGCCCAGCCCGGCGGAGATCTCGCAGAACTCCGCGGTGCAGACCCCGGTGAAGGCCAGGGGCACGAAGAGCACCACCACGTTGCTCTTTCCCCGGAAGGATTCCAGGCTCACCTGCTCGCGCTTGGTGTTGGGCAGGGTGAATGCGGGTGCGGTGTCGCCAACTTTGAGTGCCATCGGTCTCCCCCTTATTTGGCGGCCTGGAAGCGGCGGGCCACCTCGGCCCAGTTCACCACGTTCCAGAAGGCGGCGATATAGTCGGGCCGGCGGTTCTGGTAGTGGAGGTAATAAGCGTGCTCCCACACGTCCAGGCCGAGGACGGGGGTGCCGCTGCCGTCCATCAATGGGCTGTCCTGGTTGGGGGTGCTGAGCACCTCCAGTTTGCCACCCTTGACCACCAGCCAGGCCCAGCCACTGCCGAAGCGGGTGGTGCCGGCTGCGGCGAACTTCTCCTGGAAAGCGGTGAAACCGCCCAGGTCCCGGGTGATGGCCGCGGCCAGGTCGCCGCCGGGTTCCCCGCCGGCCTTGGGGGCCATGACCGTCCAGAAGAGGCTATGGTTGGCGTGCCCCCCCCCGTTGTTGCGCACCGCGGTGCGGACAGCCTCGGGCACAGCGTTGAGGTCCACGATCAGATCCTCGACGCTCTTGGCCGCCAGAGCGGGATGGGCTTCGAGGGCCTTGTTGACGTTGGTGACGTAGGTGTTGTGGTGCTTGCCATAGTGGATTTCCATGGTCCGCGCGTCGAGGTGCGGCTCCAGCGCGTCGAAGGCGTAGGGCAGAGCGGGCAGGGTGTAGGCCATAGGGCTCCCTTTCACAAGGTGTGGGTGAGGGGTTAGAAGTTTGTTGCTTCGCAGCCTCGGCGGTAATCGGCCAGGGCGGCGCGAAGAGCCTCGGCGGCCAGCGCCGCGCCGTGGGCCTTGAGGGGGGGCAGGCCGCCCAGAGCGCCCTCCACCTCCCCGCTGCCGAGCTGTTCCAAAGCGGAGAGGGTGGAGCCCGTCGCCAGCTCGGTGAGGACGGAACCGGCAGCAATGGCGGCGGCGCAGCCAAAGGTGCGGAAGCGGGCCCGCCGCACCTGCCCGTCCTCCACCTCGAGATAGAGCTGCATTTCGTCGCCGCAGGCCTCGTTGAAGGCGCGGCCCACCGCGTTGGCCCCCTCCAGCGCCCCGGCATTGCGGGGGTGCTGGAAGTGGTCGAGGACCGTGTTGTTGTAGAGCGCCACTGGTAGTTCCCAATCGGTTGGAGAAGAGGTGCATGCGGGAGGGTGCTGCGCCGGCATCAGGCCTGGAGATTGACCAGCCCCCCGCCCTTGCTCCTCCAGTATTTGCGGGCCAGTTGCACCAGCTCCCACATCAGGGTGTCCCGGGAGAGGAGGTCGATGAGGACCTGCTGACGGCCCTGGCCCTCCTTCTGAATCAGGCCCATGCCCTGCAACATCAGGAGGTGTTGGACCACCCCGGTCTGCAGCAGGGTGCGGTTCATTTCGGACAGGGATATCACACTCTTGGCGGCGACTTCCAAGAGCAACTGCTCGTAGAGTTCGGCCAGTTCGCCGGAGAGGGTTACCTCGACCTTGAATATTTTATCCATCGCCCACCGCTCCAAACCCCGGTAGGGGCAAATATAGCGAGAGGGGGGGGCCTGTCAAGGCGGGCGGGGCTCGGCTGCCGATGAGGTAATGCCGGCACCGGAGGTGACGGAAACGGTCGTAGGTCAGTCCCCGGCCCTGGGCGGCTTGTTTCTGTCTGCCCGGCCTGGGCGAGAGCCCGGCGCGGCAGCCCGGCTTCTAAGTTTCCGAGCTGTTTGTCGAAGGTGCTCTGCCCGGGGGCGAACACCCCCTGCCCCTAAACCGCGGGGGCAGGTCCGCGGCCTCCACCTCCCTGCCCTGGGCCACGCACAGGGCCCGTTCCACGGCGAACTTCAACTCGCGCACGTTGCCCGGCCAGGGGTGGGACTCCAGAGCGGCCAGGGCGGCGGGGCTGAAGGGCTTGAGGGCGATGGAGGGCACCTCGCGGCACAATTGTGCGGCGAAAAAATTCACGGGCGGGGAGACATCCTTTGGCCCGGCGCGCAGGGGGGAAAGCCGGATTACCGAGAAGCGCAGGCGGTCATACAGGTCGGCGCGGAAACGGCCGGCGGCGATCTCCTCGGACAGGTCGGCGTTGGTGGCCGCCACCACCCGCACGTCCACCTTAAGAATGCGGGTGCTGCCGATGCGCTCGGATTCCTAATACTCGATCATCCGCAGCACGTTTTTCTGGAATTCGAGGGAGGTGTTGCCGATCTCGTCGAGGAAGAGGGTGCCCCAGTCGACGCTCTTAAAGCGGCCCCGGCGCTGGTCGATGGCCCCGGTGAAGGCGCCCTATGAGGGGCCGAAGAGTGCGGATTCGAGGAGGTTTTCGGAAAGGGTGGCACAGTTGAGCTTGACCAAGGGTCGCTCCCGGCGGTCGCTGCCGTAGTGCAGCGCCGCGGCGATCAGCTCCTTGCCGGTGCCCCGCTCCCTTAATTCAGCACCGGCCGCGGGATGGATGTGATGCGCTCCACCTGTTCTAGGATGCCCTGGATGGCGGGGCTGCGGCTGACGATCTGGTAGCGCCGGCCCAGTTCGCCCCGGTAGGAGGCGTTCTCCTGGCCCAGGGTTTCGTTCCCAGCCCGCGGCCGGGCGTTGTCCCGCAGGAACTGGAGCATGTGCTCCAACTTCTCCATGCCCAGTTCCAGCTTGTCCTCGACGTAGAGGTCTTTCCCGATGAAATCAGCCACCCCGCCTGGATGGCCTGCACCGCCGCCTCGACGCTGCCCTTGCCGGTGAGGATAATCACCGGCAGCCCAGGCTGCGGCCCTTGAGCTGCCGCGACAACTTGATGCCGTCCGGCTCGCCGACACCAAAATCCATGTCCAGCACCACCAGTTCCACCTCCCCGCCTTCCTTCCCCAAAGAGGCGAACAGGGCCCAGCCGATAGCAAAGGACCCCACCTTCTTGCCCCACCGCTGTAGTTTCCGGGCCAGGAACTGGCGCAGTTCCGGCTGGTCGTCGGCGACCAGCACCCAGCCTTTGCGGGGCTCTTTCACCGGCCCCTCAGCCCAGGGCCTGAAGGGGGACCACGCTATGGCTTACTTCGAAATTGACCTGCAGGTCAAGGTGGAAGACGGTGCCGTCGCCTACCCGGCTCTTGGCCGGCAACTCGCCGTGGTGGGCATGGGCGATGCGGCGGGCGATGCTCAGCCCGTAGCCGTTGCCCTGCTCGCTGGTGCTGAACGCGGGGTCGAAGAGGTGATCGAGGTTTATCGGGATGGATACCGGAGCCGTCGTCCTACACCTCAAAAAAGACCCCCCCTGATCCAGGTCGCAGCCCAAGCTTAGGGTGAGGTTCCCCCCCCAAAAACATCGCGCCTCCAGCCCGTTGAGGCCCAGGTTGAACAGGGCCTCGCGCAGTAGCCGCTCGTCGGCCTCCACCGGAGGCTCCTCCTCCTGGACCCGCAGGTGCAACCCGACGGCCCCGGCCTTAAGGAGCAGGGCGGCGCAGACCCGCTCCACCACCAGTGCGGGGTCCAGCAGCACAAACCTCACCTGTTCGGGTTTTATGGCGCCCAGATACTTTACCCACTCTTCGCGAAGGCGTTCCTGTTCGGCCGCCAGCTCGGCCACTTCCGCCTCCAGGGCCGGCTGCTCAGCAGAGCCATCAGGTTTTTCAGCTGGTGCCCCTTGGAGCACAGGCCCTGGTCGGTCTGCTCCCGGCTCAGCTCCATCAGTTCCAGGGATAGGCTGGCCAGCACCTGGGGGCCCGCGGCCCGAAGTCCTCGGCGATATAGGTGTATTCCGAGGCCCGGACCTCGGGTTCGACGTGGTAAAAGAGCAACCGGGCCAGATTGACGTAGGGGGTGGCCAGGTTCGGGTAGTTGCAGGGCCACCTTGAACTCCGCCAGAGCACCCAGGGCCTGGCCTCATTCCAAAAACACCAGATCCAGGCTGTCGTGCTCCGTCGCCGAAAGGGGGTTGAGGGCCAGGCCGCGGCGGTAGGCGCGGATGGCGAGGGGGCGGGTCTGCACCTCGTCGGCGTAGAGATTGCTCAGGGCAAAACAGGCGCGGTCCTCCCCCGCTTAGGGCTGCCCCCCGTCGCAGGCGGCCAGGATGGATTCCAGGTGGCTGATGCCCGCCCTGGCGCCCCCGCCGGCCCGCCCCTGGCCCACGCAGAGCAGGGCCTGCTGGAAACGAGCCTGCAGGTGCTCGGCTCGGGCAGCATCCCGCCCGCCGGCGGACTCAGCGGTCTAGCAGCCGCCATCCCGCGTAGACCAGCAGCCACACCAGCGCGGCGCCGGCCAGCATGAAGACGAGGGAGAGGAGGAAGCCGACGGTCTTGAACAGCAGCATGACCCCCAGCACCACCCCGATGACCAGCAGGAATGCGCCCAGTATCTTGGCAAACATTGCTAACCCTCCTGTATTTTGATCCGCTGCGTTTCGAGTTGTTCCAGCTTTTCGCCGATGGCCAGCACCACTTCCTGGATGTCGCTGAGGCGGTGCTCCAGTTCGGCGAGGCGGCCTTCAATAAGCGCGTCGAACTCCTTGGCCTGTTTCTTTCCCAATTGCCGCTTTTCCATGTTGAGGTTCACCCACTTGACCAGGCCGCCGCACAGGATGATCCCGCAGACCCCCAAGCAGATGATCTGGACCACTCCATACCTTGACCTCTCCTTAGACCCGGACTTGGGGGCCCACGTTGCAGACCGGTCGCTCAGGGCGATCTGCGCCTTCTGGATGTCGGTGAGCCGGCGCTCCAGCTCGGCAAAGGGCTCCGCGATGCGCGTGGCCTGAAGTTCGTTGTGGTCCCCTCCTCCTTCCAGCGGCGGGAAATCCGGTCGAAGAATTTGGTGAGGAAGATCGGGCAGCCCCCGACCACCGGCATCTGGGCCACGCCCAGGTCTTCGAAGACCAGCCCGCTGCACATGACGATCGCGCAGATGCTAATGAAAATGGTGCCCACCATTCGCGTCGGTCCCATCTTGTTCTCACGTTGAACGGCTCAGGCGCTCTCCACGCTCCGGGCCCATTATTTCTCGTGCCCGTGGAGAAACTCGGGGAAGCGGTAGACCACCCTCCCCGAGTCGGTTACCTCCGCCTCGGCCTAGCCGCCGTCAGCTAGTTCGCTTAGGATCTGCTAAGCCTCCTCCACCAGCACACCGCTGTCGGCGGCGGCCTCGGCCACCGTCAGCCGGCCGCCTTTCTGGCGGGCCAGGCGCACGATGCGGTGCTGCTCCTTGCGGTAGCGCACAAGGAGCGCGGCGGCGTCCAACTTTGAAGCAAGCAGCCAGAGCAGGCCGCCCATTAGCACCAAGGCCACGCCAGCGGAGAAGGGTTGCAGGTTGGTGAACAACCCGTCGAGGATCAAACCCAGGCCGATGGGCACCACGGGCACGGCCCAGGCCTTAAAGAACAGGGCGCCCAGATGCTTGATACCGCCTTCCATCGATATCCTCGCCTTCAGTTTGGCGTCTTCGAAGGTGCCCTGCAGCTGGCCCATCTCAACCCTGTTTCCGGGTCACCTTGGCCTTGAGTTGGGCCAGTTCGGTCTCCACCTGTATGCCGGTGTCCAACTGGCGGATCTGCTTCTCGATGTCGTCCTTGTCGCTGGCCATCTCCTCGTACAACTCGGCCTCGGCTTCGAAACTTTCGATCTGCTGCTCAAAGCGCTCGAAGCTCGAAAGGGCCCCTGACCCCAGCCCGGACATACTTCGGGCCATCTGCTTGCGGGCCGGGGCGGCGCGGTGGCGGGCCACCAAAGCCCCTTCGCGGGTCCGGGCCTCCTCGAGTTTCACCTTAAGTTCGCCCCACTGGGTCTTAAGCTGGGTGACGGTCTGTTTGCTTTCCTCCAGGGCCGCGCCCAGTTCGTCGCACATGCACTGGAAGACGGCCTTGCGCTACTGGGCCCGGCTGGCAAGTTCGTCGTACCCTGCCTTTCGGGCTCGCTCCGCTGGGCGCTACCATTCCTCGACCTGGCCGATCTTTTCGGTGTGCTGGCGCTTCAGGCGTTTCTGGTTGGCCAAAGCGGTGCCCAACGAAGCGGTGGCCTTGTTCACCGCCTCCACCATCTCCCGCACCATCTGCCGGATCGTCTTGTCGGGCTCTGCGGCCCGGTCCAGCAGTTCGTTGATGTTGGCCTTGAGGATGTCCGCCATCCGTGCGAAAATACCCTTTGCCATTGCCCCTCGCTCCGTTGCAGGTCTAGCTACGGCCTTCGCGCAGACAGTTTATGCAAGGGGCGTGCCAGTATCAGCCTCTGGGGGGCTTGTTTTTAAGCTTTTGTTTTTTATTACTTTTTTCCCATCTTACCCCGCCCGCACCCACCTGTCCTGGCCTCCGCCGCCACTGCGGTGGCGGGACGGGCCACTGGCCGGGGGATCCTCTGGTGTTGCGGAACCTTATCTGGCATCCGAGGTTAGTGTATTCAGAATCTTCTCTTGTGAAAGGAGGCTTTTACCCGCATGTCCCACTACCGTGTTTCGCTCCGCCTGCTGGCAGGGTGCCTAGCCCTGGCCGCCTGCGGCCAGGATGCCCAGGTCAAATTTAGAGATCCCTCTGAGATGGTGCTCATCCCCGCCGGCGAATTCCTCATGGGCGGGGAAAAGGCCGACCTGGAGGGTTTTGACAAGGCCATGTATCTCAACTACGAAGCCGAACTCCCCCGACACCGGGTGAGGTTGGACGCCTTCTACCTGGACAAGTACGAGGTGACCAACGCCCAGTACCGCAAGTTCCTGGCCTCCAACCCGGGCGCTTCCTTCGACCACAAGGACCAGCCCCCCGACCAGGACCATCAGCAGCACTACCTCAACGAGGAGATGAAGGCCGAAGACCAGCCGGCCACCGGGCTCAACTGGTTCGACGCGTACGCTTACTGCAAGTGGGCCGGCAAGCGCATGCCCACCGAGGCCGAGTGGGAGTACGCGGCCCGGGGTCCGGCCGAGGCGTATCGCAAGTATCCCTGGGGCAACGAGGGCCCCGACGCCGACGGGATCTGGCGGGCCAATCTCCGGCCCCAGCAGGGGTGGAGCGCCGACGGCTACCGCTACACCGCCTCGGTGGGCTCCTTTCCCGACGGGGTGAGCCCCTTTGGCATCATGGATATGGCCGGCAACGCCGAGGAGTGGGTCCACGATTGGCTCGACGCCAGCTATTTCCGCAACAGCGAGGGGGCCAAAAACCCACAGGGGCCGGCCCAGGGCCGCAACAAGGTTTTGAAAGGAGGGTCCTTTGGCACCGACCCCATCCATCTGCGTATCGCCACCCGGCTCTACGGAGCCCCGGAGGTGAAGTCGGAGATGCAGGGCTGCCGCTGCGCCAAGGACCGCTGAGCGGGCTGCCTGGCCGCCCTCGCGGATTTTTGCTATTGTATACTCCAAAAAGCCATATCCACCATTCTTGACAATAGAGGGTAATTCCATGAAAATGTACATTGGAGGTGCGTGGGTGGAGGGGAAGGACGTGATCCAGGTCCACAATCCCTTCGACGGCTCGGTGGTCGATACCGTGCCCAAGGCCACCCCCCAGGACGTGCAGACCGCCATGGCCTCGGCGGCCCGCGGGGCCGAGGTCATGGCCAAGCTCAGCGCGTACCAGCGCTACCAGATCCTGCACAAGGCCTCCGAGATCATGACCGCCCGCCTGGAGGACCTGGGCCGCACCATCACCCTGGAAGAGGGCAAGGTCATCACCGAAGGGTTGGGCGAAGCCGCCCGCGCCCAGGAGACCATCACTCTCTCGGCTGAGGAGGCCAAACGCCTCGGGGGCGAGACCCTGCCCCTGGACGCGGCCTCTAACGGAGCCGGCAAGTTCGGTTTCACCCTCCGAATCCCCTGTGGGGTGGTAGCGGCGGTCACCCCTTTTAATTTCCCGCTCAACCTAGTCTGCCACAAGGTGGGCCCAGCCCTGGCCGCCGGCAACGCGGTGATCGTCAAGCCGGCCACCGATACCCCGCTTTCGGCCCTCAAGCTGACGGAGATCCTGCTGGAGGCCGGCTTGCCCCCCGAGGGCATCCAGTGCATCACCGGCTCGGGCGGGGTCATCGGCGACGCCATCTGCGGCGACAAGCGGGTGCGCAAGATTAGCTTCACCGGCAGTCTGGAGATCGGCGAGCACATCTGCCGAGTGGCGGGGATGAAGAAGGTGACCATGGAACTGGGCTCCAACGCCCCGGTGATCGTCATGTCCGACGCGGACTTGGAAAAGGTCGCCAATGCCACCGCGATAACCGGCTTCGCCAATGCCGGCCAGGTCTGCATCTCCACCCAGCGCATCCTGGTCAACCAGAAAGTGTACGGCGACTTCCTCGACGTCTTTAAACCCAAGGTCGAGGCCCTGGCCACCGGCAACCCTCTGGCCGACGGAATCAAGATGGGGCCGATGATCCGCGAGAAGGACGCCGTGCGGGTCAACGAGTGGGTGAGGGAGGCTGTCTCCAACGGCGCCCGCCTGGTCACTGGCGGCACCCGGCAGGGCACGTTGCACGCCCCCACCATCGTGGCGGACGTGGACCCGAAGATGCGCATCTCCTGTGAGGAGTTGTTCGGGCCGGCGGTGGCGGTTTCGCGCTTCGACAACATCGACGAGGCCATCGCCCTGGCCAACGACAGCGACTACGGCCTGAGCGCCGCCATCTTCACCCAGAACATCGACTGGGCCCTCAAGTACGCCCGCCAGGTGCAGTCGGGCAATATCCATATCAACTGGGGCACGGTGTGGCGCGCCGACATGATGCCCTATGGGGGGCTCAAGGACAGCGGCATGGGCAAGGAAGGCCCCCGCTACGCGGTGGAGGAGATGACCGAGATGAAGATGGTGGTCATCCACTGATCGACGGGTTCAGCCAGAAAAATGGGCGGGTGCCTTCCCAAAGGAGGGCCCCCGCTTTTCGTTGGGCCGCTCACCAGTCCCCGTGTGCCACGTACTCGAGGAAAGCCTCGCGCAGCCGGCGTGCCAGGGGGCCGGGTTTTCCGTCGGCGACCGGGTGCTCGTCGAGGTGGACGATGGGCATGGCCTCGGTGGTGGTGCCGGCCAGGAAGACCTCGTCGGCCTGGCGGTACTCTTCCAGGGTGGCAAACTCCTCGCGCACTGGCAGTTTCAGCGCTTTGGCCAGGTTTAGTATCACCCCCCGGGTGATGCTGGGCAGGATGTGGGGACCGGCCGGGGCGGTCGATAGCACCCCCTGGCGCACGCAGAAGGCGCTGGTGGAGGATCCTTCGGTGACCCGCCCCTCTTCATCTACCAGCAGGGCCTCGAAGGCCCCGGCCTCGACGGCCTGCTGCTTGGACAGGATATTGGCCAAAAGCGAGGTGCTTTTGATGTCGCAGCGCTTCCAGCGCAGGTCGGGGGTACTGACCACCTTCACCCCCCGCTGGTACAGCTCGGGGGCCGGCCGGCACAACTCCTTGACCGTCATCACCACCGTGGGCTGGATCAAGCCGGCGGGGAATTCGTGGTGGCGCGGGGCAGTGCCCCGGGTGATCTGGATATAGACCAGGGTTTCGGCAAAGCCGCTGCGCACTATCCCCTCCCGCACGATGCCCTCCAGGCCGTAGGCATGTATATCCAAGCCGATGCGCAGGGCCTGGAGGCTGTGCTCCAGCCTTTGAAAATGGGGCTCCAGGGCGAAGGGCCGGCCCCCGTACGAGGCCAGCACCTCGTACACCCCATCTGCGAACTGGAAGCCACGGTCCTCCACCGAGACCACCGCTTCGGCGAGGGGCAGGAATTTGCCGTTGACAAAGGCGATTTCGGGCATCTCTCTCCTATATCTGGGCCAGCGCCGCGAACAAGGCGCGATAGTAGCGCATCAGGCGCAAGGGATCGGCGCTGGCGGAGATCTCCGCCAGACAATAGCCCTCATACCCGCTCTGCCGGAGCAGGGCGAAGAGCCGGCGCCAGGGGTAGTCGTTCCACAACTCGTTGATATGGACCAGGCCGATCCGGCCCTCCAGCAAGGCGAAATTGGCGTCGATAGCGCCGTCCTTCAGGTCCTGGGGATTGGAGTTCCAGCAGGCCACTGCGCTGGGGTGATCGGCGTGGTCGAGCATGGTGCGGATGTACGGGGGTTCGCAGGTGACGCGGCCGTGTACCTCCAGGCGCAGTTCCACCCCCAGTCCGGCGGCGACCTCCGCGCACTGGCGCAGGGCCTGCCCGATCTGCGCGAAAGTCTGCTCCCTGGGCACCCCCTCATCCTCGTGGATCTTGTTGGGCCGCACCTTCACCCCCGAAGCGCCCAGGTCCGCGGCGAGTTGCAGGTACGCCTTGGTTCCCTCTGTGTGGCGCTTCAATTCCGCCGGGTCCACCGCGTCGAACTCGAAGGCCGTACCCAGGCCCACTAGTTCCACCTGCGAATCGGCGAAGCGCCGACGCACCTCCCGTCGCTGGGCCGGGCTCAGGTCGCTCTCCACCTTGTGGGCGTGGGTGACGCGCAACTCCACACCGGCAAACCCGGTCTCCCCGCAGTTTTTGATGATGGTCTCCAGGTCCCAGTCCTTGGCCAGGTTGTAGGTGACCAGTCCGAGCCGCATCTCAGTCCCTCTCCTCTGCGTCGAAAAATTCGGTGTTGAAGATGGCCTGCTGCTGGCGCAGGTATTCCTCCACGCTCAGGGACGGCCGGTGCTCCCCCACCACCCGCCTGGCCTGTTCCGCCCCGTCCCACAACAGATCGATGGCCATCATCGCCAGGGCCTTGGCCGGGGCCAGGTACCCGGCCTCGGGGTCGGCGATGTGCCATTGGGTGCTGTGTGCCGCCCCGCTGGCCCCTTTCATCACCGGGTGCAGCACCGGCATCACCTGGCTCAGGTCCCCCGCGTCGGTGGAGCCGCCGCTGTGTGGCAGGTCGCGGCAGGCCCCGCTGCCGAAGAGCTGGACGGCGTTCTCGCGGAAGAGCTGGGCCAAGAGCGGGTCGTTGCGGAGGGGCAGGTATCCGGGCAGGGTCTGGATCTCCACCTGGCAGCCCAGGACCAGCGCCGCCCCCTTAAGGGCGCGGTCCACCTTGGCTGCCGCGTCGAGCATGGCCTCGCTGGTGCGGGCCCGCACATAGGTCTCCAGGCGGGCCTCGGCCGGCACGATGTTGACCAGGTCCCCTCCTTTGGTGAGGATAGGGTGGACCCGCACGCAGTCCTGGTCGCGGAAGGTCTCGCGCTGGGCGTCGATGGCGGTAAGGGCCAACTGAGCGGCCTTGAGGGCGTTGATCCCCTGCTCGGGGGCCATGCCGGCATGGGAGGCCCGGCCGATGAAACGGGCGGTTTTGCCCAGGAAACCATTGGAGGAGGAAGCCACCCCCGCCGCCCCGTCCAGTTGTTCGGCGCAGCCGCTGTGGATCATCAGCGCCAGGTCCACGTCGCCGAAATGGCCCCGCTCCAAGAGCTCGGCCTTGCCCCCCAGGAAGCGGGTCTTGCCCTCCCGCACCAGGCCCACGCGGTAGTCTATCTCCACATATTCCTCTGCGGGCACGGCCATGAAGGCGATCTGGCCGTCCAGGTGGCGGGCGGCCCCGGCCGTGGCCAGGCCCAGGGCCGCACCCAGCACCCCGGCGATCTGGGCATTGTGCCCGCAGGCGTGAGCCGCGCCGGTCTGGGGGTGGGCCCGGGGATGGCCAGGCACCACCAGCGCGTCCAACTCCCCCATCAGCGCCACCGTGGGACCGGGCCGGCGGCCCTGGTACAGTGCCTTGACCCCGGTGAGGGCCAGGCCCTCCTCGAAGGGCAGTCCCAATTCGGCGAAGACCTCGGCCACCCGCCGGGCAGTGCGCACCTCCTTGAAGCCCAGCTCGGGATCATCCATGATCGCCTCGCCCAGGGCGACGATGCGTTCGCCCTGACGGTCGATGGCGGCGCAGACCTGCTGCTTGAGGGTTTCCCGGTCCATGCGCTACTCCATTCTCAGAAGCCAGCGCGCCGCATTGTGAAGCAGCCGCTGCACCATAGGGTGCCGCAGGATCTCCAGGGTGTGGCCGTTGGCCAGGTACGCCACCCGCCCTTGGCCGTACTGGTAGGCCCAGCCCGCCGCCGACTCCATGCCGTTGCTCCCCTGGCTCTTGAGCAGCAGTTGCACCCGGTGGTGATCGAACCAGAGGAAGTGCTGCTCGTCGGTGATGGTATAGTCCTCCACCCCGGCGGTGATGGGATGGCGAGACACCACGTGCACCCCGAACTCGGCCACCGGCGGGTGGCCCTGGTAGTACCCACCCATCACCTTGCGGTAGCCGTTTTTCCAGGGGTACGCCCAGCCGGCGTTGTGCAGGGGCAGAAAGGCCCCACCCCCGGCGACAAAGCCCTCGATGGCCTCCTCCTGGTGGGGCTGCATCCACACCTGGTGGGGCTGGTCCGGGCCCTGGGGCCACTCCATGCCGTCGCGCAGGATAACCAGCAGTCGCTTGCCCGCCAGAGCGCCGGCGTCGAGGCCGGCGAAGTCCGTGGCGTACTCCACCTGCAACCCGGATGCCTCCAGGGCCGGCCCAACCCCGGCAAAGGCGTCCTCGGCCCGGTGGTACCGGTCTCCGGCCAGCAAGATGGCGTCTTTCATGGCAGTCCTTTCAGCGGGTGGGCAGGAGGCCCAGATCCTCGCCCTGGCGGAAGCGCAGGGCATCCTCGATCATGCGGCCCAGGTCGAATTGGGGATTGAAGCCCAGCAGTCGGCGGGCTTTGGACAGGTCGAACTCGTAATAGGTCGGAATCCCGGACAGCGGTGCTGCGACCACGGGCAGGCCGAGAACCTCGCTCAGCTGGCCGGTGGCCTCGTCCCAGGTAAATGGCCCGGGTCCGGCCAGCTGGAAGGTCTGCCCGTACGCCGCCTCCTTCCCGAGCGCGCAGACGCAGCCCTGGACGATGTCGCGCACCTCGGCCACATGTTTCTTGTAGTACCGGCCCTGCCCGTCCTTGAGCGCCACCAGCCTCTCCTCCCCCTGCCAGAGGGCGGCCAGTTCCGGGGCGCTGTCCCTCATCTTGCTGAGGAAAAACTGCGGGAAATCGAGAATCTCCCCGGCGCCCAGAACCATGGCAAAGCGCAGGATGGTGGTGGGCAGGCCGTGGCCGAGGAAATAGCCGTTCACCAGTTCCTCGCCCACGGATTTGCTCAGGGCGTAGGCGCCCCGGGGCCGGCGCGGGGCCTCCTCGGTGATGGGGGCCCTCATACCGCCGGGGATGTACTTCTCATACAGGGCGTCGGTGCCGGCAAAGAGGAACTGCGCCACTCCCTGTTTGCGGGCCGCCTCCAGCATGTTGAAGGCGCCCCGCACGTTGATCTCAAAGTACTCTTCCTCGGTGAAGGGTCCCCCGCCCTGGAAGGCTGCCCCCAGATGGTAGACCGCCTCGACTCCGTCCACCGCCGCGGCTGCCTCCGCCGGCTGGGTGATGCTGCCCGGCACCAGCTCCACTCCTAGACCAGCTAGCTTCTCCACCCGCTGGTCGCGCTCCCAGACCAGGCCGCGCACCCGGTGGCCCTGGCCCACCAGGGTGGCGGCGAGGTTGGCCCCGATGCGGCCGGTGATGCCGGTGATGAGGATGAACATCGCCTTTTCCTTACTCATTCCCTGCGTCAGCCCCGCTGGTGGACACCTGCGGTTGGCCTGACGATATTAGGGCGGGCACGGCACCCCGTCCAGCCATCCCCGACCCCTTTGCCCCCACGGAACCATGACCCCCCGTGTTCCCCTGCCGCGCCTCGCCGCCGGCGGTCTCGCCCTCCTGGCGCTGCTGCTCTTCGTGCTTCAGTCCACCACCCTGGCCAAGTTCAGCGCCCTGCCCCCTACCCTCAGCTTCGGCGGGCCGCTCGACTATGCCCGGCAGATCCGCGCGCGGGTAGCCCTCGGCGCGTACGATGCCTTGGGTTTGGGGCTGGTGCTGGCCCTGGCCCTGGCCCTGCTCGCCGCCGAGGTGCGGCGGGGCCAGTTGTCCGCCTTTCTCGCCTGGGGCCTGGCCACTGAGAGACGGGCACTGGCCCTGACTGCTTTGGGGAGTCTGGTCAGCGTGCGCTACTACTTCACCCCCGGGTTGCTCAACTGGGGCGGCGATGCGGCTTTCCATCTCACCTATGCCGAACTCGCTGCCGCCACCATCAGCCGGGGCGAACTGCCGATCTGGACCAATGCCTTTGGCGCCGGATCACCCTACCTGCAGTTCTACGGTTTTCTGTTCTACTACCTCACCGGCCTCGTCAAACTCTGCTGCGGGGAGGTCAATACCGCGGTCAAACTGGTCCTTGCCAGCGGGCATATGGCCTCGGGGTTGGGCATGTACTGCCTGGTCCGCTCCCTGAGCCATTCCCGCCGGGCCGGCCTGGTGGGCGGCCTGGCCTTCGTGCTGTGTTTCTGGCATGTGCAGCAGGTGGTGGTCATGGGGCGCCTGCCCCTGGGGCTCTTCTACGGACTCCTGCCCTGGCCCTTCTACTGTCTCGAACGTCTGCGCCTCGCTGCCCGGCCCAACGGTTGGGTGGTCCTGGGCGGTCTGTCGCTGGGATGTCTGATCTTCACCCACCCTGGCTACGCACTGTGGGCGGTGCTGCTCTTGAGCCTGTACCTCGCCCTGCGCCTGGCCGCTGCCCCCGGGGAACGCCGCCGCTGGGGCGCCCGCGGCTTGGGGCTCTTGGCCTGGGGCCTCTGCACCGGGGCTTACCTCTGGCTGCCGATGTGGCTGGACAGGGGACTGACCGGATTGGCTGGGGGGATGGATCTTTCCAGCGTTCCCGATCCCTCGTGGCATCACCTGCTGGTCTGGTCCAATTACCGTTTCTGGCTCCTCCCCCTGCCCTCCGGACAGAACCACTGGCACGGCGGCTACCTGGGTTTGTCGCTTTGCCTCCTGACAGCGGCGGGGATGTACCTGGCGGCCAGGCGTTTCCCACGTCACCAGGTGACCGGGGCACTCTGGCCGGTGGGGGTTTGCCTTGGCTTGGTCTTGCTGATGGTTCTCGGATATCGGTCGCCGCTGGTAGGACAGTTTCCGCTGTTCCACACCTTCAACGCCAGCCGGTACCTGCTCTTCGCCGCCTTTTTTCTGGCGCTGGCCGCTGGTCTGGGCGCCCTCCTCCTCCTCCGATGGCGGGTCGGGAAGAGGCGTTGGTCGGGCCTCTACATCCTGATGGTGCTGGGGATGCTGGTTGACCTGGGCCCCACCACCTTCCAGCACCCCTGTATGGCCGCCGGCAACGATCCCCTCGGCTATGCCCCCAGCATCTACGCCAGCATCCGGCGGATGGGCTCCGCCCATGTTGGCCAGGACCAACTTCCCAGTTACCGCGTTTTCTGGGCCCTCGGTCCCACCCATCCCTTCCTGGGCCTGGGCTGGCTGTACTCCCAGGGGCGGACGCCCCTTGCCCAGGGATTCCAGGCCGCCGAGTTGCCGGCGGCAGTTGAGTGCGTCGATCCCTTTGCCCGGTACGTGGCCGAGGTCTGGAGCAATGCCAGCGGGCCAGAACTCCCCAGCCTCCCCGAGTACGACTTCCTCGCCCGGTACCTGGGCGCCCTCAACGTGCGCTTCCTGCTCTACACCCGCTCCGACCACGCCCTGGCGTGGCCCGGCGGCGACTTCCCCCATGCCCCGGTGCTGGCCTCTGCCCGGGCCTAGGGATATCGGCAAGAGGAGCTGTCCCGCGCCTGGTCCGCTCCCGAGGTGGAACAGAAACTCCAGGAGGCCGTGCTCGAACCCGATTTCATGCCCACCGCCCGCCGGATGGTCGGGGTGGGCTGGGTGGCGAGGACCATGCAGGCCGACCCGGCCAATCACACCTGCCAGCTCGTGCCGCTGCTCGACTGGCAAGGCCCCGAGCATCTGGGCGGCCAACCCAAGGTGGAGGTATTGGAGCACCGGGTTTGGGATCAACGCGTCCGGTTGCGCCTGCGCCTGGACGGCCCGGCCTATGTCCGCCTGGCCTACGCCTACTATCCGCACCTGGCGGTCGAAGTCGATGGCCGGAGCGTGGAGCCATTCGAAACCGTTGACCACTTCCTCGCCCTGCGCCTGGACGCGGGTGAACACGACATAGAACTAAGGCCCTTGCTTTCCCCTCTGCGGCGCGGCCTCCTGCTGCTCGATCTCCTGCTGCTCGGTGTCGGCACCTGGCTCTGGATCAGGGACCGAAGGAATCACAGACCCTGTAAGTAATCGAGTACCTCCTGCATATCCACCACGTCCCCGAACTTGGCGTCGATGTCGAAGAGGTTCCACTCGTGAGCCGCCGGGGCCCGGTCCTGCACCCCCTGGCGGGGGATGATGGCCCTGAAGCGGTAGGCCCGCGCATCGGTGGCCGCGGCCCGCACGCAGGCGCTGGTCGAGCAGCCGGTGATCAGCAGGGTATCGGCGCCCTTCTCGATCAGGTGCGCGGCCAGATGGGTGCCGGAGAAGGCGCTGGCGTTCTCCTTGAAGATGATGAAGTCCTCGGGCGCGGGGGCCAGGCGTTCGTCGAGCTGGCAGGCCCGCTCATCCCAGCGGCGGAAGCCCTTGGCCGCGCCGGGCTGGGCGTGCATGGGCTCCTCGGCGTGGGGCCGGTACGGAGAGGTGGTGTAGATCACCGGCACACCCTTGGCGCGGCAGGGGGGCAGCAATTGCTGGATGGCGGTCACCGTCTCGTCCAGCCGCGCCGAACCCGTGGCATAAGCCGGATCGGTCCAGCCATAGGCCATGTCGATGATCAGCAGGGCCGGCCTCTTCCCGAAGCCGAAGCGCTTCATGAAAATGCCTTGCGCCTGGTAATAGGCCCGCACCGACTCGATGGCAGCACGGGTGTGCATCAATGCCTCTTCCTCATCCATCTCCGCTTTGCCCCTTGTCCAGGCCCATAGTGCACGATGGCGCTGCGCAGAATATAAGACCACCCCCCCTTCCCCTCCACCCTTGCCGCAGCCCCTTTCTCCCCCTATCTAGAACCCCCGACCCTCAACCCGGAGCCCATCATGAAGATCACCGCCGTCAATCTCTACGAAGTCGAGATCCCTCCAATCCCCCCCATCGCCAAGTACTTCCCCAAGATCTACGACATCACCCTGTGCCGGTTCAGCACCGACTCCGGTTTGCAGGGCTGGGGAGAGTACCAGGGCAAGCGCGAAGTCCTCGATGCCCAGGGCCAGGCCCTGGTGGGCCAGAACCCCCTGGCCCTCGACCCCTTTGCCCAGCCCGACCCCTTCTGCTGCGCCCTGCTCGACATCGCCGGTCAGGCCCACAACCTGCCCCTCCACCGCTTCTTCGGCCCCAAGGTCCGCGACAAGGTGCCGGTTTCCTACTGGTCCTGCCGCATGGAGCCCCGCGAGACTGCCGCCCAGGCCGAGGTGGGCGCCCGGCTGGGCTTCACCAACCACAAACTCAAGGCCCGCTCCTGGGACATCGTCGAGACCGTGGCGCTGATGAAGGAGGCCACCGGGCCGGAGTACAGTGTGGGGGTGGATCCCAACACCGAGTTCCGCCTGCCCCCCATCGCCGCCCGGCTGGCCGCCCAGTTGGAGCCCTTTGGCACCGTGGCCAACTTCGAGGACCCGGTGCTCAAGGACAACCTCGACTGGTACCGCCTCTTGCGCGAGAAAACCCACATCCCCATCGCCCTGCACCTGGGCGCCCCCTCCGGGGTGCTCCAGGCCCTCAAGGCGGAGTGCATCGACTATGTCAATTTGGGAGGGTCGGCGCTACAAGTGCGCAAGGCAGCGGCCCTGGCCGAGGCGGCCGAGGTGCCCTGCTGGGTGCAGATGGGCGGGCTATGCACCGGGGTGCTGGCCGCCTATTCCGTGCATCTCCAGGCCACCCTCCCCAATGCCACCCTGCCTTGCGACGAGTTGCCCTTCACCCGGGTGGCCGATGTGCTGGGGGGCAGCCTGAGCGTGGAGAAAGGCCACTTCCTCGTCCCTGAGGCTCCGGGCTTGGGTGTCAAGGTGGATATGAAGGTGGTAGAGCAGTACCGGGTGGCCTAGCGGCGGGTCTTTTTCTGTTTTTTGGGGGGCTTTCCGGGCGCCCTGCCGGGTCTCTTCTCGTCCAGCAGTTTCAGGTCCAGGCGCGGGGGCGACCAGTCCACCCTCGCCACCTGCACCCGCACCGGAGCGCCCAGCGCAAAGGTACGGCCCGTGCGCTGGCCCCGCAGCACCTGCCGTCGCTCGTCGTACTCGCAGTACTCGTCGAGGAAGGCCAGGGCACAGAAACCCTCCACCATCAGCCCCTCCAATTCCACGAAGAAGCCGCTGCGCAGCACCCCCGAGACCAGGCCGGGGTACTCCTGCCCCAGGCGGCTTTCCATGTAGCGCAACTGCTTGCTCTTGAGATAGGCCCGCTCGGCCGCGTCGGCCCGCCGCTCGCAGTTGGAGGTCCACACCCCGATCCAGGGCAACTGCCCCCGGTCCGGGCCACTGGCCCCGGCGAGGTACGCCTTGACCACCCGATGCACCAGCAGATCCGGGTACCGGCGGATCGGCGAGGTGAAGTGGAGATAATGCTCGCTGGCCAGGCCGTAATGGCCGATGTCCACCGGGGTGTACTCGGCCCGCATCATCGCCCGCAGCAGCAGGCGGTTGACCAGCCGGCCCTCGGCCTGGTCGGAGAAGCGGCCCAGCAGTTGTTGTAGGTCCTTGGGGGCCAGGCGCCGGCTGCGGTCGAAGCGCACCCCGGCCGCGCGCAGATAGTCCGAGAAGTGGCGCAGCTTTTCCTGGTCGGGATGGCGGTGGACCCGGAAGAGCACCGGCAATTCGCGTTCCTGGGCCAGGCGGCCCACGCAGGTGTTGGCCGCCAGCATGAATTCCTCGATCAACTGGTGGCTCTGCAGCCTGGGGTATTGGCCCAGCGCGGTGGGCAGGCCCTCCCCGTCCAACTCCACCCTGGGCGTGGGCAGGTCGAAGTCCAGGGCTCCACGCTCCAGTCGGCGGCGCTTGAGTCGAAGGCTCAGGGCCCGCATCCCCGACAGGGGTTCGGAGAAAGCCCCGGCCACAGCACCCGTCTCCCCGTCGAAGACGGCCTGCACCTCCTCGTAGGTGAGGCGGGCGGCGCTGCGGATGACCGACTCGACCACCTCGAACTCCCCTACCTCTCCCGACGGCTCGACGCGCATCAGCACCGACAGGGTCAGCCGGTCCTCGCCGGGCACCAGGGTACACAGCTGGCTGGCCAGGCGTTGGGGCAGCATGGGGATGGCCCGGTCGGCCAGGTACACGCTGGTGCCCCGGCGCAGGGCCTCGCGGTCCAGGGCCGTGTGGGCCCGCACGTAGTGGCCCACGTCGGCGATGTGGACTCCCAGGAGCGCCGCCCCCTGGTCTAGGGATTCGATGGAGACCGCATCGTCGAAGTCGCGGGCGTCCGCAGGGTCCACGGTGAGGCAGGTGATCCCGCGCAGGTCCCTTCGGCCCGCCAGGGCCGGCCCCAGGTCCGCCGAAAGCTGCGCCACCTCCTCAACCACCGCCGGGGGATGGTCCAGGGGCAACCCGAACTGGGCCACCACGGTCAGGAAGTCCAGGCGCGGGTCCGCCGGGTCTCCCAGCACCTCCTCGATCTCCCCCTCCCAGGCTCCCCGGGCTCCGGGCAGCAGGCGCAGCTTCACCTTGTACCCATCCCTGACCCCGGAGGGCGGCCGCCGGCTCAGGTACACGTCCCGCCCCCAGCGGTTCTCGTCGGGCCGCACCACCCCGTTGCGTCCCTGCCCGAAGAAGGTGCCCACCACCTGCTGCTCGGCCCGCTGGAGTATCTCCACCACCCGGCCTTCGGGGTGGCGCCGGCGCCCGGCGATTTCGACCCGCACCAGGTCCCCCTCTGCGGCGCTGCCCATACCCTCGGGGGGGATCAGGATCGCCGCCTCTCCCTCCCCGCGCTCCACCCAGCCGTATCCTTGGGGGTGCAAGCGGAAGAGGCCGGCGCTCTGTTCGAGCTGGCTGGGATGGGCGTAGCGGTTGTGGCGCAGGCGCACCAGTTGCCCTTGCCGCTCCAGTTCCTTGATGGCCTGGCGGAAGGCGCGGTACTCGTACTGCTCCACCCCCAGGTTGCGGGCCAGGTCCTTGACCTTGCCGGGCCGGTACCCGGGCGCCTGGATATGGGCCAGAATGTCTTGGGGGTTCAATGGGATCTGAGATGTTCCATCAGGGCGGGGAACAGGAGGCCATTGGTGGAGAAGGCGTCCGGCCCGTACACCGTGGCCTCCCCCTGCCAGTCGGTGAAGGTGCCGCCGGCTTCCTGGAGGATGGGCAACAGGGGTCCGCAGTCCCAGGGGTTCATCACCGGGTCGAAGCAAGCTTCGGCCCGGCCGGTGGCCACCAGGATATGGCCGTAACAATCTCCCCAGCCGCGCTGGACGCGGCTGCCCCGGCTCAGGGCCTCCCAGGCTGGGCCCCGGCTGCATTTGGCAAAACTGCCGGACTCGGTGTAGATCAGGCAGGCCTGTTGGAGCTGGTTCACCGCGGAGACCTGGGCCCGCCTTCCCTTCCACCAGCAGCCCTCGCCCCTGGCCGCCCAGACCAGCTCGTCGAGGGCCGGCAGGAGCACCACTCCGGCCTCCACCCCCTGTGGGGTCTCGATGCCGATCAGCACCCCGTAAAGGGGCACCCCCTGGATAAAGGCTTTGGTGCCGTCGATGGGGTCGATGAGCCAGCGGTACCCGCTGGTCCCCTCCTGGCGGCCGTACTCCTCGCCCACCACCCCGTCGCCGGGAAAGGCGCGCTCCAGCATCTGGCGGATCTTCTGCTCGGCCTCGCGGTCGGCCACGGTCACCGGGGATTCGTCGGCCTTCCACTCGGGCTGCACCCCGGCCTGAAAGTAGCGCAGGGTGATGCGGCCCGCCTGCCATGCCGCCTCGAGGGCCAGGTCCAGGCGATCGCGCAGGACGGTATTCATCAGGCTCCCAGGACCTTGGCCCGCAGGCTTTCGAGCAAAGAGAGGGCGGCCTTGAGGTCGCCGGCCTGGTCGGGAGAGTACTCCCGCTCGATGGTCAGGGCCCCTTCGTAACCCAAGGCGTTCAACTTGCGCAGAAAAGCCTCGATGCCCACGTCTCCCTGACCCAGCGGCGCGTCCTCGTACCAGGGCTGGCCCGGCTTGCGGGTATAGGAGGCGTCCTTGCAGTGGACGCTCTTGACGTATTTGCCCACCAGGTCCAGGGCTTGGAGGGGATTCCCGGCCCCGTAGAGGATCATGTTGGCCGGATCGAAGTTCACCGCCAGGTTGGGCCGGCCCACGGCCTCGATGAAGTGCAAGAGCCCCTGGGCGGTCTCCTGGCCGGTCTCCAGATGGAAGTTCTGCCGGTTGCCAGCGCAGTGGTCACAGACCTTGCGGGTCACCTCCACCACGGCCCTGAACTCCGGATCTTGGTCGTCGGGCGGCACGAAACCCAGGTGCATGCCGATGGCCTCCACCCCCAGGTTGCGGGCGAAGTCGGAGATCTCCAGCACCTCCTTGAGCCGGCGCTCCCTCCGGTCCTTTGGCACCAGGCCCACGGTTTGCACCACCCGCTCCACGGTGGTGTACTCGTCGTCCTCGAAGCCGGCGAAGACCACCGTCACCTCGATGCCGGCCTGTTTGAACTGGTCTTTCATCTGGGCGGTGCGCTCCGGGGTGCGGTAGTTCGCGGCGGGGGCGTGCAACTGCACGGTGGAGACCCCCAGGCTGCGAACAGAGTCGAGGCCGGCCCCCAGGCCGCCGCGGATGGAGGTGAAGATGCCGGTTGCCCACTTTTTCATGGTTTTTCCTCTGTCAAAAACGGGTGTTGGGGTACACCTCGACGATGTTGCCCCCCTTCTGCTTGGCCCGGCCCAGCATCTCGACCAAGGCCTGGAACACCGCCGCCGCCGCCTCGGCCTGGCTGGGCAGCACCTGCTTTTCGACGGTCACCACCCCCAGGCTGGCGATCAGGGGCATGACGGTCTTCTCCACCTGGACGCTGGCCCCCGCCAGTTGGCGGCACAGGTCAATGCCGCGCTGCTTGGCCTTCAGGTTGTCCATTTTGCCGAAGATGGCAAAGTTCACCCCTTCGAGCCGGTAGAGTTCCTCGCCCTGGGCCAGCAAGGTGCGCAGGGACTTGACTGCCTCCTGCAATATCTTATCCCCCATCGGCCAGCCCTGTTCGGCGTTAATCCTGGCCACCTGGTCGAGGGCCAGCCCGATGCAGGAGTGCGGGCCGCTCTCGTGCACGGAGCGAATGATCTTAGGCAGGGAGATGCGGAAGAGGAAGACGCGGTTGGGCAGGCCGGTAAGCGGGTCCTTGCCCACTACCTGACGCCATTTCTCGTTGTCCTCTTCGAGCACCTTGGCCCGGTCGCGCAGGGTGGTGTTCTCTTCCTCTAAGATCTTCACCTGCCGGGTGAGTTGGTCCAGCTCCTGCCGGCTGCCCCCGTCAAGCGCAGGGGCAGCAGCCGGGGACGCCTTGGGGGCAACATGGGCAGTCGGGGCCCCTTTCTCCTCCTCCTTGGCCTTGGCAAAAGCCGGCTCACCTGTCGCCAGCCCTGGGCCCCGCTCCTTGTGCAGGTCGCGCAGTTCGCGGGCCCGCTCCTTGGCCGTGTCCAGCACCCCCCTGGCCCTGCTGACGATGCCGCCGACGATGCTCTTGTCGTTGACAATGGCCTGGCACTGTTGCATCACCCCGCTGAAGAGGCTCAGCGCGGTCTTGTAGTCCTCCTCGATATTGGTCAGCAGGTAGATGCGGCAGGCGATCTCGGCCAGGAGGCTGCGCAGACGCAGCTCGGCCTCATGCCCGGATTCGCGCAGGGTCTCGTAGTTGCGCTGGAAGTACACCCGACTCAGCCTCAGGGCCCCAATCTCGTCTGCGACCAGCTCGGGCGTCTGGGGGTAGTCCTTGTGTTTGGGCAACTCGGCGTTCCAGCGGTCCTCGATCCCCTCCAATTGTTTGTGCACCCCCGCCAGGTTGGTCCCGGCGTAGTAGGCTTCGAGGTCGCGATAGATCCAGGCGAGGCGCAGGTAATAGCGGGCCAGGTTGTTCGGGGCGATGCGCTGGCGCAGGCAGTGGCTGAAGATCCCCAGGTGGAACTGGGCCAGGACCGTGGCGAAGGGCTCCATGGGGTTGATCATCTTGCCCAGGGCCTGGGCGGCGGACTTGCCGGAGAGGGAGCCGGCCACCAGCCGGTGCAGGGCTGTGGAAGCGTACAGGTATTTGAACCCCTCGGGGTCCTTCTCCGCAGCGCGGAACTCGGCGTCGTCCAACTCGGCGGCGAAGCGGCATTTCTGACATACCCCCCAGTAGAACTGCTTGGGGTCCAGGGAGTCGAAGCCCGGTTTGTACCAGCGCCAGGTCCGGGGGTGCCCGTCCCCTTCCTGGTCTCCCGGCCGGCAGACGTCGGGCTTGAGGCGGAAAAAGGCATTGCGCGCCTCGCACACCGGACAGGCAAACTCGTACTTTCGACAGATCTGCAACAGCTCTTTTTCGCTCAGCGCGTGCATGGCACACCTGTGGTGGGGACCTGTGGACTAAAGAAAAATAAAAAAGAGGGGACAGCGACGCTATCCCCTCCTCTGGCACGGTGTCGTGCGAACCTATCCCTTGGTCTGGGACCGGTTCTCAGCGGCAGGGTTATGGCCCTCGGCCTGCGCCGAAGCCAGCACTGCCCGCACCTTTTTACGGAACTTCTGGATCCTGGCTTCCACCTCTTCTATCGAACGGAGCAATTCCTCCTCCGAAGTGTCGGCAGCCATCGATGCCTCCGTTTGCGCACAGGGGAGCGGGGGAGGCGGGGAATTGGCGATACACCACCACGGGTTTCACGCCCGGCTGTAGGTGCGCAGCTGGTCGCAGCGGCTGGGGTGGCGCAGCCGGTGCAGGGCTTTTTCCTTAATCTGCCTGACTCGCTCGCGGGTGAGGCCGAAGCGGACTCCGATTTGGTCCAGGGTCATCGGCTCCTCCCCCTCGAGGCCGAAGTAGAGCTTGAGGATCTCGGCCTCGCGGCCTACCAGGGTGCGCAGCGCCGTGTCGATCTCGCCGCGCAGGCAGCCGCGGATCACCTGGTTCTCCGGGGACTCCTGCCGGTCGTCGGGCAGTACATCCAGCAGGCTGTGGTCCTCCTCGTCGTGGAAGGAGGCATCAAGGGAGCGCACCGACCGGCCGCAGAGCATGGTCTCCTTGATCTCCTCGACCGGCAGGTCCAGTTCCTGGGCGATCTCCTCTGGATGGGGCGCATCCTCGCGGCTTTGTTGCAAGAGGCGCGAGGCTTTGGAAATCTTGTAGAGCAGCCCAATCTTGTTGAGGGGCAGCCGCACGGTGCGCGACTGCTCGGCCAGGGTCTGGAGGATGGCCTGGCGTATCCACCACACCGCGTAAGAAATAAACTTGAATCCCTTGGTTTCGTCAAAACGCCCGGCCGCGGTGATCAGGCCCAGGTTGCCAGCGCTGATTAGGTCAGACAGTGGCACCCCGCGATTCTGGTACTCCTTGGCCACGCTGACCACAAAACGCAGATTGGCCTCCACTAACAGGTTGCGCGCCTCCTCGTCCCCCTGTCTGATCCGGCGGGCCAGTTCCACCTCCTCGGCTGCGGAAAGAGGCTTGGAGCCGGCGATGGCGGCCAGGTAGCTCCCGAGCGAATCCTCCATATCCCACAAAAAAAACTTAGGCATTTCATTCATATGCCTGTCCTTCGTTTGAGGTTAGGAACTGGAAGATGAAGCGGATCTGTACTCGCGGAGTTGGTAATTAACATAGCAGGGGGCAAGAAAGCTGTCAAGGTTTTTCTCAAACGCCATTTATCTCTCTGTCAGACCACACCTTGGATGGCTTCCTCCTGGTGCCGGCACAACTGGGCTATGCCCCCGGCAGCCAGGTCCAGCATCTGCCCGGCGGCCTGCCGGGAAAAGGGCTTTCCCTCGGCTGTTCCCTGGACTTCGATGAGCCCCCCGTCGGCCCGCATCACCACGTTCATATCGGTCTGGGCCCGCGAATCCTCCGCGTAGCACAGGTCGAGGACCACCTCCTCCCCCACCACCCCCACGCTGACTGCGGCGATTAACTGCAAGAGTGGATCGGTCTGCAGGGCCCCCCCAGACCGGAGTGCGGCCAGGGTCTCGGCCAGGGCCACATACCCTCCGGTGATGGCGGCGGTGCGGGTGCCCCGTCGGCCTGGATCACATTCAAACGATATATATCGTCCGCTCGCCGAGGCGTTCCAGGTCCACCGCCAACCGCAGCGAGCGGCCGATGAGGCGCTGGATCGCCTGAGAACGCCCGTTGGGGCGGCCCCCATCGCGGGGGATGCGCCGCGCCGAGCAGCCAGGCAGCATCGCGTATTCGGCCGTCAGCCAGCCGGACCCAAACCCGGCCCGGAAAGGGGGGACGGCGTTCTCCACGCAGGCGGTGCAGATCACCTTGGTGTGCCCCATCTCAATCAGCGCCGAGCCAGGGGCGGTGTTCAGGTAACTCCGGGTGATGCGCACCGGCCGCAACTCCCCGACGGCTCGGCCATCCACGCGGCTGCTCCCCATCGCCTGCTTGTCCTCAGACCTTGGGCTGGAGATGCTGGCGAAAGTCCTCGCCCTCCATCTCCACCAGCCTGCACATCTCGAGCAGGCGCGAGTAGATCCGCCCCTGCGACAACTGCTGCAACTCGCCGAGGGGCTGGTTGGTGGTGATCACCGTAAAGCGTTTCTCCGCGTAGCGGGTGTCCACCAGGTCGTAGAGCACCTCCTTGGCCCATTCGGTGCCGCGCTGCACCCCAAAGTCGTCGATTACCAGGTACGGGACCTTGCCCAGGGACTCGATGATCCGCCAGGTCTGACCGTAGTGCTCGCTTTCCTCCGAGTAGGTGTCGCGCAGTTGCTGGAGGTACTTGGACAGGTTGAGGAAACGGCCGGGCCGGTGGCGGTTGAGGATCAGTTCGTTGAGCATGATGCAGCCCAGCAGGGTCTTGCCGGTGCCAGGCCGGCCGTGCAGCAGGAAACCGCGCTCGGGTTCGCGGTCGGTGTCGGTGAGGGTTGACACGTACAGGCGAGCGTCCTGGGCGATTCGCACCAGGCTGCCCTCCGGGGTAGTGGCGTGGAAATCCCCCAGGAACTTCCAGCGGTACCGCTCCGGGACATCGGCCTCGCGGAAGAGCCGTTTTAGTTCGACGAGCCCTCGCCGCGCCGGCCAGCAGGGGCAGCGCTGGTTCCGGGCCTGGTCGTCCCAGAAGTAAAAGGGCGGGCGGCCTCCGCAGCGGCACTGGGCCTCCACGCAGGTACAAATCTTTAGTTCGCCGTGGCGCCCCACCTCGATCTGCGGGTCGTAGTAGAACCCCCCGCCTCCGCAGCGGTGGCACGGGGTTCCGCCCGGCACCCCGGCCTCGCTCACTGCCGGCCCCTCAGCTCGCGGTCGATGGCCCGCTCCGCATCGCGCTTGGCGATATCCTGGCGCTTGTCGAACTGCTTCTTGCCGCGCACCAGGGCGATTTCCACCTTGGCCCGACCCCGCTTGAAGTAGATCTTCAGGGGCACCAGGGTCAGCCCCTTCTGCTCGGCCTGGCCCAGCAGGCGGTTGATCTCCCAACGGTGCAGGAGCAGCTTGCGGGGGCGCTCCAGGTCGTGGTTGAAGCGGCTGGCTGGGCTATAATGGCTGATGTGCACCTTCTGGAGGAAAACCTCGCCCCGCTGCACCACAGCGTAGCTGTCTTTAAGGGTGACCCTGCCCTCCCGCAAGGCCTTGACCTCGCTGCCCAGCAGGGACATGCCGGCCTCGAAGGAATCGAGCACCTCGTAATCGTGCCGGGCCCTGCGGTTCTGGGCGATGATTTTGATGCCCTCCTGGGTGGCTGGGGCTTTGGTGGCCATCTCCTGCCTCGGCTCGCGATCTAGCCCTTGACGCTGGGTAGGTATTGGCGTTTATTTACCAATCACTGGAAGCCGAAGTGGCGAAATTGGTAGACGCGCTGCGTTCAGGGCGCAGTGGGGGTTCCCCCATGGAGGTTCGAGTCCTCTCTTCGGCACCAGTTTTTTCTTTGGTCCCCGAGTCAGGCGCGCCGCGAACCTGGCTCTTTTGATTTTTGCTCCGCCCCACTCTCCCCACTGCGCCGGATCTCTAAAGTAGGCGCCGGCGCCTGGGGCGCAAGGGAAGCGCCATGGATTTGGTCGATGCGCTGGTGGCCTTTGCCCTCTTGTCGCTGGGGGGAGGTCTGTGGGGTTTCAGGGTGGCCCGATCGGGCGGGGGCAGCCAGGCCCAATCGGCGGCCTTTGCCCTCTTCCTCGGGCCCTTCGGCCTGTTGCTGGCACACAAGCTCAGCCACCCCTGCCCCGGTTGCGCGTCCCTGATCCTGCGCGGATTGCGCTCCTGCCCTTTCTGCCACCGCCCTATCCCCCGCCAGAGCGAGGGCCAGAACCCGAAAGGGTCCTTCTGGTCCGATCGCCGCAACTGGTAAACCCCATCGAAAGGTGCCCCTACCATGGCCCGCTTCCTCCACACCCGCATCCGCGTCGGCGACCTGGACCGCTCGATGAACTGGTACTGCAAGCACCTGGGTTTCGCAGTCAAAAGCCGCACCGACAAGTCCCCGGCCGGCAACCACGTCGCCCACCTCGAACTGCCGGGCAACGAGCACACCCTCGAACTGACCTGGTCGGCCAACTACCAGCTCAAGGTGCCCCAGGACCTGATGCACCTGGCCATCGCCGTGCCCGACCTGATCTCCTTCTGCGACCAGCTCGAAAGGAACAGCGTGTCGATCTGGCCCGGCGACTGGCGGACCTCCTTCCCCGCGGGGCGCAAGATGGCCTTCATCGATGATCCAGACGGGTACGAGGTCGAGTTACTCGAAGGATAATCAGATGTTCTCAACTCCCTTATGGGTCTGCCCATCCCAGGGCAGACTTTTTTTTATCTCTCTTTCCTTAAGCCCAAGTCTATATTTTTTAGAGTAGTCAATCCTCCGGTCGATATATGGAGTGTTACTTGTTATAATTTCGTCTTATATCTTCTACAGTGATTGCCACAACCGCCGATAAAAAATAATAACAGGAGTGCTAAGAGCCTTTAGGTAGATTAAATTCTCCCCTATACCCGCCTCTACACCATAAAGACAAGGAGGTCTTTATCTATGGCAGTGCGCAAGAAAAAGCTCATCGGCATCGAGGAGGCGGCTGAGTTATTTGGCAAGTCGATCCATCAGATGCGCCAGTACAAATCGAAGGGGCTACTCAAGGTGGCCGATTACCAGGGCAACAAGGATCTGTACGACATGGCAGAAGTGATCTTGCTCAAACACCTGATCCACGAAATGAGGGTGACGGAAGGACTGTCACTAGCCCAGATCGCCAGGCGGCTGGACCAGATGATGGGCCGCGCCGCCTAACAGCCCCCCCACAGCACGCCGCAGGCCGGGCCCCCCATTGGGCGCCCGGCCCGCGGTTTATTTTTTGAGGCGGTCGCAGGCCTCGTTTACGGCGCTAAGCACCTGGTCGAAAAGCTGGCCCACCCAGGCCGGCAGCGCCCCCACCCGGTCGGAGTGCAGGGCCGTCGCAAAACGCCGCCGGGCCTGGTTGAGTTCCTCCTCGTCCGTCGCCCCTTCGAGGCCTAGAAGCTGGCGAGGATCAAGCTGACGCAGTTGGGGCGCCTCGACCCGCAAGGCCCCCTGGCGACGCTCGGCCTCGGCTGCCCGCTGGGCCATCTGCCGCAGCCGGGCGTCGAGTTTGGCGCATTCCTGCCGCAGCCGCTCCACCTCCGCCCCGGCCTGGGCCGCCTGCCGGTTGAGTTGGATGCGCCGGGTGCGCTCCTGGCGCAGTTTCTCCCCGTTTTCCCGCGCCTCCCCCAGTTGCCGGCGCAACTGCCGCGCCTCCTCCTCGGCTCTTTTGAGGCTCTGATGGGCCCGCCTGGCCCGGTCCTCGGCGAATTCGAGATCTTCCCGCAACCCTCCCAGCGCCGCCTCCATTTCGCCCAACTCCCGCTGCAAAAAATGCACCAGCCGGTCCTGACCCAACCCGCCGCGCGGCAAAGGCGACACTCCTTCAAGCCTGGCGAGAAAGCCCTCCAGCAGCAGATCGGGGCCACTGGGCTCCCCCTTTCCTAATGCGGCCCGCTCGCAGATCCATTCCCAAGGCTTGGGATAATGGGACTGGAGGAGCCTGGCAAAGGCCCCCTGCCGTTCGCGGCCGCCCTCAGAGGAGAGGATCTGGCGGTAGAGGAGTACCTTGTCGACCGGGCCCAAGTAGTACACCAGGGCAGGCATGGCCGGTCTCAGTTCCTCCAGCCCGCCGGCGATACCTTCGGCAACGCTGATCTCAAACGCCAGGGCCTGGTCCTGGGGGGTGTAGACTTGGTCCTCGTCCAACAAGATTCTCCCCAACCACTGGCGCAATTCGCCCAGGCCCACCCCCTGTCTGGCCCGCTTGCCGTAATCGAGGTAGCGGCGCAGGGTCCGGAGGGACTGGGATTCCACCTGACGGCAGAACTGTGGGTAGGTCTCGGGGGTGAGGATGGCCGCCTCCCGCGTTTAGGGGGGGGCACCGGGCAATGCCGCGGCCTGGGGGGCGATGGCAAGGATGAAGTCCCGGGCCGTGCGCCCGCCTACCAGGTCGTGGTTGTGGCGCAAGCGCCAGACATTGAAGGCGGCCAGCAACTCGGCCTCCGGGGCGTGTACTCCCGCCCGCCGGGCGTAGGCCAGCACCAGGCGCTCGTACTCGCTCTTGCGGGGCAGGTCCATAAACACCTTGAGGGCGAAGCGGTCGTCCAGGGCCCGCTGCTCGTCGAGCCTTTCGGCCTGCTGCGGGTCGTAAGGGGCAGGGCGCTTCCCCTGGTTGAGCAGGTTGGGGAGGTCCCCGTCCATCTGGAGCCGGCCCAGTCCCGCGGGCCTTTCCCCCTCGCGATCGATGAGGTCCTTGAAATTGGAGGTAGCGTAGAAGACCAAGTTGCGGGGGACTAGGGCGAGACGGCCATCCAGGGCGCTGGCCAGCAGGCGGAAATCGGCCTCCCGGCGGTTCAGGGCGATGTTGTCGAGCACCCCGATGAAAAACTCGGGCCGGTCCCGGACCAATACGTACAGCTCATCCAATTCACCGTAGTGCCGGGAGGGGATCTCGATCCCGCGCAGGCCCTGGAGATAGTACTGGCTGATCAGCCCCCGGATCAGGGAGGATTTGCCGCAGCCACGCGGCCCCCAGATTAGCACGTGGTGGGCCCGGTGGCCGGCCAGCAGGTTAAGGGTGTTCTGCCGCACCACCCCCACCCGCTCCTCATTGCCCTCCAGCCAGTCGAGGGGGAAGCCGGCGAAATCGGCGATGGGCTCCAGCCGAAGCTGGCCGCCTACCCCGTGGAGGCGGAAAGCCGGCGCCCCGGCAAAGCCCCCAAGGCCGTGGGTGTGCACGTGTGCGGCCAGGACCTCGGCCAGACTAGCCCAATCCCCGGAGGCGGCGAAGCGCTCCTTTAGGAACTGGCGCTCCCTGGTCAGCCCCTGCCAGGGCCATTCTGCTGGAGCGGGGGACGATACCCGCGCCGGGGACGAGTTCAGCCCGCCCAGCGCTGCCGCCAGGCCCGCCAGATCGGCCTGGGCCACCCGCTGCAACTGCCGCAGGTCGTGGCGGGCCATCTCCACTAGGTCCGAATGGAGTTGGCCGAAGGGGCAGCGCTGCGCCTGGCGCAGAAAGAGGTGGTCATCGGCCAGCAGGGCATCGAGGAGCAGCGACACCAGGTCCACACCGCCAGCCCCGGCGCCCAGGGAGAGCAATTGCAGTTCCTGCCAGGCGCGCAGGGCCCGCTGGCGGGTGCCCGGCGGGGCTTCCTTGCCGCACAGCAGCGCCAACTCCACCAGCAGGGCGTGAAGGGACCGGCCGACCCGACTGGCGGCTACCCCGCAGGCGGGAGACAGCCCCGCCAGGGCGGCCAGGCATTCCTGCAGGCGGGGGCGGGCGGCCTCTAATTTAGGCCCAGCTCCACTCATAGCCCTCCTTGGTGTCCTTAACCACCACCCCGGCCCCGGCCAACTGGTCGCGCAGCTCGTCCGAGCGTTTCCAGTCCCTGGCCTGTCGGGCCTCCTGTCGCTGGCGCAGAAGAAGTGCCAGTTCCGGGGGCAGTTCCGCGGGCCTGGCGACCTCTTCCACGACCTCGTAGAAAATTCCCAGGACCTGGTCCACCCTTTCGAGGCATTCGAGCACCGCCCCGGCGCCCTCCCGCCCGAGGTGTCCCTGGTTGAGGGCCCTTTCGGTCTGGTTTACCAGTCCGAAGACCGCGGCGATGGCCCGAGGGGTGTTCAGGTCGTCGTCCATGTGGGCGCAAAACTCGGCCAGCGCGGCTGCGGCCAGGGCCTTCCAGAGCCCGGCCTCCCCTTCCCCATGGGCCTGCTGCAGGCGCTGGCGCAACTGGGTGAGCCGGCGCAGGGCCGCCTTGCTGCTCTCCAGGGCTTCGAGGGTAAAGTTGAGCACCGTGCGGTGGTGCGAGGTGACCACCAGGTAGCGGTAGGCGCGGATATCCTCCGCGGTTTTGCCTATATCCTTGAGCCGATAAAAATTGCCTTGGCTCTTAGACATCTTTTCGGCGTTGATGTTGACGAACTCGTTATGGACCCAGTAGCGGACAAAGGGTTTGCCCGTAGCCCCTTCGCTCTGGGCAATCTCGTTCTGGTGGTGGGGGAAGATCAGGTCCACCCCGCCGGTGTGGATGTCGAAGCTCTCGCCCAGGTACTTCATCGACATACACGAACACTCCAGGTGCCAGCCGGGCCGCCCTTTGCCAAAAGGTGCCGCCCAGCCAACCTCGCCGTCGCTTTCGACCCACGCCTTCCACAGGGCGAAATCCCGCACGTCGTCCTTGCCGTATTCGTCGCGGTCCACGCTGATCCCTTCCTTCATGCCTGAAGGGTCTAAACGGGCGAAACGGCCATAGGCGGGAAAGCGGGAGATCGAGTAGTAGACCGAGCCCTCCCGCTGATAGGCCAGCCCCTGCTCCAGCAACCGGCCGATCAACGCCACCATCTCGGGGATATGGGCCGTCGCTCGGGGATACACGTCGGCGGGGAGGATGTTGAGCAGGTGCAGGTCCTGAAAGAAGATCTGGGAGTAGTGCTCTGTGAACTCCCCCAGGCTCTTGCCCCCGGCGCCGATGCGGCGCAGGATCTTGTCGTCGATGTCGGTGATGTTCATCACATGGACGACCTCGAAACCAGAGAAGCGCAGGTAGCGCTTGATCAAGTCGGCCAGCAGAAAGGCGCGGAAGTTCCCGATATGGGCGTAATCGTGTACCGTAGGGCCGCAACTGTAGATGCGGACCCGGCCCAGCTCCAGCGGGGAAAACTCCTCCTTCTCCCTTGAGGCGGTGTTGTATAATCTCAGCATCGGACTGGTTCTCGTATAAAAAAAGCCGCCGGCCCTGGGGGCCAGGGGCGACGGTCTGGTTTTCCTGCCCCGCGGCAGGGGTGGGGGCGGAGGCGGTGCCCTCGGCGCGACTCGAACGCGCGACCCACAGATTAGGAATCTGTTGCTCTATCCTGACTGAGCTACGAGGGCGTCCTCCCGGGCCGCGGCGCGGGGTCGGGCCAATGCGACATAATTTGGTAATGATAGGGAACTTCCCCGCGGCAGTCAAGCAGAGGAGGAGGCCAAAATTCCGCCCGTTCAGTGAATTTGATTCCGGGCAATCCGAGCTATCTTCAAAGGTTGTGGATGGCAGGGGACAAAAAAAGATTGCATCCTGAGTATGGCCACCATCACTCACCGCCCTTTGGCGAGGGCGAAAGGATACGCTCATGGAAGAATATTCGGCAGCCCAAGTGCAGCAGCTAACCCAGGCGGTCCTGCACTCCCGCCTGGAAAAGCTGCTGCGGGAAAGTGCCCGCAAGATGCTCCAGGCGGCCCTGGAAATGGAAGTGGACGAATATATCGAATGCAGCCGCGAGGCGTCCGCGGCGCTGGGCCGGCAGGCGGTAGTGCGCAACGGCCGCATCCCCAGCGGGAGTTGGTCAGCCGGATCGGCAAGCTGATCATTAGCCAACCGCGGGGGCATGATCGGCGGGAAGGGCACCCCTTCACCAGTGCCATTCTGCCGCCATATCT
>VGJS01000036.1 GCA_016867395.1 Candidatus Handelsmanbacteria bacterium
ACCACATAGCGGCTGAAGACATCAAGGATGACATACAGGTAGAAGTAGCTCCCCACGGTCGGGCCGCGCAGTTTGGTGATGTCCCACGACCACAACTGATTGGGAGCGGTGGCCAGCAGTTCTGGCTTGGTGTAGGCCGGGTGCCGCAGTGGGTGGCGCCGTTCCCGGACCTGGTGCTCGACGGCCAGCACCCGATACATCGTCCGCCAAGAGCACCGATACTGCCCCTCGTCCAGCAACTGCGCCCAGACCTGGCGTGGGGCCAGATCCTGAAACCTGGGACCATTGAGCACCTCCCGCACCTGGGCCCGTTCCTCCGGCGCCAGTGCCGAGGGGGGCGTGGGTCGGGAGCTCTCCACCACCGGTGGGGCGGGGTTTTCAGGCATCGGACGTCGCGCTCGATACAGGCTACTGCGCGGCACCGCCAGCACCTGGCAGGCCCGGGTCACCCCCACTTCTTGGGCCAGGTGATCAGCGGTGGCGATCATTTGCTGTCGACCTTCGGCGGATCCTCGCTGGGCAAGCCAAGTAGGTCGCAGAGTTTTTTTTGCACCGCGATGATCGTCTCCGCCTGTTTGAGGCGACCCTGCAACCGGGCCCCCTCTTTTACGGCCGGATAGGCAGCCATCTTACCCCGCGGCAAGGTGCCCAATTCCCCGCGCTCCCGCTGTTGCCGCCAGCAACTCAGGTGCGAGGAATACAGCCCTTCCCGACGCAACAGCGCGCCGATCTGGCCGGGCTGTCGGCATTGATCGGCCTCATCGAGGATACGACGCTTGTAGTCGGCGCTGAAACGCCGACGGTGGGCCCGAGGTAACACCTCCGCAGTAACCTCCGCTCCAGGCAACAGGGTGGGGGAGGAAGACGGGTCTTTTCGGTGGCCAGCTAGGCCATTGACGGCTGCTTGCGACATCCTTTCCAAGCTCCTTCGCCCGTGGGGGTGCTCTCTAATTTCCTCAGGCGAGTTGTCTCAGCCAAACTAGACACACAGGGGAGAATTCCAGGCCGTCGGCGTAGTAGCCCAGCATGCGGTTGAGCAGCCGCCACACAAAGCGCTCGGCCGGGACCGGCTCCTGCGGGGGTTCCTGGGGCGGATTCCCCACCACCCAGGCGCCCTGGTGCGGCTGGGTGGTGTAGTCGGTCATCAGATTGGCCTGGTACAAGGTAGGGTACATGCAGCCGGTGCCGTGCATGTAGCGCCGCTGCTTGGTGCTAGGCATGGCCTGGTCGTGGGGGTGGATGCAGTTGGAATAGCGGGCGATGCCGAAACCGCCGCGCTGGTTGCCCCCCGAAGAGTTGAGGATCATGATGTCGGGATAGGCGGCCCGCACCCCCTCCATGACCCGGTAGAAGCCCGGGATCTCCGCCCACTCCCCCTCGCCGGCCCCGTGGCGGTGGCTGGGGTCGTCGCAGACCACCCACTCGTTGCTGTCGAACATGATGTAGTCGAGGTCCTACTCCCGGATCGCTTAGAGCAGGTTCTCTAACGCCCAGTCCTGGGCCTCGTTCACCCCCAGGCAGAGCATGAAGAAGTGCGGGCCCCAGGAGTGGTAGGGGCGGCCTTGCTGCTGCACGATCCACTCGGGCTTCCAGGGGTTGCACAGGCGTTTGCAGGTGCGCAGGTCCACCCGCTCGATCTCGAACCACAGACCCATGTTCACGCCCAGGCCGTGCAGGTAGCGGGACACGGTCCGCAGGCCACCAAGGAACTTGACCCGGCTGTCGGCGAAGTTGCCCAGCCCGACGGAGAAGTCGCCCGGGTCCGCCCCTCCCTCCCACCAGATGGTCTCGACGTCGGTGCTCTCGGAGCCCAACTCGGCGGCCAGAACCAGCTCGCGCTTCAGGTAGGCGTCGCCGCGCTTCTCCGGGGTGTTGTGCCAGACGTAGGCGTGCAGGGTGGTGGGCCAGGGGTTGGCGATCTTGGGGATGATCTCGTCGTCCAAGTACCAGCGGCAAAGTTTGGAGAGGTCGTCCCAGTCCCCGGCAAAGACCCCCAAAAAAGCGGCCGGGGAGACCAGCGCCGCGCTGGGAGCCAGGTCGTGGGTGTTGGCGTCGGTGCAGAAAGAAACCGATACCTCGCGCTTGGGGGTGCAGGTGCTCCACATCGATCTTCCAGGTCTCCGTCCACTCGAAGCCCAGGGACCAGCCGCCCTGGCGCTCTGGGTCCAGCTTCGTCACCCAGGGGTGATCGTCGTAGGTGGAGCGCTTGCCGCTTTGCAGGGGCAGGCGGGTGAGGCGCTCCTGGCAGAAGCGGTACACCGGGGCCACCCAGCTCTTGGGTCGGGCCAGCAACTCGGCGTTGGCTTTGCCATACAGGAGCTTGGGGATCCAGCCGCAGTAGGTAAAGGGCAGGGCGTGGTGGCCTTCCAGCCAGCCCAGGACGTAGCCGCACTGGGGCTGCGCCTTGCTGGTGGAGAAGAACAGGTTGGCCGCGTCGAAGCGGGTGATGCCGGCGATGGGGCGGCGGTGGGGTTGTTGAGCGTCACACAGGAGCGCCACACGGCCTTGTCCGGCGAGGGTTTGAGATGCTGGGTCACTTCCAGGCCTACGCCGAGGATGTAGACCAGGCGCAGCTCAGCGTCCGCCTCGAAGCGGAGGAAGGGGAGATTGCCGCGCTGCAGCGACTAGGGTATTTCCTGGATGGTTAGCTCAGGTCCCAGGAGCCGCGATGGCGAGGCCCAGTCGATCTCGGGCTTTCTGGACGAGGCGAGGTAGCGCAGGACCGGGTTCTGGGCGGCGGTTTGCGCCACGGTCATTTAAAAGGCGTCGTTGCCCAGGCTGAAACTGCCTTCTGCTCCCTAGCGGACAAAGGCGGCTGGCATGGGGATACCTTCCGGGTACAGGCGCACCAGAACGGGTCGCTCTGGTCATTATGGAATAAGCGGCCCGGAAAAATCAACCGGGCGCGCGGTGGGGGCCATAGAAGCGCCAGTAGCCGAAGAGGTTGCTGCCGAGGAAGGAGGCCTCCATGAGCACCCCCACCGGAGTCCAGACCAGCAAGTTGTGTAGGAGCCAGCAGGTGTTGCCCAGGATGATGAAGCGGCGCAGGACGCGGTCGTCGGGGTGGAAGGTGCCCCAGGTGCCGCAACACACGGCTAGGAGGGCCAGCAGGCTGACGGGGCTCTGGTAGGTGGTGGCGAAGGACGCGGCGGAAAGGACCAGGAAGAGGTACATGACCCAACGGCGGGTGGTGCAGAGCGAGGTGAGGTAGCGGGTCCCGATCAGGGCGATGAGGGCAGCCGGGCCGGGCTGCTGGAGGAGCAGGAAATGCGAGGCGTTGAAGGCCGTGCCCAGGACCAGGCAGAGCAGGATGGAGCGCCGATGCCGGAACTGGGAGGAGAGCAGGCCCAGGCCGAAGGCGACGCCGGCAAGGATCTGGGAGAGGAGGAAGGGGGTCATGAGGGGGCCGGCGGGCAGAGCGTCACCGTACCGCCGGCCGCCGAGACCAGCTTCTCCTTGGGGCTGACCTCCTCAAGTTCGATGCCGATCCACTGCCTTAGCCGGGGCATGTCGTTGGAAGGTGGAATGGGAATACGGGGCCGGTCAGGCCGAACCCCAGGTGCGCTGGCCGGCCCTCGCCAGAGCGGCCGCCTCGCGGGCAAGCAGTTCGCTCTCAGCGGTGACACACATGTCGAGATCGCGCAGCAGGCCATCCTGGAGGCCGTAGACCCAGCCGTGGATCGCCAGGGCCTGGCCCCGCGACCAGGCTTCGCGCACCACCGTGGTCTGGCTGACGTTGATCACCTGACTGATGACGTTGAGTTCGCAGAGGAGGTCGTGCCGCTGGCCTTCGGTCTCCAGGCCGGACAGCAGTTCCCGGTAGTGCCAGCGCACGTCCTGTACGTGGCGCAGCCAGTTGTCGATCAGCCCCAGCCGGACGTCGCGCAGGGCCGCCAGCACCCCGCCGCAGCCGTAGTGACCGCAGACGATGATGTGGGAAACCTTGAGCACCTCGACGGCAAAGTGGATAGTGGACAGGCAGTTGAGGTCGGTGTGGGCCACTACGTTGGCGACATTGCGGTGGACGAACATCTCGCCGGGCAGCAGGCCGGTGATCTGGTTGGCCGGCACCCGGCTGTCCGCACAGCCGATCCACAGGTACTGGGGGGCCTGTTGCCGGGACAGGCGCTGGAAGAAATCCGGGTCCTGCCGGGTGACATCGGCGGCCCAGGCGCGGTTCTGCTCGAAGAGGTGGCTGAGGTAACGCATCGCGGCTTAGGCGGGGCTGGGGCCGAAGTGGCGGGGCAGTGGACTGCGGCCGGGCAGTCCCCAACGCAGGTCTTTCATGCAGAACTCCTCAGGTGAGCGGCGGAAGAACCTACATAAGCTGCACTGCGCCGCGCCTCGGCGCAAGGCCGCACTAGTCGGCCAGTTCGCCGTCTAACTCCTTGACCAGGGCAATCGCCCCAGTCCCCTCACGCGGGGGAAGCGCCGGACCTTCGAAAACCCGCGGCTGCGGGCGAAGTGGAGGAAAGGCTCATCGGCCGCGTACTCGGTGAACCACACCCGGCGGGCGGCCAACTGCCGGAGCAACTCCAGGCCGCGCTGGGAGTCGAAACGGCGGCGGTCGTAACACCACGCCACTTGCGAAATGGCTCCGGCAACGTGCGCGATGCTCTGGTCAGCGAGCCTAAAAATGCCGGGCCAATCGGCCTAGCGAACCGCCCGCAGTATCGCGTCCACATCAATGGTGTTTCAGCGCAGGCGAAAGCGCTGGGCCTCCAGTTTGGAGTATACCGCGGAGGACAGCTGCCGGTTGCCCTCCTGGTCAAAGCCAAGGTCCAACCGGGTGATGTCCACTGCCGGCATCAGCAGCCTCAACCCCAGGCCGTAACCCATCCTGGCGCGATCTGCGCTGAAGTCCGCGTTCCTGCTCCAGGCCAGCCCCGCGTCGGCAAACAGGGCGCCGGCTAATCCCAGGTCGGCCCGCAGCCCCAACAAGCGGTACTTACTGGCTTCCCTCACCGGGAAACGGTATTCTGTGGTGCCGAGCCACTGGTTCTTCCCCTTTCGATCCCGGCTGAGCTCCTCAAGTTGGTGGCCCCTGATACTGTTGGTGCCGCCCAGGTGGAAGTCCAGGTACTCCCGTATGCTGCGCCCGACTGTCCCGGATTGCAGGGAAAGTGGGCCTGCCAGCACCAGGGTATAGGAGGAATCCACCGGCTGAAAGCGCCGGAGGTCGGCGTGGGCGGTCCAGAAGTCCCCACACCCGCGCAGCACCCCTCCGGTCTTCACGACCTCGATCTCGTTGAGCCACCCCTCATGCGGATTGCTCCACACGTCGCGCGAGTCCCAGCCGGCGGCAGCGCCGATCCGTAACAACTAGTCGATGCCGTCCATTGACAGGGTATGCCCAAGCGCATCGGTCTGGGCGCGAAAGTAAGAAACCCCGAACCTGGCCCCACCGTGCTCCCTCAGGTAGGTGCCAAGCCAGGGGCTGAGCTCAAAGGTTGTTTCGCGAAAGCTGTCCAGAAGGTTCTCGCGCTCGATGCGGGCCATGGTCAGGTCCAATGAAAGGCGATTCCCAGCAATCCAGGGGTAGTTCAGATCTAAGAGGAACAAGGTCTTGCCGCCGAACAAGGCGAAGCCGGCCACGTACTTGTCCCGGCCCATCATGTTCACCGACTTCAGGGCCGGCCCAAAGGACCACCCATCCTGGTCGGTGATGTCGTAGGCGAGGTAGGGCAGGGCAAAGGGCAGTTCGCGCACCTCGTTGGTCAGGGCCACGCCATCGCTGTCTGCTGCGGGCACTACGTCTATGGAGCTGAAGATATCCAGGTTGTCCAGGCGTTGCAGGTCCGCCTGCACCAGGGGGACAGCCAGCGGCTGGTCTGCCCGGGAACGCAGTTCGCGCGGCATGTTCTATTTCCTGGTGATGTGGTTGCCGGCCACTTCGACCCCGGTGATGTTCCGGCCCAAAGAAAAGAGGCTGAGCGCCTTGCCCCTCTCTGCCGCCCACAGCCAGGTGGGCAGGGCCAGCAGCACGAGCAGCCAGTTTCCCGTCATTGACCTACTGCTATTGGACAGGTGCTTCCCCGTCAGCGTCAGCTGGCATGGCCGCTTTGTCCTTGCCGTAGGTGGGCAACGATGTCCCGCGTCAGGCCGTCGGCAAAGAGCGCGAGGCCGGAGGCAAAGGCAAGGAATCCAAGCACTGAGACCATCGCGGTTCTCGTCCCATCGCCAGGCGATAAAACATAAACGAGGGTAGAGAAGGCCGTCCACAACAATGCCGTGCCGACCATATTTCGCCATGTTGCTTTCATCTGTGGGTTCATCGCGCGATACCTTTGCTTGGGGTGATGTGGGATGCCGTCCAGCGCGGCCCTTCAACTCTGGGTATAGGTTACAACACCCCGGCAACCCTAATAAAAAAAATGATCCCAGGTTCCACCGCTTTCAAAAACAAGCAGGGGGCCTTGCCAGGAGCCCCGGCAGCCGGCCCTTGCCGGGCGCGGCGGCCGCTGCTATTGTCAGGGGGCAGGGTCTGCCCCAGGCGAGGGAAATGCCATGACACAGAACAATACCTCTCCCCATACCCACCCCCAGGCGCCGATGGGTTCTGTCCAATTGCGGGAGATCCGCAAACAGCTCCCCCTGCGGGTGTTGTCCGCCCAGGACTGGCAGCACTGGACCACCTGGGGCTACGTGATTGTCCGGCAGGCGGTGCCTCTTGCCCAGGTCACAAGGGTAGTGGGACTGCTATGGGCCTTCGACGAGAAGGACCCCGGCGACTCGGCTACCTGGCAGGCCCCCCAGCGGCGCGAGCACCAGATGGCGGAACTCAACTACACGGGCATGCTGGAGATCTACAACCACCAGTACCTGTGGGACAACCGCCAGGAGGAACGGGTGTACGGCGCCTTTGTCGATATCTGGGACCGGGAGGACCTGTGGGTGGCCATAGACCGGGCCAACCTCAACCCGCCCAGCCAGGGGAGGGGGGATGGGTTCATCCACTGGGATGTGGATACCTCGCTCCGGCCTCTGCCCGTGGGGGTGCAGGGGGTGCTGAGCCTCACGCGCCAGGACCGCGAGGTGGGCGGGTTTCAGTGTGTCCCCGAACTCTTCGCCCGCTTCGAGGACTGGGTAAGGGGACAGCCGGCCGACCGCGATCCCCGGCACCCCGATCTGGCCGGGCTGGAGATCGTCCATGTGGAACTGGAGGCTGGAGACCTGCTGATCTTCAACTCGCTCCTGCCCCACGGGGTGCGGCCCAACTACTCCCGCGACAGGGTGCGCCTGGCCCAGTACCTCTCCATGTACCCGGCGGCCTGGGAGCGCGAGGAGGAGCGCCTGGAGCGCATCCGCCTGTGGCGGGAGTTGGATCACCCCCGTCGGCCCGCTTTTCCGGGGGACCCACGGGGCTGGGAAAGGAGAAACGCCACCCCGGCCAGGCTGACGCCCCTGGGGGAAAAGCTACTGGGGCTGAGGCGCTGGAGAGAGGGTTGATCCCTTTGCTGGCCCTCACTCCGGCCTTGGGTCGAACCGGGTGTTGAGCAGGGCGATGACGCTGCGGGGGTGGCTGGTTCTGGAGAGGGTGCGCGGCTCCCCTTCCTTGGCGGGGCGGAAGCGGCCCACCATCTCAAAAGGCGGTTTGAGGTCCACCAGGCCAAAGGCATCGCCCCGGGCCAGGCGGCGGGCGGCCTTCTCGGCGCTGGCGCGAATCAATTCGCGGGCGCGCTGGGGGGAGAGGTGGACGGCACCCAGGTTGCGGGCCCGGTACTGGTCGGTGGTCAGCTCGTCGCCCTTGCCGGGGGTGACCCCGCGCTTGACGCTGACGGTCTCGGCCCAGGGGGTGAGGGCCTGCACCTCCCTGGCAAACGCCTCCTCGCCGGCCCCCAGGATCACCGGCACCCCCAACTCGGCGGCGCAGAGAGCCATCTGCCCGAACTCGCCGATGGAGACCCCGTTGATGCTCAGGTCGATGTAGTTGAACCACTGGGTGTGGGTGATGTGGGAGTACTCGGTGCCGGCCTTGGCGTGCTGGCCCACCCAGCCGATGCCGGCATAGCTCGAATCGAGGCCGAAAGGGAAACCCTGGGGCCAGCCGCGCATCAACTCGGCGCGGGGGTCGAGGAGTTTGGGGTTGATGCCGCCGGCTCCGTGGCCGTCGGCGACAGTGACGCTGATGGCCCCGCCGGCGAAGAGGCCCTCGATGGCGGCGTTGGTCTCCAGGGTGAGGAACTCCTGGCCCAGCGCGTAGAACTGCGAATTGCGCATACACCAGTCGTCGTGATTGAGCACCCCGGCCACGGCTTCCATGTCGGTCATCAGGTAGAGTTTCATCGTTAGCCGTTTCAATTCACTTTACAGGTCAAACCCCCGTCCACCACCAGCTGGATGCCGGTGATGTATTTGGCCTCGTCGGAGGCCAGAAAGAGGGCGGCGTAGGCCACGTCCCAGGCGTCGCCCATCCGCTTCATCGGGGCCTGCTGGCTACGGATCTCCAGCATCATTTCGGTGTCCGTGCCGTAGACCTGGCGAGCCAGGCCCTCGATGAGAGGGGTGTGCATAAGGCCGGGGAGGATGGCGTTGGCGCGGATGTTTTTGGCGGCGTATTCGACGGCGATGCTCTGGGTCAGCTGCAAGATGGCGGCCTTGGTGGTGCTGTAGGAGAGGTAGGGGATGCCCAGATGGCGGATGCCGGCCACCGAGGAGATGTTGACGATGGCCCCGCCCCCTTGGCGCTCCATGTGGGGCAGCGCCGCCCGGCAGGTGAGGAACATGCTCTTGAGGTTCACATCCATCACCCGGTCCCAGCTCTCCTCGCTGGTTTCGGCCGTCCCGCCCAGTTCGATGATACCGACATTGTTGTGGAGGATATCGACGCGGCCGTAGAGGTCGAGGCAGCGCTGCACCATCCTCTCAACTTGATCGGCCTGGGAGACGTCGGCCTGGCAGGGGGCGGCGGTGTGGCCTTCTTCTTCGATGATGCGGCAGGTCTGGGCCGCGGCTTCGGCCCTCAGGTCCACGGCCAGCACCTTTGCCCCTTGGCGGGCAAAGAGGGCGGCCACGGCCTTGCCGTTGCCCCAGCCCGGCCCCGCGGCGCCGGCCCCGGTGACGATGGCCACCTTGTCCTTGAGGCGTTCGCTCACGGGGCCTCCTGTCGCAGGGCCGGGGGGAGGGCGGGCCGGGTCCGCAGGGCCCAGGCCAAAAGCCCGGCCCCCAGGCCGGCGCAGACCAGGGCGTAGGTCCAGGCCAGCCCCTGGCCGATCAACAGGGGCGCCGAGACCAGGCAGACCATCTCCACCGGTCCGATGACCAGGTAGGCCAGGGCGAAGTCGTCGAGCACCCCGCCCTCGTTGTCCGGGTCCACGGTGCGCAGCAGGGAGATGGCGATGGCCATCACTCCGGTGGCCCAGCCCCAGGTGTAGAGGGCCTTTTCGAACCAGAGCCGGCCGAAGACCCTGGCCCCCAGGAGGAAGAGGGCCCAGCACAGCGCCACGCCGAAGCCGAAGAGCAGCAGCAGGGGGAGGGCGTAGCGGGCCAGCACCCCCAGGTCGATGGAGGCGATGCCGAAGACCACCAGAAAGTCCGTGGCCGCCCCGCACAGGCGCGAGGAGGTGCGCGGGTCCACGTAGTGCAGGGCCCCGGTGAGGGAGAGCAGTTGCCTGGCGAGGACGGCGACGAGGAAGGCGGCGCAGAAACCGGGGAAGGGGGATTTGCCCAGCAGGGCGGCGGCCTGCTGGTTGGCGGCGTAGCCCAGGTAGGCCAGGGCGGCGACGAGGGCCAGGTGGAAGGTGAGGGTGTCGATGGCCACCGGGGAGAAGGTCTCCTGGCCCAGGGGCCGGCGCCGCTGGGGATCGACCAGGCCGGTGCGCAGTTCCGGGGGTAGGTGGGCAAAGGGGGAGACGAAACGGGTGATCCGCTTCTGCGCGGCCCAGCTTACCCAGGCCAGTCCCCCGGCGATGGAGACGAGCAGGCCGGCGGTCACTGCGCTCATGGCCAGGGAGCCGGCCTCGTTCCAGCCGCGCTCGGCAAAGTCGGCGCCGATGGCCGCCGCGGTCCCCGGTCCACCCACAAAGCCGGCGGCCAGGACGGTGCCGAAGCCCTCGGGCAGGTCGGGCCAGATCCAGCGCAGCAGGGTCAGGCCGAAGAGCACCCCCAGGCCCCACTGGAGCAGGATGCAGAGCACGGAATAGGCGCCCAGCTCCACCACGTCGCGGCGGCTGGTGCGGGTGGAGGCGGGGAGCCGGCTGGCAAAGGGCAGGGCGGCAAAGACGAGCAGGATGAGGATGGCGGGGTACTTGGCGGCGGAGGTGGAGAAGGGGAGGAGGGCGAAGCCGCCGGGACCGAGGGCGAGGCCGGCGAGGCCGGCCAGGACGCTGGCGGGGACGAAGAGGCGTTGCACGATCACTAGACTGGCGCGCAGCCACTGGCCGGCCAACAGGAGGAGGGCGGCCAGTCCGAGGTCGATGAAGAGGTCCCACGCGGTGAATGCCATTGTCTGCGTCCCCCAGGTCGGGCGGCAAAGATCGCCGGAGCAGGCCTCTCTGTCAATCGTAGAGGGGTATGACCCTCTACGGGCTTTCTCCAGGCGCTGGGGTTCCCCTGTCATCGTGTCGGGGAGGCAACCCATTCCAGCCTTTCGCCAGGCGCGCCCATCTCATCCCCTCCACCCCCGCGACGCCCCATACGTTGGGGCGTTGCGTCCCCTCGCTCGCTATCGCTCCTCTACCCGACCCCCAACCACGCGGACTTCCCAGCTCATCCACCCCCCGCGAAAGGCTTCCAGGGCTGCCTCCCCTCCGCTTTGCGTATCTGGTAAAATCCCTATGGCGAACCACTAGATGGAGTTGTAACTTTACCCGCTATGTACAATCGTCTACGCGTTTTGCTGATCTCGCTGGTCCTGGGGCTGGTCTGCCTGGGGGCGCTTTGGCGCTCGGGGGTGGTGTGGGCCTGGGGGATGAAGGCGGGTTCGGGGCGGCCGGTGCAGTTGAAGGTGTGGGACTGGTGGAGTCCCTCGGCCAACGAGGAGTATGGGGAGTACTTTGCGGCGGTGGAGAAGGTGTACGAGGAGCGCTATCCGGACGTAGACGTGGTGTTGCAGATCGTGCCCTTTGGCAACTACGTGCAGAAGCTGGCCACCGCGATGGTGGGCAGCGCCCCGCCCGACGTGTTCCAGTCCTCAGTGTACTGGGCCGAGGGGTTCTACCAGCGGGGGATGCTGTTGTCTTTGGACAGTCTGCTGGCCCAGGCTGCGGCCGACACAGGAGGGCAGCGGCTGGCCCAGGGGGTTTTTCTGCCCTCGGCCTGGCGGCACAACCACACGGCGGAGGGGAGGGTCTTTGGCATCCCCCAGATCATCGACGCCCAGTGCCTGATCTGGAACCTCGACCTGCTCGAAAAGGCGGCCCAGGAGGACGAGGAGATCCGCGATCTGTTCGAGCACCTCCCCGACGGGACCCCCGACTACCAGCGGCTGCACTTCGAGGGGGTGCGGGACTGGGAGCATTTCCGCCGGCTGGTCAAAAAGCTGACGCGGTACGGCCAGGATGGCGAGGTGGTGCAGGCCGGCTTTGCAATCAACGCGTACAGCGGCGGGGCCGGGATGTTCCCGCCCTGGCTGGCGGCCAATGGCGGTCGTTTCCAGAACGAGGCGGGGACGCGGGCGCTCTTTGCCACCCCCAAAGGCGTCGAAGCCCTGGAGTTCATGGCGAGGTTGTATTGGGAGGATAAGGTCTGCCCGCCCTTCCGCCGGCAGATCGCCGACGGCGAGCTTTTCGAGGAGGGCAAAGTGGCCTGCATCGCCGCGGGCACCTGGACGGGCAAGGACATCATCCGCAATACCCTGGGGTGGCGGAATTTCGCCAAGACCGCCTTCCCGCCCGGTCCGCGCGGGAGCGGGCAGAAGACCCTGACCTGGGGCAATATGCTGGTGATCTCCCGCAACTGCCCCAATGTGGAGGCAGCCTGGGAGTACGTGCGCCTGGTCTGCGGCCTGGAGGGTAACCTGCTGCGACTCAAATACCTGGGGTACAACGGCCCGCGCCTGGACCTGTACCAGACCCCCCAATGGCGAGAGGCGGCGGCGGCCCGGCCCTACCTGGCCAATGTGCCGCAGATCTGCCTGGCCGGGGACAAGCTGCGCCACACCGAGATCATCGCCACCGACCACCAGGCCAACCCGGTCTTCGAGACCCTGCTCTTGCGCTATCCCGAGATCGTGGCTGGCCAGGGGCCGTATTCCTCGGTGGCGGCGGCCCTAAAAGAAGCAGCCGGCAACGTGGACCAGGTGTACGGCCGCTACCACCAGCAGGCCCAGGGCTGGCTGGCCCGGCGCGGGGAGGGGGAGTGATAAACAAAGGCTGGCGGGCGCTGATCCCTTACCTATACCTGGCCCCGGCCCTGAGCCTGGCCCTGATCTTCAGCCTGATGAGCATGGGGATCAGCATGTGGACCAGCTTCCACCACTTCGACGCCTTTGCCGGCTCCGCCGGGTACGCGGGCTGGGAGAATTATCGCCGCGCCCTCTTTGCCGCCGACAGCTACTGCTGGCTGGCCCTGCGACACACGGCCTATTATGTGGTGTTGTGCGCGGTAGGGGTGCTGCTCACGGCCCTGCCCCTGGCCCTGCTCTGCCAGAAGGTGCGCTGGGGCCAGGCTCTTTTCCGCACCCTGTACTTTTTGCCTTCGATCACTCCGGGGGTGGTGCTGGCCCTGGTCTTCTACCATCTCTTTGGGGTGTGGGGCAACCTATTGGACCAGCCCCGCACGGCCATGCCGGCTTTGGCGCTGATGGGGGTGTGGGCCGGGGCGGGGTACAACATGGTGCTCTTTCTGGCCGGCCTGACCGAGATCCCCCAGCACCTGTATGACGCGGCCAGAGTGGACGGGGCCAATGCCTGGCAGCAGTTCTGGCATATCACCCTGCCCATGCTGCGCAACACCCTGGTCTTTGTGGTGGTGATGACCATCATTGGCGCCTTCCAGGTCTTCACCTCGGTCTACATCATGACCAGCGGGGGGCCGGAGCGCAGCACCGAAGTGATCGCCTATACCATCTTCCTAAATGCCTTTGCAGTAGCCGGCCAGATGGGCTACGCCTCGGCGGTGGCCTGGCTGCTCTTCGTGGTGGTGGCGGTCTTTGTCGCCATCCAGATGCGGGTTTTTCGCTCGCGGAAGGTGTACGATGAATAGGCGGCTGACACCTCTGGTCGCCCTGCTGCTGATGCTCGCCGGGGCGGTGATCATGGTCTACCCGTACGCGTACATGGTGGGCTCCTCGCTAAAGACCCGGCGGGAGTTCGCCCAGGACAAGGAGGGGCTGATCCCGCCGCGCTTCGAGGTGGGGGAGCAGCTCAAACACCGGCGGGGGGAGCCCAGCGCCCTGGACTGGCCGGGGGGAGATTGGCCGCCCTGGCAGAACTACGCCGACGCCATCAGCTTCGGGAAAGTGGACCGCTACCTGGGCAACAGCCTGATGTATGGGGTGGTCATCACCGCCATGCAACTGCTGCTCGACGTGTTGGCGGCGTATGCCTTTGCGAGGTTCGAATTCCGGGGCAAGCGGCTGCTCTTCGGCCTCTTGTTGGCGACGATGATGGTGCCCCCGGCGGTGCTGCTGATCCCCAATTTCCTGGTGGTGCGGGAGCTGGGCCTGGTGGATACTGCCTGGGGGGTGATGCTGCCGGGCTTTGCCGGGGCCTTCGGGATCTTTCTCCTGCGCCAGGCTTTTCTCAACATCCCCGCCGAACTGGAGCAGGCCGCGCGCATCGACGGCTGTGGCAGCACCGGCATCCTCTGGCACGTGATCCTGCCCCTGTCCAAGCCGGCGCTGATCACCCTGGGCCTCTTCACCTTCATGGGGGCCTGGAACATGTTCGAGTGGCCCCTGGTGGTGCTCAGCGACCACAATTACTATCCGCTGACAGTGGGATTGAGTCTCTTCCGCGCCGAGACCGGGGCGGACTGGCCGCGCATCTTCGCCGCCAGCACCATGGGGGCGGCCCCGCTGATCCTGCTCTTCCTGGCGGCCCAGCGCTATCTGGTGGGGGGGATCAGCCTGAGCGGGATAAAGGTCTAGCGGGCGGGCTGTAGTTGTTGGGCGGCTGATAATTTTGGAGATTTGTATCTAAGTGGCCCCGCGTTCCATCCTGCCTCTTCCGCCTTCCTCCAACCGCGGTGGTGACCCATGAAAAAGAAGCTGTTCCCGCTGGCCCTGTGCGTCGCGTTTTGGCTGTTGCCCCGCCCAGGCAAAGCGGCGGGGGGAAAGGTCCTGCAACTGGACGGGGACCGGGATTATCTGGAGGTGGCGGACGCCCCGGACCTGAACCCGGGCGGCGAATTGACTGTGGGCGGTTGGTTCCGCGCCGACCGCCTGGAGGCCCCCGAGTACTTCGGCTGGCAGGCGCTCTGCTGAAAGGGGGAGTCGCCCGACCTTCCCTGGGAGAACCGCGAGTAAGGGCGGTGGCTCAACCGCGAGGGGCGCTTGCATATCACCGCCATGACCGGGGGGTGACAGGTACTGATGCCCATCTCCGACGCGGCGGTGGTGCAGCCGGGGAGTTGGTACAACTTTGCCCTGGTGATCAGCGCCTCCTGGCAGTACGTGCGCCTCTACCTCGACGGGCAGCGGGTGATCGACGCACGCTTTGAGGGGCGCGCCCTGCGCTCCACCGTCGGACCGCTGAGCCTGGGCGGCATCCCCGACCGCGACTATTTCCAGGGCGCCCTCGGCGAGGTGGCGGTCTGGAGCCGGGCCCTGATTGCGGAGGAGATTCAGCAGCAGGCTCAGACCCCCCTGAAGGGCGACGAGAAGGGGCTGGTGGCCTACTATACCTTCGACGCGCTGGACGCTGCGGGCATGGCGGTGGCCCTGGCCGGCAGGGGCCATGTCGGCGCACTGAAGGGCGAGGCGCAGTTGGCGGATTGGCCCGGAAACGGGGCGGTGGTGGCCCTGGTGCCGGCGGAGGAGCAACTCACCAGCAGCGCGGCGGACGCGCTGGTCCTGGCCCTGGGCAGCACCGACGTGGTTGTGCGGCGCACCGCCGTGGAGGGGCTGGCGCGGATCTCTCCGCTGGAGTATAAGCGGGTGGCGCTGGCGGCGCTGGACAACGTGGACTTTGCCGTGCGCCGGCGGGCCACCCACATTACCGGACAGCGGCAGGCAGGAGGGGTTCTCGCGCATCATCAGTACAGCCCTGCAGAGCGGGGACTTCGCGGTCCGCCGGGAGGCCGCGGCCATCCTGATCAGGTCGAGCAAGCCGGCGGTCCCTGAGGTACCTGCGCTTCCTGCGCTTCCGCTGGTTCCCCCGGTGTTGGCCGTGCCCCCTCCGGTCTGCGAGCCCTGGAGTGCCGATCGGTACCGCGACTGGGAGCAGTACTGGCGCGCCCCCCGGCCGGAGGATCGGGACCTGGAGCCCGAGGGCATGGTGGTGCGTTACAACCGAGTCGAGGGGGTGTATGCGGGCTGGCGGCTGCCGCGCAACTACCACCCCGGCGAGGGCCTGACCAACTACGGGACCGCCGGCTACGGCCTGAACGCCCGCGTGCTGCGCTACCAGGCTGGGGTCGAGGTCTTCTTCTTATACAACGCCCCCCAGGCCTGCGACAACCTGATGGCCATGGGCGCCGAGATCCACGAACTGACCGACACCCAGGACGGCTGGCTGCTCTCCGAGGAAGAGAACACCGCCGATGCCCTGCTCTGCCACCGCGACTTCTTCGATTACTACCGCCGCGCCGGCTGGAGCCTGTACTCCTCCCACAACATGGGCGGGGTGCTGCGGTTGACCGGGCGCTACGCCTGCGATGAGTTCGGGTCCCTGGAGAACGAGGTGGAGTGGGGAGTGTTCGAGAGCCGTTTCGCCCGCCAGTCGTTCCGCCTCAATCCTCCGGTGGAAGAGGTGGAGGTGGCCAGCATTCGGGCTGACGTGCAATTCGACACCCGCAACAGCCTGGACGAGCCGCACCGGGGATGGTTCATCAACGCCTTCTTCGAGCGGGCCGGCGGGTTCCTCGGCGGCGAGGCGGATTTCAAGCGCTACCTTGGCAACCTGCGGCGCTACCAGCCGGTGGGCCACGGCTCGCGGGTGGACCTGCGCCTGCGCCTGGGCACGGCCAAGGGCCTGCTGCCCAGCCAGTACCAGTACGATCTGGGAGGTTTCGCCTCCCTGCGGGGATACGGTTTCAAGCAGTTCAGCGGCGACCGGATGGGCCTCTTCAGCGCCGAGTACTGGGTGGACGGAGAGAGGCAGTGGCCGGGGGATCTGCCGGTGGACGACCTGCTGGTGGGGGCCTTCTGCGATGCCGGCGGCGCCTGGGCCGCTGGCGACCAGGGCGATCCCTTCGACACCGGCGATCTGGAGGTGTACAAGAGCCTGGGCTTTGCCTTGCAGTGCGAGAGCACCCGCCTGTACCTGGCGCGCCCCCTGCACGGACCGGACAAAAAGTGGCGGCTATCCCCGCGCTTCAGCCGCACTTTCTGACAGAGCAATCGCCGATGGCCGAGACCGCCAAAACCCTGGTACCGCCCGGCGACTGGGGCGCCCAGTTCCGCTGGTCCTTTGGGGATGCCCGGACCCAGGAGGCACTGCACGAACACCAGCGCGCCCTCCAGGCCCTCGACCTGGTGTACGACAACGACGGGCTATGGGATTGGGGCGAGCCGCGCGGGGAGGGGCCGCAGATGATCCGCCGGATGGTGGACCACTACGCCCAGGTAGGAGCGCGGGCCCTGGTCTGGGGCTGCGGCACCAACCTTGCCTGGAGCTACACCCCCAAGGTGCAGGAAGCCTGGTGCGACCGGGTGCCCCCGACCAGGAGAATCTGAAGGCTCAGGCCCAGCGCCAGCGCCAGTGGCTCGACGCCGGCACCGATCCCCTGGCCGTGGTGCTGGAACGGGCGCAGGTGCACCGACTGCCAGTGCTGGCCGGCTTCCGCCTCAACCGCTTCTTCCAGATCTACGGGGTGGAGTCGTGGTACGAGGACAACCCCCAGTTCGTGCTGCCGCCCGACAGCTGCCCGCTCAACCCCCACCAGTAAAGCGTGGACCTGTCCCGGCCCGAGGTGCGCGAACATTTCGTCCGCCACTCCATCGACGCGGTGGAGCGCTACCCAGTACAGGGGTTGGACCTGGAGTTCATGCGGGCCATCCCCTTCTTCGCGCGGGGGCAGGTGGCCAAGGCCGCGCATCTGAACGAATTCCTGCGCAAATTGCGGGGGGAGTTGGACCGCATCGGCCGGCAGCGGGGTTGCCGGCTGGAGTTGTCCATCTGGTCGGGCACGCCTCAGAATTACCGGTTCATCCGCCGGGGGCTTTTCCCGCCGGAGTTCTGCGAACTGGGGTTCCACGGCATCGACCTCCCCACCTGGATCAAGGAGGTGGCTGGTGGACCGGCTGATGCTCAGCACCTGGTCGGGTGGGGCTGGAAGGCGCGGGGTGCCGGTGGAGTTGCATCCGTGGGTGGAGCTGGCGCGGGGCAGTGGAACCCAGGTGCTGGGGGAGATCGACAACGCCTGGGAACTGGCAGATCCCCCCAGCCTGCGCGAGGCCGAGGCGGTGATCCGCCAGACCGCGGCCACCAGCGACGGGGTCTTCCTCTTCAACATCCAGCCCTATGCCCTGGCCCTGATCCTGGAGGGGGCGCGGCAGGGTTTAGTCAGGGGCAGAGTTTCCGCACGGTGCGCAGGAAGGCCAGGTAGTTCTCGGGCGGGGTGCCCGGCAGCACCGCATCGGCGGTGGAGTAGATGTGGGGGGTATCGCGGGTCGCCGCGACCATGGCCCGGGTCAGGGCCTCGATTTCCGCCGGGTTCCCTTCGCGCAGTCTCCCCAGATCCATATTGCCCTTGGTGGAGGAGGTGGGCCGCAGGCGGTGGCGGGCCTGGGCCAGGTCGTTGTCGCCGGCCGGGGGCGGAGCCACGGTCTCGATGACATCGGCCTCGAACACATCGAAGACCCCTTCGGCGAAGAAGTGCTGGGTGCGGCCGCAGTTGTGGTACCAGAAGAGGCCGCCCCGCTCGTGGGTCCAGCAGGCGTACTCGCGCAGGCAGGGCACATCGATGACCGAGAAGAGTTCCGGGGAGGTCATCTCCAGGCCCAGGCCCGAGGCGCTCATGAAGTCGAAACCCTCCTCCATGGCCACTTCAAAGATGACCAGCGAGGCTTCGTACACTGCCCGCATGCTCGCGCGGTAGGTCTCCTCCAGGTCGTGCCAATGCAAAAACAGGGTGGCCTGCCCTACCTGGTGGGCCAGCCAGTAGGGGTTGACGTGGCGGATGACGATCACCCCCTCGTCCCCTACCTTGGCCCGCCACTGGCGGAAGAACTCGCGTATCTGGGGCTGGCGTAGGGCCGCGTTGCGGCAGGCGGCCTGGAAATAGGCGTGGTCCTGGGCGCTCTGCACCGGGAAGCTGGCTTCGAAGGAGCCCAGGCCCATGCCGCGGGGCACGCGGCGGGTCCAGGTGCCGGCCGAGGTGGGTAGGGTGTAGAGGACGGTGTGCTCGTCGCTGGCGGCTTCGTCGGGCGCCCAGGGGAAGATGAACTGGGTGCAGCCAACCATGAACATCGGCTCGTAGTCTAGGGCCCGGGCCAGGCGGATCTTGTCTTTGACCCCGTCGCCGGAGGGCGGGATGCCCAGCAGGCCCAGGGTGCCGGCCACCGCGTCCGGGTAGGGCAGGAAGGGCGAGAGGGGCGGGCGGTGGTCGCGCGGGCTGCGCACGAAGTCGAGGAAGCAGCGGCGCGGAGTGCCGGGGGCGGCCTATAGCGCTGCAGGTGTGGCGCAGCCGCCGGTCTGGCCCAAACGCGAGAGGTGGGACTCGTTCACGGGGCAGCCTCCAGCGCCAGTACCCAGTCCTGGAAGACCGGGGGTTTGGGGGCCGGCCATTCGCCGGCGGTGGTCAGGCCCAGGGGGTGTTCGTTGCCGGTCTTGGGGTCGAAGTAACAGGCCCGGTGCGGCCGCTCCAGGCCCTTGACCTTGAGATTGCCGGTCCAGGCGACCCAACTGGTCTCGGCGGGGATGAAGATCAGGCGCACCTGGCCGGGGATGCCGGCGGCGTAGCAGGCGACGCGGCGCTCGGCGTTCTGGTGCGGCTCCACCCATTCGGGATGGGGGGCGAACTCCCACCAGCGGAAGCGCTCCAGCAGTTTCTTTCCCAGGCCCAGCTGGCCCGAGCCGGGCAGTTTGTACGCCTGGTCCCAGGGGATAATCCCCCACGAACTGCCGTGGGGCGAGAGGCCGTAGGGCTTGGCGGCGGTGTTGACCTGCCACAGGCCATTGGCCCCGTAGGTATGGCCCGCGGCCCCGGAGAGCAGGCAGGACCAGAAGAGGAAGCGCTGCACCTCCTCGCGGCTGGACTCCATGATCCCCTCGTAGTTGACCTCGCTGACCAGCACCGGCAGCTTTGGCTCGTGGGCCAGGGATTGTTCGAGCAGGTTGACGGTGGGGGCTAGGGAGGGGTACCCGAAGTGGCCGGTCTGGAGCATGTCCAGATCGAGGATGCCGGGGTCGTCGACCTGGTCGTGGCCCAATTGGGTGGGGTGGATGGTGAGGGGATTGCGGCCGGCGTCGAGGGCGCGGATCTGGCGGGCCAGGTCGCCCTATTTGGCGCGCAGCTCCCGGCGGTACGCGTCGGCCTCCTCCTGGCTCCTGGGCTTGAGGTAGTAGAAAATCAGGGCCTCGCCGGCCACGCACCACACCACCGGGTACGCCCCGTACCGGGCTACCGGGTTGCGCCAGTGTTTTTCGAGCACCTGGGGTCCGGCAAAGTCCATGAAGTAACCCCAGGAGCCGACGATGCAGGGCACCAGGCCGGTGCGCACCAGGTGGGCCAGGCGCAGGTCGGCCTGTCCGAAGTAGGATGGGTTGATGCGGGAGAAGTCCTTTTCCCAGGGGAAGCCGGCCTCGTTGCGGCCTCGCTCGTCGAAGGGCTCCATGTCGGGGTACAGGCCGGCGATGATCTGCACCACGCCGAAGCCCTTCTTCGCTCGGTCTGCGTTGAGTTCCTGGAAGTCCTTGGGCCAGCGCAGTCTTTCGCACAGGCCCATCCACCAGGTGTCGCCCTGCCAGAGAAAGGGGGTGCCGTCCTGGTGCTCCAGGTGGCGGCGCGAGGGGGCCAGGCGCAGGGGGCCGCGCTGCAGGAGCGGGTTGGCTCCGGTGTAGGGGAGGATTTCGAGTTCGCCAGGGTGGCCGTGCAGGCCGGTGCCAGTGGGGAGGGAGCAGCGGCTCTCGTAGCGGTGGACGCCGAGTTTGCCGGAGGAGTAGCGCACGTTCCAGGTCTGGTCGCCGGTCCAGAAGGCGGGCAGGAGGAGCTGGCGGTCGTCTGGGCCGGTGAAGAGCACGTCGAGCTGGACGGTGTTGAAGGGGTCGGGGTGGAGCTCTTCGGAGGTGAAGGACCATTCGAGGACCTGGTGCTGCTGGGCGCGTTTCATCGGCGGCCTCCTGGATTGCTGTCTATCCGGGTAAAATTCGATATTCCGTATCGGCTAGCCAATCAGTGGGCGTCAGGGGGTACTTATGCAGCAGATCTCACGTCTGACTTTTCTCGTACATCCCTGCTGTTACGCCGCCTCGCTGCCCAGGCCGGCGAGCATAAAGGAGGGGGTGTGGCGGCAGTATCACCGCCACGAGCAGCCGGTGTTGGGGCGGTGGTACCGGATGCTGGAGGAGATGGGAGCGGAGGACCTGGTGGTGTACCACCCCTGCTATCAGTCGGCCGAGGAGCAGGCGCTGGCGGGGCGGGGGCGGGCATTGCTGGGGGAGCGTTTCCTGACGCTGGGGGCCCGGGACATCACCAGCGAGGCCGGGGCGACGCCCGGGACTTTGGCGGCGCTGGCGCCACAGATCCGGGCAGCTTTTGCAGCGCGGGGCAAGTACGCCTGGGCGGTGCACGATCTGCGCATCGCGGTGTTCTCCTACAACTACGCGCAGGATATCCTGCGGCTGGCCGGGGACCGGGGCCTGGCCTGGGACCCGGCGCGGCTGGCCCTGCGGGCGGTGGGGGAGTCCTTCGAGGGCTGTGTCACTACCTGGAGCACCATGGTGCCGGCGTATCTGGGCGCGCCGGGTCGGGTGGAGGTCCCGTACGAATTGACGGTGCCGGACACCCGCTTCCTGCTGCGCTGCGAGTACCTGCGGCGGGTGGAGTTGGCGCAGCGCACGGCGCTCTACCTCTTTGTCGATGCACAAGGGTACCCCGTGGCCCTGTACAAGCGGGAGCGGGTGGAGCTGGCTGACCCGAGTTTCTACGCGCGGCTGCCGCTGGAGCCCGGGCAGATCGAGTTGCGCACCGGGATGGGCCGTAGTCTGTTGACGCGCAGCGGCCGGCTGCCTGAGAGCGTGCCGCCCAGCCTGGTGCGGCAGGGGGAGGGGGGGCTGGAGGTGATGGTGTCCAGCGGTAGGGGGCGCGGCGGCGAGGGGCCGCGCTTCTATCCGCGCGAGGCGCCGCTCTTCGTCGTTGGGCGTGATCTGGGGGTGGAAGAGTTCGGCGCAATAACCGAGAGGGCGCAGATCGTGCCGGAGCGGTGAGGATGACAGAGGAAGGCGAAGAGGAGGAACTGGTCGAACTGCCCATCGACGGGGAATTGGACCTGCACGCCTTTCGGCCCGGTGAGATCGGCGGGCTGATCCCCGATTACCTGGAAGCCTGCCGGCAGCGGGGCATTCTGAGAGTGCGCATCGTCCACGGCAAGGGGTCGGGGGCGCTGAGGCAGGGGGTGCACGCGATCCTGACGCGGCTGCCCCAGGTCGAGTCCTTTCGGACGGGCGATGCCGGCGAGGGGGGCTGGGGCGCGACGGTGGTGTTTCTCAAGCCGGGGAGGTGCTCCAAAGGCCGCGTCGGGGAATGACCCATTCCGGTCTTTCGCCAGGCGCGGACTTCCCGCCCTGCTCGCTTCGCTCCGCTCTCCCCTCCCCTCCTCCTGCGTCCTTCCCCTCCCGACCACCCCCCGCGAAAGACCTCCAGGGTCATTTCCCCGCCGCTGTCGTTCCTCACCTCAAATGATAGTCAAGGAAAGTTGCAGCCCGCTCCAGGCCGGCCATGGTGAGGGCATGGCCACCTTCTTCAACAAACAACCCGAAGCCGGCGGGGTGGCCGGAGTACTCGCGGCGGGCAGCTTCGGCAAAGGTCTCGACACCGGCCAGGGGCATGCCGGGGACGAGCGGATGGAGACCGCCCTGGAGGCGCAACTCCTCCAGCACCAGGCCGTCGCAGGTCTCCCAGCGTTGGTGGACTTCGCCGACTGGCTGTGTCGCCCGTGGGAGGTGCAGCTTCTGCGCGAGTCGCTGGCCCAGCGGATGGGGGCTGTGGTGCAGGGGCAGGTCGTGGCGGGCCTGCCCGGCCGGTAACTCGCCCCAGCGCGGCAGGTATTGGGCGGCTTGCTGACGGGTCTCGGCGCTCACAAGAAAGAGGGGGTCCTGCCGCAGCCGGCGCAGGGCGTAGTCGCAGAGGCAGCGCACCCGCAGGGCCCGTAAAGTACTCTGCCCTACCTGTGCCATCTGCACCACCCCTTCCTGTTCCAGCTCGGTGCCGCAGCGGAGGAAGTCGTTCTCCACCCCTGGGTGTCGCCGCATGAAGGGGAAGGTCCTGGGCGAGGCCTGGCCCTCGATGACCACGGTGCCGCGCAGTTCGTCCCAGTAGCGGTACGGCACCTCGGCCAACTCCTCGACCAGGTGCAGCAGGGTGCAGACGTTGAAGTCCACTCCCATCAGCAAGACCCAGGCGTCCAGCTCCAGCAGGCTGTAGAAGGGGCTGTCGAAGGCGTAGTCAGTGGCGTTGTCGCGGCCGGCCAGGTCCTCGGCATGGGCGCCGATGGCCGCCAGCGGGTGCGGGGCGTGGCGGCTGCGCCGGGCGCCTGGCCAGGTGCGGGCAGTCTCGCTGATCAGCCCCTGTAGGAGGGTGTCTGCTCGCGGTCCCACACCTGCTGCGGGCCGCCCCAGAAGAAGCTGTGGTGCAAGGTGGCACCACCAGGGTGCCGGAGGGGCCCAGGCAGTCGAGCAGGGTCTGGACTACTGCCGCGCCGCCGCCGTCGAAACGCCCGAAGGACCTGCGGGAGCTGGGGACCAGCACCACCTCTCCTGGGGCGAGGCCCAACTGGCGCAGGCCGGTGTCGAGGTCGCGGGGAATGACCGGGGTATCCACCTCAGGGCTGCCAGGTTTTGGCCAGTTCGGCGTACTGGCGGGCCTGGGCGGCGATGTCCAGGCCCACTTCCGCGGACCAGGCGGCCAGCAGGCGGCGGTAGAGGGGGCCTGGTTTCCCGTCGCCGACAGGCTGGAAGTTGAAGCGGGTGATCGGCACCATGCAGATGGTGGTGCTGGTGAACCACGCCTCCTCGGCTTGGCGCAGATCATAGGGCTCGATGTCGGTTTGGCGGGTCTTGAGGCCCAGCCGGGCGGCCAGTTCCAGGCAGGCCCCGCGCGAGACCCCGCGCAGGATGTCGCGCGGCTTGGGGGTGAGGATCTCACCCTGGCGCACCATGAAGAAGTTGTTGCCCGTGCCCTCGGTGATGAAGCCGTGCTCGTCGGTGAGCAGGGCCTGGACCCCCTTTTCCATGTGGGCGGCCTGCAACTCGGCCACCTTGTAGTGCAGCCGGCTGCGGGTCTTTGCTTTGGGGTCGAGGTAGCGGGCCGGCACCGACTGCTGTGGGGTGATGACGAAATGCGCCCCTTCCTCGTACTTGGCGGCCATGCCCCCGATGTGGCGCACCAGCGGGAAGACGTTGATGGTGACGATGGGGCGGGTGCCCTCCCGCACCAGGGTGTCGTACAGGGGCAGGGCGCCGCGGGTGACGTCGTGCATGATCTGGAAGTCGAGGCCGTCGAGGGCCGGCAGGTTGTGCGCTACGGTCTGGTGGGTGGCCTCCTCCATCTGGGCAGGGCTGAGGCCGCAGTCGATCTCGGCGTAGCGCAGCGAGGCGTAGAGGCGCGCCAGGTGCTCGCGCAGGCGGTAGGGTTGCTGGCCGAAGGAGCGGGTCATCTCGAAGGCCATGTCCCCGTACATCAGGGCGCAGTCGAAGATGGAGATGCGGGCTTCCCGCTCGGGGATGAACTCGCCGTTGAAGTAGACGAGGCGCTGGGGCATGGGGCTCTCCTGTGGTGAAGGTCGGCGCCGCCGGGGTGTTTCAACGGTCCCAGGGCAGTTGGTAAGAAGGCCGCCGGCAGAAGCGGTCCATGCCGAGTTTCAGTTCGAGCACCGTGCCCGGCCCTAGCTCGACTTCCAGGTACTCGCTGTCCAGTTCCTGCGCCGCGGCCTTGCCGGCGTCGTCGGTGTAGGAGACTGCGGTGAAGCGGTGTTCGGCAAAGGCGCCGGCCTGCACAATCAGGCGGCGGCCCTCCAGGGGGTGCAGGTTGGCCAGGGTCAGCTCGATGCCCTCCGGGGTGACGCGGCCCACCAGGGCAGCCACGTCCGGGGGCAGACCGGGCCGGCGCCGGTCGGCGTCGAAGTGGCGCACCTGGACCATGAGCAGGCCGCCGTTGTAGATGGGCAGGGGCCCGCCCATGGTCAGCTGGACCAGGGCCTCGGTGGTGATGGTGCTGCGGCCGATCAGGTAGGTCTGGAAGTAGGAGTGGGTAACGGACTCGCTCCACTTCCTCTCCTTCATCTCGTTGACCTGGCGGGTCACCTCGGCCAGTTCCTGCCACTGCTTCTCGCCGTCGGGGCGGTAGCCCCAGCCGGCCTCGGCGCCCTGCAACTCCCCGCGCAGTTTCTTGAGTTGGCCGAAGACCTGGCCGATGCTGTTAACCAGGGCCTCCACCGGGTAGCGGGGGTATCCTCCTTCGAGGAAGTTTAGATAGGCGTGGTGCTGGCCGCTGAAGTCCTTGCCCTGGGCTCCGCCGCTGACCTGGTCCGAATTGTTCTGGTTGCAGTCCCGCAGCCGTTTGACCACCCCCAGGTCGTTCGGGGCTAGGCTGTCCATATAGGCGTGGACCAGGTGTACCGGGCTCATGACCCGGAATTCGTACCAGCCGCCGAGCTGTTGCTTGCGGGTGAAGCTGGGATGATCGGTGACCCGGTCGGGCCGGGTCATCCACTCGTTGGGGCTGCCGCCGTATTCGAGCACCGCGCCCGGATCGGCGAAGTTCTGCGGCACCAGGGTCCGGCCCTGCCCGTCTTCCACGGCGTGGCTCAGCAGCATCTCGACCTGCTCCCGCACCCACTGCAACCTGCCCCTTTCGCCGGTCAGCAGGCGCTGGTTCTGGCCGCCCACCACCAGGGCGTCGCCGATGAAGTAGAAGCCGTGCGGGAAGGTCCAGCCGTAGTGCCCTCCGTACCATTTGCCGTCCAGGGTTTCGCCGACCGCGCCCGTGGGGCCGGCGTTGTCGGGCATGATCCCGTTGTTGCCAGCGTAGCGCTCCCGCCAGCCCTCCACATAGTCGAGCACCCACTGCCGGTACTTCTCCTCCCCGGTGTGGAGGTAGGCGTTCATTACCATCGAGGTGGAGAGCATGTTGGTGACGGTGTCGCAGTTGCGCAGCCGCGCCGCGTAGACCTCGCCGTAGCGCCGGGCCTTTTCCGGGTCGCGCAGGTCCATCATCGTCAGCACCCCCGGCACGTCGTAAAAGGGCAGGCCGTAGCTGTCCATCCAGGTGCCGTAGGAGTAGGGCCCGTCGAAGCGGTGGTAGGCCGGCCCATTGGGGCCCATGGCCAGGGTTCTGAAGACCCGGTGCTGTGGGTCGTAGTTGGGCTCGGGGAGGTCGGGGTCCTCGTTGGTGAGGAAGCCGGCGAAGCGGATGGAGCGCTCGCGGTTGCGCTCATTGGCCGGATCGGCCAGGTTGAGGTAGTAGAAGAAGAGCGCCGCCTCCCCGGCGTGCATCCAGTCGTAGTCGGGCAGGTACTCCTTCACCAGCATGGTGTTCCGGCCTTCGGGGAGCTTGGAGCCGGGCACCTTGTAGCCCGAGAACTGGGCGAGGAGCGCCTCGTACTGCCCCTGGGCCAGGTCCAGGTAGCGGTCCTCGCCGCCAAGCAGGTAGAAGAGAGGCCAGCGGTGGAAGCCCTCGAAGGCGTTGTCCACCCCACCATACCCCCTGAAGCCCTCGATGTCGGGCCAGAAGATCTCGCCGCTGGGCTTCAGGTAGTGCCGGCGCAGGAAGTCCTCGGACTGGTTCATCAGCTCGATCAGGCTGCGTTCCAGGACCGCCCATTCGGGCATGGCTGCGGCTGGCCGGTGGGCGTTGATCCGCGGCATCTCTCTTGCCGTCATATCCTTCCTTTCGCGTGCGGCCCCGCCCCTGGCGAAGCCAGGGGATAAGCTGAGCACTGCTGCGCCAAGGCGCAATGGCCAGGTGGTCCCTGGCCCCGGGATGGCCTATCTTTGCTGCCACTATCGCGGATTTTTCTGCACCGACAACCCGGATGACCAAATCATTAGCCGGCCGCGAGGAGGCAAGGGGTGAAGATCACCGGGATCAGGATCTACAAGTTCAGCGTGCCCACCGGGCAGGAAAGCCGCGACCCGCACACCGGCGCCCTGTTGGGCAGCACCTCCAAGCCCTGGCTCTTCCTCAAGATCGAGACCGATGCGGGGGTCAGCGGCTGGGGCGAGGGGACCGGCGAGTGGCTGGTCCCCTCGGTGGAGGCCACCCTGCGCAAATGGGAGGGCCTGCTGGTGGGACAGGACCCGCTGCGGGTGCGGGCCCTGGGCGAGGACATCATCAACCGCGTCCCCTGGAAGGGCGGGCCGGTTTTCGGCACGGCGCTGGCAGCAATCGACGTGGCCCTGCTGGACCTGGCCGGCCGGGCCCTGGGCCGCCCCGGTACACGCCCTGCTGGGCGGGGCGCAACGCCAGCGGGTGCGGGTGTTCAGCGGCGTCTCCATGAATGACCCGGAACAGGCGGCGCAGGTGGCCCTGGAGGTGCAGAAGGCCGGGTACGCGGGAGCCAAGGGCAATCCTCTGGAGACCCGGACCTGGCCCCTGGACCTGGAGGCAATGGAGCAGAGCATCACCTGCGTGGCGGCCATCCGACAGGCCGTGGGCCCGCATTTCGACATCCTGCTCGACGCCCACGGCAGCCCCTCTCCCGAGCTGAGCGTGGAGTTCGCCGGGAAGGTGACGCCCTTCCGGCCGCTCTTTTATGAAGAGCCAATGAAGTTAGGCTCCGTCGAGGCACTGTTGGAGGTGAGCCGCAAGAGCCCGGTGCCGGTGGCCACGGGTGAGAAGCTCTGCACCCCGGCGGAATTCAAGCCCCTGATCGACGCCACGGCCTGCGCGTACCTGCAACCAGACATCGCCCACTGCGGGGGCCTCACCCCCTACGCCTTCATCGCCCGCATGGCCGCCGAGGCCCAGATGCTGATGGCCCCGCACAACGCTGGCGGTCCTTTGTGCCTGGCCGCCAGCCTGCACGCCGGGGCGGCGACGCCCAATTTCTCATCCAGGAGATGAACCACGGCTGGCTGGCCCTGTTCGACCGCTACGCCGAGCACAACTGGCAGGTGAAGGACGGACACCTCGCCGTGGACGAGGCCCCGGGCTTGGGCATCCAGATCAAGGAACTGGATCTGGCCAGGCTGCCGTACGAGCCCCTGCCCTACCGCCAGTACCGGTACGGCGACGGCAGTTGGAAGGGCTGGTGAGTGGAACGGAGAGACGGCGCGCCAGTTTATCCCACCTCAACGAGGAGACCTGCATGGCCAAGACCAAAGTGATCCAGAACACCCGCCGCCACGACCCTACGGCGTTGGGCCGCAACTTCAAACGCCGGCTGCGGGCGGGCGACCTGCTGCTAGGGGGCTCGGTGTCCGAGTACCTGCGGCCCTCCCTGGCCAAGATCTACGCCCAGGCCGGGTACGATTTCATCTATGTGGACAAGGAGCACATGTTCTTCGACGGGGCGGAGATGACCGATTTCATTCTGGCCGCCCGCGACAACCGGATTCCGGTAATCTCCAAGATCGGCGAACTCAACCGCGCCGAGGCCGCCCGTCTGCTGGAAGCCGGGGCCGTGGGCATCCAGTTGCCCCGCAGCGAGAGCCGGGCCCAGTTGGAGGAACTGATCTCCTATATGAAGTTCCCGCCCAAGGGCACCCGGGCCGGGGCGCCCTGCTACGGCAATGTGGACTACGCCTGGCCCGCCGATGACCGCAAGTGGCTGCGCCTGGCCGACGAGTCGGTGGTGGTGGTGGTCCACATCGAGACGGCGCTAGGGTACGAAAACGCCGCCCAGATCATTTCTACTCCGGGGGTGGACATGGTGTACGTGGGGCCGTACGACTTCTCCATCTCCATGGGGGAACCGGGCAACTACGACCACCCGCGGGTGCGCAAGGCGCTGCTCGATATCCTCAAGCTGTGCTTGAAACACGGGGTGGCCTTTGGCACCAGCGCCTCCAGCCCGGAGCGCGGCCGGGAGTGGATAGCGCGGGGCTGCCAGTTCTTCGAGCTGGCTACCGAGCAGGCCCTGATCATCAACGGGGCCGCCGGGCTGGTGCGGGAGTATAGTGGCAAGGGATGAGGGCGGCAGCGCCGTCCGGGGCCTGATCTTCGACTGCGACGGGGTGCTGGTGGACAGCGAGCCTTTCAGCTGCGGGGCCTGGCTGCCGGTGCTGCTGCGGCGCGGTATCGAAGCGGAGCTGTCTGATATCCAAGCCTTCATCGGCCGGTCGGACCAGGCGGTGCTGGAGCACTACCGGGGGCGGGGGGCGCAGTTCCCCCCCGATATCCTGGAGGAGCGCGAGCAGGAGTACTTCGCCCTGGCCCGAGGGAAGTTGCAGAGTTTCGCCGGGCTGAGGGAGGTGCTGGAGGAGTTGCGAGGGAGGGGGATGCCGCTGGCGGTGGCCTCCTCGGGCAGTCCGGCGAAGGTCCGCTTCTCGCTGGTGGAGGTGGGACTGCTGGAGTTTTTCCCCATCCGCTGCAGCGCCGCTGAGGTGGCGCGGGCCAAGCCGGCCCCAGACCTCTTCCTGCTGGCTGCCCGCCTGCTGGGGATGGCACCGGAGACCTGCGCGGTGGTAGAGGACGCAGTGCCCGGCCTCCGGGCCGCGCGGGCCGCGGGGATGAAGGCCATCGGCTATCCTTCCAGCCACCCGGAAGCGGTGCTGCGGGCGGCCGGGGCAGAGGTGGTGTTAGGCGCGTACGGGGAGTTGCCGGGACAACTCGGCTAAAGTCCAGCCCGCTCCCGCCGATCTAAACAATGGACCATCGTGGTCCACTAATCTTGGGGCTCCCCACCGGCCGCGGCCGGTGGGGATTTTTTATTTGCTGCCTGCTTCCTCCCTGGCCCGCCGCTCCAGCATCTGCATCTGCCCGATGATATAGGCCATGCCCACCTTGCCCTCGTCGGCCAGGTGCGGGATGTGGTCGGGGATGGCCACACCCTTGAAACCCACCTGCTGGAGTTCCCTCATCACCTTGTACATGTCCATGTACCCGTCTTCGAGGAAGGTCTCAACGAAGTGGGGCAGGGGCTTGTCCACGTTGCGGAAGTGGACCTTGAAGATCTTCTTCCGCTCCCCGAAGTACTGGATGGTCTCCAGCACCCCCTTGCCCATCAACTCGCCGCCCTCGAGCCAGCAGCCCACACACAGGCACATGCCCACGTTGGGGCTGTCGGCGATCTCCAGGGCCTGCTTGTAGCCCTCGAAGCTGCTGAAGATGCAGCGGGGCACCCCGGCCAGCTCGGGCTGGGGCGGGTCATCGGGGTGGATGCCGATCATCACCCCGGCCTCCTCGGCCACCGGAGCCACCTGCTTGATGAAGTAGGCGTAGTTGTCCCAGATCTCGTCCTTGGAGAAGGTCCGGCCGTGGGAGAGGGGCATGAGGAACTCGCGGCCGTGCCAGTGGCCTTTCTCGGCCTTGCTCAAATCGAAGGCCCGTCCCAGGGCCCCGCGCGGGGTTTTCTCGGGGGCGGTGCTCCAGATGCCGTTGCCCATGTGGGCGTAGGTGGTGTAGGGGATACCGGCCTTGCCCAGGTTACGGACATGCCGCTTGTACTCCTCAATTTTATCGTCACGACCGGGCAGGTTGAGGGTGATGGCATCCACGTTGTGTACGTCGAGATTGCCGAAGCCGTAGATCTGGATGCCGGCCTTCTCGAAGATCTCGCGCCGGCTGGCGTAGTATTCGTAGCTGGACTTTTTGGCGTCGGTCCACAGCACAGCGTGGGTGACGCCGATCATGCGCACGAACTCCAGGTCCTTTTCCGTCGCTTCGGGAGACATCTGGGCCGTGACCTTGATGCCGGGGGGGATCTTGTCGAGGGGATGGGCCATAGAACTCCTGACAGGTGAGGGTTTGGCGGAGAAATGGTCCTTCATGGTTTTGATCGAGTCCTCGATCACCTGTAGGGCCTGGTCCAGGTCCGCGAGGGTGTGGGCGGCGCTGAAGCCGTGGTGGCAGGGGCCACCGCCGTAGTCGTGGAAATAGACCCCGCGCGAGGCGGTCTGGCGCACGAACTCCAACATCAAATCCCGGCGGTGGGCCAGGGCACCCTCGTAGTTGCGCGGTATTTTTTCCAGCCCCATCAGCAGGCCGAAACGCGCCCCGTGGCGGGGGGCCTGCACTGGCAATCCGAGGCGGGCAAGCAGGGCCTCGAGGCCCTGGTAGAAGTGGTCGGCCTTGGCGAGAAGCTCAGGGTAGAAGGAGGGCGCGGCGATGGTGCGGCAGAAGGCGGCTCCTCCGAGGATGCTGGGCAGGGGGGCATTGAAGGTGCCGCTGTGCTGCACGTCGCCGGCCGGCTTGAAGCGGTCCATCAGCGCACCTGGTCCGCAGATGGCCGAGAGTGGCAGGCCGCCGCCCAGGGCTTTGCCGATGGTGCAGATATCCGGGGTGACGCCGAAGTCCTGCTGCGCCCCGCCGGGGCTTTTCTTGAAGGAGGTCTGGATCTCGTCGAAGAAGAGGAGGACCTCGTACTTGTGGGTCAGTTCGCGCAGGCCCTCCAGGTACCCCGGCGCGGGCGGGAGACCGGCGCAGTTGAAGTTGACGGGTTCGAGGATAAGGGTGCCGATCTCGTGGGCCTGCCGCCTGAGGGTATCCTCCACGGCATCGAGGTCGTTGAAGGGCAGGGCGACGATGAACTGCGTGAGGGGCTCGGGGATGCCGGGGGACTCGCGGTACTGGGAGGCCCGGGCCAACTCAGATGCCGGGGGATGGCCGCCGATGTAGGTGTGCTCGTGGTAGCCGTGGAAGTGGCCGGTGAAGCGGATGATCTTGTCCCGGCCCGAGATGGCCCGGCACAGGCGCAGGGCGTGCAGGGTGGCCTCGGAGCCGGAATTGGTGAAGCGCACCCGCTCGGCGCAGGGGATGAGCCGGCACAGGGCGTCGGCCAGCTCGATATGGCGGGGCGAGTCGAAGGCGCAGCAGATCCCCGCTTCGGCCGCATCGATGAGGGCCTGGCGCACGGCTGGGTGGCCGTGGCCCAGGAGGGCGGCCCCGTGGCCGCAGCACAGGTCAAGGAAGGTGCGGCCCTCGGCGGTGGTGAAATGCGCCCCCTCGCTGTGGGTCACGTACACGGGGGCGCCCAGCCCCTGGTTGAGGCGAGTGGAGGAGCACACGCCGCCGGGCAGGACCTTCTTACCGCGGGCAAACCAGTCGGTCATCCCATCAACTCTTCGGCCCAGCCAGCCTGGGCCATATCACTTATCTCGTCCAAAGGGTAGAGGGGCCGGCTGACGGACTTGAAGCCGGCCTCCAGCAGGAACGGCGTGGCGCAGCCAGGGGCCCCGCAGTAGAGGATGCCGGCGGCAAAGGGCTCGTAGTCCTGGCGGAAACCCTCGGGGCTCTTGGCGATGACGATCTTGAAATCGCGGGGGTCCAGGCCCACAGCTTCGTAGAGCCTGGGAGAAGAGCCGGGGCCGGTCTCCTCCACCAGCACCAAGGTGAGGTCGCCGCTGGCGATCACCGCGGCCCGGCCCATGTCCACGGGCAGGTTGTGGCCGCCGTGGCCCGAGAGGGTGTACTGCACCTTGCCCAAGGTGCGCACGATGGCGCGCAGGGGCAGGGGATGCGAATAGGGGTCCATCCTCCCGCCCACTTCCAGGTCCAGGGTGGCGCCTTGGCCGGCGGCAAAGCAGCGGGCCACGGACTGGGGGTCCACGCAGAAGCTCAGGGCCCCGCCGCCGGGGATGGCGGTGCCAGCCAGGGCGGTCAGCAGGAGGGTGCTGTCGCCGGGGGCACCGCTGTTGGTGGCGTCGTGGCTTTCGGAGACGGCCACGGGTCTGCCGGGGATCTTCAGGGCGGCGGGCACCAACTCCTCAGGGCGCTGGAAGGGGGTCTGGCGATGGGCGCGGGTCTGCCAGCAGGCCGCAGCCACGCGCTCTGGGTCGAGGGGCGGGCGTTCTCCGAGGTACGCCTGGTACAGGGTCCAGCCCAGTTCGGGCACGTCGAGCCAGGGCTGGGCCATGTAGATGGCCGTGGAGAGCGCCTCGGGGTGGTCCTCGGCGGCGACCAGCTCTTTCCAGAGAGAAACCAGCACCCCCCGGTCGGTGGTGCGGCCGTCGGTGTTGGTCAAGAGGGGCAGCTTATAGGCCGAGATTTTGGGGCGCTGATCAGTGCGCAGGAGATGGGTCAGGGCGCCTGCAGCGCGCTGCCCGCAGGAGACCTGGTCGATGTGGGGAAAGGTGTGGTAGCCCACCAATACATCGGCGCTGTGCACCATGCGGCGGGTGAGGTTGGCGTGCAGGTCCAGGGTGGCGACCAGGGGCACCTGCGGACCCAGGGCCTGCCGCAGGGCCGCGAGCAGGGCACCGGTCACGTCAGGGTCTTCGGCGGCGGACTGGGCCCCGTGCAGGGAGAGCAGCACCCCGTCCACCCTTTGGCCGCGCAGGGGTGCGGTGAAGGAGTCCACCAGTTCGGCCAGCAGGCCGGGGGCCAGGGCCCCGCCCGACCAGGCCCTGGCCCGCAGCAGGCCCAGCCATTCGACCGATTCCCCCAGCAGTTCGGGTAGGGCCGCGAAGCCGGAGAGTTCTTCGGTGTGGCCGTACTGATCCATCACCTCCCGCCCTCGCGCCAGGCCGTAGACCTCGAAGTGGCGGCGGGTGGTCTGAACCGGATTGAGAGTATTGGTCTCCTGGAGGAGCTGGCCGACGGCGATGCGTTTCATGGGGTATAAAATAAGATTCGTTCAGAGTACCGGCCAGCGGTGCTGGGGGATCCAGCCCATGCGGCCGTGCAGGGCGCGGGCGGTCTGGTCTATCTGATAGTACAGGCGCTCCTCGTCGAGGTGGGGGAAGCGGCCGTCCTCCAGGATGATCCGGCCGCTGACGATCACCGTGTCCACCCCCGTGGACTGGGCGCTGTACACCAGGCTGGTGACCGGGTCGAGGCCGGGACGCCACTCGGGCCGGCCATAATCGTGGATCACCAGGTCGGCCTGCTTGCCCGGCTCCAGGCTGCCGGTCCACTGCTCCACGCCCAGGGCTCGGGCCCCGTTGCGGGTGGCCATCTCCAGCACCTGTTCGGCGCTGATGCAGGGCTGCTCCCCGCGTGCCTCGCGGTGGAGCACGGCGGTCAGGTACAGCTGCCGGCCCACATCGAAGAAGTCGGAGTAGTTGCCCGAGTCCGAGCCCAGGGCTAGGTTCACCCCGGCGCGCATCAACTCGGATACCCGGCCGGTGCGCGAGACCCCCATGCCCATGCGCGCCGAGGCGGCCGGGCAATGGACCACACTGGTGCCAGAGGTAGCCAGGAGGGGGATCTCGTCGGGGAAGGTGTGGACCATGTGGACCAGTTGGAGATTGGGGCCGAGCACGTCCAGGCCGGCCAGGTGGGCGACGGCGCTCTTGCCATTAGCGTGTTCCCGGTACCGGGCCACGTCCTCTGGTCCAAAGGATTGGTGCATATCCATGAAGGCGCTCAGCTCGTCCGCCAGAGCTTTGCCCTCGACCAGCAGCCGGTCGCTGCACATCCCCATGCCGGCCATGCTGACGGCGGCCCACACCCGCGCTTCGGGACGCTTGGGAAAGGCGCGGGCCAGGCGTTCGAGACGGCGCAGGCAGGCCTCGGTGTCGCCCACGGCTACTGATGGATGCGGCGGCTGGTCCCAGCAGACCTCGGAGAGGATCCCGCGCAGGCCTACCTCCTCGATCACCTCGGCGTTGAGTTCGCCGGCGAAGCGGCCGCCGTTGTCGCAGAAACAGGTGGTACCATTGCGCACCATCTCCATACAGGCCAGGAGCGCGGATGAGCGGGCCTCCTCCTGGGTGATCTGGGTCCAGTACGGGAGCCACTGCTCGTGCTCGCGCGACTCGGGCCACAGGTCCGGGATGGTGCCCCGGCCCAGGTGCTGGGAGAGATGGACGTGGCAGTCGATGAAGCCGGGTTGCACCACCCCGCCGCGGGCGTCGATGGTCCGGCGGGGGGCGTATTGTGCTTCGAGGTCGGCGTGCTGGCCCACGGCGAGGATGCGGCCGTCCTGGACTGCCACCGCCCCGTCGGCAAAGATGCGGCGCTGGGGGTCGAGGGTGAGGACGACCCCGCGGGTGATGAGGAGGTCTATGGGGGTGCTCAAATCTACGATTCCATGATCTGCTTCAGGATATCCAGGCCTACCTTCCTGCTCCAGGCCGCCATCAGCGAGGCGAACATCGGCCCCGGCTTGCCGTTGCCGACCGGGGTGTTGTTGATGCGGGTGCAGGGGGCGATACAGTACGGGGTGGTGGTCAACCAGGCCTCGTCGGCGTTGACCACATCGTAGGGCTGCAGGTCCTTCTCCACCCAGCCCCAGCCCAGTTCGGCGGCCAGCTCGCGCACCGTCACCAGGCTCACCCCTTCGAGGATGTTGCGGCTGGTGGGGGAGTACACGGTGCGGCCCTTGGCGATGAGGAAATTGGAGCCGGCGCACTCGGTGATGTTCCCCTCCAGGTCCAGGAGCAGGGTGATGGCCTTGGGGTCCACGGCGTGGGACTGCTGGTCGGCCAGCCACCAGTGCAGGCGCGAGCGGTTCTTCATCTTGGGCTCGATGCACTGGGGCGGGATGTGGCGGATGGCCGGGGTCACTACATGGGTCCCCTCGGTGAAGAGGTGCCGCCAGGCGCCAAAGGGCATGGGGAAGGTGTGGATGCAGAAGGTGGAGCTGAGGCGGGCGGTGGCGGCAGCGCTGCCGGCGTAGATGCGGTTTTCACCGGGGGTGATGAAGTGGATAATGCCCAGATCCTGGCCGGGGGTGAGGAATTTACAGTTGGCCTCGATTAGCTCCAGGGTCTTGGCCTGGGTCTGTTCCAGGGAGAGGGGTGGCTGGAGATTGGCGTACTTGCAGGAGCGATAGAGCCGGCCCAGGTGGTCCTCCAGGCGGAAGGGCTGATGTCCAAAGGTGCGGGTCATCTCGGTGAGGGTGGCCCCCAGCACGATGCCTAAGTCGTAGATGTTGAGGTGGGCCTGGGAGGCGGTGACGAAGCGGTCGTTGAGGTACACCAGGGGCTCGCTCATCTCAGTACTCCAGCTCCAGATCGACGACGTTGAGCAGGGCTTCGCCCCTGGCAAAGCGGCGGACGTTCTGGCAGAGCAGGTCGTGCATGCGGGTGTCGGCGTGGGGCGAGTGGCCCGCGGCATGGGGGGTGATGATCACATCGGGCCGTGACCAGAGGGGATGGCCGGCGGGCAGGGGCTCGGGGTCGGTGACATCGAGGCCGGCCCCCCCGATGCGGCCCTTTTCCAGGGCCCGCACTAATGCCGCGGTGTTGATGATCCCGCCCCTGGTGACGCAGACGATATGGGCGTTCCTCTTCATCAACGCGAACTCTCGGTCAGAAAACAGATCGCGGGTGTGGCGGGTGAGCGGCACGCAAACGGCTACCCAATCGGCCTGGGGCAAAAGTTGGTGCAGGTCCTCGGGGGGATGCAGGGCGTCGACAAAGCCGGGTTTGGGCTCGCTGGTGCGGCGGCGGGTGGCCAGCACCCGCATGCCAAAGCCGGCGGCGCGGCGGGCGCTTTCCAGGCCGGTGCCGCCCAGGCCCACCACCAGGATGGTCTGTCCGGCCAGCTCGCCGGGGGGAAAGGTGTGGCGGCTGACCCATTCCTGGCGCTGCTGGGCACGGCAGAGCAGGGGCAGTTGCCGGCTGAAGGCCAGGATCAGGGCCAGGGTGTGGTCGGCCAACTGGATGCCGTAGATGTCGCGGGCGTTGGTAAGGGTGATATTCCGGGCGCGGAACTGGTCGAAGGGGCAATTGTCGACACCGGCGCTGCGGGTCTGCACCCAGCGCAGGTGTGGGGCCGCGGCGACGAGGTCGGGGTGGTAGTAGGAGAAGGAGGCGTGGGCCTGGGGGGCCAGGGTCAGGGCTTCCTGGCGGTCGCGGGCCACGAGGAAGTCGAGGGCCGGGGCGCTGGCGCGCAACTGGCCGAGTTCGGCCTCGGTCATATGGGGGATCAGCATTTTCATGGAGAGGGTGGTTCCACCTTTCTATGGCAGACGTCTGTAGTAGTCGGCCCAGGCCGCGACGGGCCGGTGACCAAGGAGACGGGTGGCCTTGTCCATGAGGTACTTGCCCTGGCCCAGGTAGCTGTGCAGGTTGAAGCACTGGAAGTTGTCGGGCACGGATTCGACCTCCAGGGCCAGGCGGCAGGCGTGCTGGAGGTCCTCCCAGACCACGGTGAAGGGTGGGAAGTCCTCGCCTCTGATCGGGCTGGTGGGGCTGGGGCCCAGGCCGTTGAAGAGGAAACAGAGGGTCTGGATGCCGTGGGTGCGCGACCAGGTGCGGGCGATCTCCAGGCTCAGATACTTGGTAAGCATGTAGTAGCCGGTGCCGGGCATCTCGGGGATATCGTCGATGCCGAAGTCGTGGTCGAACCAGTAGCGGGCCGACTGGGGGCCGGTGTGAATGATCCGCTTGATCCCGTGTTCGACCGCGGCGCGCATCAAGTGGTACATGCCTCTGGTGTTCACGGCAAAGCTCTGGGCCGGGTCGTCGCGCAGCACGGTGAGGTTGATCACCGCGTCCATGCCGGCCATTGCTGCGTGTACCTGCGAGTAATCGCTGACATCTACCCGCTGGACCGGCAGACCATCTGGATGGGGTCTGATATCGGCCAGGGTCAGGTCATAGTGGGGGGCCAGCCCCGGGGTGAGAAAGGGGCCGATATTGCCGCAGGCCCCCAAAACAAGGACCTTCTTCTTCATTACTGCCAGCCCCCTATGCCCAGGAGGAAGAGATGGCGATCAGGATCGACACCCACCAGCATTTCTGGAACCTCGCCAAGGTCGAGTATGCCTGGCTCAAGCCCGAGTTCGGGCCGCTCTACCGCACCTATGAGCCGCCCGAGTTGGAGCCGCAGTTGCGGGCCGCCGGTATCGACAAAACCGTGTTGGTGCAGTCGGCCAATTCCCACGAGGACACGGTGGCCATGCTGACCCAGGCCGATCTATGTCCGTGGATCGGCGCGGTGGTGGGTTGGGTGCCGCTCTTGGACCCGGATGGGACGCAACGGATGCTGGAGCGCTACACCCGCCATCCCAGGTTCTGCGGTATACGCCACCTTATCCACGACGAGCCGGACCCGGATTGGGTGGTGCAGGAACGGGTCATCGAAAGCCTCAAGGTGCTGGCCGCCTTCGGAGTGCCGTACGAGGTGGTGGCCATCTACCCCAAACACCTGGGCCATGTGCCGACCCTGGCCCAGCGGGTGCCGGGGTTGACGCTGATAATCGACCATCTGGCCAAGCCGCCGATCAAGGACGGGCAGTTGCAGGGCTGGGCCCAGATGATGAGGGCGGCCGCTACGTGCCCTCAGGTGTGCGCTAAGGTTTCGGGGCTCAACACCGCTGCGGACTGGAACGACTGGTCGGGCGCTGATCTCAAGCCGGCCATTGACACGGCCTTGGAGCTTTTCGGCGCGGACCGGCTGATGTTCGGCAGCGACTGGCCGGTGTGTGTGCTGGCCGGCGACTACGCCAGGGTCTGGGCCGAGACCAATAAGGCGATTGCCGGCTATTCCCAGGAGGACCGCGACGCGATTCTCGGTGGTACGGCGCAGCGGGTGTATCGAATGTAACCCCCCAACGGCCCGTGAGTGCCCGTTCCGACCTTTCTCAAGGCGCGTCCTTCCCTGCTCTGCCACTCCCCGAGAAAGATCTACAGGGCACTTCGCGTGCCGTTTTACCCCACACCCTACATGCGTACTAGCGGATGCCGAACAAATTTGCGGCGTTGTTCCAGAAGAGGTCTTCCACCTGGGTATCGCTCAGGCGTTCGGACCAGCAGGCCCACTTAAGGGAGCGCAGGTGCTCCAGGCCCACCAGCACGGGTTTGACGGCCAGGTGTTTCTCGCCCCAGACCGGGGTGTCCTCGTAGAGCCAGAGGAAGGAATCCGCCGCGCCGAGGGAGCGGCCGCGCATGTGGGAGACGGGAAGGTCGCTGCCGTAGAGCAGGCGATGGTGGCCTAAATAGCGGATGACGGCCTGGTGGGCGACGGGTTCGCAGTTGGCGCTGGTGTCGCAGTAGAGGTTGGGCAGGCCCTGGAGCTGGGGCAGGCCGGCCAGGCCGTGGGCGGGTTGGAAGGCGCGGGCCGAGTGGGCCAGGATAAGCTTCATGTCCGGGTAGCGCTGGCAGTAGTGGCGAATCCAGTGGATGTTGCCCGGATCGGCGGTGCTCTGGGCCTTGACCATGTGCAGGGTGATGACCCAGCCCTCCTGGTGGGCCATGGCCACCAAGCTTTCGGGCAGATAAGCCGGGATGTCGGCCTCCCAGGTGGGCTGTACTGGGGCCATGGTGTGGTAGCATTTGAGACCGTGCAGGCCCAGCCGGCGCACCTCCTGGCGTACCCACTCGGGATCGTCGTCTGGCTTGATGAAGAAGAGGCCCCGGCAGTCGGATCGGAGGTTTTGGGCCGCCCAGGCGTTGGCCTCGGGGAGCAGGTGGGGCTGATTGACAAAAGGGATGAAGAGGGCGGCGACCCGGCGGCCCGGATGCAGGTCGTCGACCAGCCGGGTGTACTCTCCGTAGCCCACATCCCCAGCGCATCCTTCTATTTTCCAGGAGACGTGGGCTTCCCGCCACAGGTGGGTGTGGGCGTCGAAGATGCGGTCGGGGAGGAAGGAGGCCAGCTCGCGCTCGATGAAGTCGCGGTCCTCGGGGCGCAGCGGGCTTGGGGCAGCGGTCATGGGACAGCTCCTTTCGGGAACGCGCAGATGGTACGCCGCCTTTTCGCCACTGTCAACTACTGCGCTTGTCGAGGGAGGAGGCAGGGCGTACCTTGAGGATCAGTCTGGAATCACCCTCTCAAATGACAGAAGGAGCCGCAACATGGACCTCACCAAACAGCCGCCCCGCCGCCCCTCCAATCCGATCATGGCCGGCATCGCCGCCCTGGCCCGCATGACCGACAAGGCCCGGGCCCACAACGACGAGACCCTGGGTGCGTACCTCTACGGCGAGACCTCCGGCCTCGACAAGGAGGTGCTGGAGTTCATCAACATGGAGCCCGAGGAGTACGCCGAGGCCGCTGCCCGCCTCGACGATGCGGCGCTGGCAGACCTGGTCCTGGAGAAGGCCAGTAAGACCCCGGCGCAGATCGCGGCTTTCAACAAGGAGCACCTGGAGCGCCTGCCCCAGGACGAGCGCCACCGGCAGTTGATCGTCGAAAGGGTGGCCAAATACGCGCCGGGCCGCACCGACGTCAAGACGGTGTTTCAGTCCATCGAGCTGGACGATTGGGGGCTCTTCCGCGACACGGACCTGACCACCCGTCCCCCGCGCAGCCCGTTCGTGCGCAGCGTGATCGGGATGGTGGCAGTGGCCCGCATGGGCGACAAGGCCCGCGCTTCCAAATGCGGCAAGCTGGGAGAGTACAAGTACGGCGAGGACTCGGGGCTGGACAAGAGCATCATAGAAGTCCTGGGGATCAGCCCGGCGGATTTTGCCGAAGGGGCGTACCGCAACCCCAACGACCTGGAACTGGCCGAGTGGGTGCGGGCCCGTACCCGCTGCACCCAGGCGCAGATCTCCGCCTTTAACGCCAAGCGTTCGGCCAGAGGGCTGCACACCTCTGAGACGCGGGAGTTCTTCCTGGAACGACGCAATTCGGTGTGCCCCGATCGCACGGACATCACCACCTTCTCGGAGATCCTCGACTTCGAAGACGAGAAGATCTTCGGCCTGGTGGACCTGACCCGCCACGCCCCGCGCAACCCGTACGACACCAGCGTGGGCGGCCTGGTCAGCCTGGGCCGGATGATCGACAAGGCCCGGGCCACGGCCAAGGGCACCCAGGGGGGGTATTGGTACGGGACGGACTCGGGCATCGACCGGGCGCTGCTGGAACTTCTGGGGCTGAGCCAGGAGGAGTTCGCCGCCGGCCTCAGGGAGCACCTCACCGACGAGGCGGTGGTGCAATGGCTGGGGCTGCGCCTGCAAAAGCCCCAGGCCGAGATCGACGCCTTCAATGAAAGGATGCGCAGCTACGGTCCCACCGCGGAGCGGGGCTGGAATTTCCTGCGCGGCGCAGTGGCCAACAGCGACCCTTCGCGCACCGAGTTGACCACCTTCTTCGCCATGATAGTGCTGGACGACAAGATCACCTTCGCGCGGCTGCGAGCCGGGGTATGAGCCGGCCTCTCATCGGCATCACCACCAGCCTGAGCGAGGGGAACGATTCCAGGCAGATGGTGGACCGGCGCTATGTGGAGGCGGTGGAAGGGGCCGGTGGTTGCCCGGTACTCCTGCCTGTGGTCAGCGAGGCGCAGGCCCTGGAGCCTCTGCTGGCGCAACTGGCGGGGCTGGTGATCACCGGCGGGCCGGGGATTGTCCGGGGGCTGGTGGGACAGCTGCCCCCGGACAATCCCCCGGTGTCCCTGGCCCGGGCCCAGGCCGATACCTGGGCCTTTAAGGGGATGCGCGCCCGGGGTCGGCCGGTGTTAGGGATCTGCTACGGGATGCAGTTCATCAACGCCTGCTGCGGAGGCACACTCTACGCCGACGCGCAGATGCAGCTGGGGACGGGGCCTCATTCGCCGGCGCGGAACAACAACCAGGAGGTACGGCACCCCCTTCACCTGGTGGCCGGCACCCGGCTGGCGGCCCTGGCCGGGACTGCCGAGGCCGAGGTCAACAGCTTCCACTTCCAGGCTGTCGCCCAACCCGGCGCCGGGCTGAAGGTCAGCGCCAGGAGTCCAGAGGGGTTGATCGAGGGGCTGGAGAGCGAGGACGGCCGCCTCATCGGGGTGCAGTTCCATCCGGAGCGGATGCCCGGTTCGGTGTGGGAGAAACTCTTCGCCCAGTTGGTGTGCGCTGCCGGTTAAGCATCGCTGGTCCCCAGCCAGCGCGAGCCGTCCTGCCGGCTCTGCACCTGCACCAGTCGATCCTCTTCCAGCACATAGGCGCTCAACTGCCTGCCGTACACACACCCCGAATCCAGCCCCAACAGATAGGGATGGCCGCCAGGCCGGCGTTTGACTACCAAACCGCCTGGCGCGTCGTGCCCAAAGACCAGCAGCTTGACCCCCTGCTGGTAGTAGTCGTGCCAGCGGGGGCCGGCGATCCCCTCCCTGGGGGGCCAGGTGCGGATGGAGAGGAACTGGTCGCGGCTGGTGCCCGCCAGACCGCGCTCCGGATTGACGCCGGCGTGGACCAGGGCGAAATCCACGGTCTCGATGAAGAGGGGCAGATCCTCAATCCAGTCGCAAACCTCCCCGACTACCGGCGCCAACTGATCCAGGGTGTACTGCTGGTCGGGCCATTTCACCTTGGGCGGCTGCCCGGCACGCAGGGCCTGCATCTGTTTGAGCAACCGGGCCTCGTGGTTGCCCATCACCATGGCGGCGCGATGAGCCTGGATCAGATGCCACACCCGGAGCGGATCAGGGCCCCGGCTGAAGGCGTCGCCGGTAAGCAGGAGGCAGTCCTGGCCGGGCCGGCAGCCCAGGGTGGCCAGCAGCGCGGCAAATTCGGCGGCGCAGCCGTGGACGTCGCCGACAAAGATCGTGCGCATGAACGTGTCCCAATTGGTTGCCTCGGGGAAGGGAATAAACTATCATAAGCCTTCAGCAGGGAAAAGGTCAATTGCAGAGGAGGAAAAGCAGATGATCGACGTTCACCTGGAACCGCAAAACAGCAAGGCAGTGATCCGCATCGACAACAAGCTATTCACCGAGTACCGCTACGGCCATTACGTCTGCCGGCCCTATTTCTACCCGGTGCTCACCCCCGATGGGCAGCGCCTGACTCGCGGCTTTCCGGTGGACAATATCGAGGGCGAAAACCACGATCACTACCACCACCGCAGCATCTACGTGGCCCACGGCCTGGTCAACGGCCACAACCTGTGGTCCGAGGAGTCAGGGCACGGCGCCATGCTGCAGCGGGGCGAGCCGGTGGTGGGGCAGGTGGGCGAGGTGGTCACCATCGACGGGATGGTGGACTGGTACGGCCCCGAGGGCCAGCCCCTGCTGGAGGAGCGGCGCAGCATCTGGGTCCGGGCTGAGGGCGAACTGCGCAACATGGACCACCGCAGCGAACTGCGGGCCAGGTACGGGGACGTGACCTTCGGCGACACCAAGGAAGGCGGGCTCTTCACTGTGCGGGTGCCCACCTCGATGGACGCCAAGGACAAGGGCCGGATCGAGAACTCCGAGGGGCAGGTCTACGACAGCGGCCAGGGGGAGGAAGTGACCTGGGGCAAGAAGGCGGCCTGGGTCGATTATTCTGGTCCCACCCCGGGCGGGGCCCAGTGGGGGCACACGGTGGTGGACCACCACACCAACCCCCGCCATCCTACCTACTGGCATGTGCGCGGGTACGGACTCTTCACCGCCAATCCCTTTGGGGCGCACGATTTCAAAAACGACAAGAACATCGACGAATCCATGACCATCCCCAGCGGGGAGCGGGCGGTGTTCACCTACCGGCTAATCATCCATCCGGGGCGCGGGGTGGACGCGCGTATCCGCGCCCTGATAGAGGAGTTCCAGGCGACTCAGGAGTAGGAACTGTCGAGAGCAGCCCATACGCAAACAAGCTGAAAGGCAGAACAGAAGATGGCAAAGAGAAAGGCAGCACTGCGACCCAAGAAACTGCGGGTCGCCCTTATCGGCGCCGGCGGCATCGCCGGGGCGCACATGCGCCACTACGCCACGATGGAGGATGTGGAGTTGGTGGCGCTGGCGGACGTCTCCAAGGCCAGCATGGCCCGCCGTGCCGAGGAATACAAGGTGTCGAATTGTTTCACCGACTACCGGCAGATGCTGGAGAAGATCCGCCCCGATGCGGTCAGCATCTGCACCCCAAACGGATTGCACGCGCCGACTACCATCGACGCCCTGAGGGCCGGCGCCCATGTGCTGGTCGAGAAACCGATGGCGATGAACGCCCGCGAGGCCCAGGCCATGATCAGCGCGGCGAAAAAACACCGGCGCAAACTGGTCATCGGCTTTCAGCACCGCTTCGAGCCCAAAACCCAGTTCATCAGGAGGGCGGTCGAAGCCGGCAAGCTGGGCCGGGTGGTGTTTGCGCGGGTCCAGGCGCTGCGGCGGCGCGGCATCCCCAACTGGGGGGTGTTCGGGCGCAAGGAGCTACAGGGCGGCGGTCCGCTCATCGACATCGGGGTGCATGTGTTGGAGGCGACCCACTACGCGATGGGGACGCCCAGGCCGGTGGCTGCCAGCGGCGGGGCCTTTACCTACCTGGGTGACAGGAAATCGAATGTAGTCTCCCAGTGGCCGAACTGGGACCACAAGACCTACACGGTCGAGGATCTGGCGGTGGGGCAGATCCGCTTCGAGAATGGCGCGGTGCTCCACCTCGAAGCGAGTTTCGCCGCCCATATCGAGAAGGACGTGTGGACCTTCCAACTCATGGGAGAGAAGGGAGGGGCGATTTATGATCCGCCTTCCTTCTACGGGGACGAATTCGGACACATGGTCAACCTCAGCCCAGGATGGCTTCCGCGCGACGCTGCGGCCGACGGTTTTGCCATCAAGATGCGCAACTTCGTCGATCATGTGTTACACGGCAAGCCGACCGGAGCGCCGGGGGAACACGGTTTGATGGTGCAGAGGATGCTGGACGGCATCTACCAGTCGGCAGAGAGAGGGCGAGAAGTCATCATCAAGTGAGGTTTGCCTGAACGGGTGAGAAAGGGGTCGGCCTGGGCAGGATGGGCAGACCCCTTTTTGTTGCCTGGCAATAACGAGGGTGATATAGCCATTACCAACCATCGCGCTGGAGTCTGGGAGCATTTCACCTTCGGGGACGGCCTTCCGGACATGAAGATCGAATGCCTCGCCGAGGACAGCCGGGGGCGCCTGTGGATCGGGACCCATGAGCAGGGGGTGGTAGGTTATGAGGGCGGGGAACTCCGCTGTTACTCGTGTCTCGCAGGTCTTTCCGGGGAGGGGGTGTTCAGCATTGTCGAGCATGGCCAGGGAAACTTATGGTTCGGCACCAACCGCGGTCTGACGGTATACGACGGCAGGGAATGTATTCACCTCGCCACAGGAGAACCCTGCATTTTCCAGTGGGGCAGTTGCCAGGACTATTACGGCCGGCTGTGGTTCTGCATGGAACGCCAACCTGGCTTGCCGGCGATGGTGGCGCGATGGGATGGAAGGCATCGGGAGCGCTTAGTGGTTGGGGGTGAAATGGAGGCACAAGGTCAGAGCATACTTCGATTAGCATGCGACGGAGCCGGAATAGTCTGGTGAGGTGGCGATAGATTACGATAATGGTCTGGGAAAACTGGCCAGGTGCCTAAGGTGGATTTGCCGATAGATGGAAAAAGCCATCAGGAGGTGAATTCATGCGCAAGCGCTACACCGCCGACTTCAGAGCGAAGGTGGCACTGGAGG
>VGJS01000037.1 GCA_016867395.1 Candidatus Handelsmanbacteria bacterium
TAGCCCACTGCCGAGGGCATACGCCCCAGGAGGGCCGAAACCTCGGCGCCGGCCAGGATGAAGCGGAAGATATTGTCGATGAAGAGCAGCACGTCCTGGCCCATCTCCTCGCGGAAGTACTCGGCTATGGTCAGGCCGGTGAGCGCGATGCGCTGGCGGGCGCCGGGCGGCTCGTTCATCTGGCCAAAGACCATCGCCGTCTTGTCGATCACCCCCGAGGCGCTCAACTCGTGCAGGAGGTCGTTGCCCTCGCGGGTGCGCTCGCCCACTCCGGCAAAGACCGAGTAACCGCCGTGGCTGGAGGCCACGTTGTGAATCAACTCGGTGAGGATGACCGTCTTGCCCACCCCGGCACCGCCAAAGAGGCCCAGCTTGCCGCCGCGGGCAAAGGGGCAAATCAGGTCCATGACCTTGATGCCGGTCTCCAGCATCTGGTCCGAGGTGACCTGCTCCTGGTGCGGCGGGGCCGGCCGGTGCAACGGCATGCGCGGCACGTCGGGGGAGAGCGGCCCCTTGCCGTCGATGGGCTCGCCGATGACGTTGAAGAGCCGACCCAGGGCCTCCTCGCCCACCGGGATCTGGATGGGCTTGCCGATGTCGGCCACCTTGGCGCCGCGCACCAGGCCGTCGGTGGCGTCCATGGCCACGCAGCGCACCATGTTCTCGCCCAGGTGCTGCTGCACCTCCAGCACCAGGCGTTCCTTACCGGGGCGATGGGCGGGGTCCACTTCGAGTGCGTTGTAGATGGCCGGCAGTTCCTGGCCGGCGAAATCCACATCGACAACCACGCCGATGATTTCCTTGATTGTGCCTTCCTTCATAAAAGCCTCGTCGGTCTACTGTGATACTGCTTCGGCGCCGCCGATGATGTCCATCAGTTCGAGGGTAATGGAGGCCTGCCGCTTCTTGTTCATCTGGCGGACCAGCCCGTCGATCAGGTCGCCAGCGTTCTTGGTGGCGTTGTCCATGGCGGTCATGCGGGCGGCCTGCTCGCCTGCGCTGACTTCGAGCAGAGCGCGCCAGACCCGGTAGTTGACGTGCAGGGGCACCAGCGCGTCGAGCAGCCGCTCGGGTTCGGGCTCGAAGATGTAGTCCAGCAACGCCTCGTCCTCGGCGACCTCGGGCTTCACCACCGGCAAAAGCTGCTCGACCACCGGCCGCTGGGTGGCCACGGACCGGAACTCACTGAAGACCAGCAGCACCCGGTCCACCTCGCCCCGCAGGTAGCGCTGGCTCAGGTCGTGCGAGATCTGCAAGGCGTGCTTGAAGCTCAGCCGGCGGAAGACATCGGCGTGGTGGACCACCGGGGCGACGCTGCGCCGCCGGAAAAAGTCGCGGCCCTTCCGCCCCACGGTGATCAGGTCAGTCTGGGGATGGCGAGCCAGTTCCTGCTGCGCCATCCGGCAGACGTTGGAGTTGAAAGCCCCGCACAGGCCGCGGTCGGCGGTCACCACCGCCACCGCCACCCGGGCCACTGGCCGCTCCACCAGCAGCGGGTGCTGGCTCTCGATGCTCTGGGTCAGGTGCTGGAGCACGCGGCTGAGCTGCCTGCCATAGGGCCGGGCGGCGACGATGGCATCCTGCGCCTTCCGCATCTTGGCAGCCGCCACCAGCTTCATGGCGTTGGTGACCCGCTGGATGTTCTTGACGCTGCCGACGCGGGTTCTGAGTTGGCGCAGGGTAGCCACGAAAGGTCTCCTAGGCCCGGAAGCTGCTCTTGAATTTGAGAATGGACTCGTGGACCTTGGTTTTGGTCTCATCGCTGAAGGCCAGGGTCTTGTTGATCTCTTCGAGGAGGGCCCAATGCACGGTGCGCATGTTGGCCAGCATCTCCTTCTCGAAGCGCTGCACCGCCCTGGTGGGCAGGTCGTCGAGGAGGCCCGCGTTGGCGGCGTACAGGGCCACCACCTCCTCGCCCAGGGAGAGCGGGCTGAACTGGTCCTGCTTGAGCACCTCGACCAGTTTCTCGCCGTGGTTGAGCAGGTCGCGGGTGCTCTGATCCAGGTCGGATGTGCCGAACTGGGCAAAAGCCTTGAACTCGTTGTAGCGCGACATGTCCCCCTTGAGGGTGCGCGACACTGCCCGCATCGCCTTGGTCTTGGCGGCGCTTACGCGCGATACCGAGGCGCCCACGTCCATGGCCGGCCGGATGCCCGAGTAGAAGAGTTCGGGCTTGAGCAGGATCTGGCCGTCGGTGATGGAGATGACGTTGGTGGGCACGAAGGTCGAGACGTCACCTTCGAGGATCTCGATGACCGGGAAAGCGGTTAGCGAGCCGCCCCCCTTCTCGTCGCTCATCTTGCCGGCCCGCTCCAGGAGGCGCGAGTGCAGGTAAAATACGTCGCCCGGATACGCCTCGCGGCCAGGGGGCCGGCGCAGAATCAGGGACATCTCGCGGTAGGCCCACGCCTGCTTGGTCAGATCGTCGTAGACCACCAGGGCGTGGCCGCCCTTGTCGCGAAAGTACTCGCCCATCGAGCAGCCCGAGTACGGGGCCAGGAACTGGAGGGGGGCCGGCTCGTTGGCCGTGGCCGAGACCACGATGGTGTAGGCCATCGCCCCGCTCTCTTCGAGCTTGCCCACCACCTTGGCAACCGAGGAGGCCTTCTGGCCGATGGCCACGTACACGCAGGTGACCCCCTTGTTCTTTTGGTTGATGATGGTATCGATAGCGATGGCGGTCTTGCCGGTCTGACGGTCGCCGATGATCAACTCGCGCTGGCCCTTGCCGATGGGGATGGTGGAGTCTATTACCTTGATCCCGGTCTGCAGGGCCTCCTCCACCGGCTGGCGGTCGATCACGCCGGGGGCCTTGCGCTCCACCGGCAGGGTCTGCTTGGCGTTGATGGGCCCCTTGCCGTCGATGGGCTGCCCCAGCGGGTTGACCACCCGGCCCAGCAGCTCCTCGCCCACGGGCACCTCGACGATACGGCCGGTGCGCTTGACCAGGTCGCCCTCGTGGATGAGGGTGTCGTCGCCAAAGAGCACGCAGCCCACGTTGTCAGCTTCAAGGTTGAGGGCCATGCCCATGACACCGTGGGGAAACTCCACCAACTCGGTGGCGCGCACATTGGCCAGGCCGTGGACGCGGGCGATGCCGTCGCCGACGTAGAGCACAGTGCCGCTCTCGAATACGTCGATCTGCTTCTCAAAGCCCAGCAACTGCTGCTTGAGGATCTTGGAGATTTCGTCGGGCTGGACCAGGGTCGGGGTGGGCATGATCAGTTCCTCGAAATTGGGCCGTGTAAGATCAGTTGTGGGTTGTCAACGCCCCTGCCAGTTGTGCGCGCAGGGACTCCAGGTGCCTGACCAGGCTGCCGTCGAAGACCGTGTCGCCGACCCGGGCGACGGCGCCGCCCTTGAGGCTCTTGTCCAGCCTGGCGCTGAGGCGCACCTGCTTGCCGGTGTAGGCTTCGAGGCGTTGTTGAAAGCCCCGCCGCTGCTCCTCGCTCAACTCCACCGCCGAACGGACCTCAGCCTGAAGCACCCCCTGCCTGGCGTCGAAAAGGTCAATGAAGGCGGCCAGGACCCAGGGCAGCAGCCCGGCCCGCCCGCGCTCGGCCAGGAGCAGTAGGAAGTTGAGGGTCAGGGGCTGCACCTTGCCGGCGAAAAGGCTTTCCAGCAAGGCGCGGTGGACCTGTGCCTCGACCAGGCGGTTGCCCAGGCAGGCGCCCAACTCAGCTGAGGCCAGCAGGGTGGCCCGCAGGCCCTCGACGTCGGCCTGGACCTGGGCTTCGACCTTGAGTTCGGCGGCGGCCTCCAGGAGCGTGGCGGCGTAGCGCCGCACGACTTCGGGAGCACTCATCGGTTATCCATATGTGGCGGGGCGCCCTCGCCGCCGCCTTCAGTTGTGGGCCGGGGCCTGGGGTATGCGGCTGATCATGTCATCGACCAGCCGGCGGTTTTTCTCGTTGTCGAGTTCGGCGTCGATGATCAGGCCGGCGGCCCGCACCGCCAGTTCGGCCACCTCGCGCCGCAACTGGTCCAGGGCGGCCTGGCGCTCGCTTTCCAGCTCGCGGCGCATGGCGTGGGCCGTGTGCTCGGCCTCCTGTCGAGCTTCGGCGATGATCTGTTGGCTGACCCGCTCGGCCGCCTCGCGCGCCTGGCCGACGATCTTGCGCGCCTCGTCGTGCGCGGCCTCCAGGGCGCGCTGCTGCTCATCGAGGCTGGCCTGCATCTCGGCCTTGGCCTTCTCGGCGGCGGCCAGGGATTCCCTGATCTGCCGTTCGCGTTCGTCCAGCGCCGCCAGCAGCGGCTTCCACACCGCCGCCTTGAGCACCACCAGGACCACCGCAAAGGTGATCAGGGTCCAGATGATTGTCCCGGTATGGGGGTCTAACATGGCTGCCCTCAGCGGCCGCTTACTTGGTGAAGACGATGGCGGCGCAGATTGCTTCGCCGAAGAGTGCGACGCCTTCGATTAGCGCCGCGGCGATGATCATGTTGGTCCGCATCTCGCCCATGGCCTCGGGCTGCCGGGCCATGCCCTCCATGGCGGAACCGCCCAGGAGACCGATGCCGATGCCGGCGCCAATCGCCCCCAGACCGGCGCCGATGGCGGCGCCCAAATATGCCAATTCCATTCCTGCCTCCTTATCGTTTGGTGAGCAGGCGGGCCCCTCAGTGCTCGGGATGCGCCGCCATGCCGATGAACAGCGTCGATAGCATGGTGAAGATGAACGCCTGGACAAAGGCGATGAAGATCTCCAGCAGGTAGATCGCCGTGGCAAAGGCCACCGAGAGGGGGGCCAGCCACAGGGCCTTTAGCAGAATGATGATCCCCAGGAAAACCAGGATGACCATGTGCCCGGCGATCATGTTGGCGAAGAGACGGATACACAGGGCGAAGGGCCGGGAGAACATGCTGACCAGTTCCACCGGGATCATGATGGGCAGCAGCCAGAGGGGCAGGCCGTGGGGGATGATGCTTTTGAAGAAGCCGAAGAGGCCGTTGTGGCGAATCCCGGCGCCCAGGGTGAGGGCAAAGGTCATCAGCGCCAGGGCTGCGGTGACGTTGACGTTGCCGGTGGCGGTTGCCGCGTAGGGAATCAGGCCCAGCAGGTTGCAGGAAAGGATGAAGAAGAAGGCGGTGAGCAGGTAGGGCAGATAGGCCCGGCCCCCCTCGCCCATGGTGGGCAGGACGACCTGGTCGCGGATGAAGACGACGATGGACTCGAAGAAGTTGCCCAGGCCGCTGGGCACCAGCTCGCGCCGGCGGAAGGCCATCAGCAGCAGCCCCACCAACAAAGTGCTGGCGATCCACAGCATCACCACGTGGCGGGTGATGGACAGGTCGATGCCCCAGATGGGATCGAACTGCGGCAGGGGAATCTTGCCGTCGATAAGGTGGGGGGCATTGAAGAAGGGCACCTCCAGATAATCGTGGTTGAGGAGGTGGCCCAGGATGTCGATCTGTTGGTGGGCGGCGCCAGCCGCTTGGGTCTCGCCGGACATGGATCAGGGATCAGTGAAGGGATAGAAAGACGGAGCCCGTGCTGCAAAGAATATATAAGCTAAGCAGCCGCAAAAGCCGTGTCAACACCTGGGCCGGCAGGGGCAGCTTTTTTCTTACCTCGGACCACTCTGCCCCGGTTTGGCCCTCCCCCGCCGGCGCAACACCAGGGCGATTTCCCAGACCTGAAAGACCAGAAAGGAGACGATCAGGCTCCCCATATAGGCGCCGGCCTGCAACTCGGTGAACTTGAAGATCCCCACCGAGATGGCCATCACCAGGGCCAGGCGCACCCCGGTGCCGCCCAGCACCGCCAGCACGAAGGTCTGGTTGTCGCGGTCAAAGGCCCAGCGGATCAGCAGCCAGGCCCCCAGGCCGTTGAGGGCGGCCACGGCCACCCCGGCGATCACTCCTTCCCACATCCCTCTTTCTCCTCGCGTCGGCGCCCTTCGGCGCGTGTAAGCAGCTTGACCAGGTTGTAGAAGCCGGCCCCACCGCCCAGGAACACCCCCAGGATCAGGAAAAGGGGCGAGGTCCCCCAGCGCTGGTCCAGCCAGTTGCCCCCCAGCAGGCACAAAAAGACGGAGACGGCCATCTGGATGCCGGCCCCCGCGTACTGGCTGGACCGGGCATAGGACTGGAGCCAGGATCTGTCCGGCGGTTTCTCCTCCATGCGCCCCTCCTTAATCCAAAAGATAAGCCACCGCCGCCTTGCCAGCAGCGCCGAAACTCCCTTGGTTTGAGCAACCCCCGCCAGGAGCGCGACCCATGCAGACCCAACCCGGACCCTGGACCCGGCCGCAGGTGAGCCAGTTGTACCGCACCCCCCTGCTCGAACTGATCCACCGGGCCGCCGAGGTACACCGCCACCACCACGACCCCCGCCAGGTCCAGGTCTGCACCCTGCTCTCCATCAAGACCGGCGGCTGCCCCGAGGACTGCGGCTACTGCTCCCAGTCGGCCCACCACCACACCGGCCTGGAGCGCCAGCCCCTGCTCGATCCGGGCGCGGTGGCCGAGGCCGCCCTGCGGGCCAGGGAGGCCGGCAGCACCCGCTTCTGCATGGGCGCCGCCTGGCGCCAGGTGCGCGACGGCGCTGAATTCGACCAGGTGCTGGAGATGGTGCGGCAGGTCGCCGCCCTGGACCTGGAGGTCTGCTGCACCCTGGGCATGTTGGACGAAGACCAGGCCCGGCGCCTCAGGGAAGCCGGCCTGACCGCCTACAACCACAACCTCGACACCGGCCCAGAGCACTATAAAAAGGTGGTCAGCACCCGCACCTACGAGGACCGCCTCCAGACCCTGGCCCACGTCTCCCGCGCCGGCATCTCGGTCTGCTGCGGCGGCATCCTGGGGCTGGGCGAGGGCGAGGAGGACCGCATCGACCTGCTCCACACCCTGGTCTCCCTGCCCACCCCGCCCGAATCCGTGCCCATCAACGCCCTGGTGCCCATCCCCGGCACCCCCCTGGGCCAGCAGCCCAGGGTCTCGGTGTGGGAGTTGGTGCGGATGATCGCCGCGGCCCGCCTGCTCTTCCCCCAGGCCATGGTCCGGCTCTCGGCCGGCCGCGACCAACTCAGCGACGAAGGGCAGGCCCTGTGTTTTTTGGCCGGGGCCAACTCCATCTTCTCGGGCGACAAGTTGCTGACCACCCCGCACCCGGGCCAGGCCAGGGACGCGGCCCTGTTCAGCCTTTTGGGCCTGGAGCCCAAAGTGTCCACGGGGAAATAACCGGCACCTCACCAGGCAGCAACGATGGTCAGCAACAATGCGCTGGACACTTGATGCTGTGCAAGGCCAGGCCCCCTACGCAGCGAGCCCCGAGACCACCTCGGCGATGGCGCGGTAGATCCGGACCAACTGATCCCGTTCCAGGCAATAGGGCGGCACCAGGTAGATCATCCCGCCCAAGGGCCGCAGCAGCAACCCCCGTTCGAGGAAGGCCTGCCGCAGACGCGGCCCCAGTTCGTGCAGGTACCCTGCCGCCCCCCGCACCTCCAGCGCCGCGATGGTGCCGCAGACCCGCAGCCGGCACAGGTGCGGGTGATCCACCAGTTCCCTCAACTCCTCGCGGTGCCAGCCCTCCAGATGGGCATAGGGTGGGGGTTGGCTTTCGAGCAGGTCCAGGGAGGCCAGGGCCGCGGCGCAGCCCAGGGGGTTGGCGGTGTAGGAATGCCCGTGGTAGAGGGTGTGGCGCGGATCATCGGAGCAGAATGCCTGGTACACCTTCTCGCTGCACAAGGTGGCGGCCAGTGGCAGGAAGCCCCCGCTGAGCCCCTTGGCCAGGCAGAGGATGTCGGGCCGTACCCCGGCCAGGGGGCAGGCGAAGAGCCCCCCGGTGCGGCCGAACCCCGTGAACACCTCGTCGCCGATCAGCAGCACCCCGTGCGCCCGCAGGAGTTCTTGGACCCCTCGCAGGAAGGAGGGCCGGCACATGCGCATCCCCGCCGCCCCCTGCACCAGGGGTTCGGCGATCATTGCCGCGTACTCCTCCCCCTGCCGGCGCAAGAGGCCCTCCAGGTGCGCCAGGGCCAGCCCCTCGCGCTCCTCCGCCTCCCCATCTCCCATCCAGGTCTGGGGAAAGGGGACAAAGTCCACCGGGAAGAGCAACCCCCCGAAAGCCTCGGTGAAGACCGAGCGCCCGCTCAGCGACATGGCCCCCAGGGTGTCGCCGTGGTACGCCCCCTCCAGGCTGAGGAAACGCCGCCGGCCCCCGGCCCCCTGGTTGCGCCAGTACTGGTAGGCCATCTTCAGGGCCACCTCCACCGCGGTGGATCCATTGTCCGAATAGAAAAGCCGGGGCAGGAAGGGCAGATGGCCGGTCAGGCGCCGGGCCAACTCCTCGGCCGGGGCGTGGGTAAAGCCGGCGGCGATCACCTGTTCGAGCCGGCCGGCCTGCGCGGCGATGGCCGCACTGATCCGGGGCTGGCAGTGGCCGTGCAGGGTGACCCACCAACTGGAGATGCAGTCTACCAGCCGGCGGCCGTCCTCCAGTTCCAGCAGGGCCCCCTGCGCCGAACGCACCACCAGCGGGGCCGGGGCGCCCTGCATCTGGGTGTAGGGCATCCAGATGGGTGAGTTCATCCCCCTCCTCCAAAACAGCGCCGGTACGCCTCGCGCAACCCCTCGGGATCGAGGCGGAACAGCGGCTCCACCGCAGCCAGCACCCGCACCTGCCCGTACCGGGTGATGCCCTCCTCGTTGGCCGGGTCCCTGGGCCCGTTGACCACCACCCCCAGCACCTCCAGCCCCCGGCCCCGCAGCGCCTCCAGGCTGAGCAGGGTGTGGTTGAGGGTGCCCAGCCCGCTGCGGGCCACCAGCAGCACCGGCAATCCCAGGTGGGTCATCAGGTCCACCATCAGTTGGCGGTCGTTGAGGGGGACCAGGACCCCGCCGGCCCCCTCGGCGATCAGCCGGGCCGCCCTTGGCGGGCAGAAGGCGTCCAACTCGATCTCCACCCCTTGGCGGGCCGCGGCCTCGTGGGGGGAGCGGGGCAGGCGAAAACGGTAGGTCTCCGGGGCAAAACGCGCCGCCGGCAGCCCGGTGGCCCCTTGTACCCATTCGGTGTCGCCGGGCTCCCCGCTCTGTACGGGTTTCCAGTACACCGCCTCCAGCCCGGACATCAGCACCGCGCAGACCAGGGTCTTGCCCACCCCGGTATCGGTGCCGGTGACGAAGAATCTGGGCGGCAATCGCTCCATCGCTCCCCTAATGGATACTCAAAGTCCCTGCGCCCCGCCGCACCACCGCCAGGCCACAGGAGACCGTCACCTCCACCCCGGCTGGGTATTCCTGGTCCCAGGCCCCCAGCAGGCGTCGAAAGACCCCAGCCCCCAGGGGCTCTCCTTTCAATGGGGTGGCGGCTCCGGTAGCCTTGAGGCTGCGAAAAAAATCCCGCGCCGAGGCGTGGCGCCACCCCTGCCGCACCGCCCAGCAGCGGCCCGCACTCCCCAACAGTTCCCGCATCTCCTCCAGGGCGGGAAAGGGGTTGGCCGTGCAGGGCAGCCCGAGCCGGTCGCACTGGGCGCGCCATTCGGGAAAGGAGCCGGCCTCCTGAAAGGAGCAGGCCAGCAGGCCGCCGGGCCGCAGCGCCCCCACCCAGCGCCGCAGGGCCCCCCGCCAGTCGGCGAACCAGTGCAGGGCCATGCCCGAGATGATCAGGGCGTACCCCTGCTGTTCCGGCCCGCGCTCCCCGTCCATCACCTGCCAGTGCCGGTGTTGGGCTGCCCCCACCCGCCCCCGGCAGACCTCCAGCAGCACCGGGGACAGGTCGGTAAACCAGCACTCCCGCTCTGGCAGCAACCCCGCCAGCCCCGCGCTCAGGAGGCCGGTGCCGCAGCCCATCTCCAGCGCCGGCCCTTCGGGCAGGCTGGCCACCTGGCCTGCCAGTTCCGCCAGCAGCAGTTGGGCCGCCCACCCCTGCGCGGCGGCGGCCCGGTCGTAGGTGGCCGCGCTGCGGGAAAAGTTGCGGGCAATGCGCTCCTGGCGAGTGGGTGTATTCATGGCCCCAGCGCCGCGGCGATGGCCGCCCAGCAAGCGGCGGGACGGGTGAGGGGCAGGGCATGGCCGGCGCCAGGCAGGACCTCCAGGCGACTGTTGGACAGTTGCCTTTGCAGGGCCTGGGCCTGCTCCACCGGCACGACCTGGTCCTCCTCGCCGTGTAAGAGCAGCACGCGCGGCGCTCCTCGCAAAAGCTCCAGGTCGAGGGCCTCCCTGTCCAGCCGCGCCAGGTCCGCGGCCAGCAGGGGTTTCTCCGGGGGGCCAGGCAGGTCCTGCCCTCCCCCCTCCGGCGCAAAACACTGAGACCAGAACCCGGCCAGCAGGGACTCTGGTTCCTCCTCCAGACGCCGGCGCATCCGCCCCACCACCCGCCGCGAGCGCCGGCCCGCCTCCCCCTCTGGATGAAAGGTGCCAAAGCTCCCCAACCCCACCACCAGTTGCGCCCCCTCCAGCCACCGGGGCTCCAGCAGGTACAGGCCAAAGGAATGGGCGACGATCACCTGCGGCTGGCCCTCAGGGGAGCAGGGCGTACCGAAATAGCCCCGGTCCGCCACCCGCAGCACCCCCTCCGGGGGCAGCGCCGCCCGCCATCCCGCCCAGCAGCAGGGGCCGAAACCCCAGCCGTGCTGGAGCAGCACCTCAGTTCTGCTCACGCCATCTCCCCAACAGTTCCACCAGCCACTCCAGCTGCGCCCTGGTGTGCAGGGCAGAGAGAGCCAGGCGCAGGCGGGCCTGGCCGGCCGGCACCGTGGGGGGCCGGATGGCCACGGCCAGCGCCCCCTGTTCTTCGAGCCAGGCGGCCAGGCCCAGGGCCTTCTCGCTCTGCCCCACCACCACCGGCACGATCTGGGTGGTGGAAGCAGCAGTGTCCCAGCCCTGGGCCTGCAGGGCCCCGCGCAGGAAGTCGGCGTGGCCCTGTAATTGCGCCCGCTCGGCGTCCATCCGGGGCAGCAGTTCGAGGGCCGCGTCCGCCGCCCCTAACACCGCCGGGGGCAGCCCGGTGCTGTACACCAGCCCCGAGCAGCAGTTGATCAGGTACTCCCGCAAGGGCGCTTCGCAGGCCACGTAAGCGCCAAAAGCGCCGAGGGCCTTGCTCAGGGTGCCCATGACCAGGTCCACCGGGTGGCCGCAGCTCAGCCCCGCCCCTCCTGGTCCCAGCACCCCGGTGGCGTGGGCCTCGTCCAGCAGCAGCAGGGCCTCGAACTCCGCCGCCAGCCCGGCGATGGCCCCCACCTCGCTCTGGCCCCCGTCCATGCTGAACACCGATTCGGTGGCGATGATCACCCGCGGGTGGGCGTTCCGGTGCTGCTGGAGCAGTTGCCGCAGGTGGTCCAGGTCGTTGTGCTGGAACCGCCACACCCGGCAGCCGGCGGCCTGGGCCCCCAGGATCAGGCTGCCGTGGGCCAGGCGGTCCAAGAGCAACAGGGTATGGCGGTCGCACAGGGCCGGCAAGAGCGAGGCATTGGCCTGGAAGCCCGAGTTGAAGACCAGGGCGGAATCCCGGCCTTTGAGCCGGGCCAACTTCTCCTCTACCGGGGCGAATCCGGGGTGCGAGCCGCAGACCAGGCGCGAGGCCCTGGCCCCGGCCCCGTACTGGCGCAGGTACTGGGCAGCCCTTTCGAGCACCAGGGGGTGGGAGGCCAGGCCCAGATAATCATTGGTGCTGAAGTTGACCAGCTGCCGGCCTTCCACCTCCACCTCCACCCCCCTGCCTGGGACCACCGGGCGCAACCGGCGCCGCAGCCCCTCGCGTTCCCGGCGCTCCAGTTCGGCGCTGATAAAGGCGTACTTGTCCGCCATCGGATCCACTTTCACCGCGATAAGGACCTTGCCCTGGGCCGCGCTTGGATCATATAATTAAAAAACTGCCGGCCCATTCCACTATGGCCTTGCGCCAAATCAAGTGTGTCAGCAGTTCGTTGCTGGTCATTGTAGCAGTCCTCACAACCTGTGACAATTATCTCCAAGTGGGCACCATGCCCGACTCCCTCTCTCCTCCCAGAGTCACCCCCTCGTACCTGTGCGCCAGGAAGGCGCGGGGCCAGAAGATCGCCGCCCTCACCGCCTACGACTGCCCCACTGCCCGGCTGCTCGAAGGGGCCGGCATCGACATCGCCCTGGTGGGGGACTCGGTGGGCACCAACGTCCTGGGCTACCGCAGCGAGCAAGAGGTCACCGTCGAGGACATCGTCCACCACACCCGGGCGGTGCGGCGCGGGGTGGAGCGGGCCCTGGTGCTGGCCGACCTGCCCTTCCTCTCCTACCACTCCCCCGAGGCCGCCCTGCTCAACGCCGGCCGCCTGATCCAGGAAGGCGGGGCCGACGGGGTGAAGCTGGAGGGCGGCGCCCCGGTGCTGCCCCAGGTCGAGGCCATGACGCGGGCCGGCATCCCGGTGGCCGGGCATCTGGGCTTCACCCCCCAGTCCCACGGCCGCGACCTGTACGCCTTCAGCGAGAAGCGCGGCACCGTGGCCCGGGTGCAGGGCAGGAGCGCCGCCGAGGCGGAATGGCTGCTGGAGGAGGCGCGGCGCCTGCAGGAGGCCGGGGTCTTTGCCCTGGTGCTGGAGATGGTCGCCGAGGAGGCAGCCCAACTGGTCAGCCAGTCCCTGGAGATCCCCACCATCGGCATCGGCGCCGGCCGCCACTGCGACGGCCAGGTGCTCATCGTCCACGACCTGCTGGGCTTCAGCGGGGTGGAGTTGCGCCTGGCCAGGGCCTATACCCGTTTCGGCGAGGAAGCGGCCAGGGCCCTGGCCGCGTACCGCCACGACGTGGAACAGGGCGCCTTCCCGGCCGAGGAGAACGTCTTCCACATGGAACCAGGAGAGCTGGCGCAACTGCGCCAGCTCCTGGCCCCAAAGAGCTGAACCACACCGCGAGAGGCCCCCTATGAAAAGCAGCCGCACCTTCCTGGGCCTGGCCGCCCTGGCCGCCCTGGCCGCCCTGCCCCTTTCCCTTTGGGCCGCCGAGCCCATCCGCCTCGGCGTGGCCGGCCCCTTCACCGGCTCGGGGGCCATGTACGGGGTGATGATCCGCAACGCCGCCACCCTGGCCCTGGAGGAGGCCAATGCCGCCGGCGGCATTGGCGGCCGCCCCATCGAGGCCGAGTACGGGGACGACGAGGGCAAGAACGACAAGGCCGTCACCGTGGCCAAGAAGTTCGCCACCGACCAGCGCATCTGCATGGTCATCGGGCACTTCAACTCCACCTGCTCCCTGGCCGGCAAACCCATCTACCGCGACGCCGAGGTGGTGCAGTTCTCCCCCGGCTCCACCAATATCCACGTCTGCGAGGGCAGCGACTACACCTTCCGCAACCTCTACCGCGACGACTACCAGGGCGCCTTCATGGCCGACTACATCAAGAAGACGCTCGGCCTGGAGCGGGTGGCCGTCTTCTTCGACAACGACGACTACGGCAAGGGCCTCAAGGACGCCTTTGTGGCCCGAGCCCAGGCCATCGGCCTGCAGGTGGTGACGGTGCAGGACTACGTGCGGGAGAAGACCAGCGACTTCGCCCCCCTGCTCGACCTGGCCAGGAATGCCCAGGCCCAGGCCATCTTCATCTCCGGGCTCTACGCCGAGGCTGGCACCATCGTCAAGCAGGCCCGCGAGAAGGGGATCAGAACCCAGTTCCTCGGCGGGGACGGGGTCTTTGGGCCCGGCTTCACCGAGATCGGCGGCGAAGCGGCCAACGGCACCCTGATCACCACCCCCTTCCTGTTCGGGCCCAGTTCCAGCGAGGCGGCCAAGAGTTTCGCCAAAAGGTTCAAGGAGCGCTTCGGCCGCGAGCCCGACACCTGGGCCGCCCTCACCTACGACGCGGTGACCATGGCCTTAGATGGCATCCGCGCCGTGGGCACCGACCGCAACGACCTGCGCGACTGGATGGCCGGCCACACCAGCCGCGAGAAAGGGTTCAAGGGCATCACTGGGGTGACCTATTTCGACCACAATGGCGACTGCCTCAAACCGGTGATGGTGGCCGTCGTCGAGGGCGGCCGCTTCGTCCCGGCGCCCAAGCAGATGGAGTAAGCCCTCCCCCGGCGCATGGACTTTTTCCTCAACCAGTTGCTCAACGCCCTGCTGCTGGGGGGGATCTACGCCCTGATCGCCGTGGGCTACACCCTGGTCTACGGCATCGTCAAGCTGGTCAACTTCGCCCACGGCGAGGTCTACATGATCGGGGCCTTCCTCGGGGTGGTGGCCATCTCCTCCCTGGGCCTGCCCTTCTGGGCCGGCCTGGCCCTGGCGGTGCTGGGCTGCGGCCTGCTGGGCCTTCTAATCGAATATCTCGCCTACCGCCCCATGCGCCAGGCCCCCCGCCTGGCCGCCCTGATCACCGCGGTGGGGGTCTCCCTCTTTCTGCAAAACCTGGCCATGCTGGTCTGGGGCTCCGAGCCCAGGGCCTTCCCGGCCCTGGCCCCCTCCGGCGAGGAACACTTCTTCCAGCGCGCCATCCTGGGCGGCCGCGACGGGGCCGGCGCGGTCTTCATCCCCGGCAAGTTCGTCTTCATCTGGTCCATCACCCTCGCCCTGATGCTCCTGCTCGACTGGACCGTGCAGCGCACCACCATCGGCAAGGCCATGCGCGCCTGCTCCCTCGACAAGGGGGCCGCGGCCCTGATGGGCATCGACGTCAACCGCGTCATCAGCTTCACCTTTGTGCTGGGGGCGGCGATGGCCGCGGTGGCCGGGGTCTCCTACGGGCTCTACATCGGCAGCCAGATCGGCTTTCGCATGGGGGTCTATCCGGGGGTAATCGCCTTCTCGGCCGCGGTGCTGGGGGGGATCGGCAACCTGCGCGGCGCCTTCCTGGGCGGGGTCATCATGGGCCTGGTCGAGGTGGGGGCCCGCGCCTATCTGTGCCCCTGGCTCGAGATCTCGGGGGGCTACTCGGTGGCCTTCGCCTTTGCCATCCTCATCGGGGTGATCCTGGTCCGCCCCACCGGCATCCTCGGCAGCAGCGCGGTGGACCGCTCATGAGCGGATGGCGTTCCCGCTCGGCGCAATTCCTGCTGGCCCTGCTGCTCTTCCTGCTGGCGCTGCCCTGGCTGGGCCCCGCCGGCGCCGAACTGCTGCCGGCCACCGGCCACGGCCGGCTGATGGAAGTCTGCCTGCTCATCCTCATCTACGTCATCCTCGCCCTGGGCCTCAACGTGGTGGTGGGCTTCACCGGCCTGCTCGACCTGGGCTACGTGGCCTTCATGACCGTGGGGGCCTACACCTCGGTGCTGCTCTACCGCCAGCCCGAATGGCAGTTCACCGGCTCCTTCTTTGTGGTGGCCTTCATCGCCGGCCTGCACTGCGCCCTGTGGGGCGTCCTGCGCGGAGCCCCCACCCTGCGCCTGACCGGGGACTACTACGCCATCGTCACCCTGGCCTTCGCCGAGATCGTCTTTTTGCTGGTGCTCAACGAGAGCTGGCTGACCGGCGGGCCCAGCGGCATCAAGGGCTATCCCCCCATCGCCCTCAGCTACCAGGAGGCCCCGGCCCGGCAGGTGGAGTTGCGCCTGCGGGTCAGCCCGGACCCGCGCGGCTCCACCCCGGAGAACCCCTCCGGGTTGACCGCTGAGCCCAGCTTCACCCCCCAGGACCTGTGGCTGGGGGAACTGTCGCCCGACGCCAGCCCCGGCCTGCGGCGCCGCTACGAGCGCTCCAGCCCGGATTCGGGGGCCGGCCCGGAGCTGCGCTTCCGCAACTGGGACGGGCAGATGGCCTTTGTCGAGCTGGAGGCCCAGGCCCCCTGGGTGGTGCTGGGCAGCGGGGTAATCGACGGGGAATCACCCGGCTCGGCGGTGCAGATCCCCTTGGAAGGGCGGGAGCCGGGGGCCTTCCTCAAGCCGCTCATCTATTGGGATCTTGCCCTGCTCTCCCCCGGCGAGTACCGTGCCGAGATCCGCCTGGAGCCGCGTTTCGCCCGGCAGGTGCTCAAGGACGGCACCCCCGGCTTCTTCTACCTGGTGCTCCTCCTGGCCCTGATTACCCTGGGGGCGGTGACCCTGCTGCACCACTCGCGCCTGGGCCGGGCCTGGGCCGCCATCAAGGCCGATCCGGTCTCGGCCCGCTCCTGCGGCATCCAGGTCGGGGGCGAGAAGATGATCGCCTTCGCCTTCAGCGGCTTCGTCGGCGGGGTGGGCGGCTCGCTGATGGCCTTCAAGTTCCTCATCGTCAGCACCAACATCTTCGACTTCTGGTCCTCCATCGTCGTGCTCTGCTGCATCGTGCTGGGCGGCATGGGCAATATCCGCGGGGTGCTCATCGGCGCCCTCTGCTTCATCGGCCTGGGCGAGTTGCTGCGCGAACCCTACCTCTTTGCCGGGGTCTCCGACTCCACCCGCGCCTGGGTCGAAAACAGCGGGGGAATCGTCAAGCAGATCCTCAGCGTCAAGGAGGAGGGGGTCGAACTCAACCTGGCCCGCACCCGCTACCTCTTCTTCGGGCTGATCCTGGTGCTCTTCATGATCTTCAGGCCCGGCGGCCTGCTGCCCCCCGGCGGCAGAGGCAAGCCGCTCTTGCCCGAACTGCGGCAGCGGTTGACCGCCCTGGCCGGCGACCTCTTCCACCTGCGCAAGGACCCGCCCGGTGCGTGACCCTGCCCACATCCTCGAAGCCGAGGGGATCACCGTGCAGTTCGGCGGGGTGCGGGCCGTTGCCGGGGTCTCCCTCGCCATCCGCGAGGGGAGCATCACTGCCCTGATCGGACCCAACGGGGCGGGCAAGACCACCTTTTTCAACGCCCTCACCCGCCTGGTGCAGCCCACCTCGGGGCGCCTGCGTTTTGTCGCCGCCGAGGGGGAAGTCGAGCTGACCACCATGCCCCCCGATCACATCGCCAGGGCCGGCATCGCCCGCACCTTCCAGAACATCCGCCTCTTCACCGATTTGTCGGTGCTCGACAACGTCAAGGTGGGCCTGCACGGGCGGACCCGGGGCGGTTTCTGGCGGGCCCTGGCCGGCAACCGCGCCGAGGAGCAGCGCCTCACCGGGGCAGCCCTGGAGTACCTAGACTTCGTCGGCCTGGCCCAGCGCGAGGCCGAGCAGTCCGACAGCCTTTCCTACGGGGAGCAGCGCAAGCTGGAGATCGCCCGAGCCCTGGCCTGCGGCCCGCGCCTGCTCCTGCTCGACGAACCGGCCGCGGGCATGAATCCCCAGGAAACCCAAGCCCTGGTCGAACTCATCCGCCGCATCCGCCGGGCCGGGGTCACCATCCTGCTCATCGAACACGATATGAAGCTGGTGATGCGTATCTCGGATTTCGTCTACGTGCTCGACCACGGGGAACTGATCGCCCAGGGTGAGCCGGCCCTGGTGCAGAAGGACGCCCGGGTGATCGAGGCGTACCTGGGGCCCCAGTATCGGCCTCCGGCAGGGGAGGCAAACTGATGGCCGCTCTGCTCGAACTGCGCCAGGTCCACGCCGGCTACGGGCCCCTGGAGGTGCTCCGGGGCGTCTCGCTGCGGGTGGAGGAGGGGCAGATCGTCACCCTAATCGGGGCCAACGGGGCGGGCAAGAGCACCACCCTGATGACCATCTCCGGGCTGATCCGGGCGCGCTCGGGCGAGGTGCTCTACGGCGGGGTCTCACTGCGGCAGGCCGCCCCCCACCAGATCGTCGCCCTGGGCCTGTGCCAGGTGCCCGAGGGCCGGCGCGTCTTTGCGGAGTTGACGGTGCTGGAAAACCTGGAGCTGGGCGCCTACACCCGCCGCGACCGGGCAGGAGTGGCCGGGGACCTGGAGCAGGTCTGCGAACTCTTCCCCCGCCTGCGGGAACGGGCAGGGCAGAAGGCCGGCACCCTCAGCGGGGGGGAGCAGCAGATGCTGGCCATCGGCCGGGCCCTGATGGCCAGGCCCCGCCTGCTCCTGCTCGACGAACCCTCCCTGGGTCTGGCCCCGGTGCTGGTGCAGCGCATCTTCGCGGTCATCAGGGAACTCAACCAGCGGGGCACCACCATCCTGCTGGTGGAGCAGAACGCCAACGAAGCCCTACAGATCGCCCACCGGGGCTACGTGATGGAGACCGGCCGCATCGCCCTGGAGGACCAGGCCGGCGCCCTGCTTCGCAACCCCCAGGTGCGGGAGGCGTACCTGGGGTACGAGTGAAGACCAGCGGCGGGGGAATGACCCCGGAGGCATTTCCCTGGGGAGCAGCGGGGTTGGGAAGACCGCGTGCCGAGGTTGCCGGGTAGCGGAGCAAAGCGAGCGAGGGGGCAGGGCGCGCCTTGGGAAAGACCGGAGCGGGTCATCCCCCGCCGCGCTCACATCAGCGGCATGGAGATCTCGGTGGGGCGCCGCAGCCGCAGGAAATAGTGGCCGATGCCGGCAGCCCCGTACATGTAGTCGGCCGAATACAGCCCCGGCTCGTCTATGGGCCAGGCATCCCCCTCCGGCAACTCCGCCCGGTACCCATAGGCCAATCGGGCAAACTCGCGGGCCCGGTCGAGCCAGAGCGGATCACCCTCCAAACAGAAAAGTTCGATGAAGAGTTCGCCGCAGCCGGTCAGGCCGATGCATTGGGTGGCATTGCGGCGGAAGTCTCCGTACGCGTAGGTGGAGGCCCCGCACTTGAGCGCCACCTCCCGGTAGGACCGCTCGCCCAACACCACAGCGGCCCTGGCAAAGACAAGGCCGATACCGGCAGCTCCGTGGCTCCACTGGCAGCGGCTCAGGTCGGTCTGGCCCAGCACCGTGGCCCAGTTAAGCCCGCCCCGGTCCGGGAGCCCGTGGCGCACCAGGGTATCGAGGATCTCTCTAGCCAGGCCAGCCCAGGCGGAATCCTGGGTGGCAGTGTGGAGCAACAAAAAATAATGGGCCACCCCCGAAATGCCGTGGGCGACGCCGGTGTAGGGCACCTTCCCAAAGCTGCCGTCGACCACCACCAGGCAGTGACAGCCCAGTTCGTCGCGCACCAGTTGCCCGGCCAGCCATCCCCCGTTGCGGATGGCCCCTTCCAGGTACCGCCGCTTGCCAGTGGCCTCCCACAGGCGGAGGAGGAAGAGGCCGTTGGAGGCTGCCCCGCCCATCAGGTCGGTCACGGGACCAGGGTCTTCCCGCAACAGGATCTGGGCATTTTCCGCACCAAAGCCCAAGTACTCCGGGCGCCCGGCGATCCGCGACAGGTGCAGCCACGACAGGGCTACACCGGTCCGTCCGGTGAGCAGTCCGCGGGCGTGCCCGACCCGCGCTGGGGCGGAGCACCACTGGTTGGCCCCGAGGGCAAGATCGAGGGCAGCGGCCACCCCGGCCTGCCGGTAGTATTCGGCCAGGAAGAGGCTGATCCCGCCGCAGCCGTTGAATACCCCGTAGTGGTAATGGGGCTTGTTCTCGTAGTCGATGGTCTGCCAGCGGATGCCCTCGTCCACCCGCTCTGCGGTGCGCTCTATGAAACGGTACACCGAATGGGCGCCCTCGACTGCGGTCTCCATCTCGTTTCCTCCTTGTCAGGGTGACGCCGATCTGGGTCAATGCAGTTTTTCGCGGTCCTCGCTGAGGAAGACCTCCTCGATCTCCAAATCCCCAAAGTTGGTGCGCCACGCCTCCCCGCCCATCAACTCCTCCTGCTGGTGCAGCCGCAACTGGGTGAGGAATCCCAGGCGATTGATGCCGAAGGTCAGGGTCCGCACCTGGCCGCGCTTCAGTTCCACGTCGAGTTGTTTGCTCTTGCCGGCGTAGCGCAACTCGATCCAGTGGGCCCCTGCCGGCAGGTTGTGCAGGATAAAACCGTGCAACCCGCCTTTAAGCAACTCAATGGAATACTTGCCGCCGATGATGACCTGCACCCCGCCCTCCTCCAGCACCTGGCCCAGCGGGGTCTGCACCAGGGCCAGGGAGCCGTCCAACTCGTCGAGCAACTCCCCTTCCTCCTCGCCGCCGCTTTCGCCCTCCACCCCCTCGGCCAGGGGCGTCTGGGGCTTGACCTGTTCCCAGGCCGGGGGCGGCAGCTTGGGGGTGGTGCCCCCCTCGCGGGTGAGGGCGTAGACCACGATGTTGGTGCCGGCCATCAGGTTGAGGGTGGGCGAGTAGTCGCTGGGGTTTTCGGGATCTACGTTCTCGATCCACTTGTTGTGAATGCCCAGATCACTGAGGATCACCGCCACTTGTCCTTTCAGTTCCAACCCCCACAGCCCCAGAGGCTGCGGCTGCTCCGCCTGTTTCGCCTGAGGGTTGGTGGTGGAGGGCGGCGGCGGGGCATCCGGGTCCACGTCGCGCACCTGGCTGCCGGGGAAGTACCAGGGGCCGCCGGCCTCCATTCCCCCCATCCGCCGCTTGTCCTCGCCGGGAAAGCCGCCGCTGAAATCGTAGTAGGCGGTGTAGAGCGGATGGGAAAGAGGCAGGGCAAAGAGCCGGCCCTCCCCTTCCAGGGCCTGCTTGAACTGGTCGATCATTTCGTTCAGGTAGTTTCTGCCGCCTTCGACGAGGAGAAAGCCGCCCCCGCGGAGGTACCGGCCCAGCAGCGCCCTTTCCCCCTCACCCATGCGGACCAACGGATAGGGGGTGGGCCGCCGCAGACCGCCGGGGAAAAAGAAGTGGATGGGGTCCTTGAGCAGTTGCTCGTCAAGGAAGTAGTCGTAATACCCGGGCTGGGCTTGCACCAGCACCTGGGTGTAGTCGGTCATGTACCGGGCCAACTCCTCGATGGGGCCAGAGGCAAACCCCTGCCCCTGTATCCGGGTGAGGTTGGCGTAGCCCTTCAGATCCCGCCGGCTCGCCCAGTTGGGAATCACCGCGGCGTGGTCCTTGTTGGCCCTGGCCATGTCCTCGATACGCAAGAGGTCGAAGGTGCGGTTAGCCTCCCGGCCGGTACCTGGCCGGGCCAGTCCGCCCAGCACCGGCCGCCCCTCGCCCGGCGCGGCAAAGCTCCCCGCCCCCCGCGTCCCCGGTCCCCCCCCGCCGAGGGCCAGCGCCCCTCCTTCCGGGCGGAGGGGCGGCCCGCCCGGCCCGCCCTCTTCCCCGAACCCCGCCCCTCCGCCCATCTCGCCGGCCAGGGGCAGTTGCGCCTCGCTCAGTTGCCGCGGCCCTGCCGCTTCCGGCGCCAACCGCTCCATGCGGGTCAGTGGCTCTGCCCGCCCCCCCGCCACCGGGACCACCTCCAGCCGCACCGGCTTAATGCGGGGAGGCTGCACCAGCCGCACCCGCACGAGCCTTTCGTCCTGGGCGCCCCACCACACGTACTCGGTCAGCCCGATGACGGCCAGGTGGACCAGGAAGGAAATCAGCAGGCTGGCCCATAGGGTTTTTTCCGAGAAGCAGCGAGCGGGAAGGGGCATGGGCCTTGGCGGGCTCAGGGGTTTTGCGGCAAAGCGTAGAGCGTATTATTTTATTGAGGTTTGGGCAGTATGCAGGGGCCTGTTGCCGCACGTTCTATGGACTACCGATCTCCCAGGAGGAACCGCTGCCAGCGATGAACGAACTCGACAAGGCCGGCATTGCCGCCAACGGCGAACTCGACCTCGAACTTCAGGAATGGCTCGATTCCCTGGACTACGTCCTGGACCAGCGCACCCCCGATGAAGTGCAGTACCTGCTGGCCCAACTCCAGATCCAGGCCGAAAAAGCCGGTGTCAGCCAGCCCTCCTCCATCCACACGCCCTACATTAACACCATTCCCCGCACCAAACAACCGCCCTATCCGGGCAGCCGTGAGATCGAACGCCGCATTAAGAGCCTGGTGCGCTGGAACGCCATGGCCATGGTGGTGCGCGCCAACCGCGACAAGGCCGCCCCCGGCGGCCACATCTCCACCTACGCCTCGGCCGCCACCCTCTACGAGGTGGGTTTCAATCACTTCTTCCGCGGCAAGGACCAGGAAGAGGGCGGGGACCAGATCTACTTTCAGGGCCACGCTGCCCCCGGCATCTACGCCCGCGCCTTTCTCGAAGGCCGGCTGACCGAGCAGCATCTGGAGAATTTCCGCCACGAGCTGCGGCCCGGCGGCGGTCTCTCGTCCTACCCCCATCCCTGGCTGATGCCCGGCTTCTGGGAGTTCCCCACGGTTTCAATGGGGTTGGGCCCGCTCCTGGCCGCCTACCAGGCCCGCTTCAACCGCTACCTGCGCGACCGCGGCCTCAAGGATACCGCCGCCTCGCGGGTGTGGGCCTTTTTAGGCGACGGCGAGATGGACGAACCCGAGACCCTGGGGGCCATTGCCCTGGCCGGGCGCGAAAAGCTGGACAACCTGACCTTTGTAGTCAACTGCAACCTGCAGCGCCTCGACGGGCCGGTGCGGGGCAACGCCAAGATCATCCAGGAGCTGGAAGGGGTCTTCCGGGGCGCCGGCTGGAACGTGATCAAGGTGGTCTGGGGCGAGGATTGGGACGGCCTGCTCGACCGCGACGACGAGGGCCTGCTGGTCCGGCGCATGGGGGAGGTGGTGGACGGTGAATACCAGAAATACACCGTCTCCTCCGGTGCCTATATCCGCCAGAATTTCTTCGGCAAACACCCCCAACTGCTCAAGATGGTCGAGCACCTCTCCGACGAGCAACTCCAGAAGATGCGGCGGGGCGGCCACGACCCCGAGAAGGTCTACGCCGCGTACAAACAGGCCCTGGAGCACCGCGGGGCGCCCACGGTGGTGCTGGCCAAGACCATTAAGGGCTACGGCCTGGGCGAGGCCGGTGAGGGCAAGAACATCACCCACCAACAGAAGAAGCTCAACGAGGATGAACTGCGCTCCTTCCGCACTCGCTTCGGCATCCCCATCTCCGACGAAGCCGTAGCCCAGGCCCCCTTCTACCGCCCCCCCGAAAACAGCCCCGAACTGCGGTACCTTCGCGCGCGGCGTGAGACACTGGGCGGGTACGTGCCGGTCCGCCGGCCCAATCCGCCCTTCTTCAAGGCCCCGGCCGCGGATCTTGCCGCCGAATTCGCCAAGGGCTCGGAGGGCCGCGAGTTGTCCACCACCATGGCCCTGGGCCGGGTGATCGACAAGCTCCTGCGCGATCGCGACCTGGGCAAACTCGTCGTGCCCATCATCCCCGACGAGGCCCGCACCTTTGGTCTGCACACCCTCTTCCGCCAGGTGGGCATCTACTCCCAGGTGGGCCAGCTCTATGAGCCGGTGGACCGCGACACCCTGCTGTATTACAAGGAGGCAAGGGACGGCCAGGTGCTGCAGGAGGGAATCAACGAGGCCGGGGCCATGGCCTCCTTTGTCGCCGCCGGCACCGCCTACGCCACCCACGGGGTCAACACCATCCCCTTCTACATCTACTACTCGATGTTCGGGTTCCAGCGGGTGGGGGATCTGATCTGGCTGGCCGGCGACATCCGCTGCAAGGGCTTCCTGGTGGGGGCCACCGCCGGCCGCACCACCCTGAACGGCGAGGGTCTGCAGCACGGGGACGGCCACAGCCAGTTGCTGGCCTACCCTCTGCCAAACCTGCTGGCCTATGACCCGGCCTTTGCCTTTGAGATCGCCGTCATCGTCCGCGACGGCATCCGCCGCATGTACGAGGAGAAGGAGGACGTGTTCTACTATCTGACCGTGGGCAACGAGGACTACCCCATGCCCCCCATGCCCGCAGGGTCCGAGGAGGGCATCCTCAAGGGGCTGTACAGATTCAAGCCCACCGCCAAGAAGAAACCCAAACTCAAGGCCCACCTCTTCGGCAGCGGCGCCATCCTCAACAAGGCCCTGGAGGCCCAGGAGATCCTCGACCGTGACTATGGGGTGGCCGCGGATGTGTGGAGCATCACCAGCTTCAAACAGCTTTACACCGACGCCACCGAGGCCGAGCGCTGGAACCGCCTGCACCCGGGCCAGGAGCGGCGCGTGCCCTACCTGAGCCAGTGCCTCAAAGACGAATCCGGTGTTTTCGTCGTCGCCTCCGACTACGTTAAGGCCCTGCCCGAGTCCATCGCCCGCTGGTTCCCCAAGCCCCCGGTGGCCCTGGGCACCGACGGCTTTGGCCGCAGCGAGAGCCGCGAGGCCCTGCGCCATTTCTTCGAGGTTGACGCAGCCTTCATCGCCCTGGCTGCCCTCGGCGCCCTGGCCGAGGAAGGGCTGGTGCCCGTCGAGACTATGCAGCAAGCCATCAAAGCTCTCAACATCGACCCGGAAAAACCCAATCCCCTGGCCGTCTGATCCCGAAAGCCCGATCCCATGACCCTTGAATTCGCGCTGCCCGATCTGGGCGAGAACATCGCCAGCGGCGACGTCGTCAACGTGCTGGTGGCCGTGGGCGACACCCTGGCCGAGGACCAGCCTGTCATCGAGCTGGAGACCGACAAGGCCGTCATCGAGGTCCCCTCCTCGGTCAGCGGCGTCATCGAGGCCATCCACGTCAAAAAGGGCGACAAGGCCGCCGTCGGGCAGCCCATTCTCACCGTCAAAAGCACCGACACCTCACCCCCGGACAGACCCGCGCCACAGCCGGTCTCTCAACCCGCGCCTGCAACTGCGCCAGCCCCCGCGCCGCAGCTGGCCGGGGCAGGGTCCAGCGCCGAATTCGCGCTCCCCGATCTGGGCGAGAACATCGCCAGCGGCGACGTCGTCAACGTGTTGGTGGCCGTGGGCGACACCCTGGCCGAGGACCAGCCTGTCATCGAGCTGGAGACCGACAAGGCCGTCATCGAGGTCCCCTCCTCGGTCAGCGGCGTCATCGAGGCCATCCACGTCAAGAAGGGGGACAAGGCCGCCGTCGGACAGCCCATCCTCACCGTTAAGAACACCGACACCGCACCCCCGGACAGACCCGCGCCTCAGCAGGCGGCACCCGCACCTGCTCCTGCGCCCGCACCGGCTCAGGCAACCCCTACGCCTACACCTGCGCCCAACCCGGCCGGCCCCCGCCCCCTGGTGCCGGCCGCCCCCTCAATGCGCCGCCTGGCCAGGGAACTGGGCGTGGACATCGCTCAGGTGAAGGGCTCGGGTCCGGGGGGCCGGATCTCCGAGCAGGATATCAAGCTCCACGTGCGCCAGCTCAACACCCAGCGGCCCGCCGCCAGCCCCGCCCCAACGCCCCAGGCCGCGCCCCTGCCCGATTTCAGTCGCTGGGGCGCGGTGGACCGCCAGCCCCTGAGCAACGTGCGCCACATCACCGCCGAGCGCCTGTCGCAGGCATGGGCCACCATCCCCCAAGTGACCCAGTTCGACAAGGCCGACATCACCGAGGTGGAGCAGTGGCGCAAGGAGTACGGGAAACGCGCCGAAGCCGCCGGCGCCAAGCTCACCCTCACCGCCATTCTGCTCAAGGTGGCGGCCGCAGCCCTCAAGCGCTTTCCGCAGTTCAACGCCAGCATCGACATGGACGGCAACGAGGTGGTGTACAAGCAGTACACCAACATCGGGGTGGCCGTGGACACCGATCGCGGGCTGCTGGTACCGGTGGTGCGCGAGGTAGACCGCAAGAACATCGTGCAACTGGCCCTGGACCTGGCCCAACTGGCTGAGAAGGCCCGCGCCAAAAAGCTCAGTCCCGAAGACATGCAGGGAGGCTGCTTCACCATCAGCAACCTGGGCGGCATCGGCGGCACCGGCTTCACCCCTATCGTCAACCCGCCCGAGGTGGCCATCCTCGGGGTGGCACGGGGGGGCTTTGAGCCGGTGTGGAACGGGGCGGAATTCAAACCCCGGCAGCTGGTGCCCCTCTCCCTGTCCTACGACCACCGCCTCATCGACGGGGCCGACGGCATCCGCTTCCTGCGCTGGCTCTCCGAGGCACTGCAAAACCCCTTCGTGTTGCTGCTGGAAGGCTGAGCGTGGCCGTCCATGCCATTTGGCATGGACGGAAGGGGTAGGGATGAGAGGGGCATACACATATGGATAAAGTGCAAGTAGCAGTCATTGGGGCGGGCCCCGGCGGCTACGCCGCCGCCTTCCGCGCCGCCAGCCTCGGCCTACAGGTGGCCCTCATCGACCTGGAGCCTAACCCCGGCGGGGTCTGCTTGTACCGCGGCTGTATCCCCTCCAAAGCCCTGCTCCACGTGGCCCGGCTCCTATCCGAGATTGAGGAGGCCAAACACTGGGGTCTCGACTTCCAGCCCCCCGCCATCGACCTGGACCGCCTGCGCGCCTGGAAGGACGGGGTAGTCGCCAAGATGACCGGCGGGGTGGGGCAGTTGGCCAGGCTGCGCAAGGTGCGTCAGGTCCAGGGCCGCGCCCGCTTCCTCGACGCCCATATCCTGCGCGTCGAAAAGGCAGGCGGCAGCGCCGAGGACCTCGGCTTCGACCACGCCATCCTGGCCACCGGCTCGCGGCCGGCCAAAATCCCCGCCTTTGACATCGGCTCCTCTCGGGTGATCGATTCCACTGGCGCCCTGGCCCTGGAGAGCGTGCCCGCCAGCCTGCTGGTAGTCGGCGGCTCATACATCGGCCTGGAGATGGCCACGGTGTACGCGGCCCTGGGCACCCAGGTCTCGGTAGTGGAGATGATGAGCGGCCTCATCCCCCTGGCCGACCGCGACCTGGTCAAACCCCTGGCCGCCCGCCTCGAAAAGCGCCTGCGCCGGATCATGCTGGGCACCAAGGTGCTGGGCCTCCAGGAGCGCCTCGATGGGCTGGAGGTGCGCTTCGAGGACAGCGAGGGCAAGGGCTTTGCCGAGGTCTACGAAAAGGTTCTGGTGGCCGTGGGCCGCAAGCCCAACAGCGAGCACCTGGGCCTGGAAAACACCCGGGCCCGGATCAATGCCCGCGGCTTCGTCGAGGTGGACGCCCAGCGCCGCACCGCCGAGCCCTCCATCTTCGCCATCGGCGACCTCACCGGGGACCCCATGCTGGCCCACAAAGCCTCCCACGAGGCCGCAGTGGCCGCAGAGGTCATCGCCGGCCACACGGCCGCCTTTGAGCCCAACGCCATCCCCGCCGTCATCTTCACCGACCCGGAGATCGCCTGGTGCGGCCTGACCGAGACCCAGGCCCAGGAGCAGCAGCGGCCCATAAAGGTGGCCCGCTTCCCCTGGGCGGCTTCCGGGCGGGCTACCACCCTGGACCGCAGCGAGGGCCTGACCAAACTCATCCTTGACCCCGACACCCAGCGCATCCTGGGGGCCGGCATCACAGGACCGGGGGCCGGCGAACTCATCGCCGAGGCCACCCTGGCAGTGGAGATGGCCGCCCTGGCCACGGACCTTAAGCTGACCATCCACCCCCATCCCACCCTCTCCGAGACTCTGATGGAGGCCGCCGAGGTCTTCTTCGCCCAAAGCGCCCACCTCTACACCCCACCCAAAAAGTAATCGCTGCTCCAGCGCGATGGCCCTGATCCCAGGCTTGAGGAACCGGGGAGGCGCGGTGATGGCAGGCGCCTTTCTCTGTTACCTCCTGGCGCTGCTGTACCTCCGCCCCGATACCAACAGGGTGCCGCAGGAATGCGAGAACATCGCCTGCCACCTAGCGGCGGGGGAGGGCTTCTCGCTGTCCTGGTTTTCCGCTGCCGTGCAGCCCAGCGCCAATCAGGAGCCGGTGTATCCCATACTGATGGCCCTCTTTATCCGCTGGGCGCCTGCGCCCTTGCTGTCCTTGCTGCTCCTGCAGGTCGCCCTATGGCTGTCGGCTGCCTGGGTCCTCTCCGGTTTGGCGCAGCGGCTGGTGGGCGCCCCCCGGCACCTTACGGCCCTGGCCGTGGCCCTGTGGCCCCCCCTCGCCGCCTATGTCCTCTCCTTTCATCCCCTCTGGTTGCGGGCCGCAGCGCTGATCTTGGTGCTTGCCCTGGCCTGCCGCTATCGCGAACAACCTGACTGGGGGCGCGCCCTGGCACTGGGATTGGGCCTGGGCGCCGCTGCCCTGGTCCGGGCGTCCTTTCTGGTTTTGCCCTTGCTGATAGTGCCGTGGGCCCTGCTCGGGGCGACGAGGGGTGAGGCAGTTATAGCGAACCAGTTAAGTCTGTACCTAAATAGATTGACGCGGAGGATACCCCACCTGCTGATCATCGGGATGGCGGCCGGGGCAGTGCTCTCGCCCTGGGTGTTCCGCAACTGGATGGTGCTGGGCGCCTGGGTGCCAGGCACCACCACGGCCGGTTACACCGCCCTGCTGGGCAACCACCCAGGGGCCAGCGGGGCGATGGACGCTGACGCACTGCGGCCGATGGTGGGATTCTCGGCGGCGTTCTGGCTACTGCCAGAGGTAGAGCGCGACAAGGTTTTTCGCCAGCAGGTCCTCGCCTTTTGGAAGGAGCACCCCGGCGAAGCCCTGGGGCTGTACCTAAAAAAGCTGGTCTATCTGTGGACCTGGTGGCCCGGCGTGGGAGCGATCTATCCTTCAAGCTGGACCTGGGGTTACCTGGCGCTGTGGTCCGTATCGCTCCCCATGATCCTGATCGGCTGGCGTTTGGCGAGGCGGGACGGGGCGGCAGTGGCTCCGGGTCTGTTCCTGGGCCTATGGTGTCTTTTCTCCTTGCTCTATGCCCTGTTTGCGGTGAATCTGCGCTTTCGCTTTGAATCAGAGGTGTTGTTGCTGCCATACGCCTTGGTAAGCGCCCAGTACCTGGTCCAAAAGGCAAGCGGATGGCGCCGGCAGAACAGGTAGACTCTTCCGGCTACCCTTAGGCGCCGGAAGACTTTTCCGGCCCCCCAGCCGGAACTGCTGTTCCCTATCCTGCGCTTCAATATCAAATTTATCAATACTTTATAGACTAATCTCTCCACCATAGAGCCGAGGCACGCCATTTGCAATCTCTCCGGGGTGAACCTCCCTTTCCCCTGATAGAGAGATGGAAAGCTCCTCCCTTTCCCGCCATTTCGATCTGCGGCTGAAGGAACTCAACCAGCAGATCCACAGTTGTCTTAAGGACGTGCGCAAGCACCTCCAGGAGCTGGAGCAGGCCGCCGCCCAGCAGACCCGGACCGCCGGCCCGCCCAAGGACTTCGCCCGACTGCTGAAGGAGAGTTTGCAGCAGCGCACCCCGCCTCCCGGAAAATGACCCCCCGCCGCACCGCCGACGCATTTGCAGTTGCTCCTTGGGCGCCGGCGGCCCTATTTTAGCAGTAGCCCATCCCTATCCCAGCACTCGCCATTCGCGCCATGCCATCGCTATCATTGTCACCTGCCCGGAAGTGGCTGCTGGCCGGCTCGGCCGCCCTCGCGGTCCTGATCCTTGCCTTCATTTTTTTGCGACCCGCGCCCCCGCCGCCGCTGCCGGCCTCGCATTCTGCCCAGGCGCTCGCCGATTCCACGGCGCCGGCTCCACCCCTGCCCGAGCCCCCCTTATGCGCGCCTGGTTCGCCCGGAGCGAAGGTGGCCGGGCTCCTCATCCTCCAGAACTACCGCGAGGCCCGTCGGCTGCTCGACACCCTCAAAGCCCGGGACCCGCACGAAGCCCAGGGACTCGGCTTCCAGCGGGCCTTCTGCGCCCAGGCCCAGGGGGATTATCCGGCTGCCCTCGTCGCCCTGGGTTCACTGACCCAAGCCCACCCTGACCTCGAAGGCCACCGCCGCCTCTGGCTGGCCCGCGGCCTGGCGGAGACCGGCGCCTCGCAGGAGGCCCTCGCCCACTACGATACGCTCCTGGCCGCCGACCCGCCGCCCTCGCTGCGGGAGGAAGCCCGGCTGTGCCTGGCCGAGTTGTGCCTGAAGCAGAAACAACCCCCCCGGGCCTTGGAACTGCTCGCCGCAGCCGCGGCCGGCCCCCGGGCCCCCGAAGCCCTGGCCCGCCTGGCCCAGCTCGACCCAGCCCTCCGCCCGCACCGGGTGCGCCTGTGGCGCGAGTTCCCCTCCCAGCCCCTGGCCCTGGAGACCGCCCTGCAGGCCGCCACGCCACTCTCCCCAGAGGAGGACTGCGCCCGGGCCCAGGTTTATCTGGCCCACAAGCGCCACAGCCAGGCCGCCCAGTTGCTCGAAACCCTGCTGGCCGCCAAGCCCAAAGCGCCCCTGGGCGCCGAGGCCCGGCTGCTGCTGGGCCGGGTCCGCGCCGCCGAAGGCCAGTGGGAGGAGGCCCGCGCCCTCTTTGCCCGGCTGTGGGAGAAGGAGCGCCACCCCGCAGCCCTCTACCACCTGGCCGGCGCCCTGGTCCGGCTCGATCGCGATGGTCAGGCCCTGGACCGCTACCGCCATTTCGCCGAGCGCCTCCCCCAGGACACCCTGGCCCACGAGGCCCTCTGGCAGGCGGGCCGAATCGCCGAGCGGGGCGATCACTTCGACCTGGCCTACCAGTTATACACCCGTCTGGTCGAGCACTATCCCGCCAGCCCGAACTGGGGCGAGGCCCGCTGGCGCAGCGGCTTCATGGCCTATTGCCGGGGCGAGGACGCCCGAGCCCTGGAGGTCTTCGCCGCCCTGGGCAGCCAGGCTACCGACCCCCATCTGGCCGACCAGGGGTTGTTCTGGGCCGGCAAGGCCGCCCTTCGCCTGGGCCGCGCCGAGGAGGCCGGGCGCTTCTTCCAGGAGGCGGCTGACCACTTCCCCCGCTCCTACTACGCCGCCCGTGCCCTGGGCCTGGGATACCAGCCCAAGCTGGCGGCAGAGGCGGATTCCGGTACGACCAGTGAGTACCTGTCCATATTCGCCATAACCATTCACCGGCCAACCCCGACCATCCTCCCCGACTCCAGCGCCCTGCCCCAGCCGCCTCACACCCGCCGCGCCCTGGCCCTGCTCAAACTGGGGTTCCTGGACCTGGCCCTAGCCGAGCTGCCCGGCAGCGGCCCCCTTGCCCCGCCGGAACTGGCCGCCCTCAAGGCCATTCGCGACCGCTGCGAGGAGCTGGAACTGCGCCAGCGCTCCCTGCGCCTCTCCGCCCGCATCGTCGCCTACGACTACGGGCCCCGCGAGTTGCCCCGCGCCTTTCCCCGCTATTATTTTGACCGGATTCAGGCCGCCGCCAGGGAGGCCCAGGTGGACCCCTGTCTGGTGATCTCGGTGATGCGGCAGGAGAGTTTCTTCGACTCGGGGGCGGTGTCGCCGGTGGGGGCGCTGGGCCTGATGCAGATCATGCCGCAGACCGGCCAGCAACTGGCCCGCCAGTTGGGAGTTGCCCCCTTTGCGCGGGAGCGACTCTTCGAGCCCCAGCTCTCCATCCGCCTCGGCAGCCACTATCTGGGCGAGCAGGTGCGGGCCTTCCAGGCCGGCCCGGCCCCCCATCTGGGCCTGGAGCTGGGCCTGGCCGCGTACAACGCCGGCCCAGAGACCGCACGCCGCTGGCTGGGGCGCTACCCGCACGCCGATCTCGATCTCTTCGTCGAGCGCATCCCCTACAAGGAGACCCGGCTCTACGTCAAGAAGGTGATGCGGAACTTCGCCATCTACAAAACCCTCACCTAGGTCTGCGGCCGATGAGCGACTCCGATCCCGATCCCCAGAAAAAGGTGCGCCTCGGCGAGGATACCTTCATCATACTCTGCATCCTCGCCCTGTGGCCGGTGATCCTGGGCTGGGACGAACCGGTGTACGAGTTCGCCCTGTACGTGGCCCTGGCCGGATTGCTGGTGATCTTCTTCCGGCGGGTGAAGCGTTTCCGCCGCGCCAGCGACCAGTTGAACCGGGACTGAATCCCTCAGCGGTACCCCAGCTTTACCAGCGGGCGCAGCATCGACTGCCGGCGCGGGCCGCCCCCTCCAGAAAGGCCGGGTCGTAGACCCTTTCGGCGGGACCGAAAGGGTTCTGGGTCCGCATCCGTTCCCCCAATGACTCGTAGTTGCGCCGCATTTCCTCGAAATGCGCTTACTGGGCGGGGCGGGTGGAGATGCTGAGGGTGCACATGCGCCGCTGGGGGCCCCCGCCGCAGGCGGCGTGCCAGAGCCGCTGGTTGAAACCGATCATGTCGCCAGGCTCCGAGACCAGCGGGTAGGAGGGCATCTGGTCTCCCGCCTGGGCAAAGGGGTAGAAGGGCGGCCTTTCGATGCGGTGGAAAAGCTCAAAGACGGAGGTCCTCATGGGCTCCCGTTGGGAACCGGGGATCACCTGCGGGCAGCCCGAGTCCTGCCCGACCGAATCGAGGTAAAAGGCTACCTTGATGATTTGGTGATCGGGCAACAGGGCGTGGCGGTCGGGGCGCCACTCGGTGTTGCCGACGTAGTAGTTGGAGTCGGAGGGCCAGTACACGAAATCCGGCCCCAGCAACCCCTCGACCACCCCGTAGATGCGGTCGTCCTCCAAAAGGTCCAGCAGCGCCGGCAGCCTTGCGAAGTACTGGAGCACCATTTGGCGCTGGCGCCCGTCGGGGGGGCCCCGCCCCTGGCTTGGCGCATCAATTCGTTGAACTGGCGGGAGATTTCGGCCGTCTCAGCTGGGGTGAGGTGCCGCCGGAAGACCAGAAACCCGAAGGTGTCCTAAAAAGCGAAGTGTTCAGGGGTCACGCCGGCTCTTCTCCCGCCAATGGCGGACGAACTCCACCACCATCGGCAGCACCGACAGGCCGATGATGGCGAGGATCACCAGGCTGAAGTTCTGCTTGACGATGGGCAGGTTGCCAAAGAAGTACCCCGCGTACACCAGGCCCGGCACCCAGAGCAGGGCGCCCACCACGTTGAAGGAGAAGAAGCGGCGGTAGCTCATCTCGCCGATGCCGGCCACAAAGGGAGCAAAGGTGCGGATGATGGGCACGAAGCGGGCGATGATGATGGTCTTGCCCCCGTGTTTCTCGTAGAAGGCGTGCGTGCGGTGCAGATGCGCGGGGTTGAAGAACCAGGACTTCTGGCGGGTGAAGACCTTGGGGCCCAGGTAGTGGCCGATCCAGTAGTTGGTCGCGTCCCCCAGCACCGCGGCCACCAAAAGCAGCCCGACCACGGCGCTGGGGTCCAGGGCTCCGGTGGCGGCGATGGCACCGGTGGCGAAGAGCAGCGAGTCGCCCGGCAGGAAGGGGGTCACTACCAGCCCGGTCTCGGCGAAGACCACCAAAAAGAGGATCAGATACACCCAGAGCCCGTACGCGCTGACCAACTCGTACAGATGGGCATCGAGGTGCAGGAACAGGTCGAGCAGTTGCGCAATCACGCTCTTTCTCCATTGTTTGAGCGCCCCGGGGAGTATTCCAAATCGCCCAGTCCAAGCTCTTCGATTATGCGCCGATCGGCCCGCGAGAAGGCGTACTGAGCCAGTTCTGCCGGGGCAGCCCAGCGCCAGGCCGCGCAGCCGATGGCCTGGGGCTCGCCGCTTTTCCAACGGGCGCCAAAGGCGTGCAGGGTGATGCTGAAGTGGGTGAAGCCGTGCTCCACCCTGGCCAGGCATTCTCCCACCTCGATCTCGACGGCCAACTCCTCGCGGATCTCGCGGGCCAGGCATTCCGCCAAGGTCTCCCACTCCTCCTGTTTTCCCCCCGGAAACTCCCACAGCCCCCCCAACAATCCTTCGCTGGGGCGCTGGGCGATGAGCAATCTGCCCCTTTTCCAGATCAGGCCCGCGGCCACCTGGTAGTGGGGGCGGGGCTTGCGCGGGGTTTTGCGCGGCAAGAGAGCGGGGTCCTCCAGTTCGCGCAGGGCGCGGCAGCCCTCCCGCACTGGGCACTCCCCGCAGTGCGGTTTGGCCGGGGTGCAGACCCTGGCCCCCAACTCCATCATCGCCTGGTTGAAGTCCCCGGCCCGGCCAGGGGCCAGCAGTCTTTCGGCGGCCCCGATGAGGGCGGTTTTGGCCGCCCCCCGGCGCGGGTCCTCCTCGAAGCGCAGGAGTCGGCACAGCACCCGCTCCACGTTGCCGTCCAGCACCGGGTGGTCGCGGTCAAAGGCGATGCTGCTCACCGCGGCGGCGGTATACGGGCCGATGCCGGGCAGGGCGAGCAGCCCCTCGTACGTGTCGGGCAACAGCCCGCCCAGGGCGACAATCTCTTTGGCGGCTTTGTGGACATTTCGGGCCCGCGCATAATACCCCAACCCCTCCCAGACCTTAAGCACCTGGTCCTCGCCGGCCCCGGCCAGGGCCTGCACCGTGGGAAAGGCCCGAAGGAAGCGAGCGAAGTACTCGCCCACCTGCTTCACCCGGGTCTGTTGCAACATGATCTCGGAGATCCAGATGTGATAGGGATCGCGGCTGTGGCGCCAGGCCAGGTCGCGCCGGTGGGCCCCGTACCAGGCCAGTAGTTTGTAGCGGAAGGCCGCGATGCGCCGCCGCGTGGCCAGCCAGTCTGCTACCATCCCCGCTCCTGCTGGGCGCGGCGCAGGGCCTCGGCCCAGGCGCCTGGCTGCAACGCCTCCAGCACAGCGCCCCCCACCTGAGCCGGCCCGGCGGCCAGCAGGGCGTTGAGCACCGCCTCCTCCGCCGCCTCGGCCCCGGCCCCGAAGAGCGCCGGTAGCCCCTCCTCGTCCAGCGTAGGGGTCGGCAACGCTACCCCCTCCCCCGCCGGCCCCCGGATCGAAAAGGCCAGCACCGTCCCCTGGCGGGTGGCGCTGTCTAACAGCCCAACCTTGGTCAGCCCCAGTCCCGTGCGGACGGCCAGGCGGTCTAGCTGGTGGGGCAAGAAGGGCGCGTCGGTGGCCAGCACCGCGGCGCAGGAACCGGGTTTGCCCTGCGGCAGGGAGGTCCACAGATCTAGTGGATAACCGTCGGCCCACAGCCGCGAGCCGCCCCCCGCCGCCACCAGCACCCCCACGAGGTACTCGCCGCTGCGCCTGGAGGAAGTGCCCACCCCCCCCTTTAGGCCAAAGGCCCCCAGGCCCCGGCCGATTCCGGCATTGCCTTCCCGAACCTGGGCGCCCGCGGTCCGCAGGGCAGCGCGCAACTGCGCCTCGGCAGCGGCGCGGTATACTAGGGCAGGAGGATTAAGGTCTCCCACCCCCAACACCAGGGGCGGCCAGCCGGTTTCCAGGTCCAGGTCCGGATCGCGGCCCAGCCCATAGCCCAGCAGCCCCTCGTAGAGTTTGCCAACGGCCGCGGGGGGGGCCAGCAGGATGGGCGAGGAGAAGCTGCCAAAATCCTCCAGCACCTGCAAACCCGTGAGGGGGCTACCCCCGTCGGTGGTCCAGTGCCCGATGGGCAGTCGCCGCTCCTTGATCTCCAGCGGATAGGGCAGGATGGCGCTGATCCCCGCGTAGAGCCCCTCGCCGTCGATGCCGGCGTGGCCTACCAGCACCCCCTCCACATCGGCGATGCTGTTGGCCGGCCCCGGCGGGAGGACGCCCACCGCCAACCCCAGTTCGCGCAGCCGCATCACTTGATCCGGCCGTGGCGGCGTAGCACCTCGGCCAGGCGGTCGAGGGGCAGGGCGTGGATGAGGTGGCCGTCGCGGCCGGCCATCGTCTGGGCCATGGTTAGGGAATTGAGGATGGCCTCCTCGGTGGCCTCCACCACCCCCTGGTACAGGCGGGTAAGCGGGCCGTCGGCCAGCCCCTCCAGGGGCTGCACCCCCGCACGGGCGCGGCGCTGGACTATGGAAAAGGCGATGAAGATATCCCCGCTACTGTGGGTGGAGATCCCGCCGGTGCGGGCCATCCCCAGGCTCACCCGCTTGGCCAACTGCCGCAGTTGCAGGGGGAGGAGGGGGGCGTCGGTGGCCACCGCCGCCAGCATGGACTTGGTCTGGCCGGGCCGCTCGGGCAGCAGGTCGGGTATCTCGCGGCCCACCGGCACCCCGTCGATCATCAACTGGGCCCGTCGGCCGTGGTTGGCCTGCACCAGCACCCCTACCGCAAAGCGCCGGTCCCCGGCCTCCACCAGGCGCGAGGAGGTGCCGGTGCCGGCCTTGAACTCATAGGCCCGCATCCCTGTGCCTCCCCCGGTGCAGCCCTCTTCCACCGGCCCACCCCACGCCCCCTCCAGGGCCCGACGCACATGCTCGGTATGGAGGTGCCCTCCGGCGGTGTCGTGGAGGAAATCGGCCCAGGTCTCCCCCACCACCGGCTCGGCGCCGGCGAGAGCCTCTGGGTCGCGCTCCAGCATATAGCCCAGGGCCGCGCTGTAGGCCGCCCCCACACTGCCGGTGTCGGTGAAGAGGATGGGGGCCCCCAGCCAGCCAGTGCGACGCAGCGGGCCCACCCCGGTCAGTTCCCCGTTGCCGTTGAGGGTGAAGTCCGCGGCCAGCACCGGCTCGCGGCTGAGCACCCCGCCGTGGGGCAGGATGGCGGTGACACCCGTGCGCACCGGACCTTTGCCAATCACCAGCGACCCCTCACCCGCGATCAGGGTCACCTGGCCCACCCGCACTCCCGGCACGTCGGTGATGGCGTTGAGCGGGCCGGTGGGCAGGGAGCCGATGCTCAGGCCCAACTGGCGCAGGCGGAGGTGATCCTTAGGCAAAGCCTGGGCCAGGGCAGGCAGCCGGCCCTGGAGCGTGGCGCCCAGGGTCATGCCGAGGAAATGACGCCGCGAAAGCGGCGCTTCAGCGAAGTCGGGCGGCAATGGCGTCTCCCATCCCGGCGGTGCTCATCCGGCCCCCGATATCCGGGGTGCCCACCCCCTCGGGGGCCAGCACCTGCCGCACCGCTTCCTCGATGCGCTCGCCCCCCCGCACCGCCTCCTGGTCCCCGTGGCGCGTCCCCAGCCAGCGCAGCATCAGCCCCGCCGAGAGGATGGCCCCCACCGGATTGGCGATGCCCTGGCCGGCGATGTCGGGGGCGGTGCCGTGTACCGGCTGGAAGACCGCGGCTGCCTCGCCGATGTCCGCCGAGGGCGCCATCCCTAAGCCCCCCACCAGGCCGGCGGCAAGGTCGGAGAGGATATCGCCGAACATGTTCTCCATCACCAGCACGTCGTACACCTCGGGCTGGCGCACCAGGTACAGGGACATGGCGTCCACGTAGGCGTACTCGCAGAGCACCTCGGGGTACGCGGCGGCGGCCTCGTCGAATAGGCGGCGGAAGAAGGCCATGGAGCGGAAGATGTTGGCCTTGTCCACGCAGGTGACCTTGGGCCGGGCCTTGCCCCGCTGGCGGGCCAGCTCAAAGGCGTAGCGCATCAGCCTTTCGGTGCCCGAACGGGTGATGACCATCGAGTCCACCGCCACCTCCCCGCGCAGTTCGATGCCCCCGTTGAGCGAGGCGAAGAGCCCCTCGACGTTTTCGCGCAGAACCACCAGGTCGATCTCCCCGGCCTTTTTCCCTTTGAGCGGGGTGTGGTGCGCCGCGTACAGGTAGGCCGGCCGCACTCCGGCGTACAGGTCGAGCTGGATGCGCAGGTCCACCTGGGGCCGCATCTCGGTGCCGTCGGGCCAGCGCACCTGTGGCAGGCCCATCGCACCTAAGAGCACCGCGTCGGCTCGGCGGCATGCTTCCACCGTGGCCGCCGGCAGGGGCGCCCCCTGCGCCAGATAGCAGTTGGCCCCGGCCGGGTACTCCGCAAAGGCGCAGGATGGCCCGCCTTTTTTCGCCAGCGCGCCCAACACCTTGAGCGCCTCGTCTGTCACCTCGATGCCGATGCCGTCGCCCTTAAGCACGGCGATCTGGTAGGTTTTGCCGCCCATATTCTACCCTGGAAAAGCTCCTCAGATGATACTCACCGCCCCTGCCGGGGTCAATTAGAACGCCCCTGGGCCCCGTCCACCGGGATCATCGCCCCGTTGATCCATCTGGCCCGGGGCGAGACCAGGAAGCTGACCACCTGGGCCACCTCCTCGGGGGTGCCGAGGCGTTTGGCCGGGAACTTCCGTTGCTCGGAGCGGCCAAAAACCTCGGGCTGGTCCCCCCGGAAGCGCTCCCAGCCCCCGCCAGGAAAGAGGATGAACCCGGGACAGATGGTGTTGGCGCGGATATGGGCCTCCCCCAACTCCCAGACCAGCCCCTGGCCAGAAAGATCTCCGCGGCCTTGGCCGCCCCGTCCTGGGTCCTGGGCCCGGGTTTCCAGCCCGAGATGGAGGAGATGATGACCACCGCCGCGCCCCCGCGCTCGTTCATTTAGGGCACGGCGGCGCCGGACGGACTCCTCCACCTGCCCGGCCACCTTTACGTCCGCCTCGCAGCCAAAGGCCCTGGCCCGTAGCGCCCGCATCGCCCAGCGCCGCCTCCAGTTGCCCGGCCCCGCGCGCACACCGGCCCAGGGCGCAGCCCTCCCCTGCCAGGCTCAGGGCGATGGCCCGGCCGATGCCGCGGCTGCCCCCGGTGACCAGGGCGACCTTGCCCTGCAATCCCAGTTTTATACCCTTTACCTTTTCGCCTATATTTTAGGCGACGTCCCTCACTGCCCCTCCAACGGGGGAGCAAGAGGTGGCGCCGGAGAAGAAACTGCTAATTGTCGACGTCGAGGAGAATATTGTCGCCTTTTTTTAGGCGCTGGCGCGCGGCCACGGCGAGGTGGAACTCGCCACCGCCGGCTCCGGAAAGGAGGCCCTCACCCGGGTGCTGCGCAAGACCTATGACTTGATCACTCTGGACATCCACATGCCTGGGGCCAGCGGTCTGGAGGTCATCGCCATGTTGCGCAACATGAACCCCCACGCCATCATCGCCCTGGTCTCCGGGTACCTGCCCGACGACCTGTCGCTGGAGGTGACTAACTGCGCCGACTTGCTCTTGCCCGAACCTGTCAGCGTCGCCACCTTCAACCATCTCCTCGACGGTAACGCCCGCATCCACCAGATCATGCGCCAGATCCGCCAGTTGGGAACCGCCCCGGCCACCCTGCGCTGACCCCATGCCCGAGCCCTTCCCCGTAGAGCCCCTGGCCCAGGCCATCCTCGCCCCCGTGAGCCTGGTTGCCCTCGACGGGATGACCCCCAGGCAGGCCCCCTACTTCTTCGACGGCAAGGAGCGGGACGTGCTGGGAGCCGTGCGCCTTCGGGGTGGCCGCTCCCTGCTGATCAAGGGCGAGGTGGCCGGTGGCCCGTTACCCCCTGCCGTATCGAGGCCGAAGGCGACGTGCTGATCATGGATCCCGCCCGCAACATCTACGTCGCCGGCCCGGCCCGGGACTCCCAGCTCAGCACCGCCCTGGACCTGCAACTGGGCAGCGACCTCCAAAGCGGCCGGGCCCAGGTGGGAGCCTATCTCTCGGGGCAGGCGCGGATCGGGAAGCTGCGAGTCCAGATCGACCGGGGCCGGGAGGAGCGCGAGCGCCTGGACCGGCTAGTGCTGCAGAAGGAGAAACGCCTGGACCGAGCCGGTCGCATCGTCAGGCAGGAAGCCGACAGCATCACCATCGACCTGAGTTCCTTCTACAAGGCCCTAGGCCAGCTCCCCCCGGCCAAACTCACCGAGGCCCTCGACGAGTTCTTCGCCAAGGTGGTCATCGGCCTGCTAGCCCGGACCAACCAGCGCTACCTGTTGGAGAACGCAGCCCGCCAGAAGGTCTTTCTGCAACTGCTCCGGCAACTGCGCGAACTTTTCCTATTGGTAACCCGGCGCGAGCGGGCCAGCCGGTTGCTGGCCGACCTGGCCAAGGAGATCGACCACCTTGTGGGCCAGCTCTGCGCCCCCCAGGGCCGGATCTGGGTGCACGGCCAGGTGGGGCCCCGGCGCCGCCATCGAGTTCGTGTTGCCCAGCGCTCAGGACCAGGGCGACCGCACCTTCACCTTCTTGGCCTCAACCTCGCAGCTCCAGGTCCACCCCGGCGCCGAGCCGGACACCCTGGAACTGGAGATAGCCGAGGGCGACCGCTCCCGTTTCCGCCAGAGCGTCGCGACCGCGGAGCTGCACCAGGTATTTTTTTTTCGCTCAACGGCCAGATCTTCTGGGAAACCTTCCTTCCCCCCTGCCTCTGAGGCCCGGCCATGCGCATCATCACGGGCGCCCTCAAGGGGCGCATCCTCCCCTTCAATGCCCGGCGCGCCGGCCAGCTCCGCCTCACCTCCTCGCTGCTGAAGGAGGCGGTCTTCTCGATGCTGGGGCCGGACCTGGAAGGGTTGAGCTTCCTCGACCTGTGCGCCGGGACAGGACAGATGGGCCTGGAGGCCCACAGCCGAGGGGCCCGCTCCGCCCTCAACGAGCCGGACAAGCGCCGCTACACGCTCCTGCAGGGGGTGCAGCGCGAGTGGGGGCTGGAGGGGCTGGAGTTGTACCACATGAAGGGGCAGGTGCTAATCCCCTGGCTGGAGGAGAGAGGCCGGCGCTTCGACCTGGTTTACGCCGACCCTCCCTACGAGGCCCTGCTCAGCGACCGGCCCCTCTGCCTGGGGCTCTTGGAGGGGTTGGGCGCCGGAGGGCTTCTGTCCGAGCGTGGCTGGTGTTTCGTCCAGCATCAGCGCAAACTCGAACTGCCCGCCGAGGCCGGGCGGCTACGCCGCCACCGGAGCCGGGACTACGGCCAGACCACCCTGAGCCTGTACTCGCCCCTGCCGCTGCCGGGTGCCTGAATCCTCCTCAGCGGCTCTGGGCGTCCAGCGCCTCCCGCACCATCTGCTACATCGCCTCGATGGGGAAGGGTGTGGCCAGAAATCCGCTGACCCCCCGGCGGCCGCAGCCTGGCCTCCACACTGGGGGATGAAATGGCTGCGGAAGAGGATCACGGGCCGGCGCCAGCCTCGCTGCCGCATCGCCTACAGCACCTCCTGTCCCGAGCGCTGGGGCAGGTTGAGGTCCAAAAGCAGCAGGTCCACCCCGGCCCCCGGGTCTGCCAGCAACTGCAGGGCCTCGGCGCGGGGCAGGTACACCTCGAAAACACTCCCCGCCCCCGGGGCGCTCTTCACCCCGATCCAGCCCTGGCACTGGCGCACCACCCCGTAGGCGGTGGCCAGGCCCAGGCCGGTCCCCCGCCCCTTTTCCTTGGTGGTGAAGAAGGGGTCGACGATGCGCTCCTGGACCTGGGGTGCCGGGCCTTAGGATCAGGTTCCTGGCCAGGATGAAAACCCGCAAAAGCTCCCCGCTCCTGGAGGCCGGCCGCTTCACGCGCCCGTGCAGGTAGTCTTCCAACGCGTCCGTGGCATTAAGGCACAGGTTCATCGCCCCCTGATGGATGCGGGCGGGGTCGGCGAAGACCGGCTACAGTTCGGCCGGCATGTGAAAATGGATCTGGATGCGGCAGTCGATGGTCTGCCGCAGCAGCCGCGACAGCTCCTCACTCCGGGGCACCAGCGAGACCGCCTGGGGCTGGCTACGGTCGTGGCGGGCGAAGGAGAGCTGTTGTTTGACCAGCTCGGCGGCGCGCAGGGCCGCGGTCTCGGCGTCGCCCAGTAGGGCCGCCTGGTTGGGCCCCTGGCGCCTGGGCAATTGCAGGCCGCCGAGGATGGGGGTGAGCAGGTTGTTAAAATCGTGGGCTATGCTGCTGACCAGGGTGCCGATGGCTTCAAGCTTCTGGCTCTGGTAGAACTGCTCCTTCCGAGTTTTGAGCTGCCGCCGCGCTTCGAGGATGCCCTGGGCTTCGGAGAAGAGCTGGGCGAAACGCCCCAGCACCTCCAGGTCCTCCTCGCTAAAGGCTTCCTCGGCCTGGCTCCCCACCGCCAGGGTGCCCTGGGCGAAGGGGTGGTCCACCACCCAGCCGGTGCCCAACTCCACCACCCGGCCCTCCCCCCGGGCCAGGAGTACGGCCCGGTTAGGTCGTTACAGGGGCCGGCCGGCCTCCACGACGCTGAACCGGACCAGGTCGCGCACCCACACCACCTGGCCGTCGGGTGCCACCAGACGGTACTCCAGCTAGTGGTCGCGCCCCTGGTCGGTGGTCAGGCGACAGGACTCCAGGACCCAGGCCCGGTCGTCGGGATACACGTGCTCGACCCAGAAATCCGGCTACTCGGTTCAGCGGCGCACCGGGTAACCCAGCAGTTGCTCGGCCCACTGGCTGACAAAGGTGAAGCGCAGGGTGGCGGCGTCGGCCTCCCAGACGATCCCCTCGATGGAGTCGATCAGTTCCCAGTGCTGCCGTCTGGCCTGCTGGAGGGCGTCTTGGTCGGGGCGATTCATCGGCGCGGCTCTTTTCGGTGTAGTGCCCCCTGCGGTTGACCACCCGCGCAGCTCTCAACTAATTTATTTAACCTCTTGCCAATTCCACAACCCGGAGGCCCGATGAAGATCACCGCCCTCAAAGCCATTCCCGTGCGCGTGCCCCGGCCCCAGCCCTTCACTAGCAGCCTGGGAGTCAGCCCTTCCAGCGAAAACGCGGTGATCGAGATCCACACCGATGAGGGCTTGGTGGGCCTGGGCGAGGCCAGCAGCATCTGGGACCGCAAGGGCCGGGGCGAGGCCGACGAGATCAACGGTCTGCTGGCCGGGGCCCTGATCGGCCAGGACCCTTTCCGCATCAACGAACTGAGCGCCCTGATGAACCGGCTCCTGCACCGCGCCTTCCCGGCCAAGGCCGGGGTGGAGATGGCCCTCTACGACCTGGTGGGCAAGGCCCTGGATACCCCGGTCTACAATTTGCTAGGCGGCCCGGTGCGCGACCGGGTGCTGCTGAGCCACTCCCTCTCCATGGGCAGCCCCGAGCAGGTGCTCGAACAGGCCCTGCGCCTGGCCGCCAAAGGTTACCAGACCCTCAAGCTCAAGGTGGGCCGCAACCAACTGGCCGACCTGCGGGCCATGGAGGCCCTGCGGACCCACCTTGGCGCCGACTTCACCCTAAGGGTGGACGCCAACATGGGCTGGCCCTCGGCCAAGGAGGCGGTGCGCCACATCCGCGAACTGGAGCCCTTTGGGCTGGAGTTGGTCGAACAGCCCCTGCATTCGGCAGACCTGGAGGGCCTGCGCTTCGTGCGGGAACAGGTGGGAGTGCCCATCATGCTCGACGAGAGCGTCTGGACCCCGGCCGACGCCCTGGCCTGCGTCCGCGCCGGGGCCGCCGACGTCTTCAACGTGTACGTGGCCGAGGCCGGGGGCTTAGGACCGGCCTCCCAGATCTTCGCCCTGGCCGAATCCGCCCGCCTGGGCTGCATCATCGGCAGCATGCCCGAACTGGGCGTCGGCACCGCGGCCCAGGCCCATCTGGCCTTTGCCATGCGCAACCTGGGCTACGCCAGCGACGTCAACGGAGTGGTCTACCACCAGGGCGACGTGGTCCGCGAGCGCCTGCGCATCGAAGAGGGCTACCTCTACCCGCCCGCCGGGCCGGGTCTGGGGGTCAGCCTCGACCCCGAGCAATTGGCCAAGTACCGGATCGACCGCGGATGAAATTCCGACCGTGCATCGATCTCCATCAGGGCCGGGTCAAGCAGATCGTCGGCGCCACCCTCGGCGATCAGGGCGAGCCGCTGACCCACTTCGCCAGCGAGGAGCCGGCCTCCCACTTTGCCGGGCAGTACCGCCGCGACGGCCTGGAGGGGGGGCACCTGATCATGCTGGGGCCGGGCAACGAGGCGGCCGCCGCTGGAGCCCTGACCGCCTTCCCCGGCGGCCTTCAGGTGGGGGGCGGCATCACCCCGGAGAACGGCCCGGGCTGGCTCGAAAAGGGCGCCGCCGCCCTCATCGCCACCTCCTACGTCTTCCGCGAGGGCCGGCTGCACCCAGAGCGCCTGGAAGCCCTCTCTATAGCCGTGGGCCCCGAGCGCCTGGTCCTCGATCTGAGCTGCGTCCCTCGGCAGGGCCGCTACTTCGTGGCCACCGATCGCTGGCAGCGCCTCTCCGACTTCGAGGTGAACCCCGCCAACCTGGAGCGCCTGGCCGCCCACTGCGCCGAGTTCCTGATCCACGCCGTGGAGGTGGAGGGCCGGCAGCAGGGCATCGACCCCGAACTGGCCGCCCTGCTGGGCGGCGCCACCCCCCTGCCCACCACCTACGCGGGGGGCATCCGCAACTGGGAGGACATTGCGCTGGTGGGCCGCCTCGGCGGCGACCGCCTCGACTTCACGGTGGGCAGCGCCCTGGACCTCTTCGGCGGCCGGGGACTGCGCTACGCCGAGTTGGTAGCCTTTAACCAGCGGCAGGCGGGCTGACCCCACCCAGCACCTGCCGCATACGCGGCCCAACTCGGCGGCCCGCACCGGCTTCTGCAGCGCGGCCGCGGCGCCCTAGTACTGGTCCTAAGGCATGGCTTAGCCGCTGCACAGGACCACCGGCAGCCCGGGCGCCCTGGCGTTGATCCGGGCCAGCACCTGCCTGCCTGAGAGGCCAGGCATGGACAGGTCGAGCAGTAACAG
>VGJS01000038.1 GCA_016867395.1 Candidatus Handelsmanbacteria bacterium
AGCCCGCCGCGGCGCCAAGAAGGCCATTATCGCCGTCGCCGCCGCCATGCTCCCCGCCGCCTATCATCTGGTGCGCGACGGGGTCGAATACCATGATCTGGGGCCACAGCACTTTGATCGTCGCGACAAACACAAGGTGATCGCGCGACTTATGCGACGCCTCACCGACCTGCGAGGCGAGGTTGAACTCAAACAGGTCGCCTAGGTTTCATAGTAGGCAGTTCAGGGTTCCAAGCCGAAGCGCTCAGCGGCCACCCGGCAGGCCAGTTCGCCGCGGCTGAGGGGGGTGGCCGGGGTCTCCATACCGGCCCGCTGACAGACCTGGCGGGTCTGCTCGAGGCTGGCGGGCGCCTCCGGGTCGAAGCGCAGGTGGGCCGGGTCGCCGGGCCAGGCGCCGCTCAGGGCCAGGAACTGGGCGGCGGCCCAGATGGGCTGGCCGGCGGGCAGGTCCTCGTACCAGTAGAGTGGGACGCCCTCTTGCAGCAGGTGCTGCTGGAAGGTGCGCAACAGCCAGGGCTTGGTATACACCGCCCTGGGCCGCTGCTGCTGGGACAGGCAGAAGGCGGCCAGGAGGCCGGCGCTCTCGCCGGTGTTCCACTCGACGGGATGCAGCCGGTAGCAGCCGTTGGTAAGGTGTGTTACCCCCAGATTCTTGCAGGCCGGCAGCAGGTTGTCGAGGTGCTCGGGGATCAGCGCGCCCAGGGGGATCTGGAAGGGTTTGGTCTGGACGTTAGGGGCGGTGTCGCCCGGCAGGCCGTGGATGTCGATGGGATAGAAGCCCAGGCCGGCGCTATCGGCGAAGAGTTCGGCGCGCGCGCCGGCCTGGTAAACGGCCGAGACCTCCTGCTCGCGCACGGTGCGCAGGGCCTGGATGCGGCGCGACTCGCGTATATAGGGATACTGGGAGAGGCCGTCGGCGGTGCCCAGCGCGTCGCGCCGCAGCCGCAGCCCTGGATATCCCTTCCCGCGGCCCTCGTCGCGGGGCGCCTCGGTTTGGAGCCAGTATAGCAGGCCCAGGCTGAGGTTCTTGGCGGCGTCGATGAGGCGGGCCTGCTCCTCGGGCAGGGCGTCGATGAGGTTGCCGCCTTTGAAATCATTGCCGGGCCAGTTGATCATCGCTAGGTCGCCGGGGAACTGCCCGGGTTCAAAGAGCTGGGCGGCAACCAGCCTGCGGTAGGTCCAGAAGGGGCCGGGGAGTTCGGGAGCTGTCTCGAAGACTTTGTAAGTCAGGTCGCGCTGGCCGTAGCGCAGGGTTAGGGTGTAGGGCTGGTGATCGCGGTTGTACTCGTAGTCCGGGGGTTTGGGTATGGTGTGGTCCTCGCCGGGGCGGTAGTCAACTACAAAGGGGATGGTGAAGGTCTGCACCAGGTGGGGGGCCGGCCCGTCCGGGCGGGCGTGGGGCTCTCCAGTTCGTACCTGGGACTCGGCGCCGCTAGTGTAGGGGATGCCCAAGAGGGGCAGCAGGTCGCCCAGCTCGGTGGCGTCGAGCACGTAGGCGGGGTGGAAGCGCAGATGGCGGTTGTATTCGGGCTGGACTGCGGTCACCGCACGGATGAGGTTCTCCTCCACCTGGGCGGCGATGGCCCAGGCGCGGTAGAAAAGCTGTAGGCGGCCCGACTCGACAAAGGGGAGCAGCAGGTGCAGCAGGGCGCCGAGGCCGGCCTTGGGCTCAAAGCACAGGCGGCTCACCCAGCCGGCGCCGGGGTTGAAATGGGGGGCGGCCTGGGCCTCGGAGGTGAGGTGGTAGTTGTCTTGATAAAAGGCGCGGATGAGCCGGCGGAACTCGGCGTACGAGGCCGTGCCCCCGAAAGATTCGATGTAGCGGTGTTCGTCGAGGGCCGAGACCCCCTGCGAGGTACACTGGCCTCCCAGCCAGTGGTTCTCCTCGGTCAGGCAGACCCGGTATCCCCTGCGGGCGGCGCCCAGCGCCGCGGCGCACCCCCCCATGCCGCCCCCCACCACCAGGACATCGCACTCCAACTCCACGGTCTGCATCTGTGGCGCCTTTCTCCGCACGGACTGGGAAAATCCTGCCGCCCTCGCCGGGCACAACCTGGGACCACTCCCTGGTGGGCTCGCGACACGGGTTTTGGCAGCATGGAGCGGGATAGCCCGGGCGGCGGTTGGTGGCGATAAAGAAAAGCCGCTGACTTTTTCCCGTCAATGAAGGCTGGAGGAATCGGGAAAGCAACCGATATCTGCTAACGAGGATCTAAGAAAAATACATGCCCGAAAGAAACTCCATAGGCCCGTGGCTGGCCCTCCGCGCCCCACTCTTGTTGCTGGGGCTGGTGATGGGGGCGTCGCTCTTGGTCCGGATGCACGGCATCCGCCACGGGTACCCCGACTACGTGGGCACTGATGAGCGCCTCATCGTTAAGGAAGTGGTGCATTTCTTCGACGACGGCACCCTGCGGCCGAGCCATTACAACTACCCGGCCTTCTACTCTTACCTGTACGCCGGGGCCATGTACGGATGCCGCATCCTGGGGGGCCTGGACAGCGTGGCCGGGCTGCAACTGCCCCTGGGTTTCGCCCTCACCTTCAACGCCGTGCTCTTTGCGCTGGTGGGCCGCTGGCTGAGCCTGCTGGCCGGGGTGGCCCTGGTGGGGCTCACCTATCTGTTGGGATGCCGGGCCTACGGCCGGTGGGTGGGGTTGGGTGGGGCGATCTTCGCCGCCTGTTCCACCACCCTGGTGGGGTATTCCCGCCTGGCCCTCCCGGAGATGACCATGGCCCTGCTAGCCACGGGCGCCTGTTACTGCTGGGTGGATATCGCCGAACGGGGCCGGCGCACCATGTATTTGGCCGGCGGCCTGCTGGCCGGCCTGGCAATCTCCACCAAATACAACGCCGGGCTGGTGCTGGCCGGCCTGGCAGTGGCCCATTTGCTGCGCTGGCGGCGGGAGCGCCCGGCCGGAACGCGTATACACCTGGACCTGGGGTTGGCCCTGGGCGCCGCGGCCCTGGCCTTCCTGGCCGGCTCTCCGTATTGGGCCCTCTCCTTTGGCGAATACCACCAGGCCCTGCTCAACGTGCAGTCCAACACCAGGTTCAGCAGCGGCGCCGAGGTGGCCTGGCCCTGGCTTCTCCTGCTCAAGAGCGTGTGGACCACTGAGATGGCCTGGGGGGTGGTAGCCACCCTGGGCTGTGGGTATGCGGCCTGGAGGCGGCAGCCGGCCGACTGGGTGCTACTGGCGGTCCTGCTGGGGGGATTCATATACGTGGGGTCGTGGCAGCGGACCAGCCTGCATTACCTGATCTGCTTGGCGCCCCTGGCCGGACTCTTGGGGGCCAGGCTGGTGCTGGATCATCTGCGGGTGTACTGCAGGGTGTGGGGAGTGGCCCTGCTGGGGCTGGTCTCCCTGCCCAACGCCTGGCGCCAGGCCCAGCAGGGGCAGGCCCTGGCCGGGGACGACCTCAATCTGCGGGCTGCCCGCTGGATCGAGGAGCACATCCCCAACGGGGCGGTGATCGGGGGGTACTGGCTCTCCTACCTGCCGCCGCTCAAGGGGATCAGGCAGCAGGAGAAATTGCAGAGCCTGATGGCCGAGCATCAGCAGGACCCGCGGACCGTGCAGGCCCTGCGCGAGTTGGCGGAGCGTCATCGCTATTACCGGTGTATGCGGCTGCACTATTTCGCCGACGAACCCCAGGTGCCCGCGGAGTACTCGGAGCAGGTGGACTTGAGCGATCCCAAGACCAGGCGGATCTTCACCAACGTATGGCTGGACTACGACCAGATCCACCAGTTCGGGGTGGAGTACGTCCTGCTCTCCAGCGCCGCGTACGGCCGTTTCTTCACCGGGGAGTCCCCTCCTATGGGCACCCCGGCCCACTACTTCCATACCCGCAGCCGCGAGTTCGTCAGCCAGTTCTTCGACGAATCTTCAGGCCGCTACGAGTTGGTGGCGGATTTCACCGACGGCCAGGGCCAGCGCGTCAGCCTGCTGCGCGTCCTGCCCTCCGCCCAGGTGGCGGTTCACCTCGAAGCCCCCGGGTCAGGCCAGTACCAGAGCTTCTAGCGCCGCCTCTCCCTCCTCTTTGCCGCGGTTTCCCCTTTTGGCCAGCCTTGCCCTGGCGGGCGATTATCTGTAAACTGACAAAGCCTCCAACCGGGATCTGCGATGAAGAGCGTATTCGTTATTGCCCTCTGGGGGATGCTCGGCATTGGCTGTGCGCCCCTGACCCTGCCCGCCCCTCCTGCGACCGGCGCCGTGGCCGACAGCGCCGCGGCCGACAGCGCCCCGGTTTCCGCCCTGGAGCGCTATCTCCATCTGCGCCAACTCAAAACCGACAGCACCGCCGTGGTCCTGCCCTACATGGCGGTGCTCCCCTTTGCCGACCAGTCGGGTTTTCGCGAGGGGGTCTGGGACGTGGAGCACGAGATGGCCCGGCTGTTGAGTGCGCGTATGTCCTTGCAGCCCGACTGGCACACTGTGCCGTACGAGGCGGTGGGGGAGGTGGTGGGCAAGACCCGCAAAATCAAACAGGAGCAGGCCCTGCTGGCGGGCCGCCGCCTGGAGGCCGACTTCGTCATTCTGGGCCGGCTGCTGGACTACGACCTGCGGCGGCTCTCGGTGGGCGACCCCATGCTGGGGGGGTACAAATCCTACGCTGGAGTGGCCGAGATCGAGCTGCGGGTGCTGCGGGTCCACGACGAGAGTGAGTTCGACCTTTTGCGCACCCGCAAGGAGACCATCGACCGCGGGGTCGGGCTCGACCTCTTCGGCAAGCCCCGCGACCGGGACCTCCAGTTCGTCAACCTGGGCAAGATCCCCTTCGGCTCGCCGGATTTCGACTCCACCGCCATCGGCGAGGCCACCCGGGAGACGATGAGTGAGCTGATCAACCGGCTCATCGAAATGATCAAACCCAGCGGCCTGCGCCTCGAAGGGGAACTGGCCCAGATCCTCTCGGTGTACGGCGATGAGGTCTACATCAACATTGGCAGCGAGAACGGCCTGCACAGCGGCTACCGCTTTGGCGTCTATCCCGGCGTCGAGCGGGTTGCCAGCGAGGTGCTGGACGGCCTGCGACGGGTGGCGGTGGTGCAGGTCAAGGAGGTTATCGGCGCCCGCCTGGCTAGCGTGTTGGTGCTGGAGGGAAAGGAGTGGATCAAGGCGGGGGATCGGTTGCAGTTGATCCAGGGCGAGGAGGAGCCCACCGACCCACAGGAGGAGAAAGCACAGTGAAAGGCGTAGTCAAGTTTTCGCGGGGCAGCGGCTTTGTGGAGTTGCGCGATGTGGACGAGGCCCCCCCAGGCCCCAACCAGGTCAAGGTGCAGGTGAGGGCCTCGGGTATCTGCGGCTCCGATCTGCACATCTACCACGACACCATCAACTACAATATCCGCACCCCGGTGGTAATCGGGCACGAGTTCAGCGGGGTGGTGGTGGAGAAGGGCGCGCAGGTGGGCGACGAGGTGGCTCTTGGCGACCGGGTCACCGGCGAGCCGAGCGTGTACATCTGCGGCAAGTGCGACCTATGCCTCAGCGAGCACTACAACTTGTGCCCCGAGCGCAAGGTGATGGGCTACTGGCACGACGGCAGCTTTGCCCCGTACGTCAACGCCACCTTTATACACAAGCTGCCGGAGAACGTCAGCTTTGAGGCCGGGGCCGTGACCGAGTTGCTGGCCTGCTGCGTGCATTCGGTGATCGAGCAGGCCGGGGTCACGGCCGGGGATTTCGTCGCCATCACCGGCCCTGGCCCGGTGGGGCTCTTCTCGGCGCTGGTGGCGAAGGCCGAGGGGGGGACGGTGATGCTGTGCGGCACCTCCAGGGATCAGCAGCGCCTGAAGCTGGCGCTGGACCTGGGGGTGGATCACGCCCTCAACATCGAGGAGCACGACGCGGTGCAGCGGGTACAGGAATTGACGGGCGGTTACGGGGCCGACGTGGTGGTGGAGTGCGCCGGGGTTGGGCCGGCCATCGACCTGGCCCTCAAGCTGGTGCGCAAGCGGGGCAAGATCTCGCAGATGGGGCTGCCTGGCAAGCCGGTGAATGTGGACTTTGAGAAGGTGGCGTACAAGGAGTTGCAGGTCAGCGGCGGGGTGGGGCAGCGCCGGCCGGCCTGGAAGCGGGCGCTCAAGCTGATGGAGACGGGCCTGATCCAGAACGAGAAGCTGATCTCCCACGAGCTGCCCCTGGCCGAGTGGCATAGCGCCTTTGAAATGGCCGAGAAGCAGGATGGAATCAAGTTGTTGCTGCGGCCCTGATCGCAGGATCAGAAAGGGAAAGAGGGGCTGGCGCTTGCCAGCCCCTCTTTTTTTATTTCACCACTTCGTAGTCGGCGTCCACCGGTTCGTCGTCTTTGCCGCCGGGTTTTGCCTGGGGCGGGGGCGGTGACTGCTGGTAGATTTTTTCTGAGAGTTTGTGTGCCTGAGCCTGAAGGGACTCCATCGCCTTGTCGAGGGCGGTATCGTCGTCCCCCTCCAGGGCGTGCTTCACCTGGGCTACCGCCGCCTCCACCGCCCCCCGCTCCTCCGCCGGCAGCTTGTCCCCCTGCTCACGCAGCAGCTTCTCCACGCTGTAGACCAACCCGTCCGCCCCGTTGCGCTTCTCCACCCCCTCCCGCCGCCGCTTGTCCGCCGCCGCATGCGCCTCGGCGTCCCGGCTCATCCGCTCCACCTCCTCCTTGCTCAACCCGCTCGACGACTCAATGCGGATCTTCTGCTCCTTCTTCGTCCCCTGGTCCTTGGCACTCACATGCAAGATCCCGTTGGCGTCGATGTCAAAAACCACCTCGATCTGAGGCACCCCGCGCGGGGCAGGGGGGATGCCGTCCAGGTGAAACCGACCCAGACTCCGGTTGTCCCGGGCAAACTCCCGCTCCCCCTGTAACACATGGATCTCCACCGAAGGCTGACTGTCCGACGCCGTCGAAAACACCTGGCTCTTCTTCGTCGGAATCGTCGTGTTCCGCTCGATCAGCCGCGTCATCACCCCACCCAAGGTCTCGATCCCCAAGGACAGGGGCGTCACGTCCAACAACAACACGTCCTCTACACTCCCCGACAACACCCCCCCCTGGATCGCCGCTCCCACCGCTACCACCTCGTCGGGGTTCACCCCTCGGTGCGGCTCCCTCCCGAACAACTCCTTCACCACCTGCTGCACCCGAGGCATCCGCGTCGAGCCCCCCACCAGGATCACCTCATCAATCTGATCTGCCCGCAACCCCGCGTCCTTGAGCGCCTGGATGCAGGGTCCCTTGGTCCGCTCCACCAAACCCTCCACCCACCGCTCCAACTGACTGCGGCTGATCACCTGACGCAGATGCTTGGGGCCACTCTGATCGGCGCTGATGAAGGGCAGGTTGATCTCCGTCTGCGCCACACTCGACAACTCGCACTTGGCCTTCTCGCAGGCTTCCTTCAGCCGTTGCAGCGCCATCGGGTCCTTGCGCAGGTCGATCCCCTCCCCCTTGCGGAACTCCTCGGCCACCTGGTCGATCAGCACCTGGTCGAAATCATCCCCCCCCAGGTGGGTGTCCCCATTGGTCGATTTCACCTCAAAAACCCCGTCCCCCAACTCCAGGATCGAGATGTCGAAGGTGCCCCCCCCCAGGTCGTAAACGGCGATCTTCTGCGCCTGACCCTTCTTGTCCAGCCCATAGGCCAGCGCCGCGGCGGTGGGCTCGTTGACAATGCGCAAGACCTCCAAGCCGGCGATCTGGCCGGCGTCCTTGGTGGCCTGGCGCTGGGCGTCGTTGAAGTAGGCCGGCACCGTCACCACCGCCTGGGTAACGGGCTCCCCCAGGTAGTCCTCCGCCGTCTGCTTCATCTTCTGCAAGATCAGAGCCGAGATCTCGGGGGGGCTGTAGTCCTTGTCCCCCACCTTCACCGCGGCCAGACCCCGGGCGCCATTCACCACCGGGTAGGGCACCCGGCTGCTTTCCTGGGGCACCTCCTCCAGGCGACGGCCCATGAAGCGCTTGATCGAGTAAATGGTCTGCTGCGGGTTGGTCACCCCCTGCCGCTTGGCCGTCTGACCCACCAGCCGTTCCCCTTCCCGCGTGAAGGCCACCATCGACGGGGTGGTCCGGCCTCCCTCCGCGTTGGCGATCACCACCGGCTCCCCACCCTCCATCACCGCCACGCACGAATTCGTCGTCCCCAAATCGATCCCGATTACCTTGTTAGCCATTTTCTCCTCCGGTCTTGCTGACCACGACGCGCGCAGGCCGCACCACCTTGTCGCGCAGGCGATACCCCTTTTCCATTTCCTCCACCACCGTGCCCGGCGGCTGGTCGCCCCGCTCCACCTCGAGCAGGGCCTCGTGATACACCGGATCGAAGGGCTGCCCAAGGGCCTGGATCTCCTCCAGCCCATAGCCCCGCAGCACCTCGTGGAGCTGGCTGTAGATCAGCTCCACCCCCTGCTTAAATACCTCCACCGTGGCGTTCTCCTGGGCCAGGGCCCGGCGCATATTGTCCATTACCGGGGCGATCTGCAAAAGCATGTCCCGCACGGTCTCCTCGCGGGTGTCGCTCCGCATCCGGGCAGTGCGCTTGCGGAAATTGTCCAGTTCGGCCACGGCACGCAGGTAACGGTCGTAGTGCTCCGCCGCCTGGGCCCGGGCTTCTTCCAGGGCTACGGTGGTTTCGTCAGCTGCTTCGGCTGCCGGCGCCCCGTCCTCTTCCTCTGGTCGGAGGTCCTGGTCGGCCCTTTCGCTCTCGGCGCGGACATTATGGTTATTCGTTTCGCTCATACCCTCTGCCGTCTGCCTTTAAACAGAAACCCGCTCCCAGGGGTCCGGAAAACCGGGGACCGGGAGCGGCTGATTACGGATGAAAAGGGGACCGGACAGGCGAACTCAGGTCCATCCCTACCCCACGAACTGGGCGGCCCGCGAAGCCAGGTAGTTCACCAGCGCCGCCACCCGCTCGTAGGGCATGCGGGTGGGCCCGATGACCCCGATGAGGCCCACCGCCCCGTCCACCGCGTAGCTGGCGGTGACAACGCTGCACCACTGCATCTCCTGCACGTGGTTCTCGCGGCCGATAGTGACCACCATGCCCTGGCGCTGCTGCAGCATCTGGGCCAGGGCCTCTTTGCGCTCCACCAAGTCGATCAACTCGGCCATGCGCTGGGGGTCGCGGAACTCGGGCTGCAGGCAAATATTGCGGGTGCCGGCCACGTGCAGGTCCCCCGCGCCGGGGCGGTGGAGTCCCTCGATCTCCTCGCTGATCACCCGCAAAAGCTGGGGATCGCCAGTCTCCACCGAGGCCAGGCGCTCGCGCATGGAGGCGCGGATCTGGGCCATGCTCAGGCCCTGCAGGCGCTGGTTGATCTGGCCGCTGAGGAACTCCAGATCCCGCTGGCAGCAGGCCGAGCCCACCTCGATGACCAGGCTGCGCACGCTGCCCTGGCGGATGGAGAGCACCAGCAGCAGGCGCTGCTCGCCAAGCTTGACTAGCTCCACCTTTTGGAAGATGCCCTGCTCAAAGGCAGGGGCCATCACTACCCCCAACTGGTGGGAGACCTGGCCGAGGATCTTGGCCAACTGGTTTAGGATCTCGTCTACCCCGGCCTCGGCGAGGTGTTCGTGGAGCTGCTGTCGGAGCTGGGCCCCCTCGCCTTCGGGCAGGGCGCAGTCGGGGTCCACGCACTGCTCGACGTAAAGGCGGTATCCTTTGTCGGTGGGGATGCGGCCGGCCGAGGTGTGGGGCTGCTGCAGGAGTTCCTTTTCCTCAAGGACCGCCAGGGTATTGCGGATGGTGGCCGCGCTGATACCCAGGGTCTCCCGGTCGAGCAGGGTCCGTGAACCCACCGGCATCCCCACCTCAACGTAGGTTTTGACCAGCGCCTGCAGCACCTGCCACTCGCGCCAGGACAGCATTTGAGGGTCCCTCGGTTTCATCGCTACGCCCCCGGCGGCGCCGGGCCGCCGGCAATCCTCGGACAAGCTATTGCAAATAATGGGTATGCCTGAGACTTACAAGATGGAGATCGTCCTCTCTCTTGTCAAGGGGGCGGCCCCGGCTCAGCCACCAGGCGGCCCAGGGCTTCCACCCCCGCCTCCGGCGCCAGCCCCGCGGCCTCCCAGGCGATCAACGCCGCCCCCAGGACCGGCGGCAGCAGCGGCTCGCGCCAGCGCAGCCGGCAACCGACCCCCTCGGCGGCCGCCTCAAGGGCCGCCCACAACTGCTCCCTGGCGGCGAAAACCCCTCCCACCCCGGCGACCTCCACCTCCGGCCCTAAACCCAGCCGGCGGGCCACGGCCCCTAACTGCCGGCCCAGGGCTTCGCCGGCAGCGGCGGCGATCTGCCGGGCGCAGCCATCCCCTTCTCTGGCGGCGGCTAGCACCTCCGGCCCCAGGGCGGCCAACCCGTCGCGGCCCAGTTCGCCGCTGTAGATCCGCCGCACGAGCTGGTCCCAATCCTCCAGGCCCAGACCGCGGCGCAATCGCTCCTCCAGGACCGTGGCCGGCCCCCAGCCGTCGTGGGCCCGCAGCGCCGCCTTGATCCCCTCCAGGCCCAGGTAGCACCCGCTGCCCTCGTCGCCCAGCCAGGGGCCCCACCCCCCGGCCCGCGCCTGTACCCCCTGGGCGTTCCGGCCCAGGACCATCGAGCCGGTGCCGGCCAACACCACCAGTCCAGGCCCACCCCCGTGCGCCCCCACCAGGGCGGCCTGGGCGTCGCTTACCACCCGCACCTGGGCCGCCCATCCCCGCTCCAACGCCCGTTCAACGATGGCCTGCTGCTCCGCCGGTCTGCCCGCCCCGGCCAATCCCAGGCACAGGGCGTCCAGGGGCGGCCCCACCCCCAGGGCGGGCCAGAGTCCCCCCAGCAGCGCCTCCAACCCTTCCAGCCCCAGGACCTGGAAATTGCCGCAGCCGGCGCTGGCCCGCCCCCGCAACCGGCCCTCCGCATCCAGGGCCAGGGCCCGGGTGTGGGTGCCTCCTCCGTCGATGCCGACGATCTGCGCCATACCCAAAAATAAAAAAAGGGCGATGCACGCGGCATCGCCCCGGTGCTCAAAAGGGATCTGGTATCAGCCCAACTGGTCCACCACCCGCTCGGCGGTGGACCGGCGCACCTCAGGGTCCTGGTAGAAGCCGCTACTGACCCGCTGGCGGGCGCGCTCGACCTCGGCCTTGCGGGTATCGGGGGTGCTCTTGACCTGCTTGCTCAACCCCTTGGCCTGGGCCAGATCCGCGGCAACCTCCATGAACCCGCCGGACTGGAGCAGCGCCCCGGCGATCTGCTTGCGGGTCTCGGGGGTATTGTAGTACCCCGACTGCACCCGGGCGCGCACCTCCTCCCGCCGCGACTCGCCCGCCGGATCGACCGCGACCCGGGCTCTGGCGGCTAGGTCTGCCACCCCCTGGGTGCTGGTGGAGATCTCCACCACGTCCCCGCCGCGGACCGGCGCCTTCTTTGTCCCGGCCATTTCGCTCCGCCCGCCGGACTGGGGGGTCTTGGGCTGCTGTCGTACACCGTCTATGCGCATCGGACCTCACCTCGTCGCGGGTCCAGGGAAGACCCGTCTCCTGTGTATATCGGCGCTGTTCCGCGATATCTTAATCTAATTTTTGCGGCGAGGCCCTGTCCAGGCAATTTTTCCTCAGCGGACCCGGTCGATGAAGCGGGACTCGCTGGGCCCGGCCTGTTTTCGGTAGCCGCGCAGGGCCCGCCGCCCCTGCTGGAACTGGCGCCCCTCCTCGCGGGCCCGGTCCAGCAGCTGCTGGACGGCCGCCTCGTTCTCCCGGCGCAATTCCTGCAGCCGGCCGATCAGCCGGCGCACCTCCTGGCGCGGACCCTCCAGGTTGGGACCGCCACCCAGGACAGGCCGGCCCGCCTGGCGCAGGCGAATGCGGTCCATCAGGCGACGGGTGCGCTGGCAGGAGGCGCCCAGGCCCTCCAGATCCTCGCGGGCGATGTATTCGCGCTGCTCAAGACCCAACTGATACATGACCTCGTAGTCGGCCAGGTCCTGGCGCAAAAGCTCAGCAGCAGACACGGAGCTCACCCGGTGATCGCCACCCGGGCCGGGGCTGGCTCAGGGGTCTCGGTTTCGCCTTCGCCCTGGGAGCCGAGCACCTTCTCCCATGCTTCCAGCAGACTGGTCATCAGCGCCACCACCTCCTTGATCGCCTCGGGATCCATGTCCACGTTGGCGCGAATCAGCCGGCGGTAGCAGTAGAGGTAGAGGCGCTGGAGGTTGAGGGCCAGCTCGTTGCCCTTGGCGAGCATGTCCTGGTCCAGGGCGTAGAGCAGTTCCAGCACGACGTCCTGGGCCCGTATCAGGCTCTTGCCCTTGCCCTCCATGTCCTTCTGTTCAAGCTGGATCAGGGCCTTCTTCATAAAGCGGATCGCCCCCTGGTAGAGCATGACGATCAGCTTGCCCTTGTTGGCGGTCTTAATCTGTACTTGGCTGTACTGCCAATACCCGTTGCGGTTCATACCCCCCTTTAGCTTCTTGCTACGTGAATAGGCTCAAACTTCAAATATCCCTATATCCCCTTCAGCGTGACAGCGAGGAGAGCTGCTGGCTGAGGAAGGAGCCCTGCGACTGCAGTGAGGAAAGGCCGCCTTCGAGGGCGGCGAACTTCCTGACCAGACCCCGGCGCGACACCTCCACGCGGCGCTCCAGGAAGGCGCTCTGCTCCTTGAGATCCTCGATGCTATCGTCGATAGCGTCCACCCGGTTCTTGAGGGTGCCGGAGAAAGTGTCGGTGATAAAGCTCAGGTCGTCGGACAGCAAACGGGCGACCCCGTGGACCAGCTTTACCTGGCCGTGCTCGGTGCCGCTCTCCGCCAGTTCCGCCGGGGTGTAGCCCACCCGCACCGAGACCCCTTCGACGTTTTCCTCGCCGATGGTCCCGGTGAGGATGCGCCCGAAACCGTCGGACTTTTCGTTGTTGATGGTGCCCGCCACGTCCTCCCCGAAATAATCCCCCGCCGCCAGACCCAGTTGGTCCACGCTCTGGGAGACGCTGAAGCCGTTGCGGCTGCCGTAGCTGTCGTGGCGCAGGACCAATTTGCCATCCTCGTTGAGGGCGGTGATCTCGATGCGGGGCCGGCCGCCATCCTCCTCCTCGATGCTGCCCAGGTCCAGGGTGCCGCCCCCCTCGTTGGCCTCGATGAGGGTAAGGGTCAGTTTGCTCTCGCCCACCTGGCTGTCAGTGATGGCGATCTTGCCCTCAGCGTCCACCGTTACGCTGACCCCCCCGCCGAAAGTGGTGCGCACCTCCCTGAGCAGGTCGCCCACCGTCAGGGTGGCCGGGTCGGAGATGGTGAAGAGGCTGGATACCGCCGAGCCCTCGTGGGTGGTGGCGTTGATACGAATGGTGTCGCCGGCCGTCACTCCGGCCCCGAAGATGCTGGCAAAGGCGGTGGCGCTGGTGATCGGGGTGGTCCCGTCGGTGGTGCTGCCGGCGGTGCCGCGCCGAACCTCGGCCACCTCGCTGTCCAGGCTCTCGTTGATCTTGTCGACCACCCTGCTGAGGCTGTCGCCGGCCCCCAGGTGAATGACCGCCTTGCGGCTAGACGCCTTGTCGATAATGGTTAGGACCTGGTCCTGGGCCAAGCCCTCGCTCAGCTCGACGGTGCCGGCGACCTGGGCCTGCTCCGGGGCCTGGGTGATGTTGACGGCGTAGGCACCGGGCTTGCTCTTCTTGTTGCTGGAGATGAACTCCAACTTCTGGTCATTGGTAGTGCCCTCGGAGACGAAGAGGCGGCGCACCCCGTCCAGATCCTCGGTGAGGGACTCCTCGAGCTTGGCGTCGTCCACCTCTAGCACCCCGTCGCGTGTGAAGCTGACCCCAATCATCACCAGCGAGTCGAACTTGCCGGTCAGGCCCTCCACCTGACCCGAGACGAGTCCGCGCATCCGCGATTGCAGGCTCAGCAGGATGGCGTCGCCGGAGAGCGGCCCCCCTTTTTTGGTCTTGGGGTCGAGCCTGAACTGGTCGTTGATCAGTTTCATCGAGGAGTTCAACTGCTCGACAAAGCTCTTGATGTTGGCCTTGAGGTCGGCGGTGTCGTCCTTGGTGACGGTGATGGTGACCGTCTTGCCCACCTCAGCCTGCTTCAGGTCCAGGGTGACCCCCTCGACGGCGTCGGCGATGGTGTTGGCGTTGCGGCTGAGGGTAATGCCGTTGATGCGGAACTTGGCGTCCTGGCCGGTCTGCAACTCGGACGAGCGGGCATCCAGGCCCTGGGTGGTGATGCTCTGGGTGCCCAGGTCCAGACTGCCGCCCCCCTCGTTGTTGGCCACCAGGCTCAGGGTCAGCGAACTCTTGCCGCTGGTCTTGTCCAGCACCGCGATGCGCCCGGAGGCGTCGATGGAGGCAGTGACCCCGCCGCCGAGGGTCCGTTCGATGGTGTTGAGCAGGTTCTGGACTTTCAGGTTAACGCTGGTGATGGAGAAGGAGGCGCTCACCTGGCCGCCGTTGTGGTCGGTGCCGCTGATGGAGATGGTGTCGCCGGCCTGCACCCGGGCGCCGGCCAGGTCGGCGAAGCGAGTGTCGGCGGTGATGGCAGTGGCCGCGCTCATGATCCCCAGGCCGGCCAGCACCCCGCCCTGGTCCACGAACTGGGGGGTGCCCGAGATCTCCAGCTTGAAGGTGCCTGCCCCGTCGTCGGTGACCTGGGCGCTGACCCCGGAGATGGCGGCGTTGTTGATCCGGTCGCGGAGGGTCTCCAGCGAGTCAGCGGCCAGGTCGATGGCCACGCTCTGGCCGCCGATGGTGACGCTGCCGGCGGCGCCACTGCCGTTGAGGGAGCCGACGGTGTCGCTGCTGCTGGCGAAGCCGGCGCTGTTGACCAACGAGCCCTGGGCGTCGAGCAGGGCGCCCCGCTGCTTGAGGGTGGCGCTGCCGGTCAGCACCTGGCTGAGGCTGGAGAAGTTGCTGTTGGAGCCCACCAGCACCCCCAGGGACTCCAGCACGTTGCCGGCGTCGGTGAAATCTGTGCTGCCGGCGATCTGGAGGCGGAAGGCGGTGTTGCCCTCCCCGTCAGTGGCGCTGGAGATGCTGGCGCTCACTCCGGAGATGCCGGCGTTGTTGATCTTGTCCTGGATACCGGCCAGCGAGTCGGCCGCCAGGTCCACGGCGATGCTCTGGCCGGCAATGGTCACGGTCGCGGCAGGAGCGTTGGAAAGCCCCAGCAAGGCCCCCACCGCAGTGGTAGTGCTGGTGAAGGCGTCGCTCTCGCCGCCCCCGGCCACCCCGTTAACGACGGCCCCCTCGCCGTCGAGCACCCCCAGGGCTTCGAGGGTCCCGGTGCCGTCGGCGAACTGGTCGGTCCCCTCGATCTGCAACTGGTGGCGAGTGATGCCCCCCTGGGTGCTGGTGACCACGCTGGCGCTCACCCCCTCGATGTCTGCGGCGTTGATCTTGTCGCGGATGGTCTCCAGGGAATCGGTAGCCAGGTCCAAAGCCACCTCGGCGTCGCCGATGGCGATGCTACCAGCGGGTGGGTCGGCCAGGCCCAGTTGGGTGCCAATGGCCGCGGCCCCGTTGAGGAAGCGGGAGCTGCGGGCGCCAGTGAAGAAGGCGTTTTTGGTGTGGGTGACACTCGAAATGAAACCGAGGGACTGCAAGAGGTCCCTGGCGCTGGCGTCCTTGAGGTCGAAGCCGTCGGCGCCCACCGCCTTGGCGGTGAGGATGAGACGGTTGTCCTTGGGAGTGACGCTGAGGATCTGGGCGGTGATACCGGCGCTGGCCTCGTTGATGGCCTGGCGCACGTCGGTGAGGTCGTCCTCGGCCTTGACGGCGATGCTCTTGCCGTTGACGACGAACTCGCCACTCAGCCCCAGGCCGGTGGAGAGGCTGGCAAAGGAGCGCGAGGAGAGGCTTCTGGCCTGGGCCAGGGCCAGCACCTCGACGTTGAGGGTGCCGGCCGCCGCGTCCACGGTGGCCTGCACCCCCACCCGGTTGGTGTCGCTGGACTGGGCTTTGACAATCGAAAAAAGCTTGCCATCGGCCAGCTTATCGACCGTGCCCTTGAGCGAAAGCAGGCCGGAGTTGATGTTCCGGAACAACTCTTTCTGCTCGTTGAGCTTGGTCTGCTTGGCGGTGTTGAGCTGGATGGGTCTTCTCTCGATTTCAGTAAGCTGCTTGATGATGGTATCGGTGTCCAGACCGGAACCCAGACCCGAAAAGGTGATGCCGTTTGCCATCTCAGCCTATCCAAAAATCAAGGCGCTTCCAGCGCTGCTCCCTGCGTCCCTGCCGCGTTGTATCAGCCCTGATCGTCCATCAGCAGGCCGACGATCTTGTTCATGCTGACGTTGGCTTCCATTAGTTGCTCGGGTGGAATCTGCTTGACCACCTCGCCGGTGGTGTTGTCGGTGATGCGCACCACCAGGGTGCCGCTACTCTCATCGACCGACACCGACAGGTCGCTGTGTTGTTTCTCCAGCAACTTGTCGACCTCGGCGGCGGCCTGCTTCAGATCCTCGGCGGGCACCGGATGGGCCACGGGGGCCGTTACCTGGGCCTCGGGGCCTCTGGTTTGTTTGGCCTTCACCGCTTCGCGGGAAAGGGCCGCTGGTATCTTAATGATCTGGTTTATGCCTTCCATTTTTTCTCACCTCAATCCGAGAGACGCCTCGCTTCCCTCGCCTCATGCCCCTCTGCCCTCGTCGATTAGCAGCCGGAACAGAGGTGTCGCCGGCTGCTGCCGGTGACGCCCCCGTCCGCTATTGGGTGTTAACGGTGCTTTCCATCTCCAGCTGCTACTGCAAGAGCGCCAGGGCGTTCTGCGGCAGCACGTTGGCCTGGGCCAACATGGCCGTGGCCGCCTGCGCGAGGATCTGCGAGCGGGTGAACTCGCTGACCTCGTTGGCGATGTCGGCGTCGCTGATGGACGATTCAGAAGCCTGGATGTTCTCGACCTCGTTCTCGGTGTAGGCGACGGTAAAGCCCAGGCGGTTCTGGAGCGCCCCCAGGGTGCCGCGCTGCTTGGCAACCTCGGTGATGGCCTGATCAAGCGAGGTCAACGCCGAGCGCGCGGTGGTGATGGTGGCGATGGAAGCGACGCCCAGGTTGAGCGTGGTGCCGGTGGCCCGCATGTCGGCGATGCTCACCTCCAGGCGGTTGAAGGCCCGGTCATTGGGGCCCACCTGGAAGGAACCGCCGGTACCCGCGTTGACGATGATGGTCTGGTCGTGGAGGTCGCCTTCGGTGTAGGAGCCGGTGGCGTTGGACACGTTGCTCCCAGCCAGGGTCACCTGGATTCCGAGGCGGTCGAAGTTGGCCACGAACTGGGTGCCGGTGGCGATCACGTCCCGGTCGAGGATGGTGCCGATGCTGATGGTCTGGGAGACGGTGCCGTTGCCCAGGGTGATGCTGCCGTCATGGACCTCGTCCACAAAGGTATAAGTGCCAGTCTGCGCCCCCGAGATGCTGATCCCGGTGACCCCGCTGGTATTGCTGGCCGTCACCGCCGTCGAGGCCCTGGCCACCGAGTTGCCATACCCGGTCAGCAAGGTCTGGTTGTTGTAGATGGTGGCCGCGGCGATGCGGTCGATCTCCTGCAACAATTGCAAGAACTCGCCATGGAGGGCTTCTCGGTTTTGGTCGGTGAAAGTCGAGTTGCCCGACTGGGCGGCCAACTCGCGCATCCGCACCAGGATGGCGTTGGTCTCGTTGAGCGAGCCTTCGGCCGTCTGCAGCAGGTTGCTCGCCTGCTCGGCATTGGTGATGTTCGCTTTCAGACCCGACAACTCGGCCCTCATGCCTTCGCGCACCGACAGGCCAGCGGCGTCGTCCTGGGCCCTGTTGAGCCGCAGACCCGATGCCAGGCGTTCCTGCTTGGCCGCCAGAGTGCGGGTATTCGCATTCAGGTGCCGCCTGGCATTGATGGCAGCAATATTTGTATTTACACGCAGCGCCATAAAATTGAACCTCCTTGTTTATATTTCGGCATCCCTGCCGGTTTTGTTTGCCCCGTTCCCCAACGCGGCATTCTCTTTCCGATCGATCACTTTGTCAAACAGCCCCAATCTCGTGCAGTCCACCTCCTTCAGTTCTGTAGCCGAATGAAAGATACAAACAGATCGTATCTTTTGTTCTTATCGGCATGGCCTCCAACAATCTTTAAGTTTTTCCCGCCCGCCCTACTCCGGAGCCTGCACCGGCCCCCGAGTTAACCGGCGTTACTATGTGTTATCGGCCGACTTCGGCCCTTCTTTCATGTTTTTACCTGCCCAGGAGGGTCATCACCGCCTGCGGGGCGCTGTTGGCCTGGGCCAGCATGGCGGTGGCCGCCTGGGTCAGGATCTGGGTGCGGGTGAAGGCCGCGACCTCGGTGGCCATGTCCGCGTCGCGCAACGTGGCCTCGGAGGTGGTGTTCCCTTCAATGGCGTTTCCGGTAAAGCTGATGGTGTGTTGCAGCCGGTTCATGACGCTGCCCACCTTGCCGCGCTGCCTGGCCACCTCGGCGATGGCCGCATTGATGGTATCGAGCGCCTCTCGGGCCTTCGCCTGGCTGGACACCGACAGGATGTTGAGGTTGAGCACCGAGCCGCTGGCGCTCATGTCCTCGATGCCCACCTCGATGCGGTCCTCCACCACGTTGTCGGCCCCCACCTGGAAGGACCCGCCGGTCCCCCCATCCACCACGATGGTGGCCCCGTGCAGATCCCCGTCCACGTAACTGCCGCTGGCGCCAGCCCCTTGGTGCCCCGCCAGGGTCACTTGCACCCCGAGCCGGTCGAAGTTGGCCACCGCGGTGGTGCCCGTGGCAATGGTGTCGCCGTCGAGGAAGAGTTGGGAGCTGTTGAGGGTCTGGGTGACCACCCCGTTGCCCAGGGTGAGTTCCCCATCCCCGGCCCCATCCACAAAGGTAAAGGTGCCCTCGCCGGCCCCCGCCAGGGCCACCCGCACCACCCCGGTGGTGGCGCTGGCCGTCAAGGCGGTGGACTGGCTTTCGTCCACGTTCACCCCAAACCCCGTGAGGAGCCGCTGGCCGTTGTACCCGGTGGATAGGGCGATGCGGTCGATTTCCTGGCGGAGCTGGAAAATCTCGTTTTCGAGCGATTCGCGGTTGTCGTCGTTGTAGGTGCTGTTGGCTGATGCCATGGCCAGCTCGCGAATGCGGATCAGCACGGAACTGACCTCGTTAAGAGAGCCTTCGGCCACCTGGAGCAGGTTGCTGCCCATCTCGGCGTTGCGCAGGCCGAGAGACATGCCCGACAACTGGGCCCTGAAGCCCTCCGAAATGGGAACACCTGACGCATCGTCCGAAGCGCGGTTGATGCGCATCCCTGAAGACAGCCGTTCCAGGCGGGTGCCCAGATCCTTGCTGTTGGAATTCAGATGGTGCCGCACGTTTAAGGCTGCGACGTTGCGATTTACGTTGATGGTAATCGCCATAACCAAACCTCCTTGTTTAGCGGCGTTTACGTGGATGTGGGTGCGTTATCGTCCTTGATTTAGTCTAATGAGATATGAATTACCATTACTTGATACAATTTCATAACACACTCCTTTTATCGACTGCTCTACCACACCCTTTAATTTTTTCATGCCCCTTTACTGGAGCAGCGTGAGGGCCGTCTGCGGCAGGGCATTGGCCTGGGCCGCCATCGCGGTGGCCGCCTGGGTCAGGATTTGGCCGCGGGTGAAGGCCGAGACCTCCTCGGCCACGTCCGCATCGCGGATCGACGATTCAGCGGCCTGGAGGTTTTCGATGGTGTTCTCCAGGTTGACGGAGGTGTATTGCAAGCGGTTCTGGGTGGCGCCCAGGACCCCGCGCTGCCGGGCCACCGCCAGGATGGCTGTGTCGAGCCTGCTGATGGTGGAGCGGGCGCTCTGCTGGTTGGCGATGGACAAGCCGTTGAGGTTCAGCTGATTGCCCGAGGCCCGCATGTCGCCGATGTTGATCTCGATGCGGTTGTTGGATCCGTCGTTGGGCCCCACCTGGAGGGAGCCGCCGGCCCCCTCGGTGATGACGATGGTCTTACCGTTGAGCCGGCCGTCCACGTAGGAGTTGGCCGGGATCAGGCCCAGGGCCTCGGCCCCGGACCCGCTGACGTCGTGGCCAGCGGTGTAGATCTGGATCTCGTTCAGGGTAACGTCGAAGGTGCTGGAGCCCGGCGGGGTGAGGCCGGTCAGCACGGTGTGCAACTGGTCGGCCACGCTGGCGAGGGTATCCCCGGCAGCAATGGCGACCGACTGGTCGCCGATGATGAAGTCCCCGCCGGCGCCAGCATCGGCCATAGTGCTGCGCAGGGCTTCGGTGTCGTCGTCCACCTCCGGCCCCACCAGGGTGACCTGGATGCCGAGGCGGTCGAAGTTGGCCAGGAAGGTGGTGCCGGTGGCCACCAGATTCTGGCCGTTGTCGCGGTCCAGGCTGCCGCCCACGTCGATGGACTGGGTGAGGGTAGTGCCGTCGCCCAATTGAATGGATAGGGTGATCTGGTTGTCCTCGGCGCTGGTGTCGGAGAAGATATAGGTGCCCGGCACCGCCCCGGAGATGCCAATCTCGGTGGCCCCGGCGAACCCGTCCAGGGAGGTGGACATCTCGCCGTCCTGCTCGACCGAATTGCCGAAACCGGTCAGCAACACGGTGTCGTTGTAGGTGGTGGAGAGGGCGATGCGGTCTACCTCCTGGATGAGTTGGTTGAACTCGGAGGCCAGGCTCTCGCGGTTGTAGTCGTTGTAGGTGGAGTTCGACGACTGCACGGCCAGGTCGCGCATACGCGGTAGGATGTTGCTCACCTCGTTGAGGGAACCTTCGGCTAACTGGATCAGGCTGGTGCCCTGAGAGGCGTTCTGCACGGCCTGTTTCATGCGCAGAATGTCTGAGCGCATGCCTTCGGACACGGCCAGACCGGCCGCGTCGTCGGCGCCGCGGTTGATGCGCAACCCTGAAGAAAGACGCTCGATTCTCTTGGTGAAATCTGAGCTGTTCTTGTTCAGGTTTCGCGCCGCGTTGATTGCGCTGATGTTGTTGCCAATACGCAGGGGCATTTCGACCTCCTTGGAATGGCCTATGCCTTCCTTGGACTTCGACCCCACCAGGGAGTCGGCAGGGATACGGCTCTCCCGTGAGCAAGCGCCGTGCCGCGTTCTTTTACGGAGGGTGGCAATATATTTAAGTATATATTTTTTATTTATTTATATCAGTATGCCAAGAGCCTGACCAACTCGGCCTGACAGAGGGACGAGGGGTGGGGCGGGAAGAAAGTTTTGAGGAGGCGCTGGAAGAATTTACCGCTGCGGGATGGGGTTGGAGCGGGGGTTTAGGCGGGAGAGGCTCCGACCTTGCGACTCTGCTCGTAGCACATGCGGGCGGCTTCGGCTACGCCCAGTTTACGGTAGCAGTCCCCCAGGGCCGCAAAGGTGGCCCCATCCTCGGGCTGGACTTGGATGGCTGCCTCGTACTGGGCGATGGCCTTCCAGTAGGCCCGCTGAAGGAAGAAAAGTTGCCCCAGACTGCGCCGCGCCTCGAGGTTGCGGCCGTCCAGGCCCAGGGCGATGCCAAAGGCGTATTCGGCGCATTTGGGCAACTGCCGGCCTGCCAGGGTCGTACCCAGGCGCCCAAAGGCGCGGGAGGCCGCGGGCTGGTCCTTTAACTCCCCGGCCTGCCCCTGGGAGAAAAGGCCCAGAATCTGCCCGGCCAGCCCCTGGTCCCAGCGGCCCTGAACGGCAAGGCTGGCCAGCAATCCCAGGTTGATGTCGAGCAATTGGAGATCGCGGCGGCGCACCTGGGCAAAAGCCGCCGCCGCCTCGGCGTGGCGCCCCTCGTCCATATAAAGGTGGCCCAGGTTTGCCTGGGCCTCGATGCCTTCGGGTTGGAGTTGGGCCACCTGGAGGTAGCGGCGTTCCGCCTCCTGGACATCCCCCCCGCTCTTGGCGAGGAAGCCGAGGTTGAGCAAAGAGGGAGCATGGGCCGGCTCGCGCTCCAGCAGTTCCAGGAAGGCCGCCTGGGCTGCCTCCCCCTGCCCTTCGTCCAGATGCAGCACCCCTATATTGAATAGGTGTTGCAGGTTGGTGGGGTCGAGTTGGCGAGCCTCTTCGAGCATCTCCAGGGCCCTGGCCTTTTTACCCAACGCCTTGTAAAGCTGGGACAGTGAGCCCATGGCCTCGCTGCGGCGGGGCACCGGGACTTGGGCAGCCTGGAGGTACGCCGCCTCAGCCTGGTTCCACTCCCCCAACCCCTGGTGGGCCTGGGCCCGCAACACCAGGGCCGAATAGCGCAGGTCGCGCTGGTCAATGGGGAAGAAGGTGTGCTGGGGCCCGCTGTCCAGCACGGCCTGGGCGCACCTGCCCGCCTCGGCAAAGCGCTCCAGGCGCATCTGGACCTCGGCTAAGCTCAGCTTGGTCAACACGTAATCGGGGTCCACCGCCTCGGCCTTCTGGATGTACTCTAAAGCCTGGGGATATGCCTTCATCTTGAGAAAGGTGCGCCCCAGGAAAAGCAGGGCCGTGGTGTAGACCACGAAGTTGCGGTCGGCCAGGCAGGTGCTCTGCTCGACGATGGCCCGGTACGCCGCCTCGGCCTCGGCCAGCCGGCCCGAGGTGTGGTAGGTAAGGGCCACGTGGGAGCGCACGATATAATCGCCGGGATGCTCCTCCAGCCAGCGCTCCATGATCCGCAGATAGCGCTCCTTCTTGGCCTTGACTACCTCGGGGGTGGGGTACCCGGTATGGGTGACCCGCACCTGGGTGGGCACCATCGCCACTCCCAACCGGCCCAGGGAGGGGGTGACCTGCTCGTGGATGGGCATTTCGAAGCACACCCCGGGCAGGTTGGGAAAGAGGCGCATCTGCAAGCAGGAGACGTTCTCGTAGCCCTGGTCGTCCAGCAAAAAGAAATAGCACTTGTCCCGGCCCCTGGTCAGCAGGTGGCGGATCTGGGCGTGGCACTCCGGGGAGAGCAGGTCATCGGCGTCCAGCCACAGGACCCAATCCCCGGTGGCCAGCGAGAGGGAATGGTTGCGGGCCGCGGCAAAATCGTCGCACCAGGTGAAATGACCCAGCACCGCCCCGTACTTCCGGGCGACCTCCTGGGTCCCGTCGGTGGAGCCGGTATCCACCACCACTAACTCGTCGATCAGCCCTTTGACGCTCTCCAGGCAGTTGCCCAGGCGGTGGGCCTCGTTGCGCACAATCATACACAGGCTCAGGCGCAAGACCCCCTCCCTCGGACCCAAGGCCGCCAGGGCCGCGCCGGCCTCGGGCTGGTGGGGCGAGACGGCACGGGCCGTGGCAAAAGCCGCCCTGGCCTCCTCGGTGCGCCCCAGCCCCTGCTGGCACTGCCCCAGGAAGAAATGCGCCGAGTACCGGACCCCCTCCAGGTCCAGGGGAAGGTGCGGCTCGGCCTGGCCCTCCAGGGCCCGCCGCAGGGGGGCCAGGGCCGCCTCGTACTGCCCCAACTTGGTGCGCGCGTCCCCCAGGGAGAGGTTGGCCAGCACCTCGTCGGGCTGCAGGGCCAAAGCCTGCTCCAACTGGGCCGCCGCCTCATTCAGGGCTCCTTCGACAAGGAGGCAGCGGCCGTGAAACACCGCGGCCAGACGGTAAACCGCGGGAGGGTCCACCGCCCCGGGCCCTGCGGCCAGCACCCTGGCGAAGTACTCCCTGGCCCGGACCGTGTCCCCCTCGCTGTAGTGGGTGTGGCCGATGCGGAAGCAGATGTCCCAGTCCTGGGAGCTGCGCTCCAGCCAGTCCTCCATCAGGCGCAGGTAGTAATTCTTTTTGCGGGCCACGGCATCGGGCTGGTCGTACCCGGTGTGCCGCACCGCTACCGGGGCCACCCGCAGCGGCATCCCCGCCCGGCGCAGGCCGGCCAGGACATGTTCGTGTACCGGCCGCTCGAAGCGAACCAGGGGGTGGCGTGGGAACATCTTGATCTGATGGAAGGAGGTGCGGTCGCTCCCCTCGTTCACCAGGGTGAACGAGAAAGCCCGGTCCGGGGGCTGCTTCTTGAGGGCGCGCACCTGAGCCAGGTCCGCGGGGGCCAGGTAGTCGTCGGCGTCTAGCCACAGGACCCAGTCCCCGGTGGCCAGGTCCAGGGCGGCGTTGCGGGCCGCGGCAAAATCGTCGCGCCAGGCAAAGGCCCCCAGCACCGCCCCGAAGCCCCGGGCGATCTCCACCGTGGTGTCGGTGGAACCGGTGTCCACCACCACCAGCTCGTCGGCTGCCCCGCGCACGCTCTCCAGGCAGCGTCCCAGCACCGCCTCCTCGTTGCGGGCGATGATACAGACGCTCAGCCTCCGGCCTCCCACCCCCAGCCGCCCTTCCAGCCGAGCCAGGTTCTGGCGCAGCACCTCGTTGTCCGGGGCCAGGGCTGCCCCCTGCCGGTAGAGGTCCAGGGCCTCGGCGGCCCGCCCCTGCCGGTCGAGCAGGCTGGCGGCGTTGTTGTGCGCCTGGTACGCCTGGGGAAACCGCGCGATGATCTCCCGGTACGCCCCCAGGGCCTCCTTCCCCCGGCCCAGGCGGTCGTAGAGGTCAGCCCGCACCAGCAGGGCCAGGTCCTCCTGCACATAGAGGGCCTGCTCCTCCCTCTCCAGTCCGAGGACCACCTCCTCGATGCGCTCCAGGGCCTCCGCCGGGCGGCCGGCGTCACGGTAGGCCAGGGCCAACTCGTAGCGGGCGCGCAGATCCCCCGGCTGCCGGCAGACCTTCTCCTCCCCGGCCCTGAGATAGTGATCCTTCGACCGCGCTTTTTCGGCATACCCGTAGTGATGCACCGGCACCGGGCAGTCCCCCAGCTGGGCGCCCCGGGCCGCCAGCGCCCCCTCAACCAATTCGTGCACCGCCCCGGCGAAACGGATCTCCCTCAGGTTGCGCCACAACCGCACCTTGGTGGTGGGGAACCAGCCCCGGTACTGCTTCTCCTCAAGGTATTCCCCCCGACAGGCCACCCAGCCGGCGAGATTGGCCCGGTCGGTGTAGTTGCGGGTGGTGAGGCGGTAGGCCAGGGGGCCGGAGGAGTGCAGTAGCTGGCGCAACCGGGCGTGGTCTGAGGGGGCCAGCACCTCGTCGCAGTCAAGGACCAACACCCACTCGCCGGTGGCTGCCTCAAGGGCGCGATTGCGGGCCACGGCGAAATCCCCCTGCCAGGGATGGTGCAGAAGCAGCGCCCCGTGCTTCTGGGCCACCTGGCCGGTGTGGTCGGCCGAGCCGGTGTCCACCACCACGAGCTGTTCGGCCAGCCCGCGAACACTTTCCAGGCACTGTTCGAGGAAGGCGGCCTCGTCGCGGGCGATCATACACAGCGAGAGGCGAGGTCTGGGGGGCGTCTTGCCCTTAGGCTCTTTTCCCACCTGTCTGCTCCGCGATGGCCCCGGCCCGCTGGTGGTCGGGCTGGAGGGCAAGAACCTTCAGGGCTGCCTCGCGGCTGCCCTCCCGATCCCCCTGCTGCCACAAGACCTCGGCCAGTTGGGCCTGCAACTCAGCTTCGTCTGGGTGCCCGCCCAGAAAATGGCGCAGCGCCGCCGCCGCCTCGGCCGGCTGGCCCACCTTCAGGTGCAGGAGCGCCAGGTTGGCCACCAACTCGCGGTTGGCCGGGTCCTGCCCGGCGGCCTCCTTGAAGTAGCCCAGCGCCTCCGAACCCCGCCCCTGCTCCCAGGCCCAGACCCCCAGGTTGAAAAGGGCCTCGGGGAAAAGGGGCTGCAACTCCAGGGCGCGCCGGAAACTGGCCCCTGCCGCCTCCCACTGCCTGGCCTTGCTCTGCACCAGTCCAAGGTAATTGTGGGCCATGGAGGAGCGGGGGTCGAGTTCCACCAAGCGGGCGATGACCCCGGCGGCCTGGTCGGGCCGGTCCGCCTCGATCAGGGCGTCGGCCCAGACCATGATCGCCTCGACGAAATCCGGCTTGACGGCCACGGCCTTCTCGCAGGCCAGGGCGGCCTGATGCCAGTCGCCCCGCTGCCGGCAGCGGTCGGCCTCCTGCAGGTGCAGGGGGGCCTGCTCTTCCCCGCTGGGCGATGAAGATTGCACCAGTTCCGCGAGCGCCTTCCTGGCCCGTTGGGCCGCCTGCGCCCAGGTGAAGTGGGCATGGATATGGGCGCTGGCCCGCTGCCCCCGCCTTCGGGCCGCCTCTGGGTCCCCGTAGACCTGGCGCAACCGCTCCTTCAGCCCCTCCAGATCCGGCTCCAGCAGCCAGGCCGGCCCCGCGGTCTCCTGCTCGAAGCGCACCTGCCGGCGCTGGGCCTCGACCCAGTACACCATCTCCTCCGGGCAGAAGTCATCGCAGGCCCCACCCCTGGTGAGGATGGCCGGCAGCCCGCAGGCCAGGGCCTCGGCTACCGGCAGGCCAAAGCCCTCCCCCCGGTACGGATGCACCAGGCAGTCGCAGGCGGCGTACAAGCGGGGCATCTCCCCCTCGGGCAGATCCTCGGTCAGATAGAGGATTTCGGGGTTGGCCGGGTCATGTTGCAGGCGGCGGATCTGGTCGCCGGCGTGCTGGTTGCGGTAAAAACTCTGCACCCCCATGTCCTTGATCACCAGGCACACCCAGTCGGCGGCCGAGAAGGTCTGGACGTACGCCTTAAGCAGCACATCGATGCCCTTGCGGAAGAGGGTGCCGCCCACAAAGAGAAATCTGAAGGGCTTCCCGGTGGCCAGGGGCAGGGGCTGCAGGCCGGGGCGAAAACGCCCCGGGTCCACCCCCAGGGGCACCACCTTCACCTTGGCGGCAGGCACCCCGCTGTCCAGATAGCACTGGCGCACGTAGCGGGTATAGGCCCAGACCTGGTCCACCTGCTCCAGGGGCCCCAGCCAGGCTTGGGGGATGCGCCCGAACTCCCAGGGCTGGATCAGCACCAGCTTGCCGCTGGCGGGCCGGCTAAAGTCGGGGGGCCAGCGGTGGCGCAGGTGGAAATCCACCTCCCCCGCCAACCCCTGCCCCAGGCGCCCGGCCAGCTCCCCCCCACCCCACTGCGGCGGCTCGCTGGGGAGCAGGCCCAGTTCGCAGTCCCCCTCCGCCAGCAGGGCCCGCACCAGCTCGCCGTTGGCGTGGGCCAGGCTCGAATGCACCAGAAAAGCCCCCTCCCAGTTGCCGCGCAGCGGCCTGCCGGCCGCCGGGGCGGCGCGGAAACGCCCCTGGGCGTCAAAACGATGTCCCCACTGCTGCTGGAAACGCAGCAGATTTTCCCGCACCCGGTCGAAGCGGCCCTCGCTGGCCCCCTCATGGTGCTCGACCACGCACTCGGGGCAGTACACCACCCTGTATCCTGCCTGGCGCACCCGCAGACAGAAGTCCACGTCCTCCACCCCGTTGACGTAGGCCGCGTCCAGTCCCCCCAACTGCAAAAACAGCTCGCGCCGCACCAGCATACAGGCCCCGGTGACCATGTCGAGATCGCGCTGCACCAGCACCCGGGGGTCATCGGCCGCCGCCCCCCGGTACACGTGCTCGGGGAGCCCCTTGACCATCTCCAGGCCGGCGTGCTGCACCTTGCCGCTCCCCGGATAGAGCAGCAGCGCCCCCACCACCCCGATGAGCGGGTCCGAGTCGGCCAGCCGCACCATCGCCTCCAGCCAGCCGGGCTGCGGCACGGTGTCGTTGTTGAGCAGGACCACGTATTCGCCTGTCGCCGCCTCCACCCCCTGGTTGCAGGCCCAGGCAAAGCCCAGGTTCTCCTCGTTGCGCAGCACCCGGATATCCCCCTCAAAGGCGGGCAGCAGATAAACGGTCCAGTCGGTGGAGCCATTGTCCACCGCCACCACCTCGTATTCTTGGTCGTTTCCGGTATTGCGCGCCACCCCCAACAGGCACTGCTCGGTCAGTTCGGCCTTGTTGAACAGGGGAATGACCAGGCTCACCCGCGCCCTGGCCGGCGCCGCTGCCACGGCGGCGGGACGCTCAGGCTCCTGACCTTTCGCCACACAGGAGGCGCAGGTATCCCGGCCAAACACCGCCTCCAGCACCTGGTCGGCCCGGTGCCCGTAGGTGTGCCGCTCCAGGGCCAGCCGGCACCCAGCCGCGGCGATCTTTTCGCGCTCATCCTCGTGTTCGAGGTAGTAGCGGGCCAACTCCTCCAGATCCTCCTCGCCGTAGAGCACCAGGTGTTGGCGGTCGGCAAACAGTTCCTCCAGCCCAGCTTCAGCCGGCAGGCGGTCGGTCAAGAGCAGGCTGCCACAGGACAGGGCCTCAAAGACCCGCATGTTAAGGTCGCCGTTGAGGCTGCGGTTGAAGACCAGCCGCCCCCGCGAGAAGAGCAGGGCCATCTCTTCGAGAATCTTGCTCTCCACCCGCAGATCGAAGCCGGCAGCCTGCAAGCGCTCCAGGAAGCGCACCCGGTCCGGGTGCCACTGCCGCAGGGTCTGGCCGGCAAAAACGACGTCGTACGCCTTGGCCGCCCCAAAGCACCGGTGGATCTGGGGCTCACAGGCGGCCGGCAGCCAGCCCACCCGGGGGCAGCCGGCCCGCACGAACTCTGGTATATGCTGCCTGGCAAACATCAAAAAGACCTGGTCAAAGGCCCGGGCGTAGTCGGCCCGCCAGGGCAACTGCCCGGTATGGGTGTCCCCCACCAGCGCCACCGCTGGGCAGCCAAAAGCCCGCGGCTCCTCCAGCAGGAACTCCGGGCCGGCGTCCACCCACAGCACCAGATCGGGCCGCCAGCCCTTTGGCAGTTGCGCTGCCACCTGCTCTGCCCCCACACGCCCCCAGGGCAGGGGGATATCGCTATCCTGCACCAGGCGGGCCAGAAGCCCCATCTTGTCCACGTCCCCGGACCCGGGCGGCTTCAGGGCGTGCTGGTCCTCCCACTGCTTCCACTGCCCCAGCGTCCGCTCGTCCAGGCGCGGGCCGCAGGTCAAGACCTCGTGGCCCCGCCGCAGGGCCCGCTCGTAGTAGGCCGAGGTAGAGAGGGGATTGGCCGGGGCGGCCAGCAGGATCTTCAGGCGCCGGCGGCCAGGGCTGGGCGCCGGCGGCCAGGGTGCGGCCCCCTGGGGCACCCCGCGCCGCTCCACGCACTGGGCAAAGACCTGGTTCCAACCAGCGATGAAATCGCGGATGTGGAAGCGCTCGACCACCGTCTGGCGGGCGTTGCGGCCCAACTCGGCGGCCAGGTCGGGGGCGGCCAGCAGCAGCTTGATCCGCTCGCGCAGGATCTGGTGGTCGTTGGCGATGAAGCCGTTGTGCCCGTCGATGATCGGCGAGGTGGAGTTGGGGGTGCTGACCACCGGCATGCCCGTGGCCATGGCCTCCAGCATCCCCAAGTTATAACCGTCCTCGTGGATCTCGGTCAGGGCGCTCAGGAGCAGGCGGTGCCGGCGGTACTGTTCCTTCAGATCCTCCCAGGAAGTGGAATGGCGGGCCCCCGGCACCGTCGGGTTAAGGCCGATCACCGCAGAGGGAAACTGCCCGCCGAGGATGGCCTCCTGGGCGCTGAAGCCCTGCATGTGGTCGCGCTCTTTAAAGTAATTGCCCACCCGCAGCACCCGCGCCAACTCCCCAGTGTACCCCCCGTAGAGATCGGGATCTATCCCCGATACCACCACCGGAGCCTCCCAGCCCCAGTCGCGGCGCTTCTTCTCGGAGATGAAGGCGATGTCCATGCGCGAGAAGAGGGGCCGGAAGCGCTCGACAAGGGCCGCCTTCTCCGCGGGCTTGCCGCTCAGCGCGGTGTCGGTGCCCACCATGTTGAGCATGACGAAGAGTCGGGGCACCTCCCAGTGCTGCACGGTTTGCAGGTCGTACAAGGCCAAGCAGAGCACCAGGTCGTAGCGGCCCTGGCGCAGGTCGCTTTGGGCCTGTTCCCAGGTGACCTCCTCGGCGTTGGAGGGCAGGGGCCGGGAGCCGGAGTCCCAGCGCTTATTGGGCTGTCTTTGGGGCGGGACAACGCAGAAGTAATGGTGGGTGTGAGCGAAAAGGCAGATGTAGGCTTCGTGCCAGTTGAAAACCAGCACCCGGAGTCTGGAGGGGGTATCGGACATGCCGGCCGGGGCGCCGAGCCTGGCGGCTCAGCTCTTGGGCTGCTTGCCCCCCAGGGCCTGGCGCAGGGCCTTGAGTTCGGCCTCGCCCTCCTGGATGGCCATCTGGTTCTCCTGCACGATCCGCTCGTAGACCTCGCCCCGGTGTACGGAGATATCGCCTGGCGCCTCGACCCCCAGGCGGATCTGCCGCCCCTGGATTTCGAGGATGGTAATGCGGACCTGGTTGCCGATGACGATGCTTTCCCCGGCTTTGCGCGTCAACACAAGCATGTTGATCTTCCCTGATTGATGTCCCGATTCAGCCCTGCGAGCTGGCCTGGCCCGCCGCCAGGATGGAGTGTTTGGTGTGGTACCGCTCGTCCACCAGGATCATCTGCCTGGCCTGCTGAATGCGGGTGTTGATCAGGATGGGCCCTTTGAGATTGGCAGTGACCCGCTGAGGTAGCGGGCTGAGGGTGAGGATGCAGTAGATGGCCAGTTCCTCCGAAGAGGTGATCTCCAATGCTTCCAGGTCCTCCTTGCCGATCTGCGGGTCGTAGTCGGCCCAGACCAGCAGCGGGTTGAGCAGCACGAACCCCACCGAAGGGTTGTCCATGGACAGGAGTCGCAGGAAGGGGGCCTCCTCCTCGAGGGCGACCAGCCCATACCGCCGGCACCTTTCGAAGCCGGGCAGGCCGCTGGGGAAGGTGAGGATCTCGTCGCGGCCGACGCTCACCTCGCCGTACTTGGCACTCTGGAAGGTTGTCTTCTCTGGGTCGCTCATCACCGCTTTCCCCGGCTGCTGTGGTGGCGCTGCGAAGGGGAGGATCAACCGATGAAATCCATCAGGGACTGGGGCACTACCGAGCCGCCCGAGGAGAGGGCGGCCTGGAACACATCCTGCTCCTGGCGCAGGTTGAGGATGGTGTCGGCCAGGTCTGTGTCCTCGTCGGCCGAGAGCACCGCGGTCATCTCCGCCGATACCCGGTCGATGAGGTTGCGGGTGATCTCCATGCGGTTGACGCGCGCCCCCACCAGACCGCGGGAGGCCGAGATCTGCTCGCGCACCCGGCTTAGCGCGCCCAGCGAGGACTGCACCTGGCGGGTGTCGTCGGCGCGCAGGGCCTCGCGCAGCTCAATGAGCACCCTGAAGGCACTGTCTTCGCCCTCAAAAAGTTCCTTGCCCGGGATGTTGATCTGCAGGACGATCCCGTCCGAGACCTCGCGCTCAATGCTGCCGCTGGTGTCGGCCCGGGTCCGCAACTCGGTGATTGTGCCGCTCTCGTCGCGCACTGCCTCGTAGGGCGGATCAGCGGTCTGGGTGCCGCCAAAGATGTACCGGCCGCGGTAACGCGCCTCGCTCAGGTTCAACGTGTGTTCGAGAAACTGGTCGATCTGGTCGGCGATGGCCTGCCGCTGTTGGGTGTTGTAGGTGTCGCTGGCCCCCTGCACCGCCAGGCCGCCGGCCTCGACGAAAAGGCTCTCCATCTCGTTGAGGGTGGCCTCGGAAAGCTGGAGCCAGCCCGCCCCATCGTCGATGTTCTTGCGGAACTGCTCGAAGTTTCGCAACTCGGTGCGCAACGCCAGGGACCGCTGCGCCGCCGCCGGATCATCGGAAAGGTTGTTGAGCCGGGTACCGGAAGAGAGATTGTTCTGGTAGCGAGTGATGCGCTCGAAAGAGCGATCGAGGTTGGACACCAGGGTGTCCACTGCCATCTGTGTCGTCACCCTCATGGCATCACCTCGCTATTTTTTCCCAAATATAACTGGAGGTCATTTTTCTGTCCATCAGCGCGGCCTCCCTTCCTACATGTTGATGGTGGTTTCCATCAGGTCGTCGATCACCGAGACAGTGCGGGCGGCCGCCTGGTAGGCCCGCTGGAAGAGCACCAGTTGCGCCGCTTCGTCGTTGAGGGACACCCCCTGGACGCTCAGCCGGCGGTTCTCGATCTGGGTGCTGAAGAGGCGGTGGTTCCCGGCCATGGTCTGAGCCTCCTTGCTGCGGCTGCCCACCTCGCCCAGCAGGGTGCCGTAGAACCCCTCCACCGTGCTGGCGCCCCCGGCCATGAAGCGCTTGTTGCGCAGGCCGCTGATGGCCAGGGCCACCCCGTTGTCGCCAGTGTTGCCGTCCTGGGACGCGGCGATGTTATTGAGGTCGGCGCGGATGGCCTCGTCCACCGAGATATTGGCCGCGGTGGTTTGCGTCGGGTCGAAGAAATTCACCCCGGTGCTGCCGGTGAGCCCGGTGCCGGCGCGGTGAATAATGTTGACCTGCTCGACCATTCCGACGGCCACTTCGTCGAGGCGCCGGCTCAGATCCGGGATCAACTGGTCGCGGGCCTCGATCAGCCCGCTAAGGCGTCCGGAACGGATCTGGGCCACCGAGCCGTCGTCGGCAAAGGCCACTTGGGTGCCGCTCAGGCCCCCGCTGGTCACCTGGCGGGTGACCAGATGGACGGCGCTGGCCCCGGCGACCAGATTGTGGCCGCTCATCAACACCGAGACCTGGCCGTTGTCCTGCTCGACCAGGGCCACGTCCACCTTCTGCGACAATTCGTCCAACAGATTGTCCCGCTGGTCCTCCAGATCGGCCAACCCGCCCCGGCCAAAGCTGGCGCGGGGGATCTGGGCGTTGATGCCGGCCAGCCGATCGAGGATGCCGTTGATCACCTCCACTTCCCCCACCACCTCGTTGTCCAGTTGCACCCGCGACTCCTGCAGGCGCTGGTGGGACTGGTGCAGGGTATTGGCCATGAACTCCGCCTCCTGGCGCACCGCCGCCCTGGCCGCCCCGCTTTCGGGCACGTTGGCCAGGTCCTGCCAGGCGTTCCAGAAACGGTTCAGCGAGCCGCTCAGGCCGGCCCCGGAGGGCTCGTTGAAGACCGTGCCCGCTTCGCTGGAGCCGGCCCCCACCGTCTCGTTGAAGATGCTCTCCAGCCCGCCCAAGATGTGCTCCAGCTCCTCCCAGCGGCCCCGCACCTGGTTCTCGGTCCGCGCCTGGGCGTCGAGGAAGCGGCTGCGCATCCGCTCGATGAGGGTGACGTCCACCCCGTTGCCGACCCGGCCCCCCGGCCCCCCATCGACGCTCTCCATGTTGGCGCGGCGCCGCGAGTACCCCTGGGTGTTGGCGTTGGCAACGTTGTTGCTGGTCAAGTTGAGGGCGGCCTGCTGCGCCTGCAAGGCGCGCCGCCCGATCTCCAGCCCCTGATTTGCCGCCGAGGTAATTGCCATGGCTGGTCCCTCTCAGGCTGTCCGGTTTACCAGGGTGCGCAGCCCGTTGCCCCGCCGGGACCGCCCGAACTGCCCGTACACCCCGGGGTTGCCCGGCTGACCGCTGAGGATGTCAAGGCAGCGCTCGGTGTAGCGCATGGACTGGCGGATCAGGAAGGCGTTGCTCTCGTTGGTAAGCCGGATGCGCCGGTTCAACTCCAGCATCGTCTCCCGCATCCGCGCCAATTCCTCGCCCTGCCAGCCCTCCACCACCTCCACCAGCCGCGCCAGGGTGCAGTTCTCGGGCTCCAACTCCAGGCGCTTGGAGATCTTCTGCACCACCAGCAGCCGCTCGGTCTCCATCCGCCGGGCTTCCTCGGCGGCCTCCTGCTTGGCCGCCACGCAGGCCTCGATGGCCGGCAGGTCGTCGGCGCACAGGGACTGCTGCTCCTGCTGGAGGATTTCCAGCAGCCGGTTGAAGATGCGGATCTCGCCGTTGACGATTTCGATAAGTTTGACCACCAATGGATCGCTCATGGCTCTTTCTTCCCCGGCCCGCCCGCCCCCGCTGGGGGGGCGAAGGGCCGCCCGTTTCCGGCCGGCGGCAGTTTGGCGTTGAGGCCGTTCGCCTCCTCCTCCAGGCCCGCGGCCCGGCTCAACTGGCGGTAGAGCACCTCGCTGAGGCTGGAAGGACCGCCCCGGGCCGAAAGCCGCTTGGCCCATTCCTCGTCCAGCATCCCCTCAAACACCTCCTCCCCGGCGCCTTTCTCGATCAGGCCGCCGCTGGCCACGGTCTGGCGCATGGCCTTGACCACCTGGTACATAAATACCGACTCGAATTCCTTGGCTGCCTGCCGGATGGCCTGCCGCCGCTGCTGGACGTCCCCGGCGTGGCTCAGTTCGCGGAGGTGGTTCAAGCCTTCGACGTTGATCGACCGGGTTTCCATGCCTCCTCCTACTGGATGATCAGCTCGGCGCGCAGGGCGCCGGCGGTCTTGAGGGCCTGCAAAATGGCGATCAACTCCCTGGGCGTGACCCCCAGGGCGTTGAGGTTGCGCACCAGGTCGCGCACCGTGGGCATGGCCCCCACGTCAAAGGAGTTGAGGATGGGGTGCAGGTGGTCTGGCTCCTCCTCCACCGTCACCTGCTGCCCGCCCAGCGGGTCGGCGGCCTGGCCGCTGTCGCCGGGGATCTTCAGTTTCAGGCTGCCGTGGGAAAGGGCCACCGCCGCCACCGAAACGTGGTCGCCCACGATCACCGTGCCGGTTTTCTCGTTGACCACCACCCTGGCCGGCAGGTCGGGGATCACCACCACCTTCTCCAGGTCGGCCAGGAAGCCGGCCATCTCCTGGGAGCTGCTGAACTGCTCCGGGGTGGTCACCACAATGGTGCTGGCATCGGCGGCTATGGCCAGGCCCGCCTCGCCGAAGAACTCGTCGATGGCCCAGGCCGCCCGCGAGGCCGTGGTCCAGTCGGCGTCGTTGAGGGTGAGGGTGATCTCGTTGACCAGGCGCTCCAGGCGCTGTGGCTCCTCAATGATCAGACCGCCGTTGGGCACATTGCCCACCACCGAATGGTTCTTCCGCACCGAGCCGGCCCCGGCCCCTCCCAGGTTGAAACCGCCGATGGACACCGCCCCCTGGGCAGTGACGTAGGTCGCCCCTTCCGGCCCCATGAGGTTGGTGCGCAGCAGGGTACCCCCCTGCAAGGAACTGGCGTCGCCCAGGGAAGCCACCTGCACGTCGATCTTGGCCCCCTTGCGGGCAAAGGGCGAGAGGTTGGCGGTGACGCTTACCGCGGCCACGTTGCGGATGCGGATCTGCGCCGGGTCCACCGCCAGGTTCATGCGCTGCATCATGTTGGTCAGCATCCGGGTGGTGAAACTGGCCTGCCGGCCGTCGCCGGTGCCCTCCAGGCCGATGATCAGGCCCATGCCGGTCAACTGCAGTTCCTCACCCATCTGGATCTTGGCCATGTCCTTGAGGCGCACTGGGGTCTGGGCCAGACTCGGCCCGGCCAGGCTCAGGAGCAGCAGCAGACTGCACCAGCGGCGTCTCATCTTAGAACACCCAACTCAGCAAACGGACAAAGAACCCCGGTCTGGACCCCTGGGTCAGGGTGCCCTTGCCGGTGTACTCGAGTTGCAGATCCCCCACACTGGAGGACAGGATGGTGTTGTCGGCCGCCACCGAGGCGGGGTTGACGGTGCCGCTCAGGTAGATGGCCTCGGTCTCACCGTTGATCTTCAGATTGCGACTGCCCTCGATGATCAGGTCGCCGTTGGGTTTCTTGCCCACCACCGTCACGGTGATGCGCGCCGTCAACTGGGCGCTGCGCGAGGTGGAGGCCCGGCCCTGGTACTGATTGGAGGCACTGCTTTGCAGCGAGTGCAGGGGGATGAAACTGAGGATATTGCCCGCCCCCGGCACGCTACTGCTGACCTGGGCCTGGTTCGACTTGTCGGTGCTGGTGGCCGTCTGGTTGGTGGCCGAGGCGCTCTCGGCGATGATCACCGTCAGCACGTCGCCGATATTGGCGGCCTTGGGGTCGGCAAACAGCGAAAGGGTCTGGGCCGGGCCCGGAGCGGGAAACGCCGCCGGCAGCGCCAGCGCCAGACTCATCACCCACCTATTCATGGCCATTGCGGCCCTCCCCCAGGTTCAGGCACACCACCCCGGCGGTCAGCACCTCCCCGCGCAGCACCTTGCCCGATTCCTCGTTACGCACCCGGACCAGGGCGCCGGCCCCCGCGTCCTGCAGGGCCACCCCCCGGGTCGAAAGCTCCATGCCCCCACCCACCACCACCAATTCCACCATCTCGCCCTGGCGCACCAGGGGCACCCCCTGGCAGTGCAACGCGGTCAGCATCGCCCCGGCGTTCAGGGGCCTCTTGGTCTGCATGTCGGCCACCTGGGCCGGGTCGGTAAACACCCCATCGCGCATCATCGTGACCTCCCTTTCGTCCAATTCCACGGCCTCGGGTCCCAGTTCCTCGCCCCGGCGCAGCGCCCGCGAGGCCACCAGCACCCGCCGGTAGAGACGGGTGTCCACGGTAACGGTCAGGGTGCGGCAGGTCTGGCCTTTTACCCTCAGTTCCACCCGCACCATGCCGGCCCCACGCAAGGGCCGGGCGGATAGGGGTTTGACAGCGATCTCCACCGGGCCGGCCTCCTCGAGGACCACGTCCCCCTTCCAGCGGGGGTGGATCTCGCAGCGATCCTGGGCGTGGTTCTGGCGCGAGAGGGCGGCGCGCACGTGGCGTTCCACCGCCTGGTGGATGGCGCTCTCGCTGACGACGTTCTGCGCCTCCAGGGCGCCGGCGGCCAGACAGGCCAGCAACAGGGCTTTGAGCATCGGTGCGCCTAACGCTTGAGGTTGTTGGCGTTGGCGAGCATCTCCTCGGAGGTCTGGATGGCCCGGGCGTTGATCTCATAGGCCCGCTGGGCCACGATCATGTTGACCATCTCGTCCACCACCTCCACGTTCGACAGTTCGAGGAAGCCCTGGGAGAGCCGGCCAAAGCCCTCGCTATCGGGGGCGCCGGTCACTGGCGTGCCCGAGGCTTCGGTCTCCAAAAAGAGATTGCGGCCGGCGCTCTTAAGGCCGGCCGGGTTGATGAAGCGGGCCAGTTCCAACTGCCCCACCTGTTGGAAATTTGGATCGCCGGGCACCTTCACCGAGACCTCGCCGTTGACCGAGACGTTGATCTCGGTGGCGTCCTGGGGGATGGTGATCTCCGGCTGCAGGGAGTACCCGTCGGAAGTGACCAGGGTGCCCTGCGAGGACTTTTTCATCGCCCCGTCGCGGGTATAGGCCGTGGAGCCGTCGGGCAGCACCACCTGCAAGAATCCGTCCCCGTCGATGGAGACGTCGAGGGGGTTGTTGGTGGAGATCACCGCTCCCTGCGAGAAGATGCGCTGGGTGGCCACCGGCCGGGTGCCGTAGCCGATCTGCAACTCGACGGGGACCTGCGAGCCTTCGGCCTGGGTGGCCCCGGCCAGGCGGATCTGCTGGTAGAGCAAGTCCTGGAACTCCAGCTTGCTCTTCTTGTACCCGGTGGTGTTCACGTTGGCCAGGTTGTTGGCGATGTTGTCCACGTTCATCTGCTGGGCGATCATGCCCGTGGCCGCGGTGTAGAGGGCTCTGCTCATTTCCCTTTATCCTTTATTTAACTTTTCACGACGCCGACGTCGTTGACGGCCCGATCCAGGGTGCTGTCCTGCACCTGGATGGCCCGCTGGTCGGCCTCATAGGAGCGGTACACGTCGATCATCTTCACCATCTCCAGCACCGGCTCCACGTTGGAGTTCTCCAGATAGCCCTGCACCACCCGGGTGCTCTGGGCTTGCACCTGCTGGGTGCCTGGCTGGGGGATGTAGTGGCCCTGCTTGCCCTTGGACAGCACCGACTGGTAGGGGCTCTGGGCCTTAAGGTTGCGGTCGTACAGGGCCGGGAAATCGACGACCTGCAGCCGGCCCACCACCTGGTCCACCCCCTGGATCTCGTCGCGCACCTTGATCACCCCGGCGTCGTCGATGAGAGGGGCATTGTAGCTGGGGGGGATGAGGATCTCGTCGCCCTGGCTGCTGAGCACCGGGTTGCCCAGGGGGTCCACCAGGCGGCCCTGATTGTCCTTGGAGAAGTTGCCGTTGCGGGTGTACTGCACCCCCTCGGGGGTGCGCACCGCAAAGAAGCCCTGCCCGTTGAGGGCCACGCTGAACATGTTGCCGGTCTGGTGCAGCTTGCCCTGCTCGAAGTCGGTCCACATCCCTTCGGCCCGGTTTATCCGCCAGTCCGGGTAGTCCCCGGAGAGCCGCTTCCTGGCCTCCATTACCTCGCGCATGAACATATTGTCGCGTTTGAACCCGGGCACCTCGGAGTTGGCCAGGTTGTTGGCGATGGTCTCGTGCCGGGTGGTCTTGGGCAACATCCCCGAGGCAGAGATGAACAATCCTTCGAGCATGGATACTCTCCCGCAGACAGAGTTACGCCCCTTCAGGGAGCAAGCCCTGTGCCAGGGTCCGGTATCCCATCTATCTTACTGTTTATAACAGATGTGTACCCAATCCAGCCCTGGCCCCACCACGGCCACCCACGGAAAATTCTTCCTCAGCTTCCGCCTTTTTCCCGACTGCTTGCCACCGGGGGGGGCCGAGGTTAAATTCTGGCCATCCCCTTCAGATAAGGATTAACGCTATGAACCCTCTGCCCTACCTCCTGCTCCTGGCCCTGTGCTGGGCTACCCCGGCCCAGGCCGATCCTATCGCCGAGTACACCGTTGCGCGCGCCGCCGGCCCCATCGAGATCGATGGCCATCTCGACGAGTTCGCCTGGGAGAAGGCCGAACAGATCAACGGCTTCGAGCGCATCCTCAACGACTACGACCAGATCAGCCGCCCCACCCGGGCCAAGATGCTCTGGGACGACCAGCAGCTCTACTTCGCCTTTGTCTGCCAGGACCCGGACATGTGGACCTTCCTCACCGAGGAGGACGCCGCCTTCTGGGATGAGGAGGTGGTGGAGGTCTTCATCGACCCGGACGGGGACGCCAAGAACTACCTGGAGTTGGAGATCAACCCAGAAAACGCCAAGGTCGACCTGGTCGTTCGCACCCTGAAGCCCGAGTGGGATTCGGATTTCGCCTGGGATATCAAAGGCCTGCAGAGCGCCGTGGCCGTGTACGGCACCATCAACGACGCCTCCGACGTCGATCAGGGCTGGACCGTGGAGTTCGCCATCCCCTACAGCGCCATGGCCGGCACCATCACCGGCGGGGGTGCCGCGCCTAACGTGGGCGACCAGTGGCGGCTCAACCTCTACCGCATCGAGCGCAAGGCCGGCCGGGCCCTGCGCTCCCGGATCGTCGAGCTGGAGCAGGGCCTGGCCAAGGGCGCCCTGCTCGACTCCCTAAAGGGCCAATACAACGAGGAGACCGAGTACACCGCCTGGAGCGAGACCTACCAGCGCGGCTTCCACGATCCCTCCCGCTTCGGGTTCGTCAAATTCGAAGAGTAGCGGAGGGCCGGGTATGCCTCGGAGTTGTTTCCCTGGGGACTGGCTGGGCTGGGAAGTCCGCGGGAGGGGTTGAGGGGAGAGCGGAGCTTTGCGAGCAGGGTGGGAAGGACGCGCCTTGGGAAACAACGGAGGGGAATACCCGGACCGACCCATACCGCAGGATTTCGTATGAACCGTTTCAAAGCAACCCTGCTATTTGTTGCCCTCCCCCTGGCCGCCGGGGCGCAGCGACCCGATACCGGCGTCGCAGCCCCCGTGTTCAACTATCCCAACCGGGAGGCCCTACTGCCTCTGACCCACCCCCTGCTCGTTGAGGCACCCCAGGGCCGCGACGCCGGCATGGTGCAGTTTGCCACCTTCGCCATTGACGTGTACGAGTACCCCAACCAGGCCGGCAGCCTGCCCCGCACCGAGGTCAGTCTCGAAGAGGCCCGAGCTCTGTGCCGGAAACGGGGCAAACGCCTGTGCAGCGAGGGGGAATGGGAGTTGGCCTGCCGGGGAGCCCAGGACCTGGCTTATGGGTACGGCCCCCAGTTCGGGGCCGACCGCTGCAACACCCCCTATCCCGAAGGGGAGATCTGGAAGCGCCGGCAGGGCCCAGCCCCCAGCGGGGCCTTTGCCGGCTGCGCCACCCCCGAGGGGGTCCACGATCTGGTGGGCAATGTCTGGGAGTGGACCGAGGGGACCTACGACCCACAGCAGGGCTGGGCAGTGGTGCGGGGCGGTTCCTGGTTCCATAGCGTCAACTACGCCAGGGCCGATGGCCGCTACGGCCGCTACCTCAGCCCCGACTATCACCTCGACCTCATCGGCTTCCGCTGCTGCCGCTGAGGCACCGGGCCGGTTGAAAAGCCGGGGCTGCTTGAGTATTTGTACCTTCGATTCCCCCTTCTCCGTAGCCCGCCGATGGCCGCCCACCCGATCCGCCTCTACGCGCTCCTGTCCGCCCTGTTCACCGTTGCCTGGCAACCGGTGCTGGCCCAGGAAGCCACCGGCACCATCAAAGGTGTGGTCCTCGACCAGCACACCCTCCAGCCCGTGCCCGGGGCCAATGTCGCCCTGCTGGGCACCCCGCTGGGCGCCATCGCCGGCGACCAGGGCCAGTTCACTATCAACCAGGCCCCGATGGGAGTGCAGCGCCTCAGAGTCTCGATGATCGGCTACAGCGAGCGGGTTCGGCCCGACGTCATCGTCCAGGCCCGGCGCATCACCTCCCTCACTGTACACCTGGAAGAGACTCCCCTCCAGATGGCGGAAACCACCGTCAGCGCCGACTTCTTCTCCGCCGCCGAGGAAAAGGCCGTCAGCGCCGTCAACCTCAACTACGAGGAGATCCGCCGCTCACCCGGCTCGGCCCAGGACCTCAGCCGGTTGCTCCAGGCCTTGCCCAGCGTCAACATGAACAACGACCAGCGCAACGACCTGATCGTGCGCGGGGGCAGCCCGGCGGAAAACCTGGTCCTGATCGACGAGATCGAGATCCCCAACATCAACCACTTTCCCACCCAGGGCGCCTCGGGGGGCCCGATCGGCCTGCTCAACGTGGAGCTGATCAGCGAGGCGGACTTCTCGGCCGGCGGATTTCCGGCCGCCTACGGCGACCGCCTCTCCTCGGTGATGTCGATCAAGCTGCGCGAGGGCAACCGCGACGAGTTCGACGGCCAGGCCGACCTCGGGATGGCCGGGGCGGGTTTTGTCCTCGAAGGCCCCCTGGGCGGGAGCAACGCCTCCTGGCTGCTGGGCGCCCGCCGCAGCTATCTGGACCTCATCGTCGATGCGATCGGCACCGGGGCCGTGCCCAAGTACAGCGACCTGCAGGGCAAGCTGAGCTGGGACCTGGGACCGGACCACAAGCTCTGGGTGCTGGGCCTGGGCGGTTTCGACCACATCGCCGCCGAGCCGGAGGACAGCGACGAAAACGACGACCGCTTCAGCGCCGACTACGACCAGTACGCGCTGGGCGCCGCCTGGCGCTGGCTGTGGAGCGCCAGGGGGTACGCCATCGTCTCCCTGGCCCAGACCTACGCCCGCTTCGGGGTGGAGGAGTACGAGGGCTGGACGCCCCTGCTCCTGTACACCAACGACTCCCAGGAGCGCACCCTGGTCCTGCGGCACCAGGGCACCTACCACTGGCGCCCCGGCCACACCCTGATTTGGGGCCTGGGCTTCAAGGGGCTGTTTTCGGACCTGGGGTTCTACGCGGCGGCCGACACCAACCGGCTCAACACCTACACCCCCGAGTTCCGCCTGCAACAGGAGGTGCGCACCACCAAGGCCAGTGCCTTCCTCAGCTCCGAGCACCTGCTCTTGCGGCGCCTGCGCGCCACCCTGGGATTGCGCTACGACTACCTAGCCTACAACGAGGAGCACGACCTCGCCCCCCGTCTCAACCTCTCCTGGGAAATGGACGCGGCCACCAGCATCAACACGTCCTGGGGCCTCTACTACCAGGCCCTGCCCCTCTCGCTGCTGGCCCAGGACCGGGGCAACCGCCGCCTGGAGAACCTGCGCGCCACCCACTACGTGCTGGGCCTCAACCGCCGACTCACCCCTAGCACCCGGCTGACCCTGGAGGCGTATCTGAAAGATTACGCGGAGCTGCCCAGCGACCCGGACGATCCCACCGCCTCGGCCATCGACGCCTTCGCCGGCTTCGGGTCCCCCCTGCCCGGGGCCCTGGTGGGCGGGGGCGAGGCCCGCTCCCGGGGCGCGGAGCTGCTGATCCAGAAAAAGCTCGCCCAGTCCCTGTACGGCACCTTCGGCTACTCCTACTCGATCAGCCGCTACACCGACCTCCTGGGCGAGGAGCGCAACCGGGACTTCGACAACCGGCACCTGCTTTCGGCCATCGTCGGCTACCGACCCTCCCCGACCTGGGAGTTCAGCGGGCGCTGGAGCTTTGCCGGGGGCCGGCCCTACACCCCCTTCGACCAGGAGCTTTCAACCGCCACGGGCAAGGGCATCGTCCAGCGGGAGCTGCTCAACCGCCGCCGCTATCCTTCCTACCACCGCCTCGACCTGCAACTGGACTACCGCCGGCATTTCCGGCGCTGCAACCTGGTCACCTTCTTCAGCCTGCTCAACGCCTACAACCGGGCCAACATCTATACCTACTACTGGGACAAGAGCGAGAATGCCCAGGACCGCATCGACCAGTGGCGCTTCCTGCCGGTGGGCGGTTTCGAGCTGGAGTTCTGAGTCCCCTGGCCCGCCCTTTGCTTTCTATCCGCAGTTGAGGCGGCACCCCCCCGCGACCTGGGCAGGGCAGAGTGAGGCGCTAGGGCGCTGTTTTCCAGCGCCTTGCCCGGCATACCCCCGGCGCGGATATTTATCGTTGCGGCCAGAGCCACCCGAGGGCGGAGCCAGAAATATCTTCCATGAGCACCAAGACCCCGATCCTGATCCTGCTGGGCATGTGCCTCTCCTTCAGCCTGGTGATGGCGGCAATCATCGCCCTGCGGCCCCATCCGGCCCCGCCCAAGCGTCGGCCCCCGGCCCTGGCCCAGTACCGCGCCCCGGCGGCCCCTGCGGCCCCCGCGCCCAGCCCAAAGACCGAACCCAAACCCCAGACCCTGGCCCCCTCCCCGGCGCTCAAACCCATGGACCTGACCCCCTCGGCCGAGGCCGCCAGGGAACTGGACCTGGTCAAGAAGGAATTGCGCACCCAGATCGCCGCGCTCAAGAAGGACCGCGGCCAGATGATCGGCAACCTGGCCGCCCAACTGGCCGACCTGCCCCTGACCGAGGCCGCGGCTCAACTGGCCGCTCTCGACGACGAATCGGCCGCCCTGGTGCTGGTGCACCTCAAACCCGAAATACGCCGCGCCCTGCTGGACCAGTTGGAGCCGGCCCGGGGCAAGCGCCTGACCCTGGCCCTCACCCCCCCTTCCCGCTGAACCCAACCACATGGCCATCCTCAAAGTCAGCCGCATGGGCCACCCCGTGCTGCGCCAGCAAGCCAAAGCGCTCACCCCCGGGCAACTCCGCCAGCCGGCCACCCAGCAACTGCTCGACGACATGGTGGAGACGATGGTCGACTACGAGGGGGTGGGCCTGGCCGCCCCCCAGGTGTACCAGTCCCTGCGCCTGATCGTGCTAGGATACCCGGACGCCGACCCCAGAAACCCCGACGACATCCCCCTGACCCTGTGTATCAATCCGGAGTGGGTTTCGCTTTCCGACGAGAAGGAACTGGGCTGGGAAGGCTGCCTGAGCATCCCGGACTTGCGCGGCCAGGTGCCCCGCTCAAGGGAGGTGGTGGTGCGGGCGCTGGACCGCCGGGGCAAACCCTTCACCCTCAAGGCCGGCGGTTTCATGGCCCGCATCCTCCAGCACGAGATCGACCACCTCGACGGGGTGCTCTTCCCCGACCGCATGGAAAACCTCGGCACCCTGAGCTTCCTGGAGGAATACTACCGCTACTGGCAGAAAAGCGAAGATTAAGCGGACGGGGAAAAGCGCTCGAAGGCTTTCCCTGTCCGCCCTCAGCTGTACTCGTCGTAGATCCCCTCCAA
>VGJS01000039.1 GCA_016867395.1 Candidatus Handelsmanbacteria bacterium
GGGGATCTTCCTCACCGAAACCGTGACCCTGCTGCCCATCCCCTTCATCGACCTGACCGTGCCGATGCGGGCATTGATGCCGGCCGGGATCATGGGGGTGGCCACGGATCTGGGGCACGTGCTCATCGGCTTCGTGCTGCCCTTCTGGATCGTCCTGGGCAGTTGCGCCGCCTCGCTGCTGGTCAACCTGGTGGCCAACCCGCTGCTCTACAGCGCCGGGGTGCTGCACACCTGGGAGCCGGGCATGTCGGCCATCCCCACGGTGATCTCCAATTCCTTTGATTTTTGGCTGAGCTTCTCCATCGGCGGGGCGGTGCTGGTGGCGCTGATGGGCTTCTGGATGGTGGGCAGCACCCTGGCCAAGATGCGCGCGGTGCGGCGCGAGGGGGCGGACACCGGGCCGCCACCGGGCCGGGGCGATATCGCCATCTACAAGGCGCTGGGGATCTGGGCCTGCAGCACCACCCTCTTCGTGTTGCTGGTCAGCCAGTTGGTGCCGGAATTCCCCTGGTGGATCAGCGCCTTCTTCGGCTTTGTCTGCACCCCGGTCTTTTCCTACATCGGGGCGCGGATGATCGGCCTGACCGGCAGCCCCCAGGGCTCGTCCTTCCCCTATCTGCGCGAAGGGTCGTTCTATCTGTCGGGGTACCAGGGGGCGGCGGTGTGGTTCGCGCCCATCCCTCTCTTCGATTCGAGCGGCGAGGTGGCGGCCTTCAAGCAGTTGGAACTGACCCGCACCCATTTCGGCAGCGTGGTCAAACTGGCCGCGGTGGCCATGCTGATCATGTTCGTGTGCAGCTTCATCTTCTGGTCCTTCATCTGGAAGCTGGGGCCCATCCCCTCCTCGACCTATCCCTTCGTGCAGAAGTTCTGGCCCTTCCACGCCACCATGCAAAGCTTCTGGGTCAAGTCCACCTTGCCCGAGGCCGGCGGGCAAAGCCTGATCCAGGGCATCGTGCGGGGGGACTACGTGCTGGTGGGTTTCCTGGGCAGTTGTGGGGTGTGGGGTCTGGTCTCGCTTTTGCGGGCGCCCATCACCCTCTTCTACGGCTTCGTCGGCGGCCTGGGGGCCTGGCCCCACTTCTCCATGCTCAACCTGGCCGGCGCCCTTTTGGGCCGCTATTACTTTGAACGCCGCTTCGGCGAGGCGCGCTGGCGGGTCTACACCCCCATCCTGCTGGCCGGCTACTCCTGCGGCATGGGATTGGTGGGCATGAGTTCCATCGCCGTGGCCCTAATCTCCAAGGCGGTGTCGAGCATCGTGTTCTGAGGGGCGGCCCCGCCCCTGCTTTTACCCCCCCGCCGTCATTTTCTCCAACGCGATATCGCCTTGAGCGCGGCCTGGGCCGAGTCCTCGTCCCCGATGCCCGAGACGGTGAGCCAGGCGCCCTCGGGCCGCAGGGCGGCGAAGAGCTGGTGCAGTTCGGCGGCGGGCACGCCGATCCAGAAACCCTTGCCGGCCTCCTGGATGCGCCGGTACATCGGCACCCAGTCGGCCCAGTGGTCATGGCCGGCGCCGGCCACCCACTGGATGGCGTGGATCTGGGGCAATTCCAGCAGGGTGTCGAGGTAGCGCAGGGCCTGGGGGCCGTCGAGGGGGTAGATGCAGTGGTCCATGTGGCTGCACTCGCGCACAATGCCGGGCAAAAAGATCTCGGCGAAGAGCTGGTCCGAGAGCATGCAGGAAAAATCGTTGGAAGGGATGTGGTACCTGCCCCGGCAGGTGGCCGGCAGCCACGAGGTGCTGGGTGTCCCACCAGGCCTCGTAGCGGTCCATCACCTGTTCGTAATCCGGCTTGAGCGCGAACATACGCACCTCACTTGAGCGGGCGGGCGTGGGCGTCGATGTAGGCTTGGATCTCCTCGCCGGTGGCAAAGCCGTAGACGCTGCCGGCGGGGCCGACGTGGTAGAAGGGCTCGGCGTACTGCACCCCGTACTGCTGGCCCAGTTCGCGGGCGGCGGTGCAGCAGAAGAGGCGGATGTACTCGCGGTCGGCGGTGTCGTCGTCCGCTCCCAGTTCGGGCAGGTGCAGGCCCTGTGCGGCCAGGCGGGCCTTGAGGCGCGAGCCTTGGCTGCCGGCCGGGCCCTGGGCCTGGTTGACGCGGTTGGCTTCTATGCGCTGCTCGATGAAGTCGCTGATATCCACCACCCGGTTGTAGGGCTGGCCGGGGCGGGCGGTCCAGTAGTATTTCTCCTTCACGTAGTAGGGCATGACCCCGGCGGCGAGGTGCTCGGGGTAGTCCTTGGGGTTGCCGGCCATCCAGCAGGCTGCCTCCACCGCCTGGGCGGTGACATAGTGGTCGGGGTTCTCCTCGCCGTGGCCCCAGGGGTTGAAGGTGAAGATGGTGTCGATCTTGAGGGCGCGGATGAGGAAGATCATGCGGGCGCGGATCTCCACCGCCGGGGCCTCGTCCATTAGGTGGTTGCGATAGCCCAGATAAAAGGTCTGTTTGAAACCCATGACCCTGGCCAGGGCTTCGACGTCGCGCTCGTTGGCCAGGATGGTTTCCCCGAAACTGGGGGTGGGGCCGCACTTCTCGTCGTTGGTCACCTGGATGAGGTACGCGGTATAGCCCTCGTCGATGAGCTTGGCGATGGTGCCCGAGCTGTAGATGGGCATGTCGTCGGAGTGGGGCTGGATGGCGGCCAGGACCTTGCCCTGGTGGGGCCGGCCCGGGGCGCGGCGCTCGACGTGGATCTCGCCTTTGGGAGTGGCTTTGGGATTCATCTCAGCGGGGGTCCTATAAGAGTGGGGGCGTGGAGTTCGAGGGTGATCAGGCCGTGGCGGTCGGGGATCATCGTCACCAGCGGCAGCTTCTTGGGCGCCGGGTCAGCCATAGGCAGTTTGCCGTAACCCACGGAGAGCTGGGTGGTGAAGCCGGCCGGGTCGAGGGTCTGCATGGCGCCGGCCTGCACCTGCAACTGCACTTGATCCCATTTCAGGTTATCGCCATCCACCGTGGGGCAGGTGTGGCTCCACCACTGCCAGGGGCCGGGGACGCGCCGCACCAGGCGCAGGGTGCGCGAGGGACGGTGCAAGGTGAGGTCCAGCGAGCGGCCCTCGGGGCCGGCACAGCGGATGCGGGCCATGTCCCCGCTGTCCTCTACAACCTCGATGGCCAGGCCGGCGGGGGGCTCGCGCCAGGCGATGGGTTCGACCAGCAGAGTCTGGCCGCCGGCGTGCACCACCACCTCCCCCTTGCGCACCCCCACCAGCAGGTCGCCCGGTTCCCACGACACCCGCAGGTACGCCTCGTCCACCGAGGGGAAGTGGTAGGAGAGCGGCGCCTCCTCCACCTGGGCCGGCAGCTCGGGATCGCACCACAGGTAGGCGTACCCGCCCAATGAAAAGCGCAGCACCTCGCCGTGCGGGGTGACGTAGCGGGTATGCTGCAGGGCGCCCAGGGACTGGTCCCATTGGGCCAGATGCTGCAGCAGGGGCCGGCGGTACTGGCGGGCCAGGGCCAGGAGCACCGGGGCGTAGTAGTCGAGCTGGCCGTAGCTGGGCTCGAGGATCACGCTCTGATGGTCCTGGTCGTGGCCGGGCTCTTTGTACGCGGCCACCCCGGCCAGGGCCAGGTCGGCGCGCATGTATGGTGCGTACTGGCCGAAGAGGTCGCGGCCAGTGACCCGGCGCAGGGCATCCATGAAGAAGAGTCGGTACTGCATCGTCGAGGCCCAGAAGGTGGCGCCTTCGACCTGGGCTCCGTCGGCGGCCAGGCCCAGGGGCAGCAGGTGCTCTTCGAATTTCTTCGTCGCTGCCTCCAGCCAGACCTCGGCTTCGGGTGCCTCGTCCAGGAGGGCCAGGGCTGCCACTCCGAAGGAACTCCACTCCACCACGGCATGGTGGGTGTGGAACTGGGGGCCGGCAATGGCCGGGGTGGAGAAGTAGTGCGCCCAGTAGTTCTGGCAGATACGCGCCAGGGTCTGGCGGATCTCCTCGCGTTCGGCGGGCTCGAAGCGCTCCCAGACCAGGTCGTACCCGGTGGCGATGGCCTTGAGCAGGCGCGAGACCGCGTACGCCTTGCCCCCGTCCGGGGCTTCCTCCCCTTCGGCGCTCCAGGCCCGGCAACTGGCCAGGGTCCACTGGCGGGCCGCCTCCCCGTACTCCGCTGCTCCGCTCAGCGCATAGGCGAAAGCCAAATGCTCGGCGATGGCCAGGTCCCCCATGATGGCGTAGAAGCGGTCGTAGAGGTTCTCGTAGATCGGGTCGGGCGCGATGGGGGCGATGCGCTCCCGGCGGGGTGTCTGGGTTAGGCACCATTGGGCTGAGTCTTCCAGGTTTTTCCAGATGTGCGCGTGCAGTCCCTGGCTGCGCAGGCCACGCAGGCGGGGCAGGTCGGCGGGGGTGCAGTAGAGGCGGGGATGGGGGGCGGTCATGGGGTCATCTTGTCGGGGGTAAGGAGGGAGCGGAGGTGCCCTGGGGCTTAAGGTAGGCAAACCCCAGAACTAGGCAAAGAGTAGATCAGTATCGCCAAAGAGGCCAGCCGGCGATGCTCTCGAAGCACTTCTGGGCGCGGAATATTCGGGCTCTTGCTGATTAGAAATTCCATTTCTATATTGTCATAATGATTTCCCGTGCTGTGCGCTCCCTCATCGCCACCCTCGCTACCCAGTTCCCGGCAATCCTGATCCTGGGTCCCCGCCAATGCGGCAAGACCACCCTGGCCCGGCACTCCATCGAGGGGACCTACTTCGACCTGGAAAGGCCTTCCGACTACCAGGTCTTTGCCGCCGACCCCGAACTGGCCCTCAGCCGCATCGGGGGACCTTTGGTGCTGGACGAGGCGCAGAGGATTCCCGCACTCTTCGCGGTCCTGCGCTCCTTCATCGACCAGGAACGCAGCCAGACCGGCCGGTTCTATCTGCTCGGTTCCGTAAACCCGGCGCTGGTTCGCCAGGTGTCCGACAGCCTGGCCGGCAGGGTGGCTGTCGCCGAACTCACCCCCTTCCTCTACCCCGAAGTCACCGACCAAATCACCGACCTGGGCGAGTACTGGCTGCGGGGGGGCTTTCCCGATGCCTGCCTGGAGGCCGATGCCCAGCGCCGGCTGCGCTGGCACGAGCAGTATGTCCAGGCCCTGGTCGAACGTGACCTGGCCGGCTACGGGCTGCGGACCTCTTCCTTTGAGATGCGGCGCTTCCTGGGCATGCTGGCGCACCTGCACGGAGGCCTGCTCAACGCCTCTGAGCTGGGGCGTTCGCTGGGGGTCACCTACCACACGGTGGGGCATTATCTCGACCTCCTCGAAGGGCACTTCCTCATCCGCCGCCTGCAGCCGTGGGCTGCGAACCTGGGCAAACGCCTGGTAAAGACCCCCAAGGTCTACGTGCGGGACAGCGGCCTGCTCCACTACCTGCTGGGCATCCGCGAGGAGCGCGATCTGTTGCAGTCGCCCCGCCGCAGCGCCAGTTGGGAAGGCTACCTGGTGGAGCAGCTCATCACCCTGGAGAAACTGCGCCACGCCGCCAGCCAGTTCTGGTTCTACCGCACGCGCACCGGCGTCGAGATCGATCTGATCGTGGAGCGGGGCGGGCGCCGAATCGGCTACGAGTTCAAGTGCGCTGCCTCGGTCAGCCGGTCAGATGCCTCCGGGCTCATCGCCGGCCTGGCTGACGGCGTCGTCACCGAGGGTTTCGTGGTCCACTACGGCAACAGGCGTTATCCGCTGGCCGCCGCCGTCGAGGCGCTACCTGCCGCCACGCTGTTGGCTGAGTACGCGTGAGCGGGTCAGCACAGACACGCTGATCCAGGGAAACAGCAAGGCCCGGCAGGTTTCCCCGCCGGGCCTCGGTGTTTGTGGTGCGGTGAAGCGGGATTACTTGGCGAAGAGCATCTTCTGGACGGCGAAGTGCTCACCGGCCTGGAGGCGGTGGGTGCGCAGGCCCAGGGCCGCGGAGAGCACCCCGTGGACCGGGCGCAGGGCCCCGTCGAGGGAGAGTTCGCCCAGCAGGGCAAAGTCCGCCAGGCGCGGGGCGCGCACTTGGCCGGAGGCGGCCAGGATGCCCACGGCGATGGGCAGGTCGAAGGCCGAGCCCTCCTTGCGGATGTCGGCGGGAGCCAGGTTGACGGTGACGCGGCGGCGGGGCCACTCGTACCCGGCGTTGCACAGGGCGGCCATGACTCGCTCCTTGCTCTCGCGCACCGCGCTGTCGGGCAGGCCGACCACGGTGAAGGAGGGCAGTTGGCGGTCGGTGTCCACCTCCACGTGGACCAGGTACGCGTCGATTCCCAGGGTCGCGGCGCTGAGCACTACTGCGGGCATAGCGGGGTTCCGAAAGGGTGGCGGGCCACCAGGGCGTCAGGGAGCGACCCACTCCGGCCTTTCCCAAGGCGCGGACTTGCCGCTCTGCTCGCTTCGCGCCGCTCTCCCTTCAACCCCTCCCGCATCCTTCCCTTCCCTCCCACTCCCCGGGAAAGCCCTGCGGGGTCATCTCCCCGCCGCTGGTCAGTTGGCCGCGATAAACGCAAGAGCGATGCCAGTTGTCTTCCGAGGGGAAGGGCTGGCCCTCAGAGAAGGGAGTGTCACCAGAGGGCAACAGGAGTGTGAGGGCGACACCTCAGTTCTCCTGCTTGACATCCCGCCGCGAATGTGCCTTTGTTGCAGGGCGAGTTCTCCTCCTCACCCCAATCCCAATCCAATTCCATGGCGACTATCCGACGCGTCGAGATCACCGAGTTCAACTTCGAGGTGCCCGATCTGGGGCTGGAACAGGCCGCCGCCGGGGTGGGCAATATGGCCTACGTCAAAGGCAGCACATTTGCTGCCCGGCGCTTTGCCCTGCGTATCCACAGCGACGATGGGGCCACGGGCGAGTACGTCACCCACTGGGTAGGCACCCCTTCCACGCTGGCCCAGGCCACCATGCTGGCCCCCCTGCTGATCGGCCGCGACCCGGACCACCGCGAGCAGATCTACGACGACCTCAAGCGCGAGATCCGCGCCTACGACCACATGGGGCACGGCCCCATCGACATCGCCCTGTGGGACCTGGCCGGCAAGAGGCACGGGATGTCGGTGACGGCCCTGCTGGGCGGGTACCGCCGGCGCCTTCCCACCTACGCCAGCACCTACCACGGCCAGACCGCCAAGGGCGGCCTCGACACCCCCGAGGCTTTCGCCGATTTTGCCCTGGCCTGCCGCGACGCCGGGTTTGCCGGCTTCAAGATCCACGGCTGGAACGACGGCAATATCGAGCGCGAGGTGAAGAACGTGCTGGGGGTGCGGAAGAAGGTGGGCGACGCCTGGAAGCTGATGGTGGACCCGGCCTGTCAGTTGCGCACCTGGACCGACGCGCTGATCCTGGGGCGGGCCTGCGACGAGGCGGGATACTTTTGGTACGAGGACCCCTATCGCGACGCGGCGGTGTCGGCGTACGGGCACCAGCGATTGCGCGAGAAGCTGGCCACCCCGCTTTTGGTCAGCGAGCACGTGCGGGGCCTGGAACAGAAGGCCAGCTTCCTGCTCCAGGGCGGCTGCGACATGATCCACGCCGACCCCGAGTACGACCTGGGTATCACCGGGGTGATGAAGATCGCCCACTTCTGCGAGGGCGTGGGCCTCGATCTGCAGTTACATGCCTGCGGGCCGGCCCACCGCGCCTGCATGTCGGCCATCCGCAACACCCACCTGTACGAGATGGCGCTGATGGGCCCGGGCATGGCCAACATCGTGCCGCCGGTGTACACCTGCGGCTATTCGGACCAGCCCCAGGATCTGGAGAAGGACGGCTGCGTGCCGGTGCCGCAGGGGCCAGGGCTGGGGGTCAGCTACGACTGGGAGTTCATCGCCGGCCACCAGCTCAGTCAGCGGGTCTTTGGGTAAGGGAGGCGCCTGTGCCGGGGAGCAGTCCCACCCCCCCGCCGGCCGCGCCCTCGCCCTGGATCGACGATCTGTGGGGCGGGCTGGCCGCCATGCTGGTGGCCCTGCCCTCCGCCATCGCCTTCGGGGTGCTGGTCTACACGGCGCTGGGCCCCGAATACGCCGGCCAGGGTGCCCTGGCCGGCATGCTGGGGGCCGCTGCCCTCGGTCTGGTCGCCCCCTTCTGCGGGCGGACCCCCGGCCTGATCTCGGCCCCCTGCGCGCCGGCAGCGGCGGTTCTCTCGGCGCTGGTGGCAGCCTTGCTTTCGGGCAAGGTCGGCGCTGGGATAAATCCCGCCGCCATCCCTTCCCTGCTGGCCCTGACCGCCCTGTTTTCCGCCGGTCTGCAACTCCTCTACGGCGTCTTGGGGGGCGGGCGGCTGATCAAGTACATCCCCTTCTCGGTGGTCAGCGGCTATCTCTCGGGGGTGGGGGTCCTCATCGCCCTGGGCCAGCTCCCCAAGCTCCTGGGCCTGCCGCCGGGCACGCACCTGGCCCAGGGCCTGGCCGCCCCGGAGTTATGGCAATGGCAGGGGCTCGTCGTCGGGTTGGTCACCATGGCGGTCACGGGGCTGGGGCCGCGCTTCACCCACAAGGTGCCGGCGGCCATCCTCGGCCTGGCCAGCGGCATCCTCGCCTATTTCGCCATCGCCCTGTTTTCCCCCCAGCTCCTGAGCCTGCACGGCAACGCCCTGGTGATCGGCCCCATCCCGGCCTCCGGCTCCCTGATCGGGGCGATGACCGGCCGGATCAGCTCGCTGGGGGCGCTCGACCTGGCCTCGGTCGAGTTGGTGTTCTTCCCGGCCCTCACGCTTTCGATGCTCCTGTCCATCGACACCATGAAGACCTGCGTGGTGCTGGGCACCCTGACCCGCCGCCGCCCCGACTCGGACCGCGAGCTGCGGGGCCAGGGCCTGGCCAACCTGGCCGCCTTTGTGGTGGGCGGGTTCCCGGGGGCCGGCACCACCGGCCCCACCCTGGTCAATGTGACCAGCGGCGGGCGGACCTGGCGCTCCGGCCTGATCGCCGGGGGGCTGGTGGTACTGGTCCTGCTCTTTCTGGGCCGGCTGATCGCCTGGGTGCCGGTGGGTGCTCTGGCCGGCATCCTCCTGGTGGTGGCCTGGCGGATGTTCGACAAGAGCCTGCTGCGGCTCTTGCGCACCCCGGCCGGCCGGCTGGACCTGGCGGTGATCGGGGCAGTGATCGCCGCCGCGGTGGCCATCGACCTGATCGCCGCCTTCGGGGTGGGGGTGGCCCTGGCGGTCGCCCTCTTCGTCCGCCACCAGATCCAGACCCCGGTCATCCGCCGCAAGCTCTCCCTCGACCAGTTCTCCTCCAAAACGCGGCGCCTCCCCGAGGAGCGGGCCATCCTCCGCGACCAGGGAAACCAGGGGGGCTACTGCGAACTCCAGGGACATCTCTTCTTCGGCACCACCGACCAACTGCTCCTGCAACTGGAGCCTGAGCTGTCGGCCAGGCGCTACCTGCTCTTCGATCTGCGCCGGGTCCAGTCGCTCGACTACAGCGCCGCTCACCTCTTCCAGCAGTTGCAGCTCCAGCTCTCCGACCGGGGCGGGCGGCTGCTCTTCTGCGGCACGCCCTCGGGCCGGCTGGACAAGGGGGATTTCGGCCACTACCTGACCGAGCTGGAAGATTCTGCCCTGGGAGGGGGGGTCCTGATCGCCGAGAACTTAGACAGCGCCCTGGAGTGGATCGAGGACCGGATTCTGGCAGCGGCGGGGGTGGCCAAGGGGGGGGAGGAAAAGCCGCTGGACCTGAAGGACATCTATCTTTTCCGCGAATTCGCCGCCTCCACCCTGGCCGCCCTCACTGCCTGCATGCGGGAGATGACCGTCCAGCCAGGGCAGCGGATCTTTTCGGTGGGTGATTCAGGGGACGAACTCTACCTGGTGCGGCGCGGCAGCGTGCGCATCCTGCTGCCCCTGGAAGGCGGCAAGCACCACCACCTGGCCACCCTGGGGAGCGGGGACTTCTTTGGGGAGATCGCCTTCCTCGACCACGGTTTCCGCTCGGCCGACGTGGAGGCCAAGGAGACTACGGACCTGTACGTGCTCCACCGCGCCCAGTTCAACGCCCAGTCCCTGGCCGACCCCACCCTGGGGGTCCGGGTTTTCGCCCGCATCGCCCTCACGGTGGCCGAGCGCCTGCGCGAGGCGGATGCAACCATGCGGCTGCTGGAGGAGCGCTAGGGCCTGTCTGAAAAGTCGCTTTTAGGCCCAAGCCCGAGCGAAAGCGGTGCGGGCAAGGCGCCCGAAGCAGGCGTATTGAACCTCAAATACGCCGAATGAGGGCAACGCAGAACGCGCCGCTTGCAGCCGGGCGACGCCAGAATGGAGTTTGCAGACAGGCCCTAGCGTTTCCCGGTCCGGCCTGCCCCGGAATAGGGCCTGCCACCTGCCGCAGCGCTGACCTGGCGACTGCCCCGTACTCCCCTACGTCCTGCCGCTGCGCAGGGGATTGGCAGGTGAATAGGGCGTCGCCGGGGCGTTTCTGACCTTCAGCCAGGAGACATAGGGCGAGCCTCCCTCGCCGGCGCTGGCAAAGTCGCACAGGCGCAGCCGGCGGCCATCGGCGGCCTGGTACTCGGCCAGCACCTGGGTGGGCAGCCAGTCCTGGTTGGGCAGCAGCCGGCCTTTGGGGGCGCGGGCGTCCAGCTCGGGCAGGTCCTCGGGGTCCATCTCGTTGTGCCGGCGGTCGTAGGTCAGCAGCACCGGGCCGCGGTACACCGAGGTGCGGCCCTCGCATTCCCGTTCGCCGGCCCAGTAGTGCGGCGACATATCTAAATCCAGTTCGATCTTATCCCCCCGCTTCCACCTGCGGTCCAGTTTCAGGTACGCGCCGGGCTGCGCCCCGCGCAGGGTTTGGCCATTGAGGCGGACCCTCGTCCGGGCCGACCAGTAGGGGAGGCGCAGGTGCAGGGCGAATTCTGCGGCTTTGCCCGGGCTCACGCGCAGGTTGATCCGGCCGCTGCGCGGGTACTCGGTCTCCTGGGCCAGGCGCACTCGGCCCCAGGCCGTTTCGGCCTCCAGGGTCGAAGGTCCGTACCAGTTGAGGAAGAGCCCCTCCTCCCCCTGCATCAGGGCCCACTCGCCGATCAGCCCCAGGCCGCGCGGGCCGTTGACGCTGCAGCAGTTCAGCTCCGGGCTGCCTTCGCGGGCCTGGAAGACGATGTCGTGGGCGCTGGCTTTGCGCACCCCGTCCATGGGGGTGTTGTAGGTGACCCAGCGACCCGTGTGGGAGTGCAGGCCGAGGATGGAGTTGAGGGTAGCCAGTTCCAACTCGTCGGCCACCACCGAAGAGCCGGTGAGGCGCAGCATCTCAGCGCTCATGGCGGCCCAGGCGATCGTACAGCAAGTTTCGATGGCCCCAGGGTGGTAGGGGTTGCCCTGGGCCTGTTCACCGGAGGAGAAGCCGCCGTTGTTGTGGCGGTCCAGCTTGGCGATGCTCCACCAGTGGTGCTCAAAGGCCCGGCGGCAGTCGTCGCGGCCAGTGAGCCAGTACAGCTCGGCCAGGCCCATGATGGGGTGCAGGCTCTCCCAGCGCGGCTTGGGGGTCTGGAAGAACTCGCGGCCGTCCAGGCCGCTGCGCAGGTAGTCGCCGGCCAGGTGGCTGCCGTCGGGGGCGAGGGCGGCGAACTCCTCCAGGATCTGCAGGGCCATGTCCAGGTACGGCTGGGCTTTGGTGCGGCGGTAGAGCAGGCAGAGGGAATGGATCAGGGCCAGGTTCATCTCGGTGCTGCCGGTGTCCACCAGGCGCGGGGTCCGGGCGCCGAGGAATTTGTCGCAGCAGAGGTCGCCGATGCGCCGGGCGCAGGCCAGGGCCTGGCGGTCCCCACTCTCCTCATGCCACAAAAGCAGGCCCAGCATGACGTGGTAGTGACCCCAGGCGTCCCAGGTGAGCCCCTCCTGGCCCATGACGTTGGGCGCCGCCCCGGTCAGGCGGTTGGCCCTTGGCCAGGGTCCCAAATACCCGTCCTCGGCCTGCAGCGACACCAGGTGTTTGACGAAGGCGGCGATGCCCTCCCGCAGGGCGGGATCGGCGGTGAGGCGCAGGATCTGCACGGCGCTGGTCAGGTACTTGCCGGCAAACTCGCCTGCCCAGGGCACCAGGTTGCGTCGGGGCAGGCGGTCGCGGTCGCCGAAGATCTCCAGCATGGCCGGGTTGGCGCGGGGGGCCGGCCGCAACCACTGGTCGCTGACCCCTTGCAGGTACTCGGCCAGGTGGCCGCCAAAGGTGTAGGTGGTCTGGGCGAGGCGCTGGTGGCGGGGGGCGGGCATGGGGAACCTCCGGGTGTGAGGAAAGCGTCCTATGATAGGTCGGAGAGAATAATTAGCGCAATGAGACCCCTGGGGCAAGCGCCGGGTCCAGGCTTGTATAAATCAGGGCATAACCTTATCATTCAATAATCTAGTGTTATAGATATAAGGTGGGGGAGGCGAAGCTTTGTCGGACAGTGTACTGACCCTCATTGCCGAATCCGGGCCCGTCGGCAAGGGGGTGATGTTGTTACTCTTGGTCTTTTCCGTAGTCTCCTGGGCCATCATGGTCCAGAAATATGCCGACTTCAAACGCATCCGGGAGGATTCGGCGGCCTTCATGAAGCTGTTCCACTCCGGGGCCGACGCCGCCGAACTCTACCGGCAGGCCAAAACCATGAAAACCACGCCGACGTGCGGGCTTTTCCTGGCCAGCTACGACCTGGTGTACCGGGGCCGGGGCTGGGGCGGGACCCGCGAAGACCTGTGGAAAGCGGTAGGGGGGGTGGCCAGCGACCTCTTGGGGCAGATCGAGAAGAATCTGGCCTTTCTGGCGACGGTGGGCAACGTGAGCCCCTTTGTGGGTCTGTTTGGCACGGTGTGGGGGATCATGGACTCCTTCCGCAGCATCGGCCTGCAGCGCTCGGCCAACCTGGCGGTGGTGGCCCCAGGCATCGCCGAGGCCCTGATCGCCACGGCCGCCGGCCTGGTGGCGGCCATCCCGGCGGTGATCGCCTACAATCATTTTCTCGGCCGTGTCGAGGCCACCCGGCGGGAGTTGGAGCGCTTCGCCGGAGAGATGATGGGCATGCTCCAGGGCGGCGGCCGGCCATGAGCTTCGGCGGCGGGCGCAGCGGGCGGCGCACCCTCTCGGACATCAACGTCACCCCCCTGGTGGACGTGATGCTGGTGCTGCTGATCATCTTCATGATCACCGCCCCGGCCCTGCTCCAGCAGGTGGAGGTAAACCTCCCCAAATCGACGATGGGCCAGGCCGAAGGCAAAGAGGGGTTGACGATTACCGTCAAAGGCGCCGACGATATCCTCATCGATAAAGAAAAGGTCAACATCAAGGACTTCGATGCGAAGTTCGCCGCCGCCCGGGTGCGCCTGGGCGACCGGGGGGTAGTGTTTCTGCAGGGCGACGAGCAGGTGCCCTATGGGCGGGTTATGGAAGTGATGGATCGGATCAAGGGGGCCGGCGTGGACCAACTGGGGTTGGTGGTGCAGGGGGTACCGGAAAAAAGCAAAGGCCGCTGAGGCGGGGATGAAGAAGTCGGTGCTGATCTCGCTCATCGGGCACCTGCTGGCCCTGGCCAGTTTTGCCATCGGCTTCAGCCGCACCGGGCCGCCGCCCCCCCTGCCGAGCAAGGTCCACAGCGTCGATCTGGTGCGGCCGGTCGGGCAGCAGGACCGCAGCCGAAAGACCAAAGGGGAGAACAAACCCTCGCAGGCGGTGCCCAAGACCGAGACGGTCAAGACCAAGCAGCGCAGCGGCCAGAAGGTGGACACGGCGCCTTCCACCGAGGCCATGTCCCCCAAGGGCACCAAGAAGCCCGCCAAGACCGCCGCCAAGCAGCAGCCCAAGCCCGCGGTGCAGAAGGGGAGCAGCGGGCAGAACAAGGTTGCCGAAGGGCTGGCGCTGGACGCGGTTTTCGATGACTACGATTATCTGGGGGACATGACGGGTCGGATCACCGATGCCTGGCGGCAGCCAGTGGTGGGCCCCCACTCGGGGGTATTGAAAACGACCATACTCTTTACTATCATAAGAGACGGGTCCGTGCTCGACGTGCAGGTGTGGGCGTCCTCGGGTGACAACACCTTCGACCGCTCCGCGCGCCAGGCGGTGGAAGAGGTGGACCCGCTGCCGGTTTTGCCAGAAGGGTTCAAGGGCGATCAGCTTGGGGTGTATCTGGACTTTACGGAAAATTAGCGGGGCAGCGCTCGGTGGCCTGGGGCTGGTGTGGGCGGCCTGGGCCCAGACCCCCCCGGCCGCCGCGCCTGCCGACACCCAGGGCCTGCCCCCGGTGGTCCACCTCAGTATCAAGGGCAGCGGCCGGCTGCTGCCCTTGGCGGTGCTAGACATCTCCCGCGAGGGCGGGGACGCCGAGCTGGAGCAGCGGGCCAAGATGGTCTCCACCTTTCTGGGAGACGATCTGCGCAACTGCGGGCGCTTCGAGGTGCTGCGGGATTCGCTACAGGTGGACAGCACCGGTTTCGGTCCGGTGCTGGAGCGCTGGGGGGCGGCTGGGGCCCGGGCCCTGTTGCGGGGGGCCATGCGGCAGCGGGAAGGGCGGACCGAGCTTTTCGCCACCCTCTACCGGCTGCCCGACCAGCGGGTGCTGATCGCCAAGGGGTATCCGGTAGACCAGGGCCAGGCCCTGGAGGCGGCTCACCGGCTCAGCAACGACATTGTCTACGCCCTGACCGGGCAGCAGGGGATCGCCTTCACCCAGATCGCCTTTGTCTCCAAGCGGCGGGGTGACAAAGAAGTTTATGTCATGGGGTACGACGGCTACGATCCGCGGCCGGTGACCAACGACCGGACAATCAACTACTCGCCCGACTGGTCGCCCGATGGGAGGCAGTTGGTGTACTCGTCGATGCGCAACAGTGGCTGGCAGCTCTTCGCCGCCGATCTGGTGGCCGGGGTGAAGACCCCGATCCGCACCCCTTCGTCTTCGAACACGGCGCCGACCTGGTCGCCCGACGGGCGGCGGGTACTGTTTGCGATGAGCGGCGAGGTCAGCACGGATCTGTACACCGTCACCGTGCCGGGGTGGCAGATACAGCGGCTCACCGATCACCCGGAGGTCGATTCCGAGCCGGCCTGGTCGCCCGATGGCCGGCAGATCGCCTTCACCTCGGACCGCACTGGGTCGCCGCAGGTGTATCTGATGAACGCCGACGGTTCGGACGTGCGGCGCCTGACCTGGGAGCCCGACGCGTACGAGGGCTCGCCGACCTGGTCGCCCGATGGCAAGCGCCTGGCCTTCGTGCGGCGGGGCTTCGACGGTTTCGACGTGGTTGTGGTCGAGTTGGAGGGGGGCACGCCGGTGCGCATGACCTCGGGAGGCAGCAGCGAGAACCCCTGCTGGTCGCCCGATGGGCTGCAACTGGCCTTCAGTTCCAACCGCACCGGCAACTATGAGATTTACGCCATGAACTGGGACGGGAGCAACCTGCGGCGCCTCACCTATGGAGGCGAAAACGAGATGCCCGCCTGGTCCCCCTTTAAGGCTGGCACCCGGTAGGTCGGCGCGTCGATACTGAAAGGAGGCCATTCGCAAATGAGAATGCAGCATTCTTCCACTCACCGCACGTTCCTCATACCCTCACCGAAAGGATGCATAATGAGCAAATCCACCCGTTTCACCAAGTTGATGCTGATCGGCAGCATTGCGGCGGCCAGCGTGCTGGCCTACGGCTGCGGCAGCAAACCCGTGCAGCAGGCCATGCAGGGCGAGATGGACAAGGCCAAGGCCGAAGCCGAGGCCAAAGCCTTATCCGAGCGGATTAAGACCGAAGCCGAGGCCAAGGCCCTCAAGGCCAAGGAAGACATGGAGGCCAAGCTGAAACAGGACGCCGAGGCTGATGCGCGGATGAAGGCCGAAGCCGAGGAGCGGGCCGCCCGCAACTACGAGACCACCTACTTCGACTACGACAAGGCCAATATCCGCGACGACCAGAAGGCGGGCCTGACGGCCAGCGCCGACAAGTTGAAGGCCAATGCGGATATCCAGGTGACCATTGAAGGGCATTGCGACGAGCGGGGCACCGCCGAGTACAATTTGGCTCTGGGCCAGAAGCGGGCTGACAGCGCCAAGGGTTTCCTGGCCAAGGCCGGGGTGGCCGCCGACCGCATCAAGACCGTCAGCCTCGGCAAGGAGCGTCCCGCCGACGCTGGCCACACCGAGGCGGCCTGGGCCAAGAACCGGCGCGTCGAGATCGTCGCCGCTCCCTAAGGTCCCGCATGCGTTTAGGCACCTTGCTCTTGGGGTTGGTATGGCTAGGCGCGGCTGGTTGCGCCCAGCAGACCACCCTCAAGCGGATGCGTCTGGAAAACCAGGAACTGTCCAGGCAGATGGCTGCCCTGGACAGCCTCCTGCGCACTCGCGAGGTCGAAAGCGAAAGGCGGTGGATCCAAGGGTCCACGGACAGCGACGACCTCAAGCGGCAGGTGCAGCAAGTGCAGGACCGGCTCGACAACGTGGCCAGGCGCCTGGCCGACCTGGCCAAGGACCTGGAAGCCGTGCGTCTTTCCAGCGGCGGCAAGGGGCGCCCCCCCGCGGGGCGCCCCGCCGCTGCGCCAGCCGACACCGACCGCTCCTCCTCGCCGGCCCTGCTGCTGGCCGATCCCCTGGAACTGTACAACCTGGCCCGCGAGGACATGGAGGCCGGCAACTACGCCCTGGCCATTGCCGAGTTCACCCAGGTTCTTGACCATTTTTCCCAGTCCGAGGTGGCCGACAACGCCTGCTACTGGCTGGGCGAGTGTTATTACGCGCAGAAGGATTTCCCCCGGGCCGTCCAGACCTTCCAGCGACTGCTGAAAGAATATCCCCAGAGCGACAAGGCGCCCGGGGGGTTGCTCAAGTTGGGCTACGCCCTGGCCGAACAAAAGGAACAGGCCAAGGCCGTGGCCACGCTGCGCGAGGTGATCGAGAAATTTCCCGAATCCCCCGAGGCCAAACTGGCCCGGGAAAAGCTTAAGATGCTGCCGCCCGCCAAAGCGGCGGGCAAGCGCCGGTGAATCAGGCCGGCGGGAGAGTCTTCATCCTGCGGGCGCGCAAGGCCCCCACTTCTCCTGCGTTTTCCCTGGACGATCTGGCCCGGGCCGGCCATCTGGAAATCGCGGCCCACTGCGTGGCCAACGCGCTGTTCATCTCCGGGCAGATCCGGCCCGCCATCGCCCTTCACCTCGTCCTCGAAGGCGCCCCGGACCCGCCCCGGACCCTCCGCCTGGAGAGCGACACCCTCGGCTCGCTGGGCGGTTTCGACGAGCGCTCTATCTGCCAACTGGTGCAGCGGGCCCTGGGCGCCGGCCGACACCTGAAACTGGGTGAGGAGTTGCGGGTGAACGGCGGGGTCTACGTGGCCAAGCGGAGTTTCGAGCAACTGGTCCGCGAGCAGAGCGCGGCCCTTCCGCTCTACCACCTTCAGCCCCGGGGCGAGGACATCCGCGCCACGCGGTTTTCGCTGCCGGCGGCCTTTGTGTTCTCGGATCACCTGTCCATGCCGAAAAAAGCCGACAAGTACCTGGTTCGCCTGGGCGCCCGCCCTCTGTCGGTGGGTCCGCGGCGGCTCTTCGCTTCGCAGTGCATCGCCCTGGTCCACAACGAGCTGGACCGGCAGCGGCTCTGAAAACACCTGTTTGAAGGTCCTCCATGCTGGGCAATATCGCCGCCCTCAGTTCGGGACTGATCCTCGACCCGCAGCGTCTGGACGCTTCGGCGCACAACACCGCCAATCTCAATACCCGGCCTTCGGCAGCCCTGCGCGTCGAGGCGCGGGAAGGGGCCCAGGGCGGGGTCGAGGGGGCAATGGTCGCCGGCGAAGGACCCTCCAGTCCCGTGGTTGAAAGCGCAGAGCAGATCGCCCTTATCCAACAGGCCGTGGCCCTCAAAAAAGCGCTCCAGACCCAGTCGGAGATGGTGGGCCGGCTGTTGGTCTTGAAAGCCTGAGTCCCCCGCCTGCATGTTCAAGCGCCGACGCTTCACCCTTCTGCTCATCGCCGAGGATAGCGACCGCACCCTGGAGTACAAACTGTCGCGGGCGGCCCTGTGGTTCTGGTTCTCGCTTGCAGGGGTGTTGCTGACACTGGTGGTGACCGGGCTGCGGTCCACCGCCGAGGTGTACCGCCTCGAAAAGAAGGTGGATCGCCTGCAAAAGGAAAAGGACTCCCTGAGCGAGCAGATGGACCAGATCGGCGAGCTGGAGGAGGTGCTGTTGCGGCTACAGCGCAGCAACCGGCAGTTGCACATCATCCTCGGCGAAGGAAACGCCCTGGAGACGGCCTCCCTGCCCAGCGTCGAGCACAGCGGGGGGGTCGACTACGTCTCCTCCCTGGACCGGCTGCGCTGGGGCCGGCTGCGCTCGTTCCCCAGCCTGTGGCCGGCCAATGGGGTGATGAAACGCACCTTCAGCGCGGATTTCCAGGCCGTGTTCATCGCCCTCCCGCCCCAGAGCCTGGTGCGGGCCAGCGCCGCCGGCTTGGTGATCAAGGCCGGTTTCGACGAGCGCCTTGGGCACCTGGTGATGCTGGACCACGGCAATGGACTGGCCAGCGAGTACGGGTACAACCAGATGCTGCTGGTCAAACCGGGCCAGCAGATCCAGAAGGGGCAGCCCCTGGCCCTGTCTGGGCGGTCGGGGGCCGCCGAAGGGGACGGATTGTACTACGCGGTGCTCGAAAACGGGCGCCGCCGCGACCCCCAGCGCTACAGGCTGTGGCTGTGAGCGCCCGGCGCGAGCCCCGGGGCGGCGGGGCGGGCCACACTGTGATCGGGCTGGGCACAGTGCTGGAAGGGGTGCTCGAAATGGAGCACAGCCTGCGCATCGAAGGGGTGGTAAAAGGGGAGCGGGTCGCCTCCACTTCCCTGGTAGTCAGCTCGCAGGGGGAACTGGAGGCCGGACTCATCGAGGTGGGGGAGGCGGTGATCAGCGGCAGGGTGACGGGAAAGCTGCGGGCCAGGGTGCGGGTCTACCTCTCCGCCGGGGCCGTGTTTCACGGCAGTGTCGAGACGCCCCAGTTGGTCGTCGAGGAGGGGGCGGTATTCGTGCCCTCCTCCTCGCCCGGCAAAAAGGGCTAAGCCTCCCGCCGAGCATATAAATAGGCGCGTGGTCCGCAGTGGACCACGCGCCTATTTTATATGCTGCCTGTTGCTCAAAAGATCAGTACATGTCGCCGCCCGGAGGGCCACCGGCCGGCGGGGCCGGCTTCTCCTCGGGAATCTCGGCGACCAGGGCCTCGGTGGTCAGGAGCAGACCGGCGATGCTGGAGCCGTTCTCGATGGCGATGCGCGAGACCTTGGCCGGGTCGGTGATGCCGGCCTTGACCAGGTCTTCGTATTCCTCGGTGCGGGCATTGAAGCCGAAGGCGCCCTTGCCCTCGCTGACCTTGTTGGCGATGATGGCCCCCTCGAAGCCGGCGTTGCCGGCGATCTGGCGCAGGGGCTCTTCGAGGGCGCGGCTGATGATGCCCACCCCGGTGCCCTGGTCACCTTCGAGCTTCAGGGCGTCGAGGGCCTTGCGGGCGCGGATGAAGACCACCCCGCCGCCAGGCACCACCCCTTCCTCCACCGCGGCACGCGCCGCGTGCAGGGCATCCTCGACCCGGGCTTTTTTCTCCTTCATCTCGGTTTCGGTGGCGGCACCCACGTTGATGACTGCCACTCCTCCGGCCAGCTTGGCCAGCCGCTCCTGCAGCTTCTCGCGGTCGTAGTCCGAGGTAGTCTCGTCGATCTGGCGGCGGATTTGGGCAACGCGACCCTTGATGTCGGCGTTCTTGCCGGCGCCCTCGATGATGGTGGTGTTGTCCTTGTCCTGGACGATGCGCTTGGCCTGGCCCAGGTCCTTGAGGGTGACGTTCTCCAGCTTGAGGCCGGTTTCCTCAGAGATGACCTGGCCGCCAGTGAGGACGGCGATATCCTCGAGCATGGCCTTGCGGCGGTCGCCAAAGCCGGGGGCCTTGGCCGCGGCCACCCGCAGGGTGCCGCGGATCTTGTTGACCACCAGCACCGCCAGGGCCTCGCCCTCGATGTCCTCGGCGATGATCAGCAGGGGCTTGCCGATCTGGGCCACCTTGTCGAGCACGGGGACCAGGTCGCGGACGGCAGAGACCTTCTTGTCGTAGATCAGCACATAGGCGTCTTCGAGGACTGCCTCCATGGTGCCCTGATCGGTGACGAAGTAAGGGGAGAGGTAGCCGCGGTCGAACTGCATGCCTTCGACCACTTCAAGAGTGGTGTCGGTGCTCTTGGCCTCCTCGACGGTGATCACCCCGTCCTTGCCCACCTTGTCCATGGCGTCGGCGATCAGCTCGCCGATGGCCGCGTCGTTGTTGGCCGAGGTGGTGGCGACCTGGGCGATCTCCTCGTGAGTCTTGACTTCCTTGCTCATCTTCTTAATCTCGCCGATCACCACCTCGACGGCCCTGTCGATGCCGCGCTTGAGGTCCATGGGGTTGGCCCCGGCGGTGACGTTCTTGAGACCCTGACGAAAGATGATCTGGGCCAGCACCGTGGCGGTGGTGGTGCCGTCGCCGGCCACGTCGCTGGTCTTGGACGCCACTTCCCGCACCATCTGGGCCCCCATATTTTCATAGGGGTCCTTCAGCTCGATCTCCTTGGCGACGGTGACGCCGTCCTTGGTGATGGTGGGGGAGCCGAACTTCTTGTCGAGGACCACGTTGCGGCCCTGGGGACCCAGGGTCACCCTGACGGTGTCGGCCAGCTTGTCCACCCCGCGCAGGAGCGCATCGCGGGCGGCAAGGTCGAATTGAAGCTGTTTTGCTGCCATGGTTAGTACCCTCCTCTTTGGTTAAACATATGTATCGTAACTATTGGCACTCAATGATAACGAGTGCCAGAATTTTCTGATCCGAATTTTAAATATAGCATAACCTACAGGATGGCACAAGAGGAAAAGATGCCTACTGGGCTGTGGTGCTGGGCGGGCCGGGTCGAGTACCGACGGACCTGGGCTTGGCAGCAGGCGGTGAGGGAGCGCCGCCGGCTGGGAGAGCTTGCCGACCTGCTGCTACTGGTCGAGCACCCCCCCACTTACACCTGTGGCCGCTCCACCCGGCCCGAGCACCTGCCCGCGGACCCGGGGATCGAGCTGGTGGCCGTGGAGAGGGGGGGCAGCGTCACCTTTCACGGGCCGGGACAGTTGGTGGGATACCCCATCCTCGCCCTGCCCCCTGCGGAGCAGGACCTGCATCGTTTCGTGCGCCGGCTCGAAGAGGTGCTGATCCGTCTGCTGGCCGGTTATGGGCTGGAGGGCCGGGCCCGCCCCGGGCTGACCGGGGTATGGGTGGGGGAGGAGAAGATCGCCGCCATCGGCATTCACGTGCGCCACTGGATCACCATGCACGGTTTTGCCCTGAACGTGAATCTTGACCTGGCCGGTTTTCGCGCCATCCGTCCCTGCGGCCTGGACAGCTGGGAGATCACCTCGCTAGCGGCGCTTTTGCCGGAGCCGCCGGACCTGGAGCAGGTGGCCTCCCGGGCGGGGCGCTGTTTTGCCGAGGTGTTTGGAGGAGACTGGGAGGAGGTGTCGCCGGCAGGACTCAGCACCTTGGTCCCGCTGCCTGCCCGGTTTGCCAGTGCCGGCCAAAGTGGCTAAGTTTTGTCTTCTGGTTAGCTACGCGACCGAGGAGGAATTAATGGCTGAATGGAAACCTGCGCTGCCCGCTGGGGGCGGGCGCATCGCCCTGCGCGAGGGCCGGCTCGCCGTGCCCGACCGCCCCACCATCCCCTTCATAGAGGGCGATGGCACCGGCCCCGATATCTGGGCCGCTTCCGTCCGGGTCTTGGACGCGGCCGTGGCCAAGGCCTACGGGGGCAAGCGCCAGATCGCCTGGATGGAAGTGCTGGCCGGCGAGAAGGCGTTCAACACTACTGGGAACTGGCTGCCCGACGCCACGGTGGAGGCTTTCCGCGACTACCTGGTGGGCATTAAAGGCCCGCTGACCACCCCGGTGGGCGGCGGCATCCGCAGCCTCAACGTGGCCCTGCGGCAGATCCTCGACCTCTACGTGTGCCTGCGGCCGGTGCGCTACTTCCAGGGCGTGCCCTCGCCGGTGAAGCAGCCCGAGCTGGTAGATATGGTCATCTTCCGCGAGAACACCGAGGACATCTACGCCGGCATCGAGTTCCAGCACGGCGGCCCGGACACCGACAAGCTCAAGGCGCTGCTCAAAGAAAACTTCCCCAAACTCTTCCAGAAAATCCGCTTCCCCGACACCGTGGGTCTGGGCATCAAGCCGGTCTCCCTTGAGGGCACCAGCCGGCTGGTCAAGGCGGCCATCGACTACGCCATCGCTCAGGGCCGGACCAGCGTCACCCTCGTCCACAAGGGCAATATCATGAAGTTCACCGAGGGGGCCTTCCGCGACTGGGGTTACGAGGTGGCGGCCAGCCAGTACGGGGGCGAGCTGATCGATGGGGGGCCCTGGACCCGGATCAAGGCCGGGGGCCGCGAGATCGTGGTCAAGGACGTGATCGCCGACGCCTTTTTGCAGCAAATCCTCACCCGCCCAGCCGAGTACTCGGTGATCGCCACCCTCAACCTCAACGGCGACTACATCAGCGACGCCCTGGCCGCCTGCGTGGGCGGAATCGGCATCGCCCCGGGCGGCAATATCAACTACCTGAGTGGCCACGCCATCTTCGAGGCCACCCACGGCACGGCGCCCAAGTACGCCGGCCAGGACAAGGTGAACCCCGGCTCGGTGATCCTCTCGGGCGAGATGATGCTGCGTCACCTGGGCTGGAACGAGGCGGCCGAACTGATCATCAAGGGGTTGGAGAAGGCCATCTCCGCCAAGGTGGTCACCTACGACTTCGCCCGCTTGATGACCGGGGCCAGAGAGGTGAAGTGCTCGGAGTTCGGCACGGCGATTATCCAGAACATGTGAGCGCTTGAATCGCTAGAACCGAATACAGGCTCCAGAGCGCCCGCCGGGGCTCTGGAGCCTTTCTTTTGGAGGAGGAGATGGGAAAGAAACTGACCCACCTCGACAACCAGGGCCGGCTGCGCATGGTGGAGGTGGGCGACAAGAAGCCGACCCGGCGCCTGGCGAGGGTGCGAGGAGAGATCACCATGAAGCCGGAGACGGCGCGGCTGATCGCCGGGAACAAGGTGGCTAAGGGCAATGTGCTGGAGGCGGCCCGCCTGGCCGGCATCCTGGCGGCTAAGCGAACGGGGGAACTGATCCCCCTTTGCCACTCCCTCAACCTCACCGGCATCGACATCGAGTTTTCGCTGGGGGAGGACCGGGTCGAGGTCGAGGTCGAGGCCCGCATCGACGACCGCACCGGGGTGGAGATTGAGGCCCTGCTGGGGGCCAGCGTGGCACTCCTGACCATCTACGACATGTGCAAGGCGGTGGACCGGGGAATGGTGATCTCGCAGGTGCGGCTGGTGGAGAAGCGAGGCGGCCGGAGCGGGGCCTACCGGCGCCAGGGGGAAAGGTAAACCCTTAACCCTTGCCGCGTTTGGGCGGGGCGGCCGATACCCCCTCCAGCCCGCCGCTGACCCGCAGGACCTCGCCGGTGATCCAGGCGGCGGCCGGGCTGCACAGGAAGGCCACCCCGCGGGCGATGTCGCCCGGCTCCCCCCAGCGCCCCAGGGGAATGGCGCTGCGGATGCGCTCGACCATCTGCGCCTCATCCAGGCCCAGACTCCGGCTGCGCTGGGCCATCACCGTGCGGTTGAACTCGGTGTACACCGGCCCAGGGCACACGGCGTTGACCCGCACCCCGTAGGCGGCCATCTCCAGGGCCAGGCTCCGGGTCAGGCTGATCACTCCGGCCTTGGCCACGTTGTAAGCCACCACCAGGGCCGCCGGATTCTGGCCGTTGATCGAAGAGATGTTGACGATGCTCCCCGACTCCTGGCCCTCCATGTGCCTGCCGGCACTCCGACAGCAGTAGAAGGTCCCGGTCAGGGTGATGCGCAGAACCCGCTCCCACTCTTGATCGCTTAGTCCAACCAGCGGGGTCACCACCTGGCCGACACCGGCGTTGTTGACCAGGATGTCCAGCCTGCCCCGCTGCGAGACCACCCCGTCGAAAAAAGCCTCCACCTGCGCACTGTCGGCCACGTTCAGGCGCCCGGCCTGCACCTCCAGCCCCTGCCCTTGCAGGTCGGCGGCCGCGGCCCGGGCTTTCTCCTCCTGCACGTCGGCGAGGACCACCGCAGCCCCGTTGCGGGCCAACTCTTCGGCGATGCCCAGGCCCAAGCCCTGGGCAGCTCCGGTGACCACGGCGATCTGGCCGTCCAGGGCGTGGAGCGAGGCGGAATCGGCAGGCATGGAGTACGCTCCGAGTTAAGAAGGGTTATTTCCTGGCTGCCTTGGCGGTATCGGGGGAGGCAGGGACTTCGTCCACCATCAGGATCTCGACCCGGCGGTTCTGGCGCCGGCCCGCCTCGTCGGCGTTGGGGGCCAGGGGCCGGGTGTCGCCGTAGCCCCTGGTGTACATCCGCGCTTTGGGAAGGTGGTAGTGCTCGTGGAGATAGGTCTTGATCCTTTCGGCCCGTTGCAGCGAGAGGGTGGGGACAGGCCGTTCTTGCCGCCGCTGTCGCTGTGGCCCTCGATGAGCACCGGGGCCTCGGGGATGGCGCGGATGAAGCCGACCATGTAAGCCAACTGGTCTTCGAGGGCCTGGGAGATCCGCGGAGCGTCCCCCCCGTCGAAGGGGATGGTCTTCAGGGTCCCCAGCACGGGCTACAGCTCGCAGTTGCGGTCAAGGGGATAGGGCGGGCCGGGGGTCGAGCACGTTCTCCAGTTTGACCAGTCGCACCCAGGAGGTGTCGTGGCCCATGCTGTCGATCTGGACCCGGCCGATAACCAGACCGCCGTTGACCGCCGCGAAGATGCTGCGCGGCTGCACCACGTCGCGGCTGCCCACACTGACCTTGGAGCGGCCGCGGCTGATGGCCACCTGGCGCTCGGCGGCCGAGACGAGCGCGTAGGGCTGGATGATGCGGTAGCGGCTGGGGGGGCGTTTGGGGGGCGGGGAGCGAGAGCGGAATCCAGTTTGGTGGTGTCGGCGGCGGTGCTGTCTTTGGCGGGACGGGAGACCCGGGTGCTTTGCGCGGCGGGATGGGCGCTGGCGCCGTGTTCCTCGGCTGCCGGGGGTTGGGGCGCGGCCGCCAGCGGAATCCAGACCAGCAGCCCCTGCCCGGTGCGGGCACCCAGCCGAGGCGGACGCCGGGACATGCGGCGCTTCAGGAGCGGGTACCGGCCAGGTGGAGCAGCACCGCTTTCTGGCTGTGGAGGCGGTTCTGGGCCTGGGCCATGATGATGGAGCGCGGGTCGTCGAGCATTTCGCCGTCGATCTCATAGCCCCGGTGGGCCGGCAGGCAGTGCATGAGGCGCAGATCGCGGCCTTCTAGCAGCCGCGCATTGAGCTGGTAGGGCAGGTAGAGCTGGAGCCGGCGCTCCTTCTCGGCGGCAAAGGCCGGATCGTCGAAGTACTCCATGTCGATCCAGGTGTCGGTGTAGACCACGTCGCAGCCTTCCAGGGCGGCCCGCAGGTCGGTGGTGGCGGAGTACAGGCCGGCGCGGCGCCCGGCCTCGCACAGCTCGGCGTCGGCAGCCGGGGGCTCGGGTTCGGGGGTGGCCACTCTTACCTGCATGCCCACCTTGAGGCCAGCGGCGATCAGGGAATTGCAGACGTTGTTGTGGGCCCCCACGTAGGTCAGGCGCACCCCCTCCAGCCGACCCAGGGCCTCGTGGATGGTCTGCAGGTCGGCGAGGATCTGCAGGGGGTGGTAGCGGTCGCAGCAGCCGTTCATCACCGGCACCCGTGAAGCGTGGGCGGCGCAGCGCACATCGTCGTGTTTGAGGAAGCGGGCGACGATGAAGTCCACATACTCGTTTAGCACCCGGATCTCGTCGCCCAGGTCCGCTAGGCCGAAATTGGTGCTCCGCCAGTCGAGGTACAGGGCGCGGCCGCCCAGTTGGGCGACGCTGATCTCGCCGGCGCAGCGGGTGCGGGTGGAGGTCTTCTGGAAGAGCAGCGCCAGGGTCCGGCCGGCCAGGGCTCTGGCGTGCAGGCCGGGGTTTTTCCTGAGAGCGCTGCCGGCGGCCACCACTTCGAGGATCTGGGCGGCGGACCAGTCTTTGAGCGTTACCAGATGCACCTGGGGGAGTCTCCTCAGAGGTGTTTGGCGATCTCGGCCAACAACTGCGCACGCACCTTGTCGGTACTGCCTTCGAGGCGGCAGCCGGCGGCGCGGGTGTGGCCGCCGCCGTCAAAGACCGCGGCGATGGCGCGCACGTCGATGCGCTCGCGGGAGCGCAGGCTGACGCGGTACTGGCCGGGGGTCTGTTCCTTGAGGGCCACCGAGATCTCGACGCTCTGCACCATCAGCCCGTAGTTGACCACGTCGACGTGGCCGATGCCCCCATCTAAATCGGCGTGGCTGAGGTGGACCACAGCGACCCGGTCGCCGCAGTAGAGCTGGAGGGATTCGAGGGCCCGGCCTAGCAGCTTGAGCACCGGCAGGCTCTGGTTGTTGAAGAGTCGGTCGGCGACAAAGTCGAGCCGGGCGCCGGCACGCACCAACTGGGCGCCCACCTCCAGGGTGACGGGGGTGGTCAGCGCGTAGCGGAAGCCGCCGGTGTCGAAGAGGATGCCCATGTAAAGTTGCTCGGCCACCGCCGGCGTGAGCTGGTACCCGAGCGCCGCGCCCAGGTGGTAGACCAACTCGCTGGAGGAGCTCGCCTTGGTGGTGGTCAGGTTTACGTGGCCGAAAGGCTGGCTGTCCTGGTGGTGGTCGAGGACCAGGACCCGGGTGCCTTCGTCGACATACTCTTTGATCACGCCGATGCGAGTCAGGGAAGGGCAGTCGAGCACGATCAGGTGTTCGGCCTTGCGCTCTGGCGCTTGCGCCGCGGCGGTCTCGATGCCCTCCCAGCCGGCGAGAAAATTGTACTGGAGATTGGGCGGATCGGGCAGGATCACCCTGGCCTCCTTGCCCAGACTGCGTAGGATGGTCTGTAAGGCCAGGCAGCCTGCCACCCCGTCGCCGTCGCAGTTGATGTGCGAGGTAAGGACAAAGTTCTTACCGGAACGCGCGAAGGCGAGGGCGGCCGGCAACTCAGGAAGATCGATGGCGGGCATGGGCTCCTGTTCCCGGGGCGGCGCCGGCCTCAGCGGGGCCGCTGCAGGACAAAGTGGACGCGCTCTGAGCCCTCGGAGCTGCGGGCGAAGGTAAAGCCGTCGAAGCTGCCCCGCAACTCAAAGGGGCTGGCCTCGATCCGGGCGATGATCTCGTCCACTGCGTAGATGCGCTGCATGTGGCACTCCTCCAACTCCGCCTCCTGGCCGTCGAAGCGGATGTGGAAACGGTTGTACTGCAGCCTTTGCTCGCGGTCGTAAAAGCTGTGGCGCCGGTAGATGTAGCCGGGCCCTCGCTCCTCGTCGCGCACGTCGCGGAAATGGCGGAGCGAGTTTTTCTCGGTGCACACATCAAAAATAAAGAAATTTCCCGGCAATAGTATACTGCTTGTTTGGGTCAGGGTCAGGTCGAGATCCCCGGGGGTGAGCAGGTAGTTGAAGCTGTCGTAGAGGCACAGGGCGGTGTCGTAGGGCCCCAGTCCCTCCAGTTGGCGCAGGTCGCGGTGGTGGAGGGGGATCTGGGCCCCGGTGGGGGCCAGGCGCTGGCGGGCCACTGCCAGCATGGCGGCCGAACTATCCACCCCGCCTACCCGCAGGCCCATGCGCTGGAGCTCGAAGAGGGTGCTGCCGGTGCCGCAGGCCAGGTCCACACAGTGCCGGGGCTGGTGGTCGAAGCGAGCGAAAAGGGCGCAGACGTGGGCGGCCCAATCGGCGTAGTCCACATGGCGCATAACGTAGTCGTAGATGGCCGCCAGGCCCTCGTAGGGGGGTCGCTCGGCGGGGCTCAAGGGAGTGGCTCCTCGTCGAAGCCAAAGGCCCATTCGGCGGGGGTATGGCTCTGGGTGCGGATGACGCGGCAGTAGCGTGGGCGATCCTGCTTGGACACCGGGTGTTCGGGGATGGCGGTGATCTCTGCTTCCAGCTCGCCGGCGGGGGTACACAGGCGTAGGAGTTCGCCGACCCGGACCTCGTGGCTGGCCTTGGCCGGTTGCCCCTCCAGCCAGACCTGCCCGGCGTCACAGGCCAGCCGGGCGGCGCGACGCTGGCGGAAGAGGCCGGTGTTCTTGAGAAACAGGTCGAGGCGAGCCATGGCCGGCGGGGCACTTATTTGGGGTTGGATTGCTGGGGCGGGGCAGGTTGGTGGAGAAACTCCTCGGAAAGGCGCTCCTCAATGTGGATCTGCCGTCTGTAATCCTCGATGAGCCGGCGCATGGCCGCCTCCAGTCTTTCTTCGCGCACCAGGTTCTCGATGGTAGCCTGGTCGTCGTTAATCTTAAGCAGGTGGCCGCTATCCTCGAGGAAGAAGGGGGCCGAGATCTCGCCCAGCCGCAGGTGGGCGAGATGGGGCAGGAGGAAGGCGGGCAACTGATCCTTGGGCAGGATCTGCCACAGGCCGCCCCGCTGGGCCGAGGGGAGATCCTCGGAGTATTCCCTAGCCAACTGGGCAAAGTCCTCGCCGGCCTGGGCGCGCCCCCGCAGCTCCCCGAGCTGGGCGTCGGTGCGCTCGCGGTCCTGCTGGTCCATGGGAGCGCGGGCCAGGATATGGCTGGCGCAGAGCTGCTCCTCCCGCTTCTCTCGCAGTTCAATGAGGTGGTAGCCGTAGGGGGTGATCACTGGCTCGCTGAGCTGGCCGGGCTTGAGCTGGCGGGCGGCCTCCTCGAACTCGGGAACCAGTTGGCCGCTTTTGAAGCAGCCCAGGTCCCCCCCGTTGGCGGCGCTGCCGGGGTCCTCGGAGTAACGGCGGGCCAGGTCGGCGAAGGGCTCGCCGGCCTGTAGCTTCTGGCGCACCTCCTCGATCCGGGTCCGGGCCCGCTCCATCACCTGGGGTTCGGGCTTCAACTTGACGCTGATCTTGCTCAGCGAGAGGCGCGGGGGCAGGGAGTCCCGGTAGGTCTGGCGGTAGGTCTCCAATTCCTTGCGGCCCACGTACAGGCGCATGGCCAGTTGGCCGCGCAACTGGTCGGCCAGCAGGCTGTGGCGGATATCCTTGCGGTAGCGGGTTTTGAGCTGGCGCTCGCTGAGGCCAGCCCGCTCCAGCATGGAGGCGAACTCGGCGGCGGGCATTCCCGTTTTGATCTCCTGGAGGCGCTGGCCGAGGATGGCCTCTACCTGGCTTTCGTCCACCTGCAGGCTGTCGCGCCGGGCCTTGAGCACCAGCACGTTCTCGTCGACCATCTGCTGGAGGGCCTGCTGCCGCAGGCGGGCCAGTTCCTCGGGCCGGGGCTGCTGGCGGTAGCCGCGCTCCTGGAGTTCGAGCAGCACCCGGAAATTGACCTCGGACCAGAGGATGACCTGGTTGTCGATAACGGCAACGATGCGGTCGAGTAATTCGGGGGCGGCGCCGGCCGGCAGGGCCGCGCCCAGTCCCAGGATCAAAGCAAAGAGGAAAGGAGGCATGGGCTTAGCGGGAGGACGAGGGACTCAGTTGGCGTTCGTCGATGGACCATTTTTTGGAACTCTTGAGGTTGGTGATCAGTTCCGCCAGGCGCTGCTGGTAGTCCTGGCGCACTAGGGCGTCGATGATCTGGGGCCGGACCTGGTCCAGTTCCTTGGTGGTGCCGGCTTCCTGGCGGTCGAGGACCTGGACCAGGTGGTAGCCATGCGAGGTTTGGATCGGTTCAGGGACCCTTTTCAAGGGCAGGCCTCGGCAGGCGTCCCACAGAGTGGGATTGTCGTCGGCGGAAAAGTACCCCAGGTCGCCGCCCCGGCCCTTGGTCTCCTGGTCCAGCGAGTGCAGGCGGGCCAACTCCTCGAAGGAGGCCCCGTTGCGCAGGGCCTGGCGCTTGGCCAGGGCATCGGCCTGGGTGGCCAGCAAGATGTGCAGGGCCCGGATCTCGGGTTTGTGGCGCCGAAAATCCTCGCGGTTCTCGGCGTAGTACTCCTGGATGGTCGCCTCGCTGACCTGGGTGTCCTGACCTTCGAATTCGGCGTTGAGCAGAGCGGCCACCAGCAGGTCGCGGCGGGCCTGCTCCAGTAGTTGCTGGATGCGGAGCTGCTGGTCGAGCCGGCGGCTGAGCGCCTCCTGGTACAGGAGCTGCTCCTCGACCCAGCGTTCGACGAACTGGGCCTTGTCGGCCGCTCCCTGACCCATGCCGAGCTCGGCAGGCAGGTGGCTTTCCAGGTCGACGGCGGTAAGCGCCACCTCCTCGACGCGGGCCACCACTCCCTCCTCGCCAGGGGCGGTGGAACAGGCAGCCAGCAGTCCGGCGCCGCAGCAAAAGAGCAGCTTCAGCATGGGGTCAGTCCAATAACGAGCCCTTCTGGCGCCACTCCAGAGGGGCCTTGTGGGAACCGTTTAAAATAGACCCTTCAGAGGATCTCCTGCAAGATATTTTTGGCCCCTTCGAGCCGTTCCTGCTCGTCGCCGCCGGCCACCTGGGCTTCGATGGCGAACTGCTCGCCGAGGTTGAATTCGAGCTGGGCCGGGCTTTTCTCGACCAGGCGCTGGATGTCGGTGCGGGCGGGCTGGAACTCGGGAGGCCAGACCAGGCGCAGGCGCGCGCGCTCCAGTTGGACCAGCCCCACCCCCAACTGGCGGGCCATCACCTTGATCTCCATCAGGCGCAAGAGGGAGCGGGTGGGGAAGGGCATGCGGCCGAAGCGGTCCTCCAGTTCCTCCTGGATGGCCAGGAGTTCGACAAGCCGGCGGGCCCCGGCCAGGCGCTGGTAGAAGGACATCTTTTGATCGGCGTCGGGCACGTAGTCCTCGGGAATATAGGCGGTGGCGGCAATCTTGATCTCCGGCTCCACCGCCGACTCCACGGCCTCGCCCTTCAACTCGTGCATGGCCTCTTCGAGCAGGCGGCAGTACAGGTCGAAGCCTACCGCGGTGATGAAACCGTGCTGCTGGGCCCCCAGAAGATTGCCGGCCCCGCGGATCTCCATGTCGCGCATGGCGATGTTGAAACCCGAGCCCAGGTCGGCGAACTCCTCGATGGCCCGCAGGCGGAGGAGGCTTTTGCGGTTGAACTTCTTGCCCTTGGGCACCAGCAGGTAGGCAAAGGCGCGGTCTTTGGAGCGGCCCACCCGGCCGCGGATCTGGTAGAGCTGGCTCAGGCCCAAGGCGTCGGCGCGGTTGACCAGGATGGTGTTCACAGAGGGGATGTCAATGCCCGACTCGATGATCATGGTGCAGACCAAGCAATCGTACTTCTTGTCGAGGAAGTCGTGCATGATGCCTTCGAGCTGGCGGGCCGGCATCTGACCGTGGGCCACCCCGAAACGCACCTGGGGCAAAAGCTCTTGCAGATAATCAACCAAGCTGTGGATAGACTGGACGCGGTTGTGGACAAAATATACCTGGCCGTGCCGCTCCACCTCGCGCAGGATGGCGGCGGCGATGCGCTGCTCGTCGAAGGGGAGGATCTCGGTGTGGATGGGCAGCCGATCCTGGGGCGGGGTGTTGATCACCGACATGTCGCGCGAGCCCATCAGGGCCATGTGCAGGGTGCGGGGGATGGGCGTGGCAGTGAGGGTAAGCACGTCTACTTGGCGCTTGAGCTGCTTGAGCCGCTCCTTGTGTTTGACTCCGAAACGCTGCTCCTCGTCCACCACTAAGAGGCCCAGGTCGCGGAAGCGCACGTCCTGGGAGAGCAAGCGGTGGGTGCCAATGAGAACGTCCACCTGGCCCTGGCGCAGTTTTTCGAGCACCTCCTTCTGCTGCTGGGCCGTCCGGAAGCGGCTGAGCACCTCCACGTTCACCGAGGAGTGGGCCATGCGCTCGCCGAAGGTCTGGTAGTGCTGCTGGGCCAGGATGGTGGTCGGCACCAGCACGGCCACCTGCTTGTGGTCGGCCACGGCTTTGAAGGCGGCGCGCACCGCTACCTCGGTCTTGCCGTAGCCCACGTCGCCGCAGACCAGCCTGTCCATGGGGTGGGGGGCCTCCATGTCCTGGCGCACCTCCTCCATGGTGCGCAACTGGTCGGGGGTCTCCTGAAAGGGGAAAGAGGCCTCCAGCTCGCGGTGCAGACTGGTGTCCGCCGAAAAGGCGAAGCCAAGCAGGGCCTTGCGCTCGGCGTAGAGCTGGAGCAGCTCCCCGGCCATCTTGAAGATCTCTTCCCGGGTCCGCTCCTTGAGCTTCTCCCAGGCGCTGCTGCCCAGCTTGTTGAGGAGGGGGGTCTGGCCCTCGTCGCTGGAGTACTTGCGTAGGCGGTCGAGCTGCTCCACCGGCACGAAGAGCTTGTCGGCCCCCAGGTAGGCCACGCTGAGGCAGTCGTGAGGCCGGCCGCCGATGTCGAGGCGCTGAATCCCGAGGTAGCGGCCGATGCCGTGGTCCACGTGGACCACGAAGTCGCCCCGCTGCAGGGTGCCGGCGCTGGGGATGGGGGCGGCGGCCTTGAAGCGGCGATAGCGATAGCGGCGCTTCTGGCGGCTGAAGATCTCGTGGTCGTTGAAGAGGGCCAGCTGGGCCGCCGGATAGACGAAACCCTGGCGCAGGACGCCCAGTTCGAAACGGATCCAGTCCTCGGCGAAGATCTCCTGCAGCCGGCCGCGCTGGCCCTGGGTTTCGCACATCAGGTGCAGGGCGTAGCCTTCCTGGCCCAGGCGGGTGATCTCGGGGCGCAGCAGGCTCAGTTCCCCCTGGAAGACGCGGCAGGGCTGGGCGCCAAAGTTCAGGGCCTCGCCGCCCCGGCCCAGGGGGGCAGGCAGCAGCCGCGGGCACCGGGCCAGTTGCGCCTCCAGCCAGTCGGCCCGGTACACCAGCAGATCGGGGGGCAGCAACTGGTCGCGTGCGGCGTGGCGTTCGTACTCCTTAAGGGAAGGAGCCAGGGCCACGGCGAGGGACTCCTCCAACTCCTCGGGGGCTGGGCAGAAGACCAGCGGCTCCTTCAGGTAGGCGAAGAGCCCCTCGCCCGGGCCGTAGAGCACCGCCATCCAGGTCTCGATGCCTTCGAGAGAGGAGCCCAGCTCCAGTCGGTCGCGCAAATGGCTTAGTTGCATCTGGACCTGGTATTCGGCCTGGCGCAGACGCTGGAGGTAATCGCCGTAGAAGAGACAGCCCAGCATGACCTCGCGGGCCGGCAGGAGCAGGGCCTCCTGGCAGGGCCGCAGGGAGCGCTGGGTGGTGAGGTCGAAGCAGCGTATGGATTCGAGGCGCTCGCCGAAGAATTCGAGGCGATAGGGGTGCTCGGTGCCCACGGGATACACGTCGAGGATGCCCCCGCGCACGCTAAACTGGCCAACCCCGTCCACGGTGGGCACCCGCTCGAAGCCGGCGTCCACCAAGTGGGCGATCACCGGGTCCAGTTCCCGGTTCTGGCCGCTTTCCAGGCGCAGGGTGCCCAGGTCGAGGGCATAGGGTGGGATGAGGGGGGCCACCAGGGCCGCGGCCGGGGCCACGGCGATGGTGGGCTGGCCGGCCAGCAGGCGGGCGGCGGCCTCCAGGCGCAGGCCGGTGATCTCCGGGGAGGGGGAACGTTGGTCGTAGAGGCCCACGTCCCATGCGGGGAAATAACGCACCACCTCCTCGCCGGCGATGGCCTGCAGATCGTCGCGCCACTGCTCGGCCTGGTCCTCATCGGGGGCCACCACCAGCAGTGGCCGGCCCAGGCTGCGGTGGGCGTGGACCAGCAGGAAGGCGCCCAGGGTGTCGGGCAGTCCCTGAAGAAAAATCTTGCGCTCGCCGGCCTGGAGGCGGCCGACCACCTCGCGGAAGGCGGGGGTCAGCGCGGTCTTGCGGGACAGGTGGTCGAGGGATTGGGCAGAAGCCATGGGCGCCGGTAAGCGGGGATAGACAGTAGCGGGCGGTGGCTGTAAAATAAGGGCGGCTTCAGCACAGTGTCAAACAAGGGGTGGAGCATGAGCCGGAGCAGCCATTTCTTCGCGTACCTGTCGCGGATGAAGTTCATCCAGCGCTGGGGACTGATGCGCAACACCTGCCCCGAAAACATCCAGGAGCACAGCCTGCAGGTGGCCCTGGTGGCCCACTGCCTGGCCCTGGTCCGCAACCAGGTGCTGGGCGGCCGGGTGGACGCGCAGCGGGTCATGGCCCTGGCCCTCTTCCACGAGGTGGGCGAGGTGATCACCGGGGACCTGGCCAGCCCCATCAAGTACTTCAACCCGGAGATCAAGGCCGCGTACGGGCGCATCGCGGAGGTGGCCACCCAGCGCCTCCTGGGCATGGTGCCGGCCCCGCTGCGCGAGGAGTACCGCGGCCTGCTCTTTCCAGCGGCGGCCGACGCGGAGTGCCTGCCCCTGGTCAAGGCCGCCGACAAGCTCTGCGCTTATCTCAAGTGCCTGGAGGAGTTGAAGGCCGGCAACCAGGAGTTCTCGCAGGCCAAGGCGTCAATTGAGCGCGACCTGAGCAGGCTAGAGTCGCCGGAGGTGGCGTACTTCCTGGAGCAGTTCGCCCCGAGTTTTTCATTGACAATAGATGAATTGAATTGATGGAGGTGCGCCTTGCAAAGGCCCCCCTACGCCACGCGAATTGGAGGAACAATACAGATGACCCGCCAGATTGTCGGTCCCGAACAGTTGGATATGGAAAGCCCCGGCCGGCGTGACTACTGGGTCGCCCTGGGCCACACCAGTGTCTGGGGCAGCCACCTCATCCCGTTGACGGTAATAGTGGGGCCGCAGGCCAACCCCGGCGAGGGCCTGGTGGCCTTTGGCGCCAACCACGGCAACGAGTACGAGGGGCCGGTGGCCATCAAACACCTGCTGCGCCAGATCCGCATCGAGGAGGTGCTGGGCCGCATCGTCCTGGTGCCGGTGCTCAACGTGGCCGCCTTCCGCGTCGGCGCCCGCGAGAGCACCGGGGACGACGGCTTCAACCTCAACCGCGTCTTTGTCGAGGGGGCCGGCACCACCCCGGCCATGGCCGGCATCACCCACCGCATCGCCGCCTTCGTGCGCCAGAGCATCTGGCCGCACGTCCACATCGTCATCGACCTGCACTCGGGCGGCGAGGTGGCCCGCTTCGCCCATTGGGTAGGCTTCTTCACCTGTGCCGCTTCGGAGCTGAACCAGCGCCGGGAGCAGATGGCCCGCTGGTTCGGGGTGCCCGTGGTCACCGCCGGTCCCAATGGACCTCCGGGCGGCATCCTGGGCGGGTTACACGGCGACGCCGACCACCACGGCAAGTACGCCATCGGCACCGAGCTGGGCCACGGCTCCTCGGTGGACGTGCGCGGGGTGCGCTACGCCCGGCAGGGGGTGCTGGCCGCGGCCATCCACCACGGCCTGCTCAAGGGGAAGATCGAGCCCATCGCCCACCACGCCGACGGCACCCAGCGCCTGGTGCGGATCGGGGCTTCGGTGGCGGCCCCCTATCCGGGCCACTACGAGCCCCTGGTGGACTGCGGCGAAAGGGTGGTCAGGGGGCAGACCGTGGGCCTGCTCCACGATTTCTACCGGCTCGACGAAGACCCCTTTGAGGTGGTGGCTGCGGTGGCCGGCATCGTCGTGTCCCAGGCCTGGGGGGCCCGGGTGGCGCAGGGGCAAATGATCATGATGGTGGCTGAGGAGATCGGCTAGCCGCGGCGATCTCGCCCACGGTCCCGACCAGGGTGTCCAGTTCCTCCTGGGTGGTGAAGAAGGAGACCGAGACCCGGACCCCGCTGAACTTGAGGCCGGTGGGCCGGGTGATGATCTTGCGGGTGCGCAGCGCGGTGGAGATATGCGGCCCTTCGACGCCTTCCACCCGGAAGGTGACGATGCCGGTGCACATCGCCGGGTCCTGGGGATTCTCGATGACCAGACCGGGGATGGTCTCCAGGTGGCGGCGCAGCACGGCGGCCAGGGCCTTCACCTGCGCCTCGATACGGGGGATGCCCAGACCCTGGATATAGTCAGTGGCCGCGGCGCTGGCGTAGTAGTAGGGCGGGGGGACCGCGGCGAACTCGAAGCGCCGCGCCCCCGAGGAACCGAAGTAGTTGGCGCTCGAAGGCACCACCCGCAGCTTCTCCTGCCACGATTTCTCCACGTACAGGGCCCCGGCGGTGTAGGGGCCGAACATCCATTTATAAGCCAGCAGACTGTAGAAGTCGGCGCCGAGTTGGGACAGGTTCACCGGGAACTGCCCCAGGGACTGGGCGCCATCGTAGAGCACGGGCACCCCGCGTTGGTGGGCCAGTTCGACGATGGCCCGGGCCGGCAGCCGGGTGCCGGTGTCGGTGGTGACGTGGCTGAGGGCCAGCAGGCGGGTCCGGGGGGTGATCAGGTCTTCGAGGCGCTGGAGGATCTGGGCCTCTCCCCCGCCGATGGGCAGGAAGCGCAACTGCACCCCGTGGGAAGTGGTGAGGCGCTCGGCGGGCATCTGGACCGCCGGGTGCTCCTCGTCGGTGAGGATGAGTTCGTCCCCCGGCTGCCAGTCGAATCCGTTGAAGACCGTGGTGGTGCCATCGGCCACCCCGTGGGTTAGGCAGAGGTCTGCGGCCTCGACGCCGCAGAAGCGGGCCAATTTCCCCCGTGTCTCCTCCAACCGCTCGCTGTGGCGCTGGTAGTCCATGATCAGCGGGGGACCGCGGCGGGCGATCTCCTGGTACTCGCTCACCAAGGTCTGGGTGACGGCCTCCAGGCCGGGGGCGATGCCGCCGGTGTTGAGGTAGATGCACTCGCGGGTCAGGGGGAGCTGGGCGCGGATCGCGGCGATGTCCATAGGGGTTCCTGTCTCAGCCTTGTAGGAGTTCGGGGAAGTTTTTGCGGCACCACTGGCGCAGGGCTTCCACGTCCTCGCGGGTGGCCGTTGGGTAGGGGCCGCGGTTGCGCAGGCCGGCCTGCAAGAGGCTGCCGGCCTGGACGCCGGCGCGCTCGGCGGCGGTGTCGGCGCAGCCGCGGGCGCCCAGTTGCAGGGCAAAGAAGCGCTGCAGGGCCGCCAGGCGCGTGGCGGCCTGGTCCAGGGCCGGCCAGTCCTGCGCCTGCAGGCGGTTCCACAATTCCAGGGTCAGGTGCGGGGCCCAGCCCATCAGCGAACTGCAACTGCCCCGCACCCCGCAGGGCCCCAGCGCGGCCCACCATTGCTCCCCGGCAAAGACATTGACGAACTCGCCCAGGGTCTCGCAGTCCTCGGCCTCCAGCCCCACGGTGCCGGGGGTGGCGCAGACCATCAGGTAGTTGGGCGCCGCCTCCTTGATGGCGTGGTGCTGGTACACGGTCAGTACCTTCTTGGCCCGCAGGGTATCGCAGATGGCCAGGGCCAGGGAGCCGGCGGCCTGGCTCACAGCCTTGAAAAAAGGCACCACCTGCTCCTCACCCACCTCGGCCCAGTAGGGCAGGGCAACCATGGCCGCGTCGGCGCCCACCCCGGCGGCGAACTCGGCCCGGCGCAGGGCCCCCAGGGTGTGGGTGGCGGTGCAGTCCACCATCGCCGGCTTGCCCTGGCCGTGGGCGGCCTCGACCAGGGCGCGGGTCAGCACCTGGAATTCGTCGAACTCCACCGCGTAGGCTTCGCCGGCCGGGCCGCCGCAGTACACCCCGGGGGCGCCGGCCTGACAGCAGCGGGCCGCGTCGGCCCGGAGGCGTTCCTCGTCCAGGGAGCCCTCTTCGGTCCAGGGCAGGGGCACCGCGGCCCAGGGGCCGGTGAAGGTGGCGCGTCTCAGCACGGCCGGCTGGTTGGGCAGAGAAGGGAAACAGTATATTCCATGCCCTAAAAAGTAAGGACAACCCGCCGGAGAGGAAGAGGAAAGTCATGCAGAAGAAGAAACTGGGCCGTTCCGGGGTGGAGGTGGGCATCGTCGGCCTGGGGGCCGCCTTTATCGGGGTGTCCCGGGTCGATCTGGCTCCCAAGGTCTACAGCGGCCAGCCCCAGCACATGGACCTGGAGCTGGGGGCGCGGGCGGTACACGCGGCCCTGGAAGCCGGTGGCACCCTGGTCGATACCGCGCCCCTGTACGGGGATTTCCGCAGCGAGGAGCTCATCGGCCGGGCCCTGCGCCAGCGGCCCGACCTAGCGGCCGGCTGCATTGTCACCACCAAGGTGGGGCGGATCTACGCGGGTTACGACTTTTCCAGCGATGCGGTGCTGCGCAGCGTGGAGGAGAGCCAACGGCGCCTGGGGCTGGAGCGCTTCGCGGTGCTCTACATCCACGACCCGATGGGCTGGCCCATGGAGCAGATCCTGGGAAAGGACCGGGCTCTGGGCGCCCTGCGCCGTTTACAAGATCAGGGGATCGTCAAGGCGGTGGGCATCGCCGCCAACGAGCCCGCCACCAATGCGCTCTACATTGAGACCGGAGAGTTCGACGCGGCGGTGGTGCCCGAGGCCTGGAGCCTGCTCAACCAGAAGGGTCTGGAGCGCATCCTGCCGGCCGCCGAACGCCACAACGTGGGTTTGGTGATCGCCACGCCCCTGGAGCGGGGCCTGTTGGCCACCGGGCCGCAACCAGGCATCGACTACCTGGCCCGGCGCTTCAGCCCGCGGGTGCTGGAGCGGGTGGCCAGGATCCAGGCCCTATGCCGCGAATACCAGGTCCCGCTGGCCGCCGCCGCCCTGCAGTGGTGCACCCGCCACCCGCAGGTGGCGGCCACCGTTCCCGGGGCCCGCACCCCCGAGGAGGCCCGCGAGAACACCCTGGCCGGCCAGGTGGTCATTCCCGAGGGTTTCTGGCAGGACCTGGAGCCGCTGGTGCAGCACTGGGAGAGCGGGGTGGACCGGTGAGGCCAGGGGCGTCAGGGCGCGACCCACTCCGGGCTTTCCCCAGGCGCGCCTTGCCCCCTCGCTCGCTTCGCTCCGCTGCCCGGCCACCCGGCCACGCAGGCTTCCCCTCCCGACCGCTCCCCGGGAAAGCCCTCCGGGGTTCGCGTCCTGCCGCTTGGTTCCATCGGCTGGTGCTGCTGGTACTGCTGGTACTACTGCTCCCTTCTTTGTTGTGGGCAGCGGGAGGCGAGTTGCGCTTGGGGCGCGAGGTGGTGCCGGTGGCCGAGACCATCGAGCTGTGCCTCGACCCACGGGATTCGACCTACACCGGCACGGTGGTCGTCGAGTTGCGGGTGCAGGAATCCACGCAGCACTTCCGCTTCCACGCCGAGGATCTCACCCTCAAGAAGGTGGAGTTGAGGAAGGACCGTGATCCGGTGCCGCTGCGCTGGGATATTGGCAAGGCCGGATTGGTGGAAGTGAGCGCCGATTCGCTGCTGGCCCTCGGTGAGGGCTACGAACTCCGCATCGACTTCGCCAATGACTACGACACCCGGGCTCTGGGGCTCTACAAGGTGGAAACCGGGGGCCAGGCCTACCTGTTCACCCAGTTCGAGGCCTGGTACGCGCGCCAGGCCTTCCCCTGCTGGGACGAGCCGGCCTTCAAGATACCCTACCAGCTGATCCTGCGCGTGCCCGCCGGCATGGCGGCGGTAGCCAACACCCCGGTCCAGGAGGAACACCTGGATTTCGGCTGGCGGGAGTTGATCTTTGACAAGACGCCGCCTTTGCCCTCCTATCTGCTGGCGCTGGCGGTGGGGTCGCTCGAGGAGGTGCCCATCCCGGGACTGGCGGTGCCCGGGCAGGTGGTGACCACCGCGGGCAATGCCCGGTTGGCTGCCGAAGCAGTCCGCCTCACCCCGCCAGTCCTGCAGGCGCTGGAGGCCAATTTCGGTTCGCCGTACCCGCACGAAAAACTGGCGCTGATCGGGGTGCCAGAGTTCCTCGCCGGCGCCATGGAAAACCCCGGCGCGGTGACCTTCAGGGACGAGATCCTCCTGCTCGACCCGCAGGCCACCAGCCCGGCCCAGCGGCGGCGGCTGGGCATCATCCTCACCCACGAGCTGGCCCACATGTGGTTTGGCAACCTGGTCACCATGGCGTGGTGGGACGACCTGTGGCTCAACGAGTCCTTTGCCGACTGGCTGGCCTACAAGCTGGCCGATGGGCTCTTCCCCGAATACGGCATCGGCATCACCGAGCTGCAGGACGTGCAGTGGGCCATGCGCGAGGACGCCCAGTTGGCGGTGCGGGCCATCCGCCAGCCGGTCAGCTCTTCGATCCCCTGGCCTACGAAAAAGGCCGCGCGGTGCTGGGCATGTTCGAGCACTGGATGGGGCCCGAGGCATTCCGCCGTGGCGTGACTGCCTATCTGCGGGCTCACGCCCTGGGCAACGCGCAGGCGGCCGACCTGTGGGCCGCCCTGTCGCGGGAGGCCGGCCGCGAGCTGGGTCAGCCCATGGCCACCTTTCTCGACCAGCCCGGCATTCCCCTGGTCAGCGCCGAGCTGCTGCCCGGCTGCCAGGTGCGGCTCAGCCAGCAGCGCTACCTCCGGCCCGGAGCCTGGGCGCCGGCGTCGTACTGGCAGATTCCCGTGGTCCTCAAATACCCGGACGGCGATTCGCTGCGCACCCAGCAGTTGCTGCTCGGCCAGCCCACCCAGCTGTGCACCCTGGCGGCCTCGGCGCCGCCGGCCTGGATTCATCCCAATGCCGGAGAGAAGGGGTACTATCGCTGGCAGATGCCGGCGCCGATGCTGGTGGAACTGGCCGGGCGTGCCCAGCACTGGCTGAGCCCCCGCGAGCGGGTAGGGCTGATCGACCAATTGACCGCCTTGCTGGAGGGAGGACAACTCGATGCACGGACCTACCTCCAGACCCTGGAGGGTTTTGCCGGGGGATCCCCAACCCGAGGTTCTGCTGGCCCTTCTGGGGGCCGTGACCGCCGTCGGGGAGAACTTCGCCGCCGAGTCCGCCCACCTCGAAGCCCCCTATGCCGGCTACCTGCGGCGCCTCTTGGCCCCGGCCCTGGCGCGGTATGGGTTGACCAGGATTGCCGGCGAGGCCGAGACGGTTTCGCTCCTGCGGCCCAAGCTGATCGAGTGGCTCGGCACCACGGGCCAGGACCCCCAGGTGGGCGCCTTTGCGGATTCCCTGGCCCTGGCCTATGGCCGCGCTCCGGCTGCCGTCGATCCGGCCCTGGCCGGGGCGGCGCTGCGGGTGTGGGCCGCCCGGGGAGACCGGGCGCGTTTTGAGGAGGTCAGGGGGAGATTCGAAGCGGCCACCCTGCCCGTAGCGCGCGCCCACTACCTGGGTGCCCTGGGGCGTTTTACCGACCCCCAGGCGGTGGCCGCGGTGCTGGAGTACGTGCTCCTGGGGCCACTGCGGCCCCAGGAGATCCTAGAGGTCCCCTTCACCCTGGCCGAGAAGGTCCCGTCCAACCGCGACCAGGTTTTGGCCTGGATGCAGGCCCACTATCCTACCCTCACCGCCCGCATCCCACCCGAGGACGCGGCGTACCTGCCCTGGATGGCCGACGGCGCTTCACCCTCGCGCCTGGAGGCGGCGCAGCGTTTCTTCGCCGCTCCGGCCCATGCCCCGGCAGGCACGGCCAAGGAGCTGGAAAAGGTGGTCGAACTGGTCCACCAGCGCCTCAAACTGCGCCAGCGCGAAGGGCAGGCCGTCGGCGCCTATCTGGAAGGCGCGAGATGATCCTCGACTCACACGTCTATTGTTTCGAGCCGGCCGACGCCCCGGCCGGGCACGCCAGCGGCGCCGCACACCTGCGCTGGGTGCAGGCGGCCCATGCCAGCCACCATCAGCCAGCCTGGCGAATCCGCGACCGCGCCCCGGCCTCCTCGCGCCCCCGCGACCCGGAGGGGCGCCACGACCTGGAGCATCTTCCCGAGGTGCAGTTCCGCGCTGACCACCAGCGGGGGCGGGTGGTGTGGACCGTCGAGGGAGAGGATCATACCAAGCATTTTTATCCGCCCAACCTGCGCAGCTTGGAGTACACCCCCCACAGCCTGATCGGGGAGATGGATTACGCCGGGGTGGATGTGTGCCTGCTGCACACCGATCCGATGCTGGGGCGCGACAGCGCGTACCTGGGTGAGTGTGTGCGGCTTTACCCGGAGCGCCTGCGGGCCATGGCCCCGGTGGACGAGTGGCGCATCCGCACCCAACCCGAGGCGGTGATCGGGGAGTTGCGCACCGCCCTCGAGGTGCACGGCCTGCACACCATCAAATTCATCCCGCCCCTGGCCTATCTCGACGGCCCGGCGCCCTGGGACGATGGGCCGTACCGGCCGGCCCTCTCCTTCGGGGTGCCGGTCTTCTTCACCCTGGGCTGCGGGCCCGGGGACCTGTCGGGGCGGGAGCGCTCGCCGGCCGAGCAGCGGCAGGGTTATCTCGGCGAGTTGGCCATCCTCAGCCGCTGGATGGAGCGGTACCCGGAGGCCGTGTGCAGCCTGACCCACGGGTTCCCCTGGCGGGCCTTTCTGGAGGCGGACCGTATCGAACTGCCCGAAGCCATCTGGGAGGCCTTCGCCCATCCCAACCTCCACCTGGAGGTGTGTTTCCCGGTGCGTTTGGGAGACCTCTTCGACTTCCCTTACCGAGAGGTGTGGCCCACCCTGGCCGAGCTGGTGGAGCGCCTCGGGGCCCAGCGCCTGTTGTGGGGCACCGACATGCCTTTCCAGAACCGTTTCTGCACCTATCGCCAGTCGCGGGCCTGGATCGAGAGGTACTGCGATTTCCTCCGCCCCGAGCAACTCGCCGCGATTATGGGCGGCACCGCGGCGCGTCTGCTGAACCTCTAAAGGAGTACTGCCGATGTCTGCAGCCGGAATCTCTGCCATCGACGTCCACGCCCATTACGGGGTCTACGACCGCCGCGAAACCACGGCGCT
>VGJS01000040.1 GCA_016867395.1 Candidatus Handelsmanbacteria bacterium
GGAGGGTGAGTGGCGCACCCGACAGTATGGCTGGCGTTACCGGCGCACGTGGCGGAAGTTGCCCCTCAGTCTCAACATTGCCCCCGGCGAACTCGTCGCCCAGACCCTGATTTTGGCAAAGATAGATGATGCCTCTCAGGTCAAGCCGATGCTGGCACAGATCGAGGGGCGGCTCGATCGTCTGGGCGGCGATGGCGCCTATGATGGCTGGTCGGTGCTTCATACCTTGGCCTATCCGCAGGGGCAGGAGACCCCCATTGAGGCGGTAATCCCACCCCAGCATGATGCCCGCCAACGTAAGGCCAAGCGACGATACCGCCATATCGAGGCCCGTAACCAGCGGGTCGGGAAGATCAACTGCTTCGGGCGGCAGTGGTGGAAACCGCGCCGTGGCTATCATCGCCGCAGTCTGGTGGAAACCGTGATCGGGCGATACAAAGGCATTTCGGGGCTCCGACTGCGAGCCAGGAAGTCGGTCAACCACCAGGTCGAGGCGCGCATTGGCGGTGCCATTCTCGATCGCAGGATCGATCTGGCAAAACCGGAATCTGACAAAAGCCTGCGCACCACCTGAGGAATGGAAGATAGGGGGAGACCACGACCTCACGCCGACTCATGCAACAACGCCGCGGCGATGGCCGCCTCGCGCAGGATCGCCTGGGCGATGGCTTCGAGCAAGGGCTCCTGCGAGGCCCCCATCAGGGCGCGGATCTCGCGGTAAGCCTGGGGCACCACCGGTAGCTGCCCGGACCGGCTGAGGATCGCCTGCAACCCGAGGGCACCCCACCGCCGTGTTCCTGCTGCGCCAGCAGCTCGCGCAGGATCCCTTTAAGTTGTTCGTTGTCCCAGGGCTTGTTGAGCACCTCGATGGTGTCTCCTTGGTCGAAGGTCCGCCCGATCATCTCGCGCTCGGCGTAGCCGGTCAGATGATCCGCGCCACCTGAGCAAATTGCTCCCGAACCTTCCTGAGGAAGGTCGCCCTATCCCTGTTAAGCATCCGCATGTCCGAGACCACGACGTCGACCGGGTGCCGAGTCAGCAGGACCAGCCCCTCGGCACCGCCGTTAGCCAGCAGAATCGGATAGGCCTCGGGGTGCAGCGCCCGGGAAAGGGCCCGCAACACCAGAGGTTCGTCGTCCACCAGCAGCACCGTGTGCGAGCGAGTGCTCCTGGATTGCCTGTCAGGGTAGTTAGCCGGCAACGGAGCGCAGCGGCAGTTTCACCGAGAAGGTGGTCCCTTGGTGTTGCTCGCTTTCCACCCGCAATTGACCCCCGTGGCGCTCGACGACGATGTTGTAGCTGACGCTCAACCCCACCCCGGTGCCCTGGCCCACCGGCTTGGTGGTGAAGAAAGTTTCGGAGATCCGGCTGAGGTACTCGAGATCGATGCCCTTGCTGTTATCGGTGATGGTCACCACCGCTCAGCCGTCTTCCTTACGGATACGGACAAGGGTCCGGCCCTCTTGCCCGGCGATGGCCTGGGCGGCGTTGACCAGCAGGTTCGTGAAAACCTGATCGAGTTCCTGTGCATAACATAGCACCGGGCTGAGGGGGCCGCAATCCTTCTCGACGGTTGCCTTGTACTTGATCTCGCTACAGACGATGATCAGGGTGTTCTCGATGCCGGCGTCCAGACCAGCCCAGATCGGCCGCTTCTCGCCGCCGTGCGAAATGAGTTTGCGGTAGGGCACGATCTGGCGCACCCGCTCGACCCCCTCTCGGCTCTCGGCGATCAGGCCGCGCAGGTCATCGAGGATGGCTCCGATCCTGGTTTGCTGCCGGCGCTGGCGCAGCCGCTGGTGGGCGGCAGCGCTCTGTGCCGCATCGGCATCTTGCGCGCCTGGTCGAGGGCTTGGTACTCGCACCGACCTCGGCTAGGTCGCGGGCATAGTCGACCAGGATACCCAGGTTGCTGCCGACCAAATCGATGGGATTGTTGATCTCGTGGGCGACACTGGCGGCCAGTTGGCCGCTCGAGGCCATCTTGTCGGCCGCCCAGTAGGCGGAGCTGGTTTTCCGTCAGCCCGTGGAGCGCATTTTCGAGTTGGCCGTTCATGGCGATCAGCAGTTGCTCTCTGTCGGCCCGGCGTTTCATCTCTTCCTGGAGGTGGAGGTGCTGGGCGGCCAGCCGTTCCGCCTGCTGGCGACGGTCGAGCGCCAGGGCCGCCTACTCGCCCAGGATGACCATCACATCGAGGTAGCGCGTTGTTATCGGCCGCTGATTGCTGCTGACCAACATGATGCCGGTCACCACATTGCCGATGCTCAGGGGCACCGTGGCGACCACGGAGTAAGCCGTGGCCAGGTCGCCGGGGGCGGCATGGAAACCGCTTGCCACCTCCGCCGGCATGGAGTTCAGGATCTCGGCCCACCCCCAGCTGCTGCGGTAGGGCTGCTGATCGGAAACCACCCTGCCCGGCACCCCTTCACCCAAAAGCAGGCGAACCTGCGCCATGGCCGCCGGGTCGAACCCGCGGTCCACGTAGGGTTGCAGCACCCGCTCTTCCGGGCTGTGGCAGAAAAGGCAGACTAGTTAGGCCCGCAGCAGCCAGCCGGCCTTGGCAGCCACCAACTCCATCACCTCGCGCGCCGAACGGCCCGACTCCACCGCCGCCACCAGGTTGGACACGGCTTTGGCATCCAGCATTTGCTGCTTCACCGCCTCCAGGTCCCGCAACCGCTATTACCCGTCGCCGACGGTCTCGGCGAACTCGGTCAGGAATTCAACGGTCTCCGGGGAAAACGGGTTCGGTCGTTCGCTACAGATGGCCAGGGTGCCACCGACAAAGGGCAGATCGACCGTCGCTGCCCGGCTCCCTCCAGTGGGCAGTTTGAACTCTTCCTATTACGGGTTGTCCGCCGTCAGATCGGGACGGTAGACTGGCCGCCCTTCGTGCACCCATTGTTCGAACAACGTGTGCCATCCACGCGATATGTATCGGTCCCAGCCGTGTTGCCGGTAGAAGTTGTAATGAATGAAGATCCCGCCAGCAGCACGCGCCCGATGTCGGCGCTGTCCGCCATGCCCCCTACTTCCTGGCGAACCCGCCGGACGGCCTCCTTGCAGACCTTCCATAGGTTCTGGCAGAGCGAGCGGAGTTCGCACGAGTCCAGGTCATCCTCAGTACGTCTCTCGTCGGTCATGTCCACCTATCCTCCTGGCGCCATCTCGGGGGCAGTGGGGACCGGGGCTGCTTCAGGGAGAGCGACCTCGGCCGCCGGCACCGGACCGGGTTTGGCCCCTACCTCTTGGAGATCGCTCATCGCTACCCGGAAACCGATGGTCTCCCGGGCCGTGTGTTCCCCGGCCCCCAGGCGGTGGGTGGTGCGCATCGCCGGCCGGTTGTCCATGTAGGAACCACCGCGGACGGTCCGCTCGTACCCCCCCGCCGGTCCCTGGGGGTTCTCGTTGGGACTGTTCATGTAGTAGCTCTCGTGGAAAAAATCGCTGCACCACTCATACACGTTGCCCGAGGTATCCCACAGCCCGTAGATGCTGCGGCCTGCGGGGTATTCGTCAACCGCCTTGACGCGCCCAGCGGGGCTGAGGGCGTTGCAGTTTTCCTCGCTGAAGCGCCCGCCCCACGGGTAGAGCCGACCGTCAGTGCCGCGCGCCGCCTTCTCCCACTCGGCCTCAGTGGGCAGCCGGGCTCCGATCCATTCGGCGAAAGCCACCGCATCGCTCCACGAGACATTCACCACCGGGTGCCGGCCGGTGCCGGGAGGATAGGTCCCCTGGCGCCAGTGCAGCGGGACCGGGTAACCGGTGCAGTTGACGAACTCGAAATAGTCCACGTTAGTGACAGGGAAGGGGCTGATGTAGTAGGAGGACAGAAAAACGATGTGCAGCGGCCTTTCGTTGAAGGGGCTGTCCTCCTCGCGGGAACCCATCTGGAAAGACCCTTCGGGGATCTTGATGAAGCGCCGGGCATTGGCCTGGGGCCGCAGCTGCCGTAACCGGTCTTCCAGGTGGTCCTTTTCCGCTTCCAAGGCATTGATCCGCTGCTCGGTGGAGGTGAAGCGCTCCTTGGACTTTGCTACCCGTTCCTCCCAAATTTTGACGACTTTATCTCGAGCCTCGAGGGCCTTCGGCAGGCGCTGGTCGGGCCGGTTGAACTCGAGCAAAAGTTTGAGGAAGTAGAAAGTGAAGACGACCGTCATCAGCGTCCAGACCCAGTTGTCCATGGTTACCGTTTTGCTCCCAGTTTCAACGTGTGCGCCCGGCTGCGTGGTCGGCTACCTCGCGCAACACCCTTTCACCGAGATCCTCGCCGGCGCACAGCACGAGGGCGGGAATGCGGTAGGCTTCCCGCAGGTCGTGGGCGCGCTGGATCGCCTGTGCCTGTTTTCCTGCGGTGATCCTCAGGCAGGCCACCTCCGGACGCAATTCAGAGACCCCTCGGAACGCCTGCGCGACCCTATCGGCCAGCAGGGTCAGGTAGTGGCCGCTCCTGGCCAGACCCTGTCGCCGTTCGATCGCCACCACCGCATCGTCCTCAACGATCAGCACCCTCAGGGGGGCCTGCTGGGGCCAACGACCGCAGCCTCAGTTCTGCCATCGCGATCTCCTTCGATCGGTAGGGGTCAGGGGGATCGGTTAAAGCCGGTGATGCGGCCCGGAAAAGCTGGCGTGCACCACAACCGCATAAAAAGGGTCGGCCCAAGCGTACCCAGCCTGAGGCCCAAGGGGCCGAGCAGCAAATTGGTTGGCGGGAGTCCCGCTCATCCGCTCCAGCCTGGCCTGGGCCACCCATTCCCAGTAGAGGCACGCCAAGTAGGCCCGCTCCGTCTCCCGGCATTCCCGTCAACCGGGCCGGGCGTAACGGCGGAGTTTGACCATCCGCCCCTGCCCTGTCTGCAGCAGCCGGTCGCGGGCATCGGTCCGGGCCTGGAATCTGTTAGCCGCTCCGGTTAGGTCGAACGCACATTTCAGGCAGTAGGCGGCGAATCCGAGTTCCAGCAGGGCCCACAACCAGTCCCCAATTTTAGCTTCTCAAAGGGGCGACGCGGCGCAGTCCGGGAACGAAATCGTAGGCCCTGACGTGTTTCTGGATATCCCTGCCGATCAGGCACTCCTCCCGCATTGACCCAGCACAGGTAGATCTGGTTGCGAGTTACCGCACCCTGGCGGTGAAGGTGCCGCCATCCATGAACCGGACCGCCAGCAGCCCTTCACAACTTTTTTCTGCTACCCCCGCGTCATTGTTTCGGTTTCCAAACCAGCGTTGAATACCCTTCCACCCACTTCCGTTCTATGGGTACAGAGCGATGGTCTAGGTCCGGAGGGACTACCGGCTAACCATATTCACCCCTTCGGTTTTACTGCTGCTCTATGGCACCCCGGGGGTGGGCTGGACCAGCCGAGAGGCGGGGAGACGTTCTGCCAGGCCACCATCGTCCAGGGGTTCGACACGGCAGTGCCTATCTGCATGGAGTTGCTGGAAGACTGCCGGATCATCAGCATCACCATCTCCCCTGGAACCTGGCACTCGGGGCGGAATGCGGATTCACCCGCCGGGTTGCCCTGCTAATAGCTCTCAAGATCGATGGGCAAAGACCAGGTGCCGCTTCCAGTTCCCAATGGACTATTATCTTATATTTTATGTTGTTGCATGATCGATAACCTCCGCTGCCCACCTGCTAGCCGCAGGTGTTTTCAGGAAAACTAAATATACTCAAACTGTCTAAACTGTCAATGTAGCATTTAATTCCGCCCCTTTCGTGGAGTGTGTCATGGCCAGCGCATCCCCGCTCCTCATCAGCATCTCCGGCATCCGCGGCATCGTCGGCGAATCCCTTACCGCTGAGGTGGCCGCCAGCTTCGCCGCCGCCTTCGGCACCTGGCTGGGCGCTGGCCGCAAGGTGGTGCTGGCCCGCGACCCCCGACCCTCGGGCCAGGCTCTGGGCCAGGCCTGCGCCGCCGCCCTGCAGCAGATGGGCTGCAGGGTGCTCGACCTGGACCTGTGCTCCACGCCGGGTGCCAAACTGATGGTCACCGAGTTAGGCGCCGCCGGGGCAATCATCCTCACTGCCAGCCACAACCCCCTGCCCTGGAACGGCCTCAAGCTGATCCGCAGCGACGGCATCTTCCTCAACGCCGCCCAAGGCAAGCAGGTGGAAGCCCTCTTCCACTCGCAGGCCTTCAGCCCTGCGGCCGGCGGCTCGCTTGAGCAGGTGGACCCAGACCTGGTCCAGCGCCGGCACCTGGAGCGCATCCTCAACGCGGTGGAGGTGGGACGCATCCGCCGGGCTCGCTTGCGGGTGGCGGTGGACCCCTGCAACGGGGCGGGCGGCCTGCTGCTGCCCCAACTGCTGCAGGCCCTCGAGGTGGAGGTCCACTTCATCCATGGGGAGGCGCATGGCCGCTTCGCCCACGAACCCGAGCCAGTGCCGGCCAACCTCGTCGAGCTGGGACAGGTGGTGCGCCAGAGCCAGAGCACCATCGGTTTTGCCATCGACCCCGATGCTGACCGCGTCGCCCTGGTGGGCGAGGACGGCCAACCTGTGGGGGAGGACTACACCCTGGCGCTGGCGGTGCTGGCGGTGGGGGCCAGAAGGCAAGGTCCGGTGGTCACTACCCTCTCCACCTCCCAGCTGGTCAGCGACGCGGCACTGGCGCGCCAGTGCCCGGTGGTGCTCACCCCGGTAGGCGAGGTGAACGTGGTGGAGAAGATGATCGAGGTGGGAGCGGTGGTGGGAGGGGAAGGGAACGGTGGGGTAATACTCACCGAGGTGGACCCGGGACGGGACGCAGCCCTGGGGGTGGCCATCGTGCTCGAATCCCTGGCCAGGCAGCCGCTGGCGGCCTGGCTGACCCTACTGCCGCGTTACAGCATCGACAAACGCAAGGTGGTCTGCACCCCGGCCCAGCTGGCGGGCGCCCTCGACCAACTGCGCTGCCAGCATCCGTCCGCGTACGCCCATCCGGTGGTGGACGGGGTCAAGCTATATCTGAGTGGCCGGCTCGAATGCCCCTGGATTCACCTGCGGGCCTCCAACACCGAGCCCATCGTGCGTATCATCGCCGAAAGCACCACTCCGGCCGAGGCAGCGGCGCTGTGCGACGAAGCGGAGGAACTGTTGAAGGGTTAGCGGGGATTACTGCAGCTCGAAACCGGTGATCAGCACCTCGACCACCTTGCTCTTCTTGAGCACCTTCTGGTTGACCAACGGCAGGACCTCCCGCTGCAACTTCTCGACCCGCAGCGGGTCGGCCAGATACGCGGCGTCCTTGCTGCTGAGCAGCACCAGCAGTTCGTGTTTGAACTCGATGCGCTTGCGCTGGATCTCCTCCAGGCCTTCCTGGGGCGGGCAGACCCGGAAGACCATCTGCACCTGCAGGTGCCGGTCGGGGGCTCCCGCCGGGTTGGCGCGGATTGGCTCCAGGGCGTCGTATACCGGGCATTCTTCGTGATTGTACTGGAGGGTGCCGGCACAACCGCCGGCCGCCAGCAGACAGCACAGATAGAGGGCGAGGAGGGTCATCGGTGTACGGATCAGGAGGCGGGGAGGTTCTGCTTGCGGGCCACCGGGGCGCGGAAGTGCCGCTCCAGGGGCGAACTCTCGGTCTGGGTGGCCGAGAGGCTGGCCCGCTCGTCGATCAGCCGGCTCAGCTGGCCGATGCTCTCGTGGGCTCTTTCGGTGATCAACTGGCGTTCCTTCAGCATTTTGTCGATCAACTGGCGTTCCTGCAGCAACTCGGCAGCGATATCCATGGCCGCCAGCACCGCCACCTTGCCCCGCGGCAGGCTGCCCTGGCGGGACTGCAGCTCATGCATCTTGCTGTCCACTAACTCGGCCACCCGCTGCACCTCGGCCGGGTCGCCCTCGCTGGCGATGCGGTACTCCTCACCCAGGATATAGACCCGTATTCCCTGGATCTGCTTGCCTTTGTCGGCCATGGTCCCCTCGCTCAGGAAACGTGAGCGGCGCCAGCCGCCAGCAGGTCGCTGTAGGATTCAACAATCAGCTGGTCGGGTCGGATCTCCAGGGCCCGCATCAGGGTCTCGACCCGGGCGTGGCCCTCCTCCAGCTGTTGTTCCTCAGTCACCGCTTCCAACTCCACGAACTGGCCCAGGTCTTTCACCTTGTCGAGGTGGATGCGCACGTTCTCCCACAACCAAACCTGGCGGGTCTTTTCCACCTCGATCCAGGTGCCCAAGACCCGGCACATTATGTTGCGCATAGCCTCGGGGTCGGTGGTGAAGGCCAGGTCGTAATCGCTCCGTTTGGGTCCGGGCAGATTTTCGCGGCGATAATGGATCAGGTGGGCCTCGTCGGGGCCGATCTGGCGCAACTTCAGCCGGCCCTCCGCGACCCGGAAATAGGTGTCGCGCTGATGGAACGTACCCGCCGGCCCGGCGCCGAGGGCGTTGAGATTTCTCTCGGCGCGCCCCAGATCCTGGCAGTACGCCTTGATCTCGATATTGGTCATGATTGATTTGGATGCGGACAGCAGGGATGCCGGCTGGGGAGCCGCACGACTACATTAATGTAGTTGTTGCCCCTGCCCCAAGCAAGAATTACCCCTGCCAGCGGCCTACTTCCAGGCCCAGACCCGCCAACTTGTCCAAGACCACCTCCCAGCGCTGCCGGGCAAAGGGGAGGCCCTGCCCCTGCCGGCGGGCCTGCTCCTGCCGGCCCCGGTCCCCGGGGGCGCGCACCCGGTCCACCCCGGCTGCCGGTAAGGTGGCGCGGGCGCTGGCTGCCAGAAAACCGGCGCGTTCGGCAAACCGCTCCACCCCGCCAAAATGGGCCGGGTCCAGCACCAGGGCAAAGAAGCCGCAGCCATAGGGCTGCTTCAGTTCGCTGACCGCGGGTACGTCGGGGCCGCAGGGCCCGCCGGCCAAGCCACCGCAGAGCAGATCCACTAGCAGCCCCAGACCGTATCCCAGGGTCCCGCCCACCGGCAACAACACCCCGGCCAGCGCCGCGGCCGCGTCGGTGGTGGGCCGGCCTTCGCGGTCCAGGGCTATCTCAGGGGCGATGGAGCGGCCCTCCTCGAAGGCCTGCTTAACCCGGGCCGCGGCGTGGCCGGTGGCCGCATCGAAGACCATGGGCTCGCCCCCTGCCGTGGGCACGGCATAAGCGATGGGATTGGTGCCGTGCAGACCCACCCTTCCCCCGTGGGGGGCCACCCGGGGGGTGGAGTTGGCAGCGCAGAGGCCCAGCAGGCCCTGGCGGGCGGGCCGCTCGACATAATACGCCAGGGCGCCCAAATAGTTGCCATTTACCAGGTTCACCGCCCCCACCCCGCACTGGCGGGCCTTGGCCTGGGCGAGGTCCATGGCCGCACAGGCTAGCACCGGCCCCAGGCCCTGCTGCCCGTCGACCAGCGCCGTGGCCGGACCCTCCTGCCGAATCACCAGGGACCGGCCCGGCACGATCTGCCTGGAACGGATGCGCTCGATGTAGGTGGGCAGCATCGCCACCCCATGGCTGTCCACCCCGCGCAAGCTGGCGTGCAGCAGGCTCTCGGTGCAGCACTTCGCCTCCGCGGCGGGGACCCCGGCCTGGGCCAGCACCTCCAGGCAAAAGGCCCGCGCCTGTGCCGCCGACAGGGTGATCACTTCGCTCATATTCGCCTTTCCGAAAAGAGGACTTTGCAGACAGGCCCTAATGTAGCAGCGCCGCGCTAGGCAGACCAGCGCCTACCGCTTGCGCTGAGCAGACAAATGCAGCAAAGTATAACCAGTCTATGAAAGCCATCCTCGTCGATGAGCAGAGCCCCGACCGCACCCTGCGCTGGGCCGAGGCGCCCGACCCGGTCGCCGGACCCGGAGAGGTGCTGGTGGAGGTCTGCGCCACCGCCCTTAACCGGGCCGACCTCTTGCAGCGGGCCGGCAACTACCCGCCGCCGCCGGGCGCTCCGCCCTACCTGGGGCTGGAGATGGCCGGGGTGGTGGCCGGGCTGGGCGAAGGGGTGAAAGACTGGCAAGTGGGCGAGCGGGTCTGCGCGCTCCTGGCTGGGGGCGGGTACGCCGAAAAGGTGGCCGTGCCCGCGCCCCTGTTGGTGCGCCTGCCCGTGGGCTGGGACTTTGTCAAAGCCGCGGCCTTCCCCGAGGTCTTCTACACCGCCTTCGTCAACCTCTTCATGGAGGCCCAGCTTCAACCCGGCGAGCGGGTGCTAATCCACGGGGGGGCCAGCGGGGTGGGGACCGCGGCCATCCAAATGGCCCGCGCCGAAGGGTGCCAGGTGGCCGCCACCGCCGGCACCCCGGCAAAATGCACCCGCTGCCTCGAACTGGGCGCTGATCTGGCCATCGACTACCGCGAGGGTGATTTTGCCCAGATCGTGCAGCAACGCCTGGGCGGGGTGGACGTGATCCTCGACATCTCGGGCGGGGCGTACCTGGAGCGCAATCTGAAAGCTCTCGCACCGAAGGGCCGATTGGTGCTCATTGCCCTTTTGGGCGGCCCGGCAGCATCCATCGACTTAGGGCTGGTGCTGCGCAAGCGCCTGCGGATCATAGGCTCGCTTTTGCGCAGCCGCTCGCTGGAGGAGAAGACCCAGGTCGTCGAGGGCTTTGCCGCCCGTTTCTGGCCCCTGATGCAGGCGGGCCACCTCGCCCCGGTAGTTGAAACCGTGCTGCCCATCCAGCAGGCCGCCGAAGCCCACCAGATCCTGGCGGAGAACCGCAACATCGGCAAGGTAGTGCTCACGGTGAGGGAATCAAAGACATGACCGCACCCACCCGGTACCGCGAGATCACCGTCAGCGGCCCGCCCTTTGAGCTGGGTTGCCAGTTGGGAGAGGACGCCCGCGAGGAGGTACGCGGCTTTGCCGCCATCGCCCTCGACAGGGTGAACAAGACCGTGCCCATCTCCCGCGCCAAGGCTATGGCCGTGGCCTCTGCCTCCCTGCCCTACGTCGAGGGATACGCTCCGGACATGCTCCAGGAGCTGCGCGGGGTAGCCCACAGTTCGGGGGTCAGCCTGGAGGAACTGATCCTCTTGCAAATCCGCAACCAGCTCCAGCCCGAGAAAGACGCCGGCTGCACCTCCTTTGCCCTGGCCCCGCACACCCCTGCTCACGGCTCGGTAGTGGGCCAGAACTGGGACAACGATCCGGCCCTCGATCCCTTCACCGTGGTGCTGACGCGCCAGCCGGCGGGCAAGCCGGCCTTGATGACCATCACCCAGGCCGGCCTGATCGCCTACATCGGCCTCAACTCTGAGGGCTTGGGCCTGTGCATGAACACCCTGCCGGCCCCCAGCCGGCCCCTGGGGGTGCCGCACTACTTCACGGTGCGTGGCATCTTCGAGGCCACTTCGTTGGAGGGGGCGGTCAAAGCGGTCTCCCGCGCAGAACGGGCCATCCCCGCCAACATCATCATCGCCTCCCCGCAGGGGCCGGCGGACCTGGAGGTCACGATGGACCAGGTCCACCTGCTGCGCGACCAGAGCCTGGTTACCCACACCAACCACTGTCTGCATCCCGACCTGGTCCCCATCAACGCCGACTTCCCCGAGCTGATCCAGTCCGGCCCGCGCAAGGCGCGCATCGACCATTTGCTGCAAGCAGCTGGCGGGCCGCTGGGCATCGAGACCCTCAAGCAGGCCCTGCGCGACCACCAGGACTATCCCTGTTCCATCTGCCGGCATCCCAACGACCATCCCACCAACGGTTTCTGGGTCAGCGTCTTCTCGGTGATCATCGAGGCCGACCAGGGGCGCATGCACCTTAGCCGGGGCAATCCCTGCACCCAGCCCTACGAGGTCTACAGCCTCAACTGAGCGGAGGCGATTTTGGCGCGATACCAGAGCGTGGGGATCACCGGGGCCAACGGCGTAGTCGGCCGGGTGCTGATGAAGGGGTTGGCTGGTGAATACCAGCTCAAAGCCTTCACCCGCCGGCCAGTGGACTTCCCTTCCACTCTGGTCAATTTCGAGCAGGCCAGCGAGGTGCGCGGCGCCTTTGCCGGATTGGAGGCGGTGATCCACCTGGCCGCAGATCCCAGTCCGGCGGCCCCCTGGGAGTCGGTGCGCGAGCACAACCTCGAAGGCATCTACCAGGTCTGCGAGGAGTGCGTGCGCTCCGGGGTGAAGCGGTTGATCTTCGCCTCCACCAACCACACCCAGCACGGCAACACCATCCGAACCACCCCCGAAACCCTGGACCCGCGCAAGCGCCTCCACATGCGGCTGAGCGACCCACCCAATCCCGATTCCCTCTACGCGGTGTCCAAACTCTTCGGGGAAAACATCGGCAAACTTTACAGCCAGCAGCAGGGCCTGGAATTCATCGGCCTGCGCATCGGCTGGATCGTCGAGGCCAATACCCCCCTGGTCATGCGCGGCACCCCGGCCGAGGACTACCTGCGGGCCATGTTCCTCAGCCACCGCGACTGCGTCGCGGCCCACCGCTGCGCCCTGGAGGTGGACACCCGGTACCTGCTGGCCTACGTGGTCAGCGACAACGACCGGCGGGTTTTTGACCTGGAGGAGACCCGCCGCGCTTTAGGCTTTGCGCCCCAGGACGACGCCGAGACCTATTTTACCGAGGTGCCGTGATGGAGCGGATCAACTACCACGGCTGGCCCAACTCCTGCCGACTGCACAACGACACCGTCGAGGTGGTGCTGCTGACTGCGGTGGGGCCGCGCCTCATTCGCTTTGGGTTCCTGGGCCAGGAGAACGAGTTCAAGGAGTACCCCGACCTGGCCGGCAAGACCGGCGGCGACCAGTGGCATATCTACGGGGGCCACCGGCTCTGGCACGCCCCCGAATCCAATCCGCGCACCTATCTGCCCGACAACAGCCCGGTGGAGGTGGAGGAACACCGCGACTTCGTCCGCCTGATCCAGCCTACCGAGCCGGGCACCGGCATCCAGAAGGAGATCGACGTCCACCTGGCCGCCACCGGGGCACAGGTGCACCTGACCCACCGCCTGCACAACCAGAGCCCCTGGCCGGTGCGCCTGGCCCCCTGGGCCCTGTCGGTGATGGCCCCTGGCGGCTGCGCCATCGCCCCTCTGCCGCCGTACGGGACGCACGGAGCGCATCTTTTGCCCACCCGCAGCCTGGCCCTGTGGCCCTACACCGACATGCAGGACCCCCGCTGGCACTGGGGCACCCGCCACCTCCTGTTGCGCCAGGACCCCCAGGCCGCCACCCCGCAGAAGGCCGGGCTCAACACCCCGGAGGGCTGGGTGGCCTACGCCCGCAACGGACATCTCTTCGTCGTGAAGTTCCACTACGCCGCCGGGGCCCAGTACCCGGACCTGGGCAGTTCGGTGGAGTTGTTCACCAACGAGGATATGCTCGAAGTGGAGACCCTGGGCCCCTTGGTCGAACTCACCCCGGGCAGCCAGGTCGAGCATGTGGAGTGCTGGTCCCTATTTGCGGGGGTTCAGGTGCCTTCCAGCGACGCCGAGGTCGAGGCCGAGGTGTTGCCCAGGGTGCGCGGGGACTGAGGATGGCAGGGCAGTCCTACGCAGCGCTCATGCAGCGCCTCCAGGCCCTCCCCGGGGTGCGGGAACTGGGCCGGACCGGGGAGTACCCGGTCTATGCGGTGGAGCAGGGAGACCGTCCCGACCTGCCCCCGGCCCTGCTCATCGGCGGTACCCACGGGGACGAGCCGGCCGGGACCGAGGCCGCGCTGGAGTTCTGCCGCCGAAGCGGTGGCCCCTGGCTGGACTCCTTTAACTTCCTGGTCGTCCCCTGCCTCAATCCCCACGGCTACGACCGCAACACCCGGCACAACGGCCAGGGCGTGGATATCAACTGGGCGTACCAGCGCGCCGACGTGCCCGAGATCCAGCTCGTGCGCCAGTTGGTGACTGGCCGGCGCTTCGCCTTTGTGGTGGATTTCCACGAGGACTGGGAGAGCCCTGGTTTCTATCTTTACGAATTGTACCGCAACCGCACGCCGGTGGGTCCGCAGCTTATGGAGAAGGTGTCGCGCCTCTGCCCGCTCAACACCCAGCCGGTGATCGAGGGCCAGCCGGCCAGGGGCGGGATCATCGTGCCCACGACCGAGAAACACGAGGAACTGCGCGGCCAGGGCATCCCCATCGTGCTCTTCGACCACCACACCGACCACCTGCTGACCACCGAGACCCCCACCTCCCTGTCTCTCGAACAGCGGGTGCAGGTCCAGTTGGCCGCCCTCGAAACCGTGGTCGAGGCCCAGCGCCGTTGAAAGCGCGCCCGCCCAAAAAAGCGCCGGCCCAACCGGTTGCCCTGCCCCTGCTCCAGCGCCTCGACCAGCAACTGGTGGGCTTGGGCTGGCGCCTGCTTCTGGGCCTGGGCCTGCTGGCCTTTCTGCTGGCGGCCTGGACCTTCGACCCCAAGCTGGCCCTCAGCGGCGACAACACCGAGTTCATGACCCTAGCCCGCAGCCTGGTCCAGGGCCAGGGCCTCAGCTATATCAGCCTGCCCGAGCCCAAGCCGGCCACCAAATACCCCTTTGGTTTCCCGCTGATGCTGGCCCCCCTCCAGTGGCTAGCCCCAGGCAACTATGCCGCCATGAACTGGCTGGTGGTGCTCTTCTTCGCCGGGTCTATTCCCTTGGTTTACCTGCTGGCCCGCGATGAGTGGGGCCGGCTGCCGGCTTTGGTAGTGGCCCTATGGTCGGCCACTCTTCCCGCACTGCTCGACTTCAGCCACCAGGTGATGTCCGAGATTCCCTATCTGCTCTTTTCCCTGTTGGCCTTGTGGTTGATCACCCGTTCGCTGAAACACCCTCAGCTACGGGGCAACTACTGGTTTATTGGAGGGTTTGCCTGTCTGATGTGGGCCTACTACCTGCGCGGTGTGGGTCTAGTGTTGGTGGTGGCCGTCTTCCTCTACCTCTTGCTGAGTCGTCATTACCGCCATGCCCTGATCCTGGGCGGCGGCGCTTTTTTGCTGGCCCTGCCCTGGTCCCTGCGCAACCGCGCTTTAGGCGACGAAGGGTCATATTTTAAACAGTTGCTCATGGTCAACCCCTACTATCCAGAGCGGGGCACACTAGATTTGGTGGGGCTCCTTGCCCGCATAAAGGAAAATTCCGGGGTGTACCTGGCCTATATTGTTCCCGATATGTTCCTGCCTGTAGGCGACTCCCCCGGAACCATCCTCAACCTCTGTTCAGTAATCTTACTGGCAACAGCCATTTGGGCTGTTGCCATATGTTTCCGTCAACAACGGCATCTGTTGCTTCTGCTATATGCTACCCTTTACCTGGGCACGGTTCTGGTGTGGCCAGAGCAGTGGGCTGCGGACCGTTTTTTAGTGCCTATTGTCCCGGTGCTGCTCTTCTTTGTGGTGCTGGTAGGGGCAGCGTTGTACCAGTGGCTGGCACAGCGAGGGTTGGGTGCCGTGGGCAAGGGCAGCCTGGGAGGTGCGCTGGTCCTGGTGCTAACGTTTAACCTGGCAAGGTCGAGCAAGCTGGACCAAGCTGGCGAAGCGGATTACCGCCCGGCCTGGAAAAACTACTACGAGGCCGGCCTTTGGCTTAAGGCCAACACTCCGCGTGAAGCAGTGATCAGTTGCCGCAAGGACTACTGGCTTTACATCGTCGCCGACCGTCCCTGCATGGTCTACCCCTTCAAGGAACCTGAGGAAGTGATCGCCAGCCTGGAGGAACAAGGGGTGGATTACGTGGTGGTCGACCAGTTGGTACAGGAGGGCTACAACTCGACGCCCAAATTCCTGATCCCTGCCATCGAGAAATACCCGGAGCGCTTTGAATTGGCCTGGGAACAACCAGGGTCCTACACTTTTATCTTTCGCTTTCTGCCCAAATCCTGGATTCAATGAAGATTTTTCTGTAAATGGCAGTGTCAGGCTTCAGCGGCGATCTCTGGAAACATCAGGGCAACCTGGTTGAGGGCAGCCTTCCAGTCTCGGATGGGTTGTAAAGCCATACGGTAAAATTGGCAGTGGATTGGTGGTTACCCAGCCACTTTAGCGATCCGAGCATCTTTCCGGTCGTGCCGCACTTGGGACGGCGGTCGGTAGCCGTGGCGTTTTAGGATCGACTGGGTGTTGTGTTGCTCTTTGAAAGCCAGCAGCGCCAGCCTCAGTTCCTTGATGGTATCGAAGGTTCTCACCCACAGCAGGTTTTCCTTGAGCAGGCGGATGAAGCGCTCGGCACAGCCATTGCCCTGCGGTTCGCGAAAGAAACTGGGGGAGGATTGGATGCCGAGGAAGTGGAGTTCCCGCTGGAAGTGATCGGCCAGATAGGCCGAGCCCTGATCATGGCGCACCGCCAGGCCTGTGGCGACCTGGTGCTCATAGCCACCGAAATGGTGGCGTACCCCCTGACGAATCGGCTCCAGGGCTTCGAAGCGGTTACCCGATGCTGAAGCATGGATACCCACACATTCGCAGTTGCAGTGATCGACGCTGACAAAAACAAAGGCCTGGCCCTCTTCGCGGGTAATCGTCGTGGTACCATCGGTGCCCCACATCAGGTCTGGCAAGGCGGTGATGATGGTGCTATCGTGGGCCATGGGGATGACCAGTGCGACCTGGCGCTTGCAGGTTCTGGTCCCGCATCAGTCGCCGCACCCGCACCTTCGAGGTGCGCACCTCCCGCCAGCGCAACTGCGCCCAGACGTTGCGGTGACTCTCCCCGTGAAAGGGCGAAGCGGCGAGCACCTGGCGAATATGTCCCACCAACACCTCATCGCTGCAGGGACCTTTCGGTCCGCGTCGGGCAGGCCACCCGGCCATCGACTGCAAGGACCGTGCCGCCTGATGCCGTTGAGCATACACCGTCGAACGATTGATCCCCCACACCTGGCAGACACGTTGCAGCCCATAGACCTTGCGGAGGGAGCGTGAGCAGGCTGTACTCATGGCTTCAATCTCCCAACCACCAAAGGGCGGCCACTGGCCTGCCGCTGGACCTGGTGGTGCAACAGCTCATTGGCAATCGTCAACTCGCCGATCTTGGCCTGCAGGTCTTTGATCTGCTCTTCCCGCTGGTCGGCCGGGCGTTGCTGCAAGGCCAACTGCCCGCCGCACAGGAAGTCTTCCCGCCACTGGCTCAATAGCGCCGCCACCACCCCATACTCCCGCGACAGCAAATCCAAGTCCTCGCCTCGAAGAAGACGTACCACCGCTTCCGTTTTGCGCCGCGCCGAGAATCGCCCATTCTCTGCATTCCTATTCTTCCTGGCCATCAGACAGACTCCTTTCCAGGGCAAAGATAACCCCAAAAGACTGTCCAATATACTGGGGCGATCCAACCCAAACAAATCCAACTAATGTGGGCTCTTCTCTTCTTGGCGATGATACTGGATATACCACTTGATCACCTCGGCCGTAACCTGATCCCCTACCGTGCGGGCAAGGTACTCGTCCGGCCAAAACTGCCCTCCCCACAACTCGCGTTTCACCTCGGGGTGTTCCTGAAACATCCGGCTCGCCGAAATGCTCTTAAGCAGACCAACCATCTGGGAAATCGAATAGCGCGGTGGAAACGACAAAGAGATATGCCCATGATTCTTGGCTACCTCCACCTCCTCAATCACAAAATCGAAATCTTCGACAACCCGGTAAAACAGCTCCCGTACTGCCTTTAGCACGTCGCCCCGCAAGATCCACTTCCGATCCTTGGGAGCCCACACCAGATGATATTGGGTGTCAAGGACTGCATGACTGGTTCTTCCAACCACCATCGTACACCTCCAACGGTGGCTGGAACGGTATACGTTAAGCAGTTTTTGCTTTCCTGCGGCAAGCAGAACTCTTCCTCCCCTTCCAAAGGAAGGGGCATCCAGGTTCTAGTGACTACGTGAATATTGTCTGTTATTCCCTCTCCACTTCCCCTGTCTCCATTTTTTGCCCCTACTCCGCACCTCCCAGTACAGCAGTGTCAACCCCAGCGTCTCCAGCGACGCGGCGAAATCGTGCGCTGTATGATTATGATGGTGTGGGCCTTCCCTCACCCGGCACCGGGGCCTCGCGTCGGATCAGGCCGCGATCTTTTAATTCATCCCAGTAGGCTGGGGGGATCTTTTTACCGAGCAGCTCAAAGTTTTCGTCCATCCGCGCCGGCTGCCGGGTACCGGGGATGATGCAGGTGATGGCCGGGTGGGCCAGGGCGAACTGCGAGGCGGCGGCTTTGATGTTGACCTGGTGGCGGGCCGAGACCTCCTCAAGCTGCCGCGCCTTCTCGATGACCTGAGGCGGCGCGTCGGCGTAGTTGTACTTGCTGCCCTGTTGGGCGCCCTTGGCCAGGATGCCGCTGTTGTACGTGCCTCCGGCCATGATGCCGATTTTCTTCTCGATGCACAGAGGCAACAGTTCGTCCATGGCCTCCTGTTCGAGCAGGCTGTAACGGCCGGCCAGCAGGAAGCAGTCGAAACGCCCCTCCCGGGCAAAGCGGGCCAGCATCTCCCACTGGTTCATGCCGGCGCTCACCCCGCGAATAACCCCCTGGCTGCGCAGCTTGTCGATGGCCGGGTACGCGCCCTTGATCGCCTGTTCGTAGTGGTCGTCCGGGTCGTGGAGGTGCAGCACGTCGATCCGATCCAGGCTTAGCCTTTCGAGGCTGCTCTCGAAGGAGCGCATCACCCCGTCATAGCTGAAGTCGAAGACCGGCTTGCAGGGAGGCGGGTTCTCGAAGATCTCCTGGCCCGGCTCCTTACCCTCGGTGGGCACCAGGATGCGGCCCACCTTAGTGGCCAGCACGTAGGAATCCCGCGGCACCCCTTTGAGGGCCCGGCCCAAGCGCATCTCGCTCTTGCCCGAGCCGTAGAGGGGAGCGGTGTCGAAGAGGTTGAGGCCCAGGGCCAGGGCACGGCGCACCACGGCCTCGGCCTGCTCCTCGGGGATGTCCCCGTACAGGCCGCCCAGGGCCGCGCAGCCCAGGCCCAGGCGTGTCACTTGCAGGCCAGTTGCGCCCAATTCTTTTGTTTCTCGCGGATTCATGGTCCTCTCTAGAATAATGATGCGGTGTCAGTAGTCCCACGCCCAGTTCACCGCCACTGAAGGCAGCAGGCGGAACGAGTACTTGGGCACGGCGTAGGACTGAAATCCGCCCTCGGGCAGGTGGAGCAGGTTGTACTCGTAGGCGCGCACTTTGCCGTGGTGGTACAGGTTGATCACCTACACAAAGGCTGAGATTTTGCCTTTGGAAATGTCGAAGTAACGGCGGAGACGCAGATCCGACCGGTGGAAGGCCGGATAGTTGCATCCATAGAGCTTCCCGGCTTCTGCGTACACATAGCGCCGGCCATCGGGCAGGGTGCCGACACCCACCACCCTTTCAGTATAGGGCCAGCCGCTGCGGTACTGCCAGGCCAGGTTCAGGTGCCATTTGGCGATGGAACAGTAGTTTGCGTCCAGGTAGATAGTATGGCGCTGGTCATAGCTGCCCGGCAGCTCCCGCGCCAGGGCGAGCTGGCCGCCGGCCCAGCGCACGGTCGAGAACGGTTCGCGGCTCCAGGCCAGGCCATATTTGGCCCACCAGGCAAGTTTTTCTCCCGCACCCTGTTTGAGATAGAATTCCAGGCCTTTGTCCGTGGCCCCCTTCAGGTCGATGGCCACCCGGTCGTCCTGCAACTCTGGAAAGATCTCGATCCCGTCCCGCCAGTTGCGGTACACCGGGCGCAGGTGCGCGCCCTTGTTGTAGTACCCCTCCACCCGCAACTGCGGCCCGCGCACCAAGCGGTGCTCCAGTCCTAACACCCAGTGGGTGGACTGTTCCGCGGGATAGAACTCCCGCTCGCCCTCCTGCACTCGCAACTGGGTGATCCCCTGCGACTGGTAAAAACGCCCCCAGCCGGCGCGCAGCGAACACTGTCTGCCCAGCACCTAAACCAGGTTGAGCCGCGGGCTGACTTGGCCACCCTCTGCATAGGGGGCGCGGTCATAACGCAGGCCTGCCTCTGCCTTGAGGGGGGCGGTCAGCGAGATGCGGGTGGCCAGGTACCCGGCGCACCCGGTTGCCCGAGGGCGCCAGCACTGCTTGGGTGGTGTTGGTCCATTGGCGGAGGCCGTCGGCCAGGGCCAGGTCCCATACGCTCAGGCTCAGGTAGTCGTAGTGGGTAGACAGCCGCCGCAGGTCCACCCCTCCCTTGAGGAAGAGCCGTTCGTCCTCCTCCCAGCTCCAGTCCTGCTTGAGACCCCATCAATCGGAAACGCGCTGGTCGCTGACCTGGAACTGGAAGTCCAGTAGGTCGCGCTCGCCTTTGAACCCCAACCCTTCCCGGCAATGGTCCCCCTGCCCGTGCGGCAACAGGGTCTGGGCAACCAGGCGAGGCCCGAAGACAGAGTTGAGAGTCAGCCAGGCGTAGGTATTTTAGTACTTGGTGTCCGAAACATCAGCATCGTCCTCGACAAAGTGCATCCGGTCCTGGGCCCCATAAAATGGGCTCCCAGGGTATGGTGCGCGCCGAGGCATTACTCGGCCTTGGCCAGCGCATCACAGTAGGTGAGCCGGGGAGCATTTTCCTCGCCCATCAGGTCCAACACCACATCCAGGTACCCGCGCCGGATGGAGACCATCCAGTTGCCCCGCGCTGAGCTGCCCCGGGCAAAGACCCGGATGTTCATCAGGCCCACCCCAGCCCCCCATCTGTGACTGGACGGGGGGCGGGCGGACTTGATATTGAACACCCCACTGCGCCGATCGCCGTACTCGGCGGGAAACCCCCCGGTCAACAGCTCCACTCCATCAATCAGCGACACGTCCACGATGCTCAGCCCCCCGCCGTTGATTTCCTTGAGATGGAAGGGGTCGTTCAGTTCCAGCACATCCAAGAGCACCAGTACCTGGTCGTGCTCGCCGCCGCGCACCGTGAACCTGGCCGAAAAATCATCACCGGCTACCCCAGGCAGGTGGACCACCGCCCGGTAGAGGTCATCGCCGAACTAGGGGATGCTCTGGAGTTCCTCGCGGGTGAGAGCCTGGCTGGCGGCCGGCTCAGTGCAGTTGATGGCCAAGCGGCCGGGGGTGACGCTGATCTCGCTGAGGGAAATGGGTTTCTCGGACGGCTCCACCACCTCCTCGGCCAGGCCCTGGATATCGAGGGTGATGCCCTCGATGCGGACCGGCTGGTAGCCGATATAGGTGGCCTGCAGGGTGTGGGGGCCAGAGCCCAACACTTTGAAGACAAACCGGCCCTGGGCATCGCTCAGGGCCCCGACCCCGGTGCCGGCGACCCAGACGCTAGCCTCGGCCAGGGGCGCGCGGCTCTTTGCCTCCACCACCTGTCCCTGGATCTGCCCGGAGGGCACGGCGGCCCGGCCCGGTATGGCCCACAGCCAGACCGCCAACATCCCGGCAAGCAGCATCCACTTCTCTTGCTTCTCCACGGCTGCCCTTTCTGAGTTCACCGCTGGAACAGCAGTAAGGTACTACATCCCCCCCAGGGCCAAAATAGCTCTGCTTGACCGGGATATGGCCAATAATTACATTATCGACGCCCCGGCGGTAACTCAGCCTCTAATATCTGAAAGCCTCGTCCTCTCCGCTTCCCCCTGCACGCACGGTTATGAGAGTATTGGTCACCGGCGCCCACGGCCTCCTTGGGCGCAGCCTGCTGGAGCCGGATTTCGACGCCGAGATGATCGGCTGCGGCCGCGGGCAAACCCCGGTGGGCAGGAGGGCCTACCACCCGGTCGAACTGAGCGATCCGCGGGCGGTTTTCTCCCTGGTGGAAAAGGTGAGGCCCGACTGGGTCATCCATACCGCGGCTCTCACCGACGTGGACCGCTGCGAAGTCGACCAGCCCCTTGCCCGCCAGATCAACCTGGTAGTCGTCGAGCATCTGGCCTCGGCCTGCCGGCAACTGGGGGTGGGCCTGGCCCAGCTCTCCACCGACTACGTCTTCGACGGCCGCCAGGGGCCCTATGGCGAAAAGGACCCGACCAACCCGCTTTCGCACTACGGAACCCTCAAGCTCCACAGCGAGGGGGTGGTCCTGCAGCAAGGGCTCAGGGGGCTGGTGCTGCGCACCCTGTGGCTCTATGGGTACCTCCCCGACACCCGGCGCAATCTGGTAACCTGGCCTCTGGAAGTGCTGGGCCGGGGCCAACAACTAAAGATAGTGGATGACCAGTGGGGCAATCCCACCTGGGTCCACGACCTGGCCCAGGTGCTGGTGGAACTGTGCCGGCGCCAGGTCCAGGGCCTCTTCCACCTGGGCGGGGCCACGTACCTGACCCGGTACCAGCTCACCCGGGAACTGGCCTGCTTCTTTGGCCTGGATCCCGACTTGGTGCAGCCCACCACCACTGCCGCTGCCGGCCAGAAGGCCCCCCGCCCCCTGCGCTCGGGGCTGCGCACACAGGCCCTGGAATCCGTATTGGGCTTTGCGCCGCTGAGCCTGTCCCAGGGCCTGGAGTGCCTGGCCGGCCAGGATGATTTTCGCCGCGCCTTTCCCACCCTCTGTTGAACAGGTTGCCCGGGCCATGACCGAAACGCCCCTCCGGGTCTCGCTGATCACCCCCACCTACAACGAACGCGAGAACATCGCCCTGCTGGCCCAGGAAATCTTCCAGACTCTGGCACAGGCCCCCGACATCGACCTGGAGCTGATCGTGGTGGACGACAACTCCCCCGACGGCACCGGCCAGGCCGCCGAGGCCCTGACCGCCCACTATCCTGTAAAGGTGGTGCATCGACCTGGCAAATTGGGACTGGGCTCGGCGGTGATGGCTGGCTTCGCTCGCTCGGACCGACCCCTGCTGGGGGTAATCGACGCGGACCTGAGCCACGACCCGGCCATCCTCCCGCAACTGATCTACGGCCTGCGCAAACATGACCTGACCTTTGGCAGCCGCTTCGGCCAGACCAGCGTGGTCGAGCGCTGGGCCTGGCACCGCAAGATGATCTCCATGCTGGGAGTGGGCGCCGCCCGGCTTTTGACCGGGGCCGAAGACCCGCTCTCGGGCTATTTCTTTTTGCGCCGCGAGGTGATCGCGGGCATGCAGCTCACCTCCTCGGGGTACAAAATCTTCCTGGAGATCCTGGTCAAGGGGCACTGGCGCGGGCTGATGTCCGTGCCCTTTATCTTCCGAAACCGGCAGTTCAGTAGCAGCAAGCTCAACCTGCGCGAGCATCTGCTCTTCGCCAAGCAGTTGCTATACTTCACCTGCTACCGCCTCTTCCGGCGGGGCCGACCCTCTGCCGGAGGCGGGGCCTGATGGATCTAAGCGTGGTGCTGGTCAGCTACAACACCCGCGACCTGCTGGAGCAGGCCCTGCGCACCGCCCTGGAGGCGGCGGCCGGCCTGCGGGTGGAGGTGTTCGTGGTGGACAACGCCTCGCGCGATGGCAGCGCCGAGATGGTGGCCGCCAAGTTCCCCCACGTCAAACTGATCCGCAGCCCCCGCAACCTCGGCTTCGCCGGGGGCAACAACCTGGCTCTCCGGCAGGTGCAGGGCCGCCACGTGCTGCTGCTCAACACCGATACTGTGGTGCGCCGCGACACCCTGACTCACCTAGTCGGCTTTCTCGACGCCCACCCCGAGGCCGGGGCCGTGGGCTGCAAGATCCTCAACCCGGACGGCACCCTGCAGCTGGCCTGCCGCCGCGGCTTCCCCACCCCGATGGCCGCCTTCTGCAAGGTCTGCGGGCTCAGCCGCCTCTTTCCGCGCAGCCGGCGTCTGGCCGCATACAACCTCACCTACCTCGACCCCGAGCAGACCAACGAGGTGGACGCCCTCTCCGGCTCCTGCATGATGGTGCGCAAGGCGGCCATGGACCAGGTGGGCCTGCTCGACGAGGACTATTTCATGTACGGGGAGGACCTGGACTGGTGCTACCGCCTGAGCCAGGCCGGCTGGAGGATCTACTACGATCCGGGCACCGCCATCGTCCACTTCAAGGGCGAGAGCGGCCGGGCCGAGCAGATGAAGGTGCTCTACCGCTTCTACGAGGCCATGTCCATCTTTGTGCGCAAACACATGCAGCGGCGCTACCGCTTCTTTCCGCTCTGGCTGCTGCACGTGGGCATCGCCCTCTACGGCCTGGGCTCCCTGGGCCGGCGCCTGGGCCGGCGCCTGGCCCTGCCCGCCTTCGACGGGCTGCTGGTGCTGACAGGGCTCAAGCTGGGCATCGCTCTGCGCTACCACTCCGGCCTGACCCCGGTCATCCACAGCATCGAGCGCCTGGGCAACCAACTGGGCATCGGGGTCCATCCCACCCGCTGGCTCACCCCCCCGCCCTACACCGACCTGCAGTGGTTCGTGGTCTACGCCGGCTCGACGGCCACCTGGCTGCTGGCCTTCTACCTGCTGGGCCTGTACGACCGCCACCGCCTCTCTGCGGCCCGGGCGGCCTGGGCGGTAAGCGCCGGTTTCGCCGGGGTGGTGATGGTGGTTTTCTTTTTCAAGGCGTACAACTTCTCGCGGCTGGCCGCCGGGGCGGCCTGGTTCTTCAACATCGCCCTGGTAGCCGGCTGGCGCCTGGCGGCCGGGCGCCTTGACCAAACGCGCCGCCTGGGCCGGCGGCGCCTGCTGGTGGTGGGCACCGAGCCGCTGGTAATCCAGTTCCTGGATCACCTGAAGGCCTATCCGCAATGGGAGGTGGTGGGGCTGGTGGGCTTGAGCCCGGAGTGGCGCGGCCAGCGCCTGGCCGACAAGCAGGTGCTGGGCCTGGTGGAGGAACTGCCCCAGTTGCTGCACGACTACGAGATCACCGAGTTGGTCTTCACCGAAAGCGCCCTGGCCCATGCCCTACCCCAGACTCGGCAAGGCTGGCGGCGGCGGCTGCGGCTCCACGTGCTGCCCGGCTCCTTTGACGAGTTGGCCGCCGGGCGCGGTCCCGGCTCGCCCGCCGAACCACCCCTGGTCGAGATCTCCACCCGGGGCTGAGTCCTCGCCCCCCGCTTGCCCGGTGCGGGCCTTTGGCCCTATGTTCTGAGCCTTTGGATGGCGCCTATGCCACCTCACAAACGCCTGATCATCCTCGGCTGCGCGGTCCTGACCATATTCGGCCTGGCGGAGTCCCACCACCGGAGCGGGTTGGACGCCGAGGTGCGCCCGGAGCTGCAGCTGATCGCCGAGGTGCGCGACAAGATTCACCGCTATTACGTCGAACCCGTGGACAGCCTGCGCATCCTCGAAGGGGCCGTGGACGGCATGGCCGAGGCCCTGGCCCAGGGGGAGGCAGGCATCCAGGATTCCAGCGCCCTGGCCGAGGCCGACAGCCTGCTGGGCAACCGCCCCTCGCTGGGCAACCGCGCCCAGTTGGAATTGCTCGCCCGCACCCTCGACCGGCTGAGCCTTATACGCCAAGTCCCCTACCCCGCCGATTCCCTGGCCCGCGCCGCGGTGAGCGGCATGTTGATCGCCCTGGACCCGCACTCCAGCTACCTCGACCCCCAGGAGTCAGAGGAGATGATGGAGCGCTTCCAGGCCCACTTCGAGGGCATCGGCATCTACTTCGACATCCACCAGGGCAAGCTGGTGGTCATCTCCCCCATCGAGGGCTCTCCTTCCTACGGAAGGCTGCGGGCCGGCGACCACATCACCGCCATCGACGGGGCCTCCACCGAGGGGATCACCAACGACCAGGTGATGCAAAAACTGCGCGGCCCGCGCGGCACCCGGGTACAGGTGCGGGTGGCCCGCCCTGGAGTGGAGGGACCCCTCGACATCACCCTAACTAGGGACCGTATCCCCGTCTACAGCGTGCCCTACGCCTTCATGTTGGGAGAGGGGACCGGCTATATCCGCATCACCCGCTTTGCCGAGCAAACCGGAGAGGAACTGGGCCAGGCCCTCAGCCAGCTCTCCGAGCAGGGCCTGGAACGGCTGGTGCTGGACCTGCGGGGCAACGGCGGGGGGTTCCTCTCCCAGGCCGTGGAGGTGGCCGACCACTTCCTCGACCGGGGCCAGTTGATCGTGTACACCGAAGGCCGCGAGCCCGGTTCGCGCATCGACTACAAGGACGAGAACCCACTGGAGGGGGACCCTCTCTCCCTGGTGGTGCTAATCGACCACGGCAGTGCAAGCGCCTCCGAGATCGTCGCCGGCGCCATCCAGGACCTGGACCTGGGCCTGATCGCCGGCCAGACCAGCTTTGGCAAGGGCCTGGTGCAGGAGCAGTTCCCCCTCTCCAGCAACGGCGGGCTGATGCTCCTGACCGTGGCCCGCTACTTCACCCCGCTGGGCCGCCTGATCCAGCGGCCCTATACCTACGACCTGCTAGCCTATATTGAGGCTGGCCTCGACACGGTGGACGACAACGCCGTGGACAGTCTGCGCGCCGATGCCCCGGTCTTTCACACCGCCGCGGGCCGGGCGGTTTACGGGGGGGGCGGCATCACCCCAGACGTGGCCATCAAACCAGAGCCCATGGCTAACTTTGCCGAGGAACTGCTGGCCAACGGGGCGACCTTTGACTTTGGCAGCCGCTGGGTGGGCCGCCACCGCGACTGGCCCGCTCGTTTCGAGGACTTCCTCGCTAACTACCGGATCTCCGGCCAGGTCCTGGCCGAATTCCTCACCTTCCTGCGCCAAGAGAAAAAGCTCCAGGTAGAGGACAGCACCTTTGCCGCCCACCGGCAGTTCGTGGCCGGGGAGTTAAAAGCCGAGTTCGCCCGCGGGCTGTGGGGCGACGAGCAGCGCTACCGGGTGCTCCTCGAAAGCGACGAGGAGGTGAGCCAGGCCCTGCGGCTCTTTGGGCAGGCCGACGCCCTGCGCCTGGCCCACACCAGCCGCTGATTTGACTCAGGTCGGGGGTTTTTTATTAGTTTAGGGGCGCGCGGCACAAGCGCCCGCTGCGGAGGGTAGACAATGAACGAACAGCGATTGCAGGTGGCAGGCGGCCGCGAGATCGTCCTGCCCATGAGCAAGGCGGTGGAGATCAGCATCCGCAGCCTGAAGATCCGTTTCGGCCGCTCCCTGATCACCACCAGCGGCATCATCCTGGCCATCGCCTTTCTGATGTCCGTGTGGAGCAGCAACGCCCTGATCGGCAGCCTTAAGGAGGCCAACAAGAGCGAGATCAACCTGCTGCTCCAGAAGAACGGCATCGAGACCGCCTCGGCCGAGGGCGGCCGCTCCTCGGCCGACGCCCGGGCCCAGGCCCAGGAGGAACGGTCCAAGCAGACCTGGCTCATCGGCCTGTCGCTGCTGGTGTGCGTGGTGGGCATCGCCAACGCCATGCTCATGTCGGTGACCGAGCGCTTCCGCGAGATCGGCACCATGAAGTGCCTGGGGGCCCTGGATTCCTTCATTATCAAGCTCTTCCTGCTCGAATCCACCTTCCAGGGGGTGGTGGGTACTACCATTGGCATCGCCATTGGCCTCCTGATGACCCTGGGCCTGAACCTGCTGGCCTACGGGGGGTACGTTTTCTCCTACTTCCCGGTGGGGGGCATCCTGCAGTCGGTGCTGGCCTCCCTCGTAGCCGGTACTTTGCTGTCCCTCGTGGGGGCCATGCTGCCGGCATACAAGGCGGCCAAGATGGAGCCGGTCGAAGCCATGCGTTCGGACACCTGAGAGGAGCATCCCCGATGTCAACAGTGGAAAAGACCCCCTCCGAGGAACAGCGCACCGTGGTGCGCACCCAGCAAGTCAAGAAGATCTACAAGATGGGCAACACCGAGGTCCAGGCCCTGCGCGGGGTGGATCTGGAAATATACACCGGCGAGTACCTCTCGCTGATGGGCCCCTCGGGATCGGGCAAGAGCACCCTGTTCAACATGGTCGGCGGCCTCGACAAACCGTCAGAGGGCAAGGTCTACATCGACGAGGTGGACGTGGCCCAGCTTGATGCCTACGAGCTGGCCTGGCTGCGCTGCCGCAAGATCGGCTACATCTTCCAGTCATTCAACCTGATCCCGGTAATGACCGCCCTGGAGAACGTCACCCTGCCCATGGTCTTCGCCGGCCTGACCAGCGATGAGTCGCGCGACAAAGGCATGGTGCTGCTCGAAAAGGTGGGGCTGGGAGAGCGGCACTCCCACAAGCCCTACGAGCTGTCGGGCGGCCAGCAGCAGCGGGTGGCCGTGGCCCGGGCCCTAGCCAACGACCCGGCCGTGGTCCTGGCCGACGAGCCCACCGCCAACCTCGACCTGCGCACCGGCACCGAGATTATCGAACTGCTCAAGGAGATGAACGCGTCCTCCGGGGTGACCATCATCTCGGCCACCCACGATCACAAGATGCTCAGCGTCTCGGACCGGGTGGTGTGGATCAAGGACGGCCAGGTGGAACGCATCGCCGACCGCGCCGACCTCGACATCGAAGTCACCCAGGTAGGCGGGGAAGAGCAGTAGCAGCAGGAAGCACAAACGCGCGTGAAACCGGCGGGAGCAACAACCTCGCCGGTTTTTTTTGCGACCCTTCGGTCGAAACACCCCCGCCTTTCGACCATTTGGTCGAGCCGGCGAACGCCTGCCTCCTTTGAAGAAAAAGCCAATCGTTTTAGCTTTCAGTACTTGGCCGGCCTCCTGCCCCAGGCGGTCCCGACTGGCACTGCTTGTGGTCCGTACCCCACGTTGCTCGGTCGCCCGCACCGCCAGGAGGTAGCCATGCGGTTCTGCGGAGTGTTGAAGGCCCTACTAGCCTCGGCCTCCCTCGCCGTCGACCAGCCAGCCGCGCCGCCCGCAGCGGCTCTCGGCAAAAAAGAGCCCCCCGGCTTTGTCGATGCCAACCGCGACGGGGTCAACGACATCACCGGCCTGCGGCACACCCGGACCTCGCGGCGCGGCCATCGCTACGGGCGCATCGCCGAGAAACTGCGCCAGTCCCTCGACCTGGGGCTCGACCAGAAGCGCCGCGACCGCTGGCGGCTGCTGGAGCTGGCACTCGTTCGCTAATTCCAGCCCGCCGGCGGCCCCGGCTTTGAGGCGGGTCTGCGCTGGTCCCGCTGCCGCAAAGACTCTAACGGCCCTTACTACGACGCCGAGGTCAATACCTACTCGGCCAGCCTCGAGCACGCCTTCTAAGTCACTACTCCCGGTTCCTGATTCCGTATTTCTTAAGCTTGTAGCGCGGGTTCCGCTCGGTCAGGGTGTGCGTCGCCGCCCGGGGCGGGCGCCTCGGGGCGCAGGAGCTCGGAGGGCAGGTCCCGCGTGGTGATGCTGGCGTCGCGGGCCATGACCACGGCCCGCTCGACGAGGTTTTGCAGTTCCCACACGTTGCCCGGATAGCTATGGCGCATCAGCGCGTCCATGGCCTCGCGCAAAGAACTCGCCAAGTGCCCGCCGCTATCGCGGCCACAATGTTCCAGAAAGGCGTTGGCCAGCAGCGGGGTGTCGCCCCGCCGCTTGCGTAGGGGCGGCAGGTGTACCCCCACCACGTTGAGGCGGTAGAACAGATCCTTGTGGAACTGCCCCCCGCACCCTCTCCTCCAGATCGCGGTGGGTGCTGGACCTCCAGGGGGATCTCGGCCACCTCGTCGATGAAGAGGGTGCCGCCCTGGGCCTGCTCGAACCGCCCGCGGCGCTGGCGCTCCGCCGCGGTGAAGGCCCCCTTTCTCGTGGCCTAAGAGTTCGCTCTCCACCAGGTTCTGGCTGAGAGCGGCGCGGGCAATCACACTGAGGGCCTGCTGCATTCCGGGGTCTTCGGAAAGGATGCCCTCAACTGCTTCGCGGGGGCCGACTGCCAGGGCCAACCAGAGGCCGCTGGTTGACCTTGGTCCGGAAATGATCTTTTGTATGCCCAGACGCGCTGCTCCCTCCTCCTCCCAGTAACCAGGATATGCATAGTTTAAAGGACAAGGTCGCCATCCTGACCGGCGCGGCCTCAGGTATTAGCCGCGGCACCGCCTAACTCTTCGCCGAACACGGGGCCAGACTGGTACTGGTGGACCGCGACGAGGCCGGCCTGGCCGAGACCCTGGGGCGGTTGAAGATGCCGGGAGCCACAGCCATTGCCGTGTGCGCCGATGTCTCGCTGTCGGCCACCAACGCGCGGGCGGTCGCCGCAGGCCTGGAGACCTTTGGCCAGATCGACGCGGTCTTCAACAACGCCTGCATCATGCCCTACGGCGACCTGCAGCAGGTGCGCGAGGAGACCAGGGACGAGATGCAGGCGGTCAACGTCAAGGCCATGTTCCTGATGTGCAAGGCCGTGATCTTCCACATGCTCGGGCGGGGGAGCGGGTCCATCATCAAGACCTCCTAAGTGATGGCTACCCTCACCGAGCCGGGGTACGAGGCGTATACCACCTCCAAGGCCGGGGTCCTCGGCCTGAGCAAGGCCCTGGCTGTCTCCTATGATGAACACGGCATCCGCCTCAACGCCCTCTGCCCCTGCTGGGTGGAGACCCCCATGAACCTCAAGGTGGCCGAGGACCTGGGCGGCATGGGCAAGCTCTACCCCTTCGTCAACCGGCAGCAGGCCCTGGGCCGCATGGCCTCCACCCGCGAGGTCGCTTAGGCCGTGCTCTTCCTGGCCTCCGACGAATCCAGTGCCGTGAGCGGCCGCGCCCTTTATGTAGATGGGGCGTCGACCGCGGCGATCTGATCCCCTTGACAGGGCCAGGGGAGGCTTGTATCTTGAAAATACCAAATTTTCACGCTGGCCGAGGATCGAAGACATGAAACTCCCCATTGTCCACAACAACCGCTGGTGGCGCTCCTGGCCATATAGCCGGAGTCATGACGTAGTGCGTCCACCCCACAGCGCGTAACAGCCGATCCATCGGAGCAAACAAAAACCGCGGGTGCACCTAGAGCGCCTGCGGTTACTTTTTTTATAGACAGGAGAGTCCCATGTCTACCTTTACTACGACCGGCGGAGTCGAGATCACCCGCACCGTCGCGGAGTTGCCCGTCGTCGGCGCCCTGGACCTGTTCCTGGCGCGGCTGGACGCCCACCGGGGCGCAGTCTTCGCCAGCGGCTACGAATACCCGGGGCGGTACAGCCGCTGGGACATCGGCTTCGTCGATCCGCCGGTGGAGTTGGTGGCCAGGGGCCACGACTTCACCGTCCGGGCCCTCAACGAGCGGGGCATACCCCTTTTGCAGCTCTTCCGCCAGGGGATCGAGGGCCATCGCCACCTGGGCGCCCTGGAGGGAAACGATACCGAGCTGCGCGGCCAGGTGTCCCCCATGCCGCCGCATTTCCCCGAGGAGGAGCGCTCCAAGCAGCCCACCATCTTCAGCCTGCTACGCGCCCTGGTCTGGCAGTTCGGGGCCCCTGTCGAGCCGCACCTCGGTTTCTACGGGGCGATGGGCTATGACCTGGTCTTCCAGTTCGAGCCCATAACCTTGCGCCACCAGCGGCCAGCCCAGCATCCCGACCTGCACCTCTTTCTGCCCGACGACCTGATCGTTGTCGATCACCGAAAGGAGCAGGCGCTGCGCTACTCCTACGACTTCCGCCAGGGCTCCCTCTCCACCCATGGCCTGGCCGGGGCCGGCCAGGCCATGCCCGCGGCCAAAGGCAGGCCCACGGCGCTGGAGAGCGACCACGCCCCCGGCGAGTACGCCGCCAAGGTGCGCCGGATCATTGAGGGCACCCGGCGCGGCGACTTTTTCGAGGTGGTGCCCAGCCAGGTGCTCAGCGCTGGGTACGGGGGAACGCCCAGCGACCTCTTCGCCAATATCCGCCGCACCAACCCCAGCCCGTACGAGTTCCTCATCAACCTTGGAAAGGAGCAACTAGTGGGCGCCTCTCCCGAGATGTTCGTGCGGGTGGAGGGTAGCCAGGTGGAGACATGCCCCATCTCGGGCACCATCCGGCGCGGTTCCTCGCCCATCGAGGATGCCGAACAGATTCTGACGCTGCTCAACTCCCAGAAGGACGAGGCCGAGTTGACCATGTGCACCGACGTGGACCGCAACGACAAGGCCCGGGTCTGCCAGGCCGGCAGCGTGCGAGTGCTGGGCCGGCGGCTGATCGAGACCTACTCGCGGCTCATCCATACCGTCGATCATGTCGTAGGGGAATTGCGCCCAGGCTTCGACGCCTTCGACGCCCTGCTCTCCCACATGTGGGCCGTCACCCTGACCGGGGCGCCCAAGCCGGCGGCCATGCAGATGATCGAGCACCTCGAAAACTCGGCCCGCCGCTGGTATGGCGGCTGCGTGGGCATGCTCAGCTTCAACGGCAATATCAACACCGGCATCACCATCCGCACCGTGCACCTGGAGGACGGGGTGGCCCGGGTGCGGGTGGGGGCCACCATCCTCTGCGATTCGGACCCGGACGAGGAGGAGATCGAGACCCGCACCAAGGCCGAGGCCTTCACCAACGCGGTGCTACAGCTGGCCCCGCCGGCCCCGCCCAGCACCCCCGCCCTGCGGGCCACTGGTTCCGGCCGCAAGGTGCTCTTTGTCGATAACCGCGACTCCTTTGTCCACACCCTGAGCGACTACGTGCGCCAGACCGGCGCCGAGGTTACCACCTTACGGGCCGGCTTCCCCTACACCCTGTTTGACGAGCTGAAGCCGGACCTGGTCTTCATCTCCCCGGGGCCGGGAACGCCAGAGGAGTTCGGGGTGCCCGAATTGGTGCGCCAGTGTGTGCAGCGCCAACTGCCGGTCTTTGGGGTGTGCCTGGGCCTACAGGGCATGGTCGAGGCTTTCGGTGGTAAGTTAGCGGTGCTGAGCTATCCCATGCACGGCAAGAGTTCGGTGGTCGAATGCAGCGGCGAGGGGTTGTTGGAGGGGTTTCCCGCGCGCTTCATCGCCGGCCGCTACCACTCCCTCTTCGCTCTGCCCGAGGCCCTGCCTTCCTGCCTCAAGGTGCGGGCCCGCACCGAGGACGGGGTGATCATGGCCGTCGAGCACGAGAGCTATCCAGCCGCGGCAGTACAGTTCCACCCCGAGTCCATCCTCACCGTTAAAGAGGACCTGGGCCTGCGGCTCATCGCCCGGGTGATGGAGCGGCTGGCGAAAGGAAGGGCCGGATGATCCGCGTGTACGGTCTGCGCTACAAGCCGGACCCCCTCAAGGGCCGGCTTTCGGACCTCATCAACGCCTGTATGGTCAAGGCCCTGCAATTCCCCCCAAACAAGCGGGCGCACCGCTTCTTCCCGATGGAACGCGAGGACTTCTACTATCCCGAGGGCCGCTCGGTCGAGGCCAAGAAGAAGCTGATGCACCTGCTCTTTGAATGAATGGAAAGCCAGTTGGGCATCGCCCCCATCTATGTTGCGATCAGCATCCGCCAGATCCCGCCCTGGAACTGGGGCTTCCGCGGCCAGACCGGCGACGAGGCACGACTGGATTACAAGTTGAATGTGTGATGCCCTTCGCCTTGACAAAGAGGGAAGGCGACGCCTAGATTCACCCCGTTTTCATTCACCAGGAGGTGCGCGCGAAAACCTACGAGTTTCTGGCAAGAATGAGCGCGGATGGCCACCTCGATATCCCCACTGGCTTTTGCGAGCAACTGCCGCGCAAAAGGTAGGTCCGAGTGCTCCTCCTAGTCCCCGAACTCGACCAAGATCACTCCGCGTGGGCGCAAGTGACTGCCGAACCGTTCCTCGCGGGGTACAGCGGCGCTGACGCCGTGTACGACCGACTCACCTGAACCATGGAACAGTACCTCCCTGGTGAGGTCGTGCGATTAGCCTTTCCCTGCACCGGCACCGAAGAGACCAAGCGTCGTGCCGCTCTGGTGCTGCTGGATGCCGGCGACGCCGATGTGGTCGTAGCCCGAAGTACCAGCCAGGAAGCGACGCCGCCTCACGATGTAGCCGTCGAAGCCTGGCAGTAGGCCGGCTTGTTGTTGCCCTCGACTGTACGGATCCACAAATTGGCCGCCCTTGACAAGTCCCGTGTCGAACGCCATTTAGGCAAATCGTTCTCCGGTGACTGGCAGCGGGTGCAGACGGCTTTTCGACAAACTTGGCTCTCGCTATTGATACTTTGGTACCGGGAGGTTGCGATGATCAAAGACGCCATCGAGCAGCTCATCGAGCGCAAGGACCTGAGCCGCGAAGTCGCCCGGCAAGTCATGGACCAGATCATGAGCGGCCAGGCCACCGACGCGCAGATCGCTGGCTTCCTGGTGGCCCTGCGCTGCAAGGGTGAGACTGCCGAGGAGATCGCCGGCTGCGCCGAGACCATGCGTCAGAAGGCCACCGCGGTCCGCACCAGCCGCCAGCCCCTGATCGACACCTGTGGCACCGGTGGCGATCACTCGGGCACCTTCAACATCTCCACTACCGTGGCCTTTGTGGCCGCCGGGGCGGGCCTGTGCGTGGCCAAGCACGGCAACCGCGCCATGTCCAGCCAGTGCGGCTCGGCCGACGTGCTCCAGGCCCTGGGCATCAACGTGGAGATCAGCCCCGCGCAGGTGGGCGCCTGTCTCGACGAGGCCGGCATCGGCTTCCTCTTCGCCCCCAAGCTGCATGGGGCCATGAAACACGCCATCGTTCCGCGCCGCGAATTGGGCACCCGCACTGTGTTTAATGTTTTAGGGCCCCTGACGAACCCGGCCGGGGCCCGGCGCCAGCTCATCGGGGTGTATAGCCCTGCTCTCACCGAGAAGGTGGCCCAGGTGCTGAGTACCCTGGGCTCAGAGCGGGCCATTGTTGTCCACGGCAGCGACGGCCTCGACGAGCTGACCCTCACCGGCCCCTCCCAGGTGGCGGAACTCAAGGAGGGTCAAGTCTCCACCTACGAAGTGCGTCCCGAAGCCTTCGGACTAAAGACCGCACCCGCTTCAGCCCTCAAGGGCGGCGATGCCCCGCACAATGCCCAGATCCTGGGCGCGGTGCTCAAGGGAGAGGAAGGCCCCAGGCGCGACATCGTGCTCCTCAACGCCGCCGCGGCCATCGCCGCCGGCGGCCTGGCCGCGGATCTGCAGGAAGGATTGAACAGGGCGCGGGAATCCATCGCCTCGGGCAAGGCCCTGGCCGCTCTGGACACCCTCAGGCAGGTGAGCAACCGTTGAGCAGCCGCGACATCCTCCAGGGGATCGCCGAATACAAGCGCGAGGTGGTGCTACGGGACAAGCGCCAGCGCTCCCTGGCCGATATGCGCCACGCCGCCGCCGATATCCCCCCGCCCTACGACTTTGCCGGGGCCCTGCGCCAAGAGGGCCTCTCGCTGATCGCCGAGATCAAGAAAGCCTCCCCCTCCAAGGGTCTGATCCGCGCCGACTTCGATCCCGAACGCATCGCCGCCACCTATGCCGAGGCCGGGGCGCGGGCGCTTTCGGTGCTGACCGACGAGGCTTATTTTCAAGGGTCCGATGTATACCTGATTGCGGCCCGCAGGGTGGCGGGGCTGCCCACCCTGCGCAAGGATTTCACTCTCGACGAGTACCAACTCTATCAGGCCCGGGTGCTGGGCGCCGACGCCATTCTGCTGATCGTGGCGCTGATGGATAGCAGCCAGTTGGCAGATTTTCTTGGCCTGGCCGCCGAATTAGGCCTGGCCGCTCTGGTGGAGGTACACACCCGGGAAGAGGCGGAGCGGGCAGTGCAGGCCGGCGCTGGACTGGTGGGGGTCAACAATCGCGACCTGCGGACCTTCAAGACTACCCTCGACACCACCTTTGAACTCTTCCCCCTGCTGCCGGAAAGTTGCCTTAAAGTGAGCGAGAGCGGCATAAACACCCGCGCCGATGTGGAGCGCTTGCAGGAAGCCGGCGCCGACGCCATCCTGGTGGGCGAGGCCCTAATGCGGGAGGTGGACATTGGCGCCAAAGTCAGCGAGTTGCTGGGAAGATGAAAAAACGCGCTTTCTCGGGGATCAAGCCTTCGGGCAGCCTGCACCTGGGCAACTACCTGGGGGCCATCCGCCACTGGGTGGCCGACCAGCACAAGTACGAGAACATCTTTTGCGTGGTGGATCAGCACGCCATCACCGTCGAGTACGAGCCGGCTGTCCTGCGCCAGAACATCCGCGAACTGGTGGGCCTGTACCTGGCCTGCGGTCTGGACCCAGAGCAATGCTCGCTCTTCGTGCAGTCCCATATCCCCGAACACACCGAGCTGGCCTGGCTCTTCAGCTGCATCACCCCCATGGGCTGGCTGGGGCGCATGACCCAGTTTAAGGAGAAGTCGGAGGGATTGCGCGAGCAGGTCAGCGCCGGGCTCTTCACCTATCCCGCGCTGATGGCCGCGGACATCCTGCTCTACCAGACCCAGGAGGTGCCGGTGGGGGAGGACCAGAAGCAGCACGTCGAACTGGCCCGGGACATTGCCCAGCGCTTCAACCACCTCTTCGGCGAGACCTTTGTGCTGCCCGAGCCAGTGATCCGCACGGTGGCGGCCCGGGTGATGGGCCTGGACGACCCGACCAAAAAGATGTCCAAGTCCTCCGCCAGCGACAACCACGGCATCGGCCTGTTGGACCCGCCGGCCCTGATACGCAAGAAACTAAGCCGGGCCACCACCGATTCGCAGCGCGACATTGTTTTCAACCGCGAGCGCCCCGGGGTTTACAACCTGCTCTCGATCTACCAGGCCCTCTCCGGCCAGAGCCAGGAAGAGATTGAGGCCCACTTTGCCGGCAAGGGCTACGCCCAGCTCAAAGGGGACCTGGCCGATCTGGTGGTCGCTGCCCTGGAGCCCATTCAGGAACGCTACCGCCAGCTCACCAGCGCCCCCGAGCATATCGACCAGGTCCTGGCCCAGGGGGTGGTGCGGCTTCGCCCCCTGGTCGATGCGACCATGACCTGCGTCCGCTACGTTATGGGCCTGAGGTGAGACCATGGACCTGAGCGAATGGCGGGCCCGCATCGACGCGGTGGACCAGCAGTTAGTGGACCTGCTCAACCAGCGCCTGCAGTGCGTGCTGGAGATCGGCAAGCTCAAGCGCCAGCACGGCCGCCCCGTTCAGGATCACGAGCGGGAGCGGGCCATCATCGAAAGGCTCACCGCCTACAACCAGGGACCCCTCAGTAACCAGGCCATCATCGACCTCTTCACCCGTATCATGCAGGAAGCCCGCAAGCTGGAAGAAGGGCATACCTGATTTATCCAGGAAGGACCCAGCTTTCTTCAAGCGTATCGCCATCGTCGGGGTAGGGCTGATCGGCGGTTCCTTTGGCCTGGCCCTCAAGCGGTTGGGGCATCCTGCCCGCCTGGTGGGGATCAGCCGGCCCGCGACTATCGCCCAGGCCCTCGAACTAGGCGTCATCGACGAGGGTTTCGACTACCCGGATTTGGGCAAGGGTCTGGAGGGGGCCGACCTGATCGTGCTCTGCACCCCCATCCAGCGCATTCTCTCCCTGATGGAGGAGGTGGGCCGCTGCGCCCCCCCCGGTGCTTTGATCACCGACGTGGGCAGCACCAAACGCCGCATCGGCGCCCAGGCCGCCGCCTGCCTGCGGCCGGACCTGCACTTTGTGGGCGGCCACCCCATGGCCGGCTCCGAGAAGGCCGGGGTCACCGCGGCTGACCCCTTTCTCTTCCAGAACGCCATCTACATACTGGTGCCCGGCAAGGAGGTCCCCGCCCCGCTCTATGGGGCCTTGGTCGAGTCGCTCAAGGGGATAGGCGCCAAGGTGCTGGAACTCGACGCCCAGACCCACGACGAGGTGGTGGCCGCCATCAGCCACCTGCCGCAGATGATCGCCACCTCGCTGGTGGAGATGGTGGGCAGGCTCCACCAGGAGAAGGGCTACTTCCTCACCCTGGCGGCCGGCGGCTTCCGCGACCTTACCCGCATCGCCTCCAGCCCGTACGCCCCAGTGTGGGAGGACATCTGCCGCACCAACCAGGACCAGATCGGCCGGATGATCGACCAGTACATGGGGGTGCTGCAGGACATGCGCCAACGCCTGGCCGACCCGAGCCTGGGCCAGGATTTCGCCTTTGCCAACCGCACCCGCAACAGCATCCCCCGCGACGCCAAGGGTTTCATCCACACCCTCTTCGAGATCCTGGTGGTGGCGGAGGACAAGCCGGGGGTCATCGCCCAGATCGCCCAGGCTTTGGGAGGGGAAATGATCAACATCAACGACATCGAGGTGATGAAGGTGCGGGAGGGAGAAGGGGGCACCCTGCGCCTGGGCTTCGACAGCCAGCCAGCGGCCCACCACGCCCTCGAGGTGCTGGCCCGCCTGGGCTACCAGGCGAGGAGGCGTTAGTGCAAATCACCGTGCGCCCAGCCCGCAAACTCTCCGGCGAAACTACCGTCCCCGGCGAATTGGAGGGCGCTGCCCAGGCCCTGGTACTGGCCAGCCTGGCCCAGGGCGAGAGCCGTATCCGCAACACCCCACCCGCCATCGGGCGGCTGGTCGGGGTCCTGCGCGGGCTAGGCGCAGCTATCGCCGAGGAGCCGGAGGGGCTGGTGATCCGGGGGCAGGGACGCTTGGGCTTGAGCGCCCCCCGCGACACCGTGGATCTCAAAGGATTGGGCGAAGTAGCCCTGTACCTCTTGGCTCTGCTCTGCGGCCAGCGGTTCTCCTCCCGCGTCCACTTGGGCGAGGCGCAGGAAGAGGCTACACAACTGCTGTCCTTGCTGGCCTCTGCGGGAGCGGAGGTCCACGGCGAAGCCGGGGGGATTTGGCTGGTGGGCGGCGGCGCAGCCCTGCAACCCTTAACCCACCCCGCCGCTGAGTTGAGCCTCGGGGTCAAGACCGCCCTGCTCCTAGCCGGGCTCTACGCCCAGGGCACCACCTCCCTGCGCGAACTAATCAAAACCGGCGAGAGAGCAGAGCGGCTCCTGCGCCAGTGGGGCGTGGAGGTGCTGCGCCGCCGCCAGGAGGTCGAGGGCGAGTGGCTCCTGACCATTGAGGGCGGCCAGGAGTTGCAGCCCAGAGAGCTGGAGATCGCCGGCGACCCGCCCCTGGCCCTGCCCCTGGTGGTGGCGGCCCTGGGCCTGCGGCGCTCGGAGTTGCGCCTGCGCCGTCTGGCCATCCGCTCGGGGCGGCGTTTCTTCTTTGACCTCTTGCGCCAGTTGGGCGCCCCCCTCACTCTCGAAGAAAACGAGGACGGCACCACAGAGCTAGTAGTGCGCTCGGGCAAACTTAAGCCCACCCGCATCGCCGAGAAACGCGCTGAGAAACTGCTCGACCAGGTGCCCCTTTTGGCGGTGCTGGCCACCCAGACCGAAGGAGAATTTGTCATCCGCGACGTGGAGACCCTGCGGCAGGGCAAGTACGACCTTGTGGCCCACCTGGTCCAGCAACTGCGCCTTCTCGAGGCCAAGGTGGGCGAGTTCCCCGAGGGGTTGGTCGTCGAGGGGGGGTACCCGCTCAGGGGCGCCGCCATCGACACCCGCAATGACCTGAGCCTGACCTTTGCCTTTGCCGTGGCCGGGCTGTGGGCTGAAACTGAGACCACCCTCTCCAAGGTCCAATGCTTAGACGAAGTGTTCCCGGCCTTCTTCTCCACCCTCGAAAAACTCCAGGAGCGCAAAAAATGAGAGGACTGGTACGTCTGTGTACCCTGGCCGCCCTGGTTCTGGCTGGCGGCCTGGTGCTGATCCGCCTGCGTTACAAGGCTTCCTGGCGCGAGAGCCTGGGCATCGCCGGGCAATTCGTCGAGGACCTGCTGCCCTGAGATGGCGCAACTCAGCGGCGAGACGAGGGTGCTGGGGGTCATCGGCCACCCAGTCGGGCACACCTCGTCGCCGGCCATGCACAACGCCGCCATCGCTGCCCTGGGGCTCGACTACGTGTACGTGGCCTTCCCGGTGCGGCCCGAGGACCTGGGCCAGGCCCTGGCCGGAATTCGCGCCCTGCAGATCCGCGGTCTCAACGTCACTGTGCCCCACAAGGTGGGGGTGATGGCCCTGCTCGACGAAATCTCCCCTGAAGCCCGGACCATTGGCGCAGTGAACACCATTGACCATAGTGAGGGCCGCCTGATCGGGCACAATACCGATGCCTTTGGGGTGATGCAGAGCCTGCGCCTGGACGGGGGCCTGGACAAACTGCCCCTCAGGGTGGCGCTGCTGGGGGCCGGCGGCGCAGCGCGGGCCATCCTCTATGGTCTCTTGCAGTGCCCAGAGGTGGAAAACGTGGCCCTGCTCAACCGCACTGCGGATAGAGCAGAGGCCCTGGCCGCAGCCCTGGACCCAGAAGGCCGGCGGGTAGTGCCAGGCACCTTGGATGAGCATTCCGGCAAGGTCGTGGGCCAGGCTGGCCTGTTGATCAACTCAACCTCCATGGGCATGCACCCCCATCCAGATGCTTCGCCCCTGCCGGACCCCACCTGCCTGCACCCAGGCATGGTGGTACTGGACATTGTGTACAACCCGCTGGAGACCCTGTTGCTGCGCCAGGCCAGGCAGGCCGGCGCCCGTCCAGTGGACGGCTTAGGCATGCTGGCCCGCCAGGGAGCGCGGGCCTTTGCCATCTGGACTGGCATGGAGCCCCCGGTCGAGGCGATGCGGGCCGCAGCCCTGGAACGCCTGGGCAAGCCCTCTGCCTGAACCGGAATTAATGCCCGGTTCTTCACCTCTGAAGCAGAAGAGATCGCGGCTAAGTGAAGGTGCACCGTGCGTACTCAGGACGGCTCGCGTCGCATTTTGCGGACGGGGAGTCGGACTGGGTCTACATTGACGGGCTCCACACCTTCGAGGGGGTAAGCGCAGACCTGGAGAGCTATGCCCCCATAATCAAACCAGATGGGCTGATCCTGGGCCATGACTACTCTGCCCACGAGGCTGCCAGGCAGATGTACTTTGGCGTGGTCGAGGCTGTCGTTGGTTTTTTCCGCAGGTCGGGCTTCCGCTTCATTGCCCTTACCAACGCGCGTGCCCAACCTATGGAGTCAATGAAAATATCTGTGCAAATGGCGGGATCAGTTTTGGGTGCAGGTATTAGGAAACATCAGGGCAAATTGGTTGGTTGCCGCTTTCCAGTCCCGGAGCGGTCGGGTCCAATTTGTGGCAATATTTCTCATGGCCAGGAAGAGCAGCTTGGTGACGACGTCATCAGTGGGGAAGGCGCCGCGGCTTTTGAGGATCTTCCGTAGCGAATGGTTGAGGGATTCAATGGCGTTGGTAGTGGAGATCACCTTGCGGATTTCGGGTGGGTAGGCAACGAAGGTGGTCCACTGGTCCC
>VGJS01000041.1 GCA_016867395.1 Candidatus Handelsmanbacteria bacterium
GACTGCTTGTCGATATAATGTTAAAAGGGCTCAAACCGACTTGCAAAAAGTCGATCCAAGCCCTTGTCTGTTTTTGTGGTGCCGAAGGAGGGAATCGAACCCACACGCCGTTGCCGGCACTGGATTTTGAGTCCAGCGCGTCTACCAGTTCCGCCACTTCGGCGACAGGGAGATAAGATAGCCCCTTCCTCGCCCCATGTAAACCCTCAGTCCGGGCGCTCGGACTTGGGTCGGCCGAGAATCTCGGCGTAGACCAAAGCCCTGCGCGCCTCCCTGGGGGTGAGGCTCCACCCCTGCTTGCGATGGCGCACCGGCTCACGGCCTTGCCCGACCGACCCCATCCGGGCGGCGGCCTGCTCCTCCATGAACTGGAACTCCTCCAGAGACCGGCGCTCGGCCTGGCGGGCCCGCTCCTCCATCTGGCGCACCCGCTGATCCATCTCCCGCAGTTCCTCCTCGGCCCGGCGGTATTTGCCTTCGCCTGGGGCTTCGGGCGCCGAAACCTCGGTGGAGACAACCTCGGCAGGCACCCGCTCCAACTCCACCTGCTTAGGGCGGGCAGGAGACTGCTCGAAGATCTCGGGCCAGGGCCACTTCCCTTGCTCCTCCTCTTCCTCCTCCACCTCGGCCCGCGCTGCGGCCGCGGCCTGCTTGGGGGCGGCCTCGTGCCGGCGGCGCGCCTCTTCGAGGGACTGGCGGCGCCGGCGCCGGTCCAGATATGCCGAGACAGCGCTGAAGATCACGAAGATGAGCAGATAGATAAACTGGTCCATCACCTCGGTCCCCTATCACGCCTGGGGTTGGGGAGGCTTGCCCTCATCGCCGGCCCCAGAGATGGAGGAGCGCATGTCAGTGTCGGCCTGGAGATTGCGCATCCGGTAGTAGTCCATGATTCCGAGGTTGCCGCTCCGGAAGGACTCGGCGATGGCGCGGGGCACCTCGGCCTCGGCCTCCTTGACCCGGGCGTTCATCTCCTGGACCAGGGCCTTCATCTCCTGCTCGCGGGCCGCAGCCATGGCGCGGCGCTCCTCGGCCCGGGCCTGGGCGATCTTCAGATCCGCGGCAGCCTGATCGATCTGCAGCTTGGCGCCGATGTTGTCGCCCACGTCCACGTCGGCGATGTCGATGGAGAGGATCTCGAAGGCCGTGCCCGAGTCCAGGCCCTTTTCGAGCACGGTCTTGGAGATGCGGTCGGGGTTCTCCAAAACTTCCTTGTACGTGGCCGAAGAGCCGATAGTGGTGACGATACCCTCGCCCACCCTGGCCAAGATGGTCTCCTCGCCGGCCCCGCCCACCAGCCTTTCGATGTTGGCCCGCACCGTCACCCTACAGATGGCCTTGACCTGGATGCCATCCTTGGCCACCGCGGCGATGGGCGAGGTGGTAATCACCTTGGGGTTGACGCTGACCTTGACCGCCTCGAGCACGTCGCGGCCGGCCAGGTCGATGGCCGTGGCCCGCTCAAAGGTGAGGGGGATATTGGCCTTGTCCGCCGAGATCAGGGCCAGGATCACCACGTCCACATTGCCCCCGGCCAGGTAGTGGGCCTCCATGCGGTCCAGGCTGACGTCGAGGCCGGCCTTGGTGGCGCTGATCCTGGGCCGCACGATGTTCTGGGGTGGCACCTTTCGCAGGCGCATGCCCACCAGGTCCTTGAAGATGCTCACCTTGACCCCGGCGAAGTACGCGGTGATCCACAATCCGATGGGGATGAAGTAGGTGAAAAGGCTGAGGAAGATGATGATGCCGAAGAGGATGAGGATGGGTAAGAGCAGTTCCATAGGACCCTCGCTTTACAGGTGGAATGGTGTATTCACTTGTCGCTGTCCGGTTTGCCCTGCACCAACACCCGGCTGCCCACCACCTCCACCACCACTATCCGGGTGCCCCGGGGGACGAAGCTCCCCTCGCTGACCACGTCGACGATGCGCTCGCCGAAACGGGCATTGCCGCTGGGCCGCAGCGGGGTGAGGGCCTCGCCGGTCTGCCCGGCCAGCTCGGCCAGGTCCGCCGGGGCGGCGCGGTATCCTTCCCGGCTGGTGTTGCCCTGCTCCAGTACCAGCCGCTGCCAGGCCCGGTTGCGCAGCATCAACCAGACCAGCACTGCCGTTACCAGCGCGGTCAGGGCCCCCAGCCACAGGGTCGCCCCTGCCCCCAGCCGCACGTAGGTATATACCACGCCGGTCAGCAGGGACAGGGCGCCCAGCACCCCGAAGACATTAACCCCCGGGATGACGAAGACCTCCAGGAAAAGCAGGACGAACCCCATCACCAACAGGCCGACGGCATAGACCCAGGGCAGGGTTTCGGGGGCGAAGAAACTCACGCCGACCTCACCAGGATGCGGTTGCCATGGGCGGCGACGATGCGGATGGGTTTGTGAGGCTCGATGAATTCCCTTTCGGCGATGACATCGAGGCGCTTACCCCCGAAGAGCCCCACCCCCACCGGCCGCAGATAGGTGAGGGTCACCCCCTCCTGGCCCACCAGTTCCCGGTCGTGTGCGGTGGAGGCGGCCACGTACCCTTCGGCGGACGAGGTTTGACCCTGCAGCACCAGGCGGTTGAAGGCACCGATCCTGGGCAGGGAACGCAGGAAAAGGGCGGCCAGGCCGATGGCCGCGGCCAGCGAAAGGGTGAGGCGGCTGACCAGCCCGGCGAACTCCTCCAAGCTCCATAGTTCGAAGCTTCCCATCTGGGTCAGGAGCAGGCTGCCAACGATGCACAGCAGGCCGGCCAGTCCCACCACACCGAAGCCGGGGATGAAGAAGAGTTCGGCGGTCAGCAGCCCCACCCCCGCCACAAATAGAAAAACCTCGTCCCACTCGGCCAGGTGGACCAGGTAATGGCTGCCGAAGAAAACCCCCAGGCAGACCAGGGCGATGGTGCCGCCCACCCCCCAGCCAGGGGCCTTGACCTCGGCGATCAGGCCGAAGATCCCCACCGCCAGCAGGAGGGAACTGATGACGGGATGGGTGAGGAAACCGACCAGGTCCTCGGCCCAGTTGGACTCCACTGCCACCACCTGGGCATCCCCCAGGTCGTAGAGCTGGAGCAGGGCGAGCAGGGTCTCGGCGCTCTGGTCGGCGATCTCGTACCTGAGGGCCTGGGCAGTGGTGAAGGTGGCGGGCCGGCCGGTCTCGGCGCTCAACTCGGGGATCTCCACCTTCTCGTCCACCATGGCCTCGGCGATCTGGGGATCGCGGCCGGTACGTTCGGCAGTGGCCCTCATCTCGGCGCGGAAATAGGAGATGACCTTGTCGCTGGCCTTCTCGCCGGTGGCCGCGTCCACCGCGGTGGCCGCGCCGATGGAGCCGCCCTGGGCGATGGCGATCTTGTCGCAGGCCAGGGAGATCAGGGCCCCGGCCGAGATGGCTCGTTTGTTGATGAAGGCGATGGTCAAAGGCTCGGCGTCGAGGATGGCGTCGCGGATTACGGTGGCCGCGTCCACCCGGCCGCCAAAGGTGTCGATGTCGAAGACAATGGCCGCCGCCTGCGCCGCTTCGGCGTCCTCAATGGCCCGCATCACAAAGGCGGCCAACCCCGGATTGATCATGCCCTGCCCGGTGTGGAGCCGAACATGGTAGACTGTCCGCCCCTGCGCGGCGAGGGGCCAGAGCATTAGCGCCAGCATTCCCAGACCCGCCCAACGCTTCATGTCCGTGCCTCGTGGGGACAATGGTTTATTTCTTAAACAATATACACGCGCGGCGGCGCCACGCTATTGGATCATCTCGCGGAACTGCACCGGGCCGGCATCCTCGGTGCCCGGCTTGTAGCGAACCTTGATCTCCACCCGGCGGTTCTGGGCCCGGTGCTCGGGGGTGTCGTTAGGGGCCAGGGGGTGGTATTCCCCGTAGCCGATGGCAGACAAGCGCGCCCGGTCGATGCCGGCCTCCTCGGCAAAGAGGTCCAGCACCTGCATGGCCCGGGCATTGGACAGCCAGTGGTTGTTGGCGAACTGGGCCGTGCGGATCGGCACGTCGTCGGTGTGTCCGCCGATCTCGATGGGATTGGGCACCTGGGTGAGCACCTCGCCGAGTTTGAGCAGCAGGGCGGCGCTCTCGGTCTTGATCTCGGCCTGGCCGCTGCCAAACACCGCCTGGTCGCGGATGCGGATGATGATTCCCTCGCTGCTGTGGAGCACCTCGATGTTGTTTTCCTGACGGGCGGCCTCGACGATCTCCAGAATTTCCTGTCGCGCCTGGTTCATGGCCTCGCGGCCCTCGCCCCGGGCCATAGGCGCGTAGAACTCGATGGGAGAGATCAGCACCGGCTCGCCGTGCAGCACCCCCAGGGCCCCCTGTAGGGACCCGGCCGCCTTGGAGAACTCCGGCTTGCTGAGGGTCGAAAAGGAGAGCATCAGGGCGAAACAGGCCATCAGCAGCCCCATCAGATCGGCAAAGGTGATGATCCAGGGCGGGGCCGGCACCGACGGTCTGGGGGTCTCCTCCTCGTAGTTCATGGGGGCCTTTCAGTCTCCGGCCCGGCGGTGTTTGGGCGGCAGGAAGACCATCAGCTTGTGCTCAACAATGCGCGGGTTGTCGCCCGACTGGATGGCCATGATGCCCTCGACTACCATGCGCTTCAGCAGCATCTCGTGGTTGTTGAGGTTGCGCAGCTTCTCGGAGAAAGGCTTGTACACCACGTTGGCCAGGATCGCCCCGTACAGGGTGGTGACCAGGGCCAGGGCCATGCCCGGCCCGATCATCGCCGGGTCCGACAGATCCCTTAACATCAAAATCAGGCCGATCAGGGTGCCGATCATGCCCAAGGAGGGGGCGGCCTCGCCCATGTTGAAGAGCATGTCCTGGCCGACCCGGTGGCGCTCGTTGAGAATGCGCAGTTCGGTCTCGAGGATGTTCATGATCAGGTTGGGCTCCACCCCGTCCACCGCCAGGCGCACCCCCTGGGCCAGGAAGGGGTCCTTCTCCTCGCTGGCGGCCTGCTCCAGGGCCAGGATGCCCTCACGCCGGGCAGTCTCGGCGTAGACGACGATCTTGCGGATCAGGAGGTGGGGGTCGCCGGCCTTGTTGAAGAAGGTGTTCCGGTAGAGCCGGCCGATGCCGACCACCGTCTTCAGCGGATAGGAAATCATAGCCCAGGCCACCGTGCCCACCACCACCAGGGCGATGGCCTCGGGCGAGTAGAGGGCCTGCAACCCCTGGTACCCAGTGAAAACAACCGCCCCGATCAGGGCGAGGGTGCCGATCACGGTCCCGATGTCCACGATTCCCCTTTCTGCTGGCCCGCCCGCTAGACGCTCCAGCGGCTCTCGAAGGCATCCTTGATGCTGAGTCTGATGATACTGAATCTTTTGGCCCGGGGACGGTAGCGGACTACCCATTTCACCCCGGAGATGATGTCCTGGTGCGCGTGGCCGTTGCGCCGGAGCAGGTCGTAACTCTGCCGTTCTTCGGCCAACTGCACCGCCGAGGGTTGCTGGCCGATCAACTTGTAAGAAAGCTCCACCGCCTGGTTGGCCCCCTCCTTGTCGTCGCCCTCCACCGAAAAGTTCTCCGAGGACCGCATCGATGAGGGCGCCACGGCCATCAGGTCCGCGGTCGTGGCCGCCAGCTCTTAGGTCCGCCGGAAGCAGACGATCAGGTCGTCGGCGTCGCGTAGCTTCTCGGCCAGCCAGCGGACCACGTTGTGGTAAATGCTGGCCCGCAGCTCTGCATCCTGGCTCACCAGGTTCTCAAAAGCGCTGCTTTCCAGGACCATCAGGCTGCTGGGCTCCTGGGCCCGGACCGTGGCCGAACGCGGCTGACCGGTGATAAACCCCACCTCCCCCACCGCGCTGATCGGGGCGATAAGGGCCAAGCCGCTTCCGTCTTCAGCCAGCACCTCCACCTAGCCCTTGCCCAGCATGAAGAGCCGCTAGCTGGGGCCCCTTATTCGCACAGCACCTGCCCGGGGGCGTAGTCCTCGCGCTTGCACAGCTGGAAGAGGCGCTGCAACTGTTCGGATTTGAGGCCCACGAACATGGGCCGGGGTTTGAGGGTCTTGACGGCTTCGTTCATCGGGTCTTTTCTCGTGGAGCACGTACGCAACCTGCCGGCAGCCGGCGGGCCGACCAGACAACTATACGCAAATATTCCCGCTCGATCCAGCAGGAGGGTGGGGCGATTGACGCCTTGGGGTGAGGAGGCCTATCTTGTGCGCCGCACAGAAGAAAGGAGCGTCTATGAACAGCTCGGAAAAACTCGCCCTGGTGCTGGCCGGGGGACGGATCATCGACCCGGCCAACCATCTCGACGCCGTGATGGACGTGGGGATCAGGGATGGCAAAATCGCAAGGGTGGCCCCCCAGATCCCCGCCGCCGACGCGCAGCGCCGCATCGACGTGAGCGGCCTGGTAGTGGTGCCCGGCCTGCTCGACATCCACATCCACGCCTACCACACCCGCCAGACCGAAGGCGGCCAGGGCCGCTGGGCCGGCAGCCTGCACCCGGACGCCCATTTTCTCAAAGAGGGCGTCACCACCTGCGTGGATACCGGCTCGGCCGGCTGGCAGGAAATGGCCCACTTCCGCGAAACGGTCATCGCCCGGAGCCTTACCCGGGTGCTGGCCTACGTCAACATCTCCGGACCGGGGATGGGCGAGTCCGAGCAGGTGGTGCCCACCCTCGACGCCAAAAAAGCCGCCGAAGCCGCCCTGGAGCACCGCGAGGTGGTGGTGGGCATCAAGACCGCCCATTACTGGACCTCCCTGCCCTTCGACGCCGAACACCCCGCTTGGGCCTCGGTGGACCGGGCCGTGGAGGCCGGCGAGTTGTGCCAGATGCAGGTGATGGTGGATTTCTGGCCCCGGCCGCCCGAGCGCTCCTACCCCGACCTCCTGCTCAAGCACCTGCGGACCGGCGACATCCACACCCATGTCTTCGCCCGGCAGTTCCCCGTCATCGACCCCCAGGGCAAGGTCTACGAGCACATGCACCAGGCCCGGGCGCGGGGCATCCACTTCGACCTGGGCCACGGAGCAGCCAGCTTCTGGTGGCGCAACGGGGCCCGGGCCATCGCCCAGGGTTTCCCCCCAGACTCGATCAGCACCGATTTGCACATGGGCAATATTCACGGCTGCGTCCACAGCATGCTCGACACCATGTCCAAATGCCTGAGCATAGGGATGCCTCTGCCCGAGGTGATCTACCGCTCCACCGTGACCCCGGCCAAAGCCATCCATCGGCCGGCCCTGGGCACCCTGAGCCCCGGCGCCGAGGCCGACGTGGCGGTGCTGAAATGCCTGGAGGGGGATTTCACCTTCCGCGATTGCGGCTGGACCCGCAACCAGGGCCTGCAGAAGCTGGAATGCCAGATGACCCTGCGCAAGGGCGAGGTGGTGTGGGACCGCCACGGCCTCAGCTGCCCGGACTGGCAGGAAGTCCCCGCCGACTCGGGATACTGGGAGGTCACTGAGGTGCCCGTGCCTGTGCCGAGGCTCTGGCGCTAACGGCCTACTTCACCAACCTGGCGATCTCCTTAAACTGGGGAGTGCCCGCCACCCGCAGCAGCTCGAAAAGCGCCATCTCCACACTCGTCAGCACCGCCCCGGCCTGGACCATGCGGTCCAGGCCGGTTTGTTTGTTCTCCAGGGTGCGCGAGGAAACCGCCTCTCCCAACACCTCCACCCCGTAGCCCTGGTCCAGCAGATCGCAGCAGGTCTGGTACACGCAGATGTGCGCCTCGATGCCGGCCAGGAGGACCCGCCGCCTATTGCTGGCCCGCAGGGCCTGCCCGAACTCGGGCAGGCCGCAGGCGCTGAAGCAGAGCTTGGCCAAAGGTTGCTGGTCTTTCAACAGGTCGGCTACCTCTGGAATGGTCGGCCCCAGGCCCTGAGGGTACTGCTCCAGCCAGAGGATTGGCAGTTCCAGCACCTGGGCCCCCTTGATCAGGATCTCCAGATTGCGGTAAAGCTGCTTCCGCTGGTGCATCAGCGAGGCCAGTTTGCCCTGCACGTCGATGAGGACTAGGGCGGTGTTGTCGGGTCTAAGCATCAGATGTACCCCGTCGAGCCGTCCGGGCGGATGGGGCAGGTGCGCTGCCAGTGAATGTACCCCCTGCTGCCGCTGACCACCTTTTCATTCACCTCCACCCCCAGCCCCGGCCGGTTGTTGAGTTCAAGGTACCCGTTCTTGGGCAGGTACGGTTCATCCACCCAGTCCTTCCACTCCAGGCTCCCCGGCAGGATGTATTCGAGGATGAGGAAGTTGGGCGTGGCCGCTGCGAACTGCACGTTCACCGCCGTGGATAGAGGGCTCATGGGGTTGTGCGGGGCGATGTCCACGTAGTGAGCCTCGGCGATGGCGGCGATCTTGCGCATCTCCAAGAGGCCCCCGCAGACGCAGACGTCGGGCTGGATGATGTCGGCGCCCTGGGCGGCCACTAGTTCCAGAAACTCGAAACGCCCGTACAGGCTCTCGCCCGTGGCCAGGGGCACCTGCATCTGGGCATGCAGCCGCGCCCAGGCCGGCAGATGCTCGGGCCGCAGCGGTTCCTCGTAGAAGAAGGGGTCGAACGGGGCCAGGGCATTGGCCAGTTGCAGGGCGCGGATGGGCTCAAAGATCTGGGCGTGGGGGTCAAAGGCGAACTCCCACTCCGCCGGCGTATGCTTGCGGAGATCCTCGAAGAAGCGGGCCGCCTCGGAGCAGATCCGGCCCCAGCGCGCGGCGTTCGGGTCGAGGCGGTAGGGGGAGAGCTTGAAGGCGGTGAAACCCCACTGCTCGTGCATCTTTTGGGCCTGCTCGGCCGTCTCCTTGCCGTCACGGCCGCCGATGCTGTGATACACCCGCACCCGGTCGCGCACATTGCCGCCCATAAGCATGTACACCGGCAGCTCAGCGGCCTTGCCGCTAATGTCCCAAAGGGCGTGGTCGATGGCTGAGATCACCGCCAGGCCGGTGCCGCCGGGGGGAAAGCGGAACTGCTGGATGAGCTTGAGCATGATGTACTCGATGCGGCGGGGGTCCTCGCCCTTGATCATCTCAAAGATGTAGTTGGCGATGGGCTCCACCGACAGGTCCGGGCCGATGGAGTAAGCCTCGCCCCAGCCGCTGATCCCCTCGTCGGTCTCCACCTTGATCAGGCCGCGCGGGCGGCTGCCCCAGCGGGCCATGAAGGTTTTAATGGCGGTAATCTTCACTTTAGCCTCCTTTCTCCTCAGGCAATAGGTGCGCGTGTTGGCGGTACCACTCGACGGTTTGACGGAATCCTTCCACAAGCGAGGTGCGCGGTTCCCAGCCCAGCTTCTGCCGGATGCAGCGGTTGTCGGCCACCCAGACCCGGGTGTCCCAGCTCCGGGCGGGCATGGAGCCCCATTCCGGCTCGGCGGCGATGCCCAACTCCTGCCTGGCCAGCTCCACCAGTTGGCGCAGGGAGGTCTGCGCGCCAGTGCCCACGTTGTACACCGCGCCGGGCTCCTGCCCCGGTTGGCTGGCGGCCAGCAGGTATGCCTCGCAGACGTCCTCCACGTACACGTAGTCGCGCATGGTCTCCGGGCTGACCAGGGGCGGCAATTCTCCTCGCAGACCCTTGCGGACCAGGGTGGGGAAGAGCCGGCCAGGGTCCTCGTAGGGGCCGTAGGCCGAGTACAGGCGCAGGGTGGGCAGTTGCAGGTTCTGGCTCTGGGCCGTGTGGCGGCAAAAGAGGGTGGCTGCCACCTTGGCGCAGGCGTAATGGCTATTGGGTTCGGGGAGTTCGTCCTCGGCGGGCGGGTGGTCCTTGGCCCCGTACTCGGAGGAGGAGCCGGTGTTGACGAAGGCCGCAAACCCCACCTGGGCGCAGGCCTCCACCAGCTCCACCGTGCCGGCGATATTGGTCTGGATCATCTGGGGCAACTCGGTCTGCCAGGAATAGGCCCCGTACGCGGCCAGGTGGAAGACCCACTCCGGGCGCACCTGGGTGACCAGCCGGTCTAGCCCGGCCCGGTCGCTCAATTCCACCTGGTGGAGATGCACCTGATCGCGGATGCCCTCCAGCCTCCAGGTCGCGTGTCCAAGGCGCACCAGCAGGTGGACCTGGCAGCCCTCGCGCAGGAGCCGGCGGGTCAGGTTTGCGCCCACGAACCCGGTGCCACCGGTGACCAGCGCGGTTTTCCCGGCCAAACAACCTCCTCTTTCAGACTGGCCCTACGGCTGCTGCAGGCGCACCACCACCACGTTCTGGGTGGCGTCCTCCTGCAGAAAGGTGAATTGCTGGTTCAGCCTCTGGATGACCTGGCGCTGCAAGGTGCGGAGTTCCTTCTGGTTCTTGGATATTAGGATCAGGTCCCCTGACTTCAGGCCGTGGGGATAATTGAGCGCCCGTTCACCTGCCGCCGCCAACGCCTCGTCCTGCTCGGGATTGCTCATGGGAAAGAGGTGTACCTTGCCGCTGAGCAGCAACGCCTCGGTGGTGTGGTTGGGCGCAATGAAGAGGGGGACGCGCTCCACCCCACCCAGGTACCGCCCGATCAGGGCTACCGCCTCCTCGACCTGGGGGTGGGTGGGCCGCTTGGGCCACAACTCGATGGGGCGGCCGGTGAGCAGGGCCTGGGCGGCGGTCCGATTCCACTGGTCGGCGAGAAAGGGGACCCCCAGGACCACCTGGAGCATCCCCAAGCAATAGACCGCGTAGGTGGCCGGCCGCCAGAAGCGGGCCGGCAGGGCCTCCCGACCGCGGACCAGGGCGCATAGCCAGTAGGCGGCCAGCACTAAGGAGGGGATGCAGACGTGATAGAGGTTGTTGGGATGGGAGCGGCCCAGATAATAGGTGAACTGCGCCAGGCCAAAGGCGGTGAGGCCGGCTACAACGCCCAGTTCGGGCAGGTGGGGCCTGGGCGCGGGGCGGTATCCCAGGTAGATCAGCAGCAACACCGAGACGAAATACACCCCCATGATCAGGGCCCAGGGGGTCCACGGGTCGATGGGCAGGGTGCCGAGCCCGCCGACACTATACAGAGCCAGGTAGCCCAGGTAGTGCTCCCAGTAAGGCCACTGCCCGGAGCGGGAGAGGATGTCGAAGGCCAGCAGCAGGTGCGCCGCCCCGATGGCCACCAGGGTCCAGCGCAACTCCCGGGCCAGCTTGCGCCCCCATGCGACCGGGCCGGCGGCGGGCAACTGGGCCCAGACCAGCATCCCCAGGTGGGTGGCCAGGACGTAGGCGAAGACCTCGGCGCTCCAGACTGCGGCCACTCCTACGAGGGCATGGGCGCCGATGCGGCAGGCCCTTTCCAGGGAGGGCCGCCAGGAGCGCAGCACCGGCAGGCAAAGCAGGAGAAAGACCAGGCCGAAGCGCAGCGGGCCGATGGAGGGCAGGGCGGCCATTTCAAGCTGGCTGAAGAAACTGACCAGCAGCACCAGGCCCAGGACCAGCGCGGCGAAGACCTGGGCGCCCAGCAGCCGGCGCAGGAGCAGGTAGATCAGGCTGTACTGGGCCACCTGCAGGAGACCGATCAGCGCGGCCAGGCCCTTGTAGGTTAGAGGCAGCACCTCACTCTTGAAAACCAGGGCGAGGAAGTAGATGACCAGGACCCCGTACTGGCAATTGATATCGACCAGCAGGCTCTTGCCGTGCAGGAGGTCGTTGACCGGACCAAGATAAAAATTGTAGTGGTGAATATCAGAGGTGAACTCGGGATTGATGACCACCAGGGCGATGACTAGCACCACCGCCGCGTCGAGGGCCAGGGCCGCCCGGCAGGGGAGCCGCAGGGCGCAGAGCGCCGGATGCAGGACCGCGCCAAAGGCCAGCACCGTGGCTACGAGCACGGCGATCAGGAAGGTGCCGGTATCCGCCACTGCGGAGCCCACAGTGTAGAGCGGGTAGTCCGCCTTGATTTGGGTGCCTACCGGGGCGAAGATCCGGTCCAGCACGCCGGGGGAGCGCGAGGAGATTGTTGCCTCCACCTGCTCATTGGCCAGGGTGAGCAGTGGCTGGTCCGCTGCAAAACTCTGCCCCTCCTGCCTCAGCCAGGACTGGATCCTCGCCCCCTCCAGCACCTCCCAGGGCAGGGACGCCTGCAGGACCCCGTCCCCCGCGGCGAAGACCTGGAAAGCGAGCCTGGGGTTCTGGGCCTCCAGGACACGAGTCCCCTTCCTCAGTGGGACGCCCTGCTTGACCAATTCCCCCTGCGGGGTGCCGGCCATGACGATGGGCCAGGGCAGTTTGACCTGATCGAGTTCGCCGAACCTGACCTCGTTGAAATTGAAGATCGCCGCCAGGAGCGCCGCCAGGGGCGCCAGGGAATAACCCCACCCGCCCAGCCCCGGCCGCCAGACCTGCTTCAACACCGCCAGGGCGCCCAGAGGATAGAGGACCAGGATTGCCACCACCGCCGCCGGCGCCGTGTCGAAGAGTTCCTGATCGAGCCGGGCAAAAAAGAGATACCCAAACCCCCCGGCCCAGAACAGGGCGTTGAAGGCCAGCAGCGCTGGGTAGAAACCGGCCGCCCCCTCGCCCAACCGCCGCCCCAGGCGCCAGGTGGCCAGCGCCGAGCCGATGGCCAGGGCCGGCACCACCAGCCACCCCAGGACGTAGAGCCGCCACTCCTCGGCCTCGGAGATCCCCCCGGGCAGGTGGAGGGCCAGCAGCAGGAGAAAAGCGTACAGGCCGTAACAAACCCCCAAAAGCAGCAGGGGAAGTTTCTCCTCCTCACGGGGCTCGAACCAGCGGGCGGGCCCGGCCATCCTCACCCCTCCTCCGGCCTGCGGGCCACCAGCCATAGGTTGCCCAGAGGCACCCGCAGACAGAAGCGGCCCAGGGCGCTGCCCTGCAGCAGGGCGAGCAGACAACCTTTGATCCCGCCGGGCAGGGGCAGCAGGCGGGCCAGGTAGTGGAGGCTGTAGTCGTTGAGCACCGCGCCGGCCCCCTCGACCCTGAAGCCGCGACGCGCCACCAGGCGGCCCAGGGTGGCGGGGCTGTAGAGGCAGGTGTGCTCGATATCGACGATGGGGCTGCGCTCCCCCAGTAGGCGGGCCGACCAAGCGGCGACGTTGTGGTTGAGCAGCAGTAGCCGGCCCCCCGGCCGGAGCAGGCCCAGGCATTCGGGCAGCAGGCTGCCCGGATCGGGCAGGTGGTCGAAGACCTGGAACATGCAGATGGCGTCGAAGGAGGCGGGGGCAAAGAGCCCTGGCCGGAGGACGTCGCAGCGGATGCGCCCCTGCACCCTGGGCGCGGCCTGGGCCACTGCCGCCTGGCTGGGCTCCACCCCCCATACCTGGTCCCAGCCCTGGTCCAGGGCCTCTTCGAGGAGGAAACCGTTGCCGCAGCCCACCTCAAGCAGCGCGCCCCTGGGGCCTTTCAGGCGGGCCAGGTACCGGCCATAGGTGCGCCGGATATGCCGCACCTCTTCGCCGTAGTCGAAGCTGCTTTGGGCGTAGAGCCGGGCCAGGGCCCCGGCCTCGGCGACCGGGTCGGAGCGCACCAGTTCGCAGGTGGCGCAGCGCACCAATCGGTAGTGGAGGCGGTCGGGCAAACGGCGGGCGGAGAAGACGGCGGGGTTGAAGGCCCGGGGGTCGAAGTTGGCCGGATAGAGCTGGGCGGCATTGCCCTCGGTCTGGCAAATGGGGCAGCGGGTGGGGTGGAGCGCGACGGCGCTCATGGGTCGCCCCGTTGCCCCTCCCTGGCGGGCGGATTGAGCACGCTTTCGACGACGTAGGGGGGCCGGCGCTTCACCTCGTCGTAGATATGGGCCAGATACGAGCCGATGATGCTCAGGCAGAGCAACTGGATGCCGCCGATAAAGAGGATCAGCACGATCAGGGTGGTGAAGCCGCTGGGGGTGAACTGGGAGAAGAAGATCCGGCCGAGGATCTGTAGCACGATCCCCAGCGAGGAGCACCCCACGGTGAAGAGGGCGATCCAGGTGATGAAGTCGAGAGGGGCGTAGGAGAAGGAGAAGATGGCCTTGCGGGCCCAGCCTAGGTTCCTGAGAAAGGAATTGGTGGTGCGGCCGAACATCCGCTCGGGCCGCACGTAGGGCACCCCGACCTGCCGGAAGCCCACCCAGGCCCGCAGCCCGCGCATGAAACGGTTGTTCTCGGGCAGGTGGTTGAGCGCCTCCACCACCCGCCGGTCCATCAGTGAGAAATCCCCCGCGTCCAGGGGCACCTGCACGTAGGAGAGGCTGCGGAAGGCGCGGTAGAAGAGTTTGTACGCCGCCTGTAGAAAAAGGGTGGCCTCGCGTTTGACCCGCACCCCGTAGACCACCTGGTAACCCTCGCGCCATTTAACATAGAAGTCGGCGATCAGCTCGGGGGGATCTTGTAAATCCCCGTCGAGCAGTACCACCGCGTCCCCGGTGGCCAGGCGCATGCCGCTGGTGAAGGCGCTCTGCGAACCAAAGTTGCGGGCGTGGTTGATCACCACCACCCTGGGGTCCCCGGCCGCCAGTTCGGCCAGCACCTCCCGGGCGTTGTCGGGGCTGCAATCGTTGACGAAGATGATCTCGTAGTCGACGCCCAGTTGCCGGAACACCGCGCTCAGGCGCTGGTGCATGATCGGCGCCGCCGGGGCGTCGCGGTAACAGGCGATGACGGCGCTGAGCTTGGCCTGACTTGGGCTCATGGGGCGAGGGCGGCGAGGATGCGCTTGGCGAGGGCGGCACTGGAGAGCCCGTGGCGGTGGTTCAGGTGCGCCTCGCTGCCCGAGGCGCCCGCCGGCATGGAGACCACCCCACAGCGCAGGAGCCGGCAGCCCAAGCCGCCCTCGGCGATGACCTCGGCGGTCAGTGAGCCCAGGCCGCCCCAGACGTAGTGGGCCTCGATGGTGGCCGCCAGGGTGCAGCGAGCCAATAACTCGCGCAGGTCCGCGACCGGCTCGGGCCTGAGGGTCGAGACCACCGCCACCCCGGCCCGGACCCCGCTCTGGCGCAGGAGGCTGGCCGCGGCCATCGCCTCCACGGCGATGGCGCCGGTGGCCAGGAGCACTACCTCCCCCACCTCGCCCACCACCTCCACCCGGCCCAGCCGGAAACGCCCCTCCAGTTCGGGCAGGTGCAGGGTATCGCTCTTGCCGATGCGGTAGTAGATGGGGCCGGGCAGAGCGTAGGTGGCTTTCAGTGCGGCGCCGGCCTGGGCCGGATCAGCCGGCGCGATGGTGGTCAGCTCTGGCTGCACCCGCATCAGGGCCAGGTCCTCCAGCCCCTGGTGGGTCAGGCCGTTCTGCCCGTACTCGAAGCCCCCGCCGATACCCACGAGCCGCACCGGCAACTGGTGGGCCACAGGGCCGTTGCGGAACTGATCGTAGGGCCGCAGGGCGGCAAATGTGGCGATGGAATAGGCAAAGGGAATGAACCCGCCCTCGGCCAAGCCGGTGGCCAGGCCGATCATATTGGCCTCGGCCACCCCCACGTTGAAGAAACGATCGGGATAGGCGGCGGCGAACTTCTCCAGCACCCCGAAACCCAGGTCCGCAGTCAGCAGCATCACCCGGGGGTCCGCGGCGGCCAGTTCCATCAGGGCCTGGGCAAAGGCCTGCCTCATGGGGCGGCCTCCTGTTCGGCGCAGGCCCGCAGGTACTCGCCCTCGCTCATGGGCAGATAGTGCCACTTCACCTGCCCCTCCATGAAGGACACACCCTTGCCGCAGACCGTGCGGGCGATGACCACCTGAGGAGCGTCGGGATGGGGAGTCGCCAGGGCCTGGCGCAGGGCGACCGGGTCGTGGCCGTCCACCTCGGCGGCCTGCCAGCCAAAGGTGCGCCACTTCTGGGCCAGGGGCCTGAGGTTGAGCACCTCGGCGGTCTTGCCCAGGGCCTGCTGCCCGTTGTCATCGACGATGGCCGTCAGCGCCCCCAGGCGGTGGTGGGCGGCGAACATCACCGCCTCCCACAGCGAACCCTCGTTGCACTCGGCGTCGCTGACCAGCACAAAGACCCGGCGGGCCGAGCCGGCCAGGCGGGCCGCCAGCGCCGCCCCCGCGCCAAATGACAGGCCCTGTCCGAGGGAACCGGTGGAGAAATCCACGCCGGGGAGGGCGTGTTCGGGATGCACCCCCAGCAGGGTACCGTCGCCGCAGAAGGTATCCAGCTGTTCCTGGCTGATGATGCCCTTCAGTTTGAGGGCGGCGTACAGGGCCAGGGCCGCGTGCCCCTTGGAGAGCACAAAGCGGTCGCGCTCCGGATCCTCTGGGTTTGGGAGGCGCAGGACCTCGCCGTAGAGGGCGGCGATGATCTCGGCGATGGACAGGGCCGGTCCAATGTGCCCGACCCCGGCGCGCCGGGACTGTTCGAGGATGAGCCGCCGCAGTTGATGGGGGGAGAGGTTGCTCATGGGGCTTGCTTAACCACCAAGCACTGTCCAGTAAATAAATACAGAGGGGTTTCCGCTTTGTCCGAGAAAAAACCATTCACCGCTTCTCGAGCTCCAGGGCAGGAAAGAAAACCATAGTCGTCGAAAAGCATGATACCTCCCTGTACCATCCTCGGATAGAAGAAGGCGCAGCACTCCTCCACCGAGGAGAACAGATCGGCATCGATATGGACTAGACAAAAGCGGCGGCCACTGGCCTGGGGCAAGGTATCGGAAAACAGGCCCGGAAAAAAAAGTACATTAGGGCAATCCCCCAAAAAGCGCTGTACTCCCTCAAGGCTTGTATCGGCCAGGTCGCCCTCCTGATAGATATCGCGCTCTCTGTCCGCTGCGGGCAAGCCGGAGAAGGTGTCAAAGAGCAGCACCTGCTTCCCCGGATTCAGACCGGCGAACATCCGCGCCAGGAACCGGGCTGAACCCCCTTTGTACACCCCCAACTCGGCCACCTCCGCTGGAAGCAAGGCTGCATTATGGGCCAACTGGTATAGAGTGAATAATTTGGCGGGGTTGAGGGCCGTCCGGGTTTTCACCTCGCGCCACAACTGCTGAAAACCCGCGTCCCCGCGCCACAGATCCACACGCCTCACTCCCACCGGCGCCCAGCGCAGTTCAAACCAGAGATTGGCAGTCACAGCCCGGCAGAAATTCCAGGTGAGCTGCCAATGGCGCAGAGAGGGCGAGATGCCCAGGTAGTGCCATAGTGAAAGGGGGGCATCCGGATTGCGGATACGGTTCCCTGGAGGCACATCTGAATCTTGACTGGCTATTTCGGTCATTGTACCTCGAAAAACATCGGATATGACCCTGCTTCGGCCTCGCGCTGAACCAGCAGGGCCAGTTCCATCAGGTGGTAGTCCCCCCACATCGAGGATTCGCCGCAGGGGATCTTGCGGCCCCTGGGCAGGTGATCCCAGCCATTGGGCCGGTGGTACACCGAGTGCAGCAGCAGCCCCTGGTGTTTGGGGTCGGCGGACAGGTACGGTTCGGCCAGCAGGGCCCGGGCGATGGTCAAGCCCGCAGCCCGGTAGCGCTTGCCCTGGGCCTTTTTCCCGGCGGCGCCTAAGTAGTTGCCCAGCCGCAGGAAGCCCTGGCCGCAGATGGCCGCCGCCGAACTGTCCAAAGACTCGACATCGTTGTAAGGATCGGAGGGCCGGTGGGCGATGCGGCCAAAATCCGCCACCCCGGGGGCACCGGTGTCCCAGAAGGGGACGCCGTCGGCGAAGCTGTTTTCGAGGTGGAACTCGGCGGTGGCCAGGGCCGCCCGCTCCAGGGCCCGCACCAGTGCGGCCTTGCCCCCGAATGGGGCCAGCGCCCCGGCCTTAAGGGTGCTGAGGTACTCCAATTGTTCGGCGCAGCCCAAAAGCACCCAGGCCAGTCCCCGGGTCCAGGTGGAGAAGGGCGAGTACCCCTGCTGGGTGCTGGGGCAGCGGTACTGGCCGTCTTTCACATTGAAGATGGACTCGTGTACTACCCGGCCACGCACATCGTACGCATCGCGGCCCTCGCCATAGTACACGTTGAAGCGCACCGTGCTCAGGGCGTGTTCGGCCAGGCGGCCCAGCAGGCTGATGGGCCGGTCGCCCTCGCCCATCAGCACATGGCCCAGTTGGTGGGCCAGGCCCAGGCTGCGCAGCGAGCGCATGGTGTCGGAAAAGAGGGAGTGGGGGCCGTTGAAGGAATGGATGAAGCCGGTCCCGTGGGCCGTGGGAGTCCAACGGGCCGCCTGCACTGCCCCGGAGACCTTGAGGGCCAGCTCGTAGAACTCCAGCTCGCGCTGGTCGAAGGGGATCAGGCCCTCCAGCATCAGCCGGCGCAGGTTGCCGTAGGTGGAAAGGTTGTTAAAGCCGTGGTCGTGGACCCCCACGTGGGACAGGTGCGGGGCCATGCGCTCCACCGTGCGCCGGCGGCCCAACTTCAGAAAAGCCTGGTCCCCGGTCAGCTCGAAATACAGGATGGCGCAGCCGTACTGAAAGCCCTGGGTCCACTCGGTCCAGCCCTGGGCGGTATAGCGGCCGGCGCGGGTGAAAACCGGCGTGCCCCTGGCCGGGTCCCAGCCCCGGTCGAGGTTGAGGATCTTAAGGCCGGCCAGTCGCAGAAACCGGTCGAGGGCAGGGCGCAGTTTGGCCGCACTTAGGCGGGAATCGATTTTCACCGACGACTTTCCCGTTCTGGGACGCGCAGCAGGGCGCAAACCCAGTTAAAATACCCCCCTCTGCCGGACAGGTCAACAACACTTAATTTAGATGGACTATGGGACGCGACCGCCGCTACACCCTGCTCCTGGCCGGGCTGCTCTTGCTGGGGGCCGGCCTGCGTTTGACCGGGTTGACGCGGGGCAGCGCGGACCTGTCGGCCCCTGCCCAACCGGCCGGCCCCGCCGCTTTCTACCGCTTCCACCCCGACGAGGAGATGGTGATCCGGGCGGCGCTGAGCCCGGACTTCGACCTGCTCCGCCCTCCCCTCACCGTCTACGGCGTCCTGCCCATCTACGCCCTGCGCGGCGCCCTGGCCCTGACCGGGCTGGGCAGTGGGGGCGCCGCCGCCCTCGACGACCCGGACTCGGCCCGGCGCCTCTACTACCTGGCCCGCGCCCTGGCCGTGTTGTGCTCCTGCGGGGTGCTGCTGCTGGTCTGGTATCTGGGCTGCCGCTACTTCGACCCCCCTACTGCGGCTCTGGCCCTGGCCCTCGTTGCCTTGGCCCCCGGCGCCGTGCAGCAGGCCCACTTTTATATCGTGGACGGCTTCTTCGTCCTGTGCAGTGTGGCGGCCATCGCCGCCGCGCTGCGGGCCCTCGAAGCGGGGAACCGGCGCCTGTACTTGCTGGCCGGCGCCCTGATCGGGGCCACGGCCGCGGTGCGGCTCAACGGCCTGCTGCTGGGTGGGGTGCTGCTGGCCGGCCACCTGGCACGGGCAGAGGGGCGCACCTGGCCGGCGCTGCGCCGCCGCCTGCTCCAGCCCCAACTGTGGCTGGCCGGGGGGGCGGCCCTGTTGGTCCTGCTGACCCTCGAACCCTTTCTGCTCCTTCGCCCGGAGTTGTTGTGGCGGGCCAACGAAAGCGGCGACTTCGGCCTGGCCGTCAAGGTGACCCGGGGCGCGGTCTTGCAGCCCTGGACCCTGATCGACCAGCAAACCATCCCCTATCTCGACCACTGGCGCCTCTGGTCCCTGGCCGTCGGCTGGCCCCTGGCCCTGGTCTTTCTCGCCGCCCCGGTCGATCTCCTGTGGCGCACCCGACAGGGACCGGCGGCGCTGATGGTGTTGTGGTGCGGCCTCTACTTCCTCCTTGTCGGCCAGTTGCAAGCCAGGGCAGTGCGCTACCTGATCCCCATGCTGCCCTTCCTGGCCCTCTTTGCCGGCGCCCTGCTGCGGGCCGGCTGGCAGGCGACCCGGCCCTGGGTACGCCGGGGGAGCCAACTGGCCGCGGCCCTGCTAATGGGCCACCTGGCCTTTGGGGGCGTGGCCTTTGCCCGCATCTACACCGAGGAGGACAGCCGGCTCCGGGCCGGCCGCTGGATCAGCGCCCACATCCCCAAGGGCAGCCCGATCGGCGTGGAGACCGGCGGCTTCTCCATGCAGGGCCTGGTCAGCGACCGGGACTACCAGCACGTGATCCTCGAAACGACCCGGATCTTCTACACCTATCCCTACTTCTCCTGCCGGGCCCAGCTGGAGTTTCTGGAGCACCGGCTCCAGGGCATGGAGTACCTGGTCCTGACCGATGTCAACCGCTACGTGCAGTTCACCGCGGCCCCGGAACTTTTCCCGGCGGTAGCCGGCCTGTACCGCCGGCTCCTGGAGGGGGAAATGGGTTTTGAGCTGGTCCAGCGCTTTAAGACCTACCCCTCCCTGCTGGGAATCTCCTTTGTCGATGACGGCGCCGAACCCTCCTTCCTCGGCTACGATCACCCGGCAGTGTGGATCTTCAGGACCAAAGGCCGGGCTGCCGTCACCCAAGCCTTTGCCCGCTGGGAGGACCAACTCGACCAGGATACCGCCTGCCCCGATCCCCTGCTGGCCCAGGTGGCCGCCCCCCTGCGCACCGGGGAATGGGCCCGGGCCGAGGCGGCTGTCCACTCCCTGCTGGAAGCCTTTCCCGACCTGGCCCTGGGCTACTGGCTGGCCGCCCAGATCGACCAGCAGCAGGGCCAGGCCGACTCTGCTGCGGCCAACCTGGCCCGCTACCGGCCAGAAAACGGGCGCGCCGCCCATGTCCTCCACACTGGCACCGTCCACTACCTGCCGGCCCACACCGCCCTCTCCCTCGCCTGTCTGGGGCTGGACGACCTGGCCCTGCAGGTCCTGCGCAACGGGGGCAAAGATCCCTCGCGCCTCTCGCCCCAGGCCCCCGTGGAGATGGCCCAGTCCTACCTGGACGTGGCCCGCCGCTTCTTTGAGGCCGGCGACCTGGTCCGCATGGAAGAGGCCGTCCAGCTCTCCACCCGGATCTACGGCATCCGGGAGGCGTACAATATCCTGGCCACCCGGGCCCAGCAGCGGGGGCAGATGGCCCAGGCTCTAAAGTGGTGGGAGCAGTCCCTGCTGGTCGATCCCGACCAGGCCGAGATCCACCAGCACCTCGGCCTGGCCGCCCTGCTCGAACGGGGCCAGCGCGACAAGGCCCGCTACCACCTGGGCCGGGCCATCGCCCTGGACCCTTCCCGGCAAGCAGGGATCGCCGCGGCCCTGCGCGCCGCCCAGGAGGGGCCGTAGCCGATGCACCGGCTTCCCCCCCTGGCCTGGCTGGCCCTCCTCTTCCTGCTCCTGGGCGCGGGGCTGCGTCTGACCGGGTTGATGCGCGACCTGAGCGACTTTGTCCCGCCCGCCCAGCGGGAGGCCGGCCTGGCGCAGGGGTTCTACTCCTTCCACCCCGATGAAGAGACCCTGATCCGGGCGGGACTGAGGCTGGGCGGTCCGCTCTCCCCGCCCCTGACGGCGTACGGCACCGCGCCCATGTACCTGGTGCGGGGCGCGCTGGAACTGGCCTCCCTGGGCCGCCCTCCCTTGAACCCGGATGACCCCCAGGACCGGCCCCTCCTCTTTCGCAGCGCCCGCCTGCTCTCGGTCGCCCTCTCCCTGGGGACCCTGGGCCTGCTCCTCGCCCTGGGCTGGCGCTACTGGGACCCGGCGGTGGCCTGCCTGGCCCTCCTCCTGGCCGCGGTGGCGCCCATCGCCGTGCAGCAGGCCCACTTCTACACCATCGACGGGCTCTTCACCTGCCTGAGCCTGATGGTCTTCTACCTGGGGCTGCGGGCCGCACCCCGGGAGAAAGGATGGTCCTACCTGGCAGCCGGGGCCCTGGTGGGGGTCTGCGGGGCCGTGCGTTTCAACGGCCTGCTCCTGGGCGGGGTCTTGCTGGCCCTGCACCTGCAAGCCGCCCCGCCCCTGGAGGGCGAGTCGCGCTGGCAGTGGCTGCGCCGCCGGCTCCTGCACCCCCGCCTGTGGCTGGCCGCCCTGGCCGCCGCTGGCACCCTGCTGCTTTTGGAGCCCTACCTGCTTTTCAAACCCGAACTACTCTCCCTGGCCAGCAACACCGACGATTTCGCCTACTCCCTCCAGGTGGCCCGCGGCGAGCTGCGCAGCCCCTGGTCCCTGGCCGACCAGCACACCCTGCCCTACCTGCACTACTGGACCCATCTGTGGCCCCTGGGAGTGGGCTGGCCCCTGACCCTGATTTTCCTGCTGGCCGTGGGCCACGCCCTGTGGCGCCGGCGCCTGCCCGGCCTGTTGGCCCTGGGCTGGGTGGTGGTGGGTTTTGCCCTGGTGGGCGGCCTGCACACCAAACACGTGCGCTACCTGCTGCCGCTTTTTCCCTTCTTCTGCTTGCTGGGCGCTGACCTGCTGGTCTGGCTGTGGCGGCGGTGGTCCCGGCCGGGGCTGGCCCTGGGGGCGCTGGTGGCGGGTTATACGGCCTTTTACGGCCTGGCCTTCGCGCGGATCTACGCGGTGGAGGACAGCCGCATCCAGGCGGCCCGCTGGCTGGAGGCGCAGGTCCCGGAGGGCAGCGCCATCGGGGTGGAGTCGGGGGGGTTCTCGATGCGCGGTTTTGTCGCCGGCCCGCGCCACCGCCCGCAGCTGCTCAACGAGGGCACCATCTTCGGCACCCACGGGTACCTCGGCTGCACCGCCACCAGGCGCTACCTGGTGGAGCGCCTGCGCCACGCCGACTACGTGGCCATCACCGACGTCAACCGCTACCGCCAGTATTTGGGCGCCCCGGACCTCTACCCGGTCATGGCCGAGTTCTACCGCCGGCTGGTGGCCGGCGAGTTGGGCTTTGAGCCGGTGCAGCGCTTCAAGGTCTACCCCTCGCTGCTGGGAATCGAATTCCGCGACGACGGAGCAGAGCCGTCCTTCCTGGGCTACGACCATCCGGCGGTTTTTGTCCTGAAAAGAAAACCGGACTTCGCCGCGGCCCTGGAAGGCTGGCAGCAGCAGGATGATCCCGGCTGCGCCGACCGGCTGGTGCGCCAGGCGGCCGACGCGCTGCTGGCGGGCGACCAGCAGGACGCGCTTGAGCAGCTGGGCGCCCTGCGCCGGTCCCACCCGGAACTGCGCTACCCCGCCCTCGTCGAGGCCGTCATCCACCACCGGCAGGGAGAGGGGGCGCTGGAGAAGGAGGCGCTGCGGCGTTATGGGTGGGGATACAGCGACCTGGGCCACGCGGCCCAGTTCCTGCCCTGGGCCGCGGCAGTGAGCCTGCAGGACGCCGGCCTGGACGAGCTGGCCCTCATGGCCCTGGCAGACGGGACGACCAAACGGGGTCTGCTGAAACCGGCCTTCCTGTCCACCATGGCCGACTCCTACATCGACCTGGCCCAGAGCTTCTACCTGCGGGGCGACCAGGAGTACGCCCGCCAGATCTACCACCTGTCCACCCAGGTCCATCCCCGGCCCCTGGCCTGCAACGCCCTGGGGGTCCTGGCCTACAACAGCCGCAACTACGCCAAGGCCCGCACCTGGTGGGAGCAGTCCCTCCAACTCGATTCCACCCAGGCCGAGGTCCACAAGCACCTGTTCCGCGTCACCTATTTATCCCAGGATTATCCCAGGGCCGTGTATCACCTCGAAAGCGCCCTGCGCCTCGATCCCTCCCTCACCCCCCAGCAGCGGGCCGAGGACGAGGGCACCCTGGCGCAGTTGCGGCGGCAGTTGGCAGGGCCTTCCCCCTAGCCGCCTACTTGACAGGGCCACCCGATGGCCGCAGTCTTGTCTGCGCCCTGTCGCCCCCCAACCGAAAGGACCGCCGATGGCCATTCCCAAACGCCTGCTGGGCAAAACCGGGGCCCAAGTCACTGCCCTGGGCCTGGGCGGGGTCTGCTGGAACCTGCTCGGAGAGGACCGCGCCGCCGTCGAGGTGCTACACCGCGCCATCGACCGGGGCATCACCTACCTCGACACCGCCAGTTCCTACAAGGAGAGCGAGCGGCGGCTGGGCCTGGCCCTCAAGGAACGGGACCGCGGCAAGCTCTTCATCGCCACCAAGTGCCTCAAGCGCTCGGGCGACGAACTCAAGGGCGAGATCGAGGAGAGCTTCGCCCGCCTGCAACTGGAGACCATCGACCTGATGCAGGTCCACGCCATCGACCAGGAGCGCACCCTCAGCGAGGTGCTCAAGCCTGACGGAGCCCTGAGGGTAATCGAGGAATACCGGCGGGCCGGCAAAATCCGCTTCGTGGGCTTGACCGGCCACACCCACCCCGAGATCTTCGCAAAGATGATCCAGGAGTACGATTTCGACACCCTGCTCAATCCCCTGGGCCCGATCAACCGGGTGTGGAACGACTTCGCCGCCCCCACCCTCGCCGCGGCCCGCGCCAGGGGCATGGGTATCATCGCCATGAAGGTCATGGCCGCCGGCAAAGCCCCCGCCGAGGACCGCAGCCTGTACCTGCGTTACGCCCTCACCCCGCCGGTGGACGTGGCCATCATCGGCATGGACAGTGTGGACCAGGTGGAGGAGAACGTGCGGGTGGCCGAGAACTTCGCCCCCCTCACGCATTTGGAGGAGAAGCAGGTGCTGGAGCGGGTCCTGGCCTTTATCCCCACAGCCAAGAAGGACCTGTGGTGGCTGCCCGAGCAGCGCCTGGCCTCCTGACCCCAAACCTCAGCCAAAGGAGTTCGGCCCCGCCGTGAGCGAAGTTTCCTTTCCCGACCTGGAGACCTACCGCCGCGAGGTCTTTATCCAGGAGGACCCCCTTCTCAAAAGCGTGATGCCCGAGGCCGTGGCCCTGGGCCTGCCCCCCGTCTCGGTGAACCCGGATGCGGGCATGACCCTCCATCTCTTGGCCCGCATGATCGGGGCCCGCAAGATCCTCGAATTCGGGGCCCTGGCCGGGTACTCGGCCATCTGGCTGGCCCGGGCCCTGCCCCGCGAGGGCCGGCTGATCTCCCTGGAACTGGACCCCAAACACGCCCGCATCGCCCGCGCCAACCTGGCCCGGGCCCGACTGGCCGACCGCGCCGAGGTGCGGGCAGGCTCGGCCCTGCAAATGATGGCCGAGGTCTCCGCCGAGGCCCCCTTCGACATGGTCTTCATCGACGCCGACAAGGAGAGCTACCCCCGGTACCTCGACTTCGCACTGGACCACGTGCGCTTGGGCGGGTTGATCGTGGCCGACAACGCCGACGGCCACGGGCACGTCCACGAGAACCTGGAGCCGGGCGACGGCCGGCGCGGCATCCAGACCTACAACCGCCGCGTGGCCAGCGACCGCCGGCTGGTATCCCATGCCCTACCCATCGGCGGCTGGCTGGCCGTCTCGGTCAAGGTAGAGGAATAGCCTCAGTGAACAGACCCCCAGAAGAGTTCATCAGGGTACCGCATCCGCAACTGCATTCCTTCGTCTCCGCCGCTGCCCAGCAAGTGGACCTGCCGGCGGCCGGCTCCGAGCTTTTAGCCGAACTGCTGGTGGCCAACGACCGGCGCGGGGTCTTCAGCCACGGCACCCAGCAAATCGCCACCTACGCCCTCCTGATGCGCGACGGCAAGCTCAACCCCAAGCTGCTACTGCAAGTGGTCAACGAGACCCCCTGTAGCGTGCTGGTGGACGGCGACGGCGGGCTGGGCTACTTCCCGGCCCACGAGGGCATCCTGCGGGCCATCGAGAAGGCCAATGGCATGGCTGTGATGATGAGCCGCAACCACGGCCATTTCGGCACCGCCGGCATCTACAGCCGCATGGCCATCGGCCACGACCTAATCGCCTACGTTACCTCCGGCCACCAGCTCGACCTCAGGCCGGGCGAACCCATCGATGCGGCCGGCGGCGGCTCCCCCATGTCCTTCCTGGCCCACACCGACACGGAGGACCCGCTGGTCCTCGACTTAGGGGCCCTGCACGACCTGTACTCGCACGAGAAACGCGCCCAGATCGCCCCCATCGCCCCCGGCCTGGTGCTGCGCTGCATCGGCATGGGCGAGATCTGCCAGTACTGGGGCGGCCTACTCTCCGGGCTGACCATCACCCCTGACCCGCCCCGCTGGACCTGGCCGGGGGCCAACCAGGGGGCCCTGGTGATCCTCCTTCGCCTGGACCTCTTCACCGAGCCAGCCGAGTTCAAGCGGCAGATGGACCTCTACGCGCAGCAGATACGCCAGGAGGGCGTGACAGTGGGGAAATGGCACCAGGAGCAGTTGAAGACCCTCGCCGGCGAACTGGGGTTGCCGGCGCCCTGGAAGTGAAGCTCTCGGTCTTCACCGACGAGGTCTGCCGCCAGGACCCGGGCCGCGCCCTGGCCCTCACCGCCGGCTGGGGGCTGAAACACGCCGAACTGCGCACGGTGCGCACCGGCCGCTTCCCCCTGGTGCCCGACGCGGAGATCGAGGAGTTCGGCCGGCAGTTGCGGGGCGAGGGCCTTGCCCTTTCAGGGGTCTCGCCGGGCTTCTTCAAGTGCCCGGTGGACGACCCCCAGGTGCGGCCCCTGCTCGAACGCGAATTGCCCCGGGCCTGCGAGTGGGCGCGGCGTTTGGGCAGCGACCTAGTCTCATGCTTCGCCTTTGCCCGCCAGGAGCAAGAAGAGCCCCCGGCCCAGGTGATCGACTATTTGGGTGAGATGGCCCGCCTCGCCGGCCAGCAGGGCTGCCGCCTGGCCCTGGAGAACGAGGCGGTCTGCTGGGGGGGCACCGGCCTGGAGGCCATCCAGCTCATCGAGCAGACCGGAGCGACCAATCTCTCCCTGTGCTGGGACCCGGGCAACGCGGCCCGCGCCGGCTCCCCCCGCCCCTTCCCCGACGAGTACCGGCAGTTCGCCCAACAGGTATCCCACCTGCACATGAAGAACTTCGACCCGCAGGCCGGGCGCTGGTCCCTGATGGAACAGGGGGTGGTGGATTGGCCCGGCCAGTTGGCCGCCCTGGCGGCCAAGGGCTACCAGGGGTTCATCATCGTCGAGACCCACCTCAACATCAGCCCCGACGCGTTCGCCCTGGCCAGCCCGGACCTCAGCGCCCTGGAGAGCAACACCCGGCGCAACCTGGAATTCGTCCGCGCCTGCCTGCCCGATGTCCTCTGAGAAAAAGCTGGCCTCCCAGGCCATCCATGGGGTATTCTGGACCGGTAGCGCCTCGGCGGTGGCCCTGTTCATCCCCCTGGCCCTGTATTCCATTCTGCCCTCGGAGGAGATGGGCGTCTACGAGGGGGCGCTCAACATCGTCCTCCTGCTGGCCCTGGTGGGCAGCCTGGGACTCAACTCCGCCCTCGTCCAGTTCCGCCAATCCACCGATACCCATTTCAGCGCCGCCTTCTGGATCAATCTGCTGGCGGGGTTGCTGGTGACCGCCCTGGTCTGGTTGGCGGCCCCCCTGATCGCGGGCTTCTATGCTCAGGACCGCCCTGAATTTTTCCGCCAGGTATTGCTCCCCCTCTCCCTGCTCATCCCCTTTGCCTCGGTTTCCGGGGTGTTCCGGGCCCGCCTGCAATTCGAGTTGCGTTTCCGCGAGATGGCCCTGGCCGAGATCGCCTCGGTGGCCGCCTATGCCCTGGCGGTATTCGGCCTGCTGTGGCAGGGGGCGGGGATCTGGAGCGCGGTATGGGGAGCCATCGTCCGGGAGGGGTCCCTGCTCCTGACCCTGTGGGCCTATGCGGCCTGGCGGCCCCGGTTTGCCTGCCGGCGCGCGGCCCTCGCCGAAATCCTTCCCTTCGGCCTGCACTTCACCGGCTCCACCACGGTCAGCTACCTCAATTCCAACCTGGCCGGCTTTCTGGTGTTTTCCCAACTAGGCAACGCCGAGATGGGTTATTACAAGTGGGCCGACCGGCTGACCCAGATGCCCCTCCTGCGCCTGTCCACCATCATTACCCGGGTGTCCTTCCCCACCTTTGCCACCATCCAGAAAAACGACGACCTGTTGCGGCGGGGCTATCTCCAGGCCGTGCAGAGCATCGCCCTGTTCTTCTGGCCGGCCCTGCTGGGCCTCTTCGCCCTGGCGCCGGTGCTCTTGCAAGTGGCGGGCATGGAGCCTGCCCTGCGCGTCCTGCGGCTCCTGGCCCTGGCCACGGCGATCAAGGCCGTCGGCCTGGTGGTCGGCTCCATCTTCATGGCCAAGGGCAAGGCCAACTGGTCGCTGTACTGGTCCCTCTTCAGCCTGGCCGTCCTGTTGCCGGCCATGCTCTGGACCGTGTCTCAGGGCCACGGCGTCCAAGGGGTCAGCGCGGCCATCGCCCTCACCTCCCTGCTCTTTCTAATCTTTTCGCAGCAGATGGCCAACCGCCTCATCTCCCTGCCCCTGGTCCGATACCTCAAGGCCCTGGTCAAACCGGGGCTGGTCACCCTGGTGGTGCTGGCCGTCCTGGCAGCCTACCTGCCCCTATCTCCCTCCTCCCCTCTGCCAGCCCTGGTCCTGGGGTGCCTGCTGGGCGCCGTAGCCTGCCTGCTGGGCCTGCGCCTCTTCGCCTGGGAACTGTGCCGTCAGTACTGGCGCGGCTTTCGCGGCCTGGCCTCCAACTGAATCCTCGCTCCTTTGCGCAGAATTTCCCCGTAGAGTATGTTTTAAGGGTGTTAACCGGCAGCTTTATTTTTTGAATAATCAGAGGAGCAATCTATGGGCACCAGGAACGACACTCCCAAGCGCAAGGCAGGGGCCAACGCCCGCAAAGCCACCCCCGACAAGACCAACGGCCAGCACCAGACCGGCACCCTGCGGCTCAAGACCGGCCTGGCGGAGATGCTTAAGGGCGGGGTGATCATGGATGTGGTCACCGCGGACCAGGCCAAGATCGCCGAGGACGCCGGCGCGGTGGCGGTGATGGCGCTGGAGCGGGTGCCCGCCGATATCCGCAAACACGGCGGGGTGGCCCGCATGGCCTCCATCGAGAAGATCCGCGAGATCATGAAAGCCGTAAGTATCCCGGTGATGGCCAAGGTGCGCATCGGCCACTTCGTCGAGGCCCAGATGCTCCAGGCCATGGGGGTGGACTACATCGACGAGAGCGAGGTGCTCACGCCCGCCGACGAGACCTTCCACGTCGACAAATTCGCCTTCACCGTGCCCTTCGTCTGCGGCTGCCGCAACCTGGGCGAGGCCCTGCGCCGCATCGGCGAAGGGGCGGCGATGATCCGCACCAAGGGCGAGGCCGGCTCGGGCAATATCGTCGAGGCGGTGCGCCACATGCGCTGCGTCAACGACGAGCTGCGCCGGCTGACCACCCTCAGCCCCGAGCAGTTGATGAGCGCTGCCAAGGACCTGGGCGCCCCGTACGAGCTGGTCCGCCTGGTAGCCGGGACCGGCAAGCTGCCGGTGCCCAATTTCGCCGCCGGCGGGGTGGCCACTCCGGCCGACGCCGCCCTGATGATGCAGCTGGGCGCTGAGGCGGTCTTCGTCGGCTCGGGGATCTTCAAGTCCGGCGACCCGGAGCAGCGGGCCCGGGCCATCGTCCAGGCCACCACCCACTACGAGGACCCCCAGGTGCTCATCCGCGTCTCCGAGCACCTGGGCGAGGCCATGGTGGGCATCGACATCCACACCCTGGGCGAGGACCAACTGCTGCAGACACGTGGCTGGTGAACGCCTGATCGGGGTCCTGGGACTGCAGGGCGACTACCACGCCCACGGCCGCATGCTCGAAGCGGCCGGCGCCCAGGTGCAGGTGGTCAAGAAGACCGGCCAGTTGCCCCAGGTGCGGGGCCTGGTCATCCCCGGCGGCGAGAGCACCGCCCTGATCAAGCTGATGGACGCCGGCGACTGGTGGGAGCCCCTGCGGGCCTTCGCCAAAGCCGGCAACCCCATCCTGGGCACCTGCGCCGGCATGATCCTCCTGGCCGGCGAGGTGCTCAACCCCCCGCAGAAATCCCTGGGCCTGATCGACGCCACGGTCGAGCGCAACAGCTACGGCCGCCAGGTGCAAAGCTTCGAGGGGGTGGGCACCTTTGGGAGCGGCAAACAGGCCCGCCCCGTGCCCATGATCTTCATCCGCGCCCCCCGCATCCGCCGCCTCGGCCCCCGGGCCAAGGCCCTGGCCTTCTGCCAGGGTGACTGCGTGCTGGCCCGCCAGGGCCCGGTCCTGGTGGCCTCCTTCCACCCCGAACTGACCGCGGACCTTACCGTCCACCGCTACTTCCTTGGCATGGGGGCCTAGCCCCCGCCGGCCCGGTTTTGAGCCGGCCCCCCGCCGCGCTATACCAATAAGAGTCACTTGCACCGCCCCTTTGTCGAAAGGCGTGTCCATAGAAACTCGGTGCTGGGGGATCTTCCTGTCCGTCCTGATCGGGTCCGGGCCGGCCACCGGCCAGCTCAGACCGGTGCGGCAGTTCAGCGGCCTCTCCACCCTCAACCTCGCCGACCGGGAGGCCCTGGAACTCAACAAACTACGGCGGGGCGCCAGCCCCTTGTCTAACCTGCAACTCACCCTCTTTTGGGGACGCGGCCTTCGCTCCGCGTCTGGCCCTCTTCACCCAACTGCTCATCGCCCCTTCTAGCTGGTCCACCGCCAGCCTTTACACCTACCTCAATTCCTACCTGCGCTACACCGTCTGCAGCCGGTCCCTGGCCGACCTGCATTTGCAGGCCGGCAAGCTGCCCACCTCCTTTGGCGTCTTTAGCCCGCGCGCGTACCCGGACAAGAATCCCCTGGTGCGCCTGCCCCTGATGTATTACTACTTCGCCTCCCTGCGCTCCACCCACCTGCCGGCCGACGCCACCGACCTCCTGGCCCACCGGGGCCAGGGGCAGACCGCCCTGGTCGTCACCGGCTTCACGGGCAGGGGGGCCACCGCGCTCTTCGCCGGCCTGCCGGTCATCTACGAACCCTGTTGGGACTTTGGGGGGGCGGCCATCGGCTCCCTCTGGCGCTTCGAGTACCTGCTACCCCCCACCCAGGGCATTCTGTCCGACCCGCGTGCCAGCCCTAGCGACAACAACGGTGGCCTGCAACTGGCCACCTGCCTGGGCCTCTCCGTTGCCCGCGGCCCGTACTAGACCGCTCCGTAACCTCCTTTCTGCCCCCCGGCCAGGAGCTGGAGGATTTCCGCCAACAGGTGGTGGGGGAGAACGCCGAGTACAGTGCCGGCCGCTTCAAGCTGATGGGGGGAGGCGGCCCTCAACCGCTGGGATTCCCCCAGGTCGCCGAGGACCTCGAAACCCGCGCCTTTTACCTGGAGGGCAACTACACCCTGCGCTCGCGGCTGCGCTTTGTGCTGCGCTACAACGGTCTGCGCATTGCCCGGATCAACGACGGGCCCGGGCCCGGGCCCGGGCCACCTGGGACTACGACGTGGACCGCTGGGAGGGGAGCTGAGTTATTCCCTGTACGAGGGGGTACTGGGCAAGCTGGCCTGGCAGCGCACACCCGTTGCACCCCCGGGGCCGTCTCAAAGACCGCGGTGACGTACCCGGGGGTCACAGTTAACCTCCACCCGCTCTGCCCCGCCCTTCTCCTCGCGCTGCCATTCGTCCACCTAACTGGGATAGTTGAGGCCTAGGTCGTTGTCGATGGTCTTGGGCGCCAGCACCGCGGGCAGGCGCGGGTTGAGCAGGCTGCTGAACCCTTTGATGAACCCGTACAGCTCCACCTGCAGCTGGCTGGCCCGCACCACCGCTCCGTAGATGGTGGCGTTTAGCGCCGGGGTATCGCCGCCGCCGGTAAGGATGCCGATGCGTTTCATGGTCTGCCTCCGCCCCTGTTTTTCACCCAGGCATGGAGATGGATACCTCGCGGCCCAGCCGGGAGGACTCGTACAGCCCGTCGAAGATCACATTGGTGTAAAGGAAGGTCTCGGCCGGCACCGGCGAGGGCCGGTCCTGGACAATGGCTTCAACAAATTGCCCCACCGCGTAGGGCACCTCGGTGCTGCCCGCGGGCAGGGGGCCGGGGTCCACCTCCTGGAGATCGCCATATCCCCCCCGGCGCAGCCGCAGCTTGGGGCCGGAATCAAAGGGTCGCAACTCCACCGAGCCGCGCTGGCCGGCCACGCGCATCTGCCACTGCTCGTCAAAGTCGATGGCCCAGGCGTGGGCGAAGAAGAGGGTGATGCCCCCTTCGAGCCGCACGTACGCGGCCCCGAAATCTTCCACCGAGAATCTGGCCGGGTCCCATTTGCCGTCGGGCGAGTGGCCGAAGGCGTTTTCGGCCGTGCCCGAAACGGTCAAGGGTTTGGGATGGCCCAGCAGGTTGAGCACCGCATCGAGAGTATAGACCCCGTTGTCCATCAGGGCCCCGCCCCCGGCCGTCTCCTGCTGGATGAAGGTGCCCCCCGGGATGCCGCGGTGCTGCCAGCCGATGGCCTCGGAGTAGTAGATGCGGCCCAGTTCGCCCCGCTGGATGGCCTGCTTGGCCGCCAGGATCTCGGGCATGAAGCGCCACTTCATCTCCACCATCAGCAGCTTGCCGCTTTTGCTGGCGGCCTGCACCATCTGCCAGCTTTGGGCGGTGGTGGGGGCCATGGGTTTTTCCACGAGCACGTGTTTGCCCGCCTCCAGGGCTGCCACCGTCGGGGCACAGTGGGCCTGGTTAAAGGTGCAGACGCTGACCGCGTCCACCTCCTTGAGGTCCAGCAACTCGCGGTAGTCGCCAAAGGCGTAGGGGGCGCCCCACCGGGCAGCGGCCTCTTTGGCTTTCTCTGGGAAGAGGTCGGCCACCGCCACGATGCGGGCGTCAGGCCGCTGCTGGTACCCTTTGGCGTGGGCCTGGGAAATGCCGCCCGCGCCGATGATGCCAATGCCAATGCTCATGCCCCTCCTTTCAGCAGGGCTGCCACGCCCCGGTTTCGCATAACCACGCCCCCCGCTCCACCACCTCCTCCCCTGTTAGTTGCTCCCAGTGGCGGGCGCCGGCCTCCAGTGCCGGGGCGAACGGCGCGGTTTCACTTTGATAGTCCACAATTTTCCAGCCCCCGGCAACCCGGAATACCAGGTCTATCACCCCGCGCACTCCCCCCGCCCCGGCGAACTTCACCTCGGTGTGGACCTGGGCCGCCTCCTGCACCTGGGCCCAAAAAGGCGAGGCGCGGAAGGTCGCCAATACCTCTTCCAGCCGGCTGCGCCAGGCCAGGGGCAGGCCGGCCTCGTCTATCAGCATTTCCGGGTGTGCGGCTGGCTGGGCGGGCAACCGCCCCTCCACCGCCGCTCCTAACAGTTGATGGGCCAGGGCCCCGTACCCGGCTTCCTCCCCCAGGCGGGGCGGGACCTGCACACTGGGCTGCACCACCTGGACCCAGCGCGCCCGGCGCTCCCGCTCCAGGGCCTCCCAGTCCCAGGCCGGGGCCGGGGCCGGGGCCGGGGCAGGAAGAGGCATCTCGCACTCGGGCAGGACAGGCACCTTTTCCAGCGCCGGATACAGGGCCGCCCAAGGGCCGGCCTCGGCATTGCCCTCGTAGCAGGAGACCACCAGCAGTTCAGCGGCCCGGGTGGCGGCCACGTAGAGGAGGCGCAATTCCTCTGCCTCCAGGGTCATCTCCTCGGCCTTGTAATCGGGGTCGTCGAGCAGTTCGCGCAACTCGCGCAGGATCGGCACCCAGTGCAGTTCCTGGCCGGCCCAGGACCCGTAGCAGGCGGCCGGCCGGCGAGGAACCGGCCGGCCGCGAGGCGACAAAGGGGATCCGGCCCAGCTCATCCACCAGGCGCACCCAGGCTGTGGCCGCGCCGAGGGACTCGAACCACTCCCGTTCCTGGCTGAGCTGGCCCAGGGCCCGTTCGAGGCGCTGCCGCAGCCGAAAATCCAGACTGCGGGCAGGGGCTGGGTGTAGCCGAAGATGCCGCCGGCCCGCCGGAAGGCGTAGAACTCGTCGTCCCCCAAGCCCACCAGGGCGCCGCGCAGGTACATGGCCAGGCTCAGGGCCTCCTCAAAGGCGGCGATGGCCTCGGCCATCTCCACCAGGGGCCGCAGGTCCGCGGACCCGGAAAAGCGGCTGCCGGCCAGGTCGTACGGGATGCCCCGCTCCTCCAAGGCCCGGGCGTAGAGGGGCAGGCAGGCGGTAGTGCGGGTGAGAATCATGAAATCGCCTGGGGAGGCCTGCCCGCCCAGCATGGCCTTGGTGTTGAACCCGGTGCGCCCCGCCAGGGACCCGGCCTCCAGGGCGGCGATCTGGGCGCGGCGGTGCCACCTCACCGCCGGGATGATCAGCCGCCGCAGCCTTACAGGGTCCCCCCCGGCGCGGTGGGGGGCCAGGGGAAAAAGGGGGCCTAGTAGGGCGGGAACTGGGCGGCAAAGAGGGGGGCGAAGGTCTGGTTGAGCCAGGCGCAAAGGGGCCGGCGGCGCGGAAGCTGGTGTTCAGGACCGCCACCTGGCCGCCGCCCTGGGCTCGTCGCTGGCGGACCCTGGCGCAGGTCTGCACGTCGGCGGGGCGGAAGCGGTAGCTGGACTGCTTTTCGTCCCCCACCAGAAAGAGGCTGCCGGGCCGGGGTTCGAGCCGGGTCCAGTCCGCCTCTTCGAGGTCAGAGCCGACCAGGTAGAAGACCACCTCGGCCTGAATAGGGTCGGTGTCCTGGAATTCATCCACGAAGAGGCTGCGGTAACACCCCTGGAAATGCCTCGTCACCCCTGGGTGGTGGCGCAAGACCAGGGCGGCTTGCTCCAGCAGGTCCCGAAAGCTGAGCGGGCCCTGAATGCGACGCTGCTCGGCGTAGAAACCCGCCGCCTCGTGCACCAACGGGGCCGCCACCGCGTACACGTGCCGGCGCCACCTTCCTCGACCAGCCCCCTTCCGGCGCCGATCCAGACGGCCATCCGATCCGCCAGGGCCTGGGTCTTTCCCGCCCCGGCGCCGGCCAACACCATCAGGTTCTGGTGCAGCTCCCGGGCAATTGCCGACCTGGCTTCCTGATCCACCATCACCTCAGCCATCGGCCCACTGCCTGAGCAAAGGGGCCAGCCCCGGCGGGTCGGGTGGGGTCGCCGCCGGGTCCACCTCATTGGCCAGCCGCCCCTCGCCGCCGCAGAGCGGGGCATAGTCGCAGTGCGGGCACTGGCGCTCTCGCTAGATAGGGAAGACGGCCCTCCGGGCCGCCATCTCCACCACCGGTTCCAGATGCCGGGCCACCTCGCCCGGATCGGGCGGCGGGGCGCTCAGGCGCCGGCCGTGCTCCCTGGCGCTGACAAAATATACCCCGCGCTGAGCACCTTGGCGGCGGGTTCCCGTTGGTTCAGAATCTGTGCGAAGGCTTAGGCGTAGAACTCCCATTGGAGATGAATACCCCCCTGAGCAGATCCCCTCGCTCGTACAGGGTGCAGGACCCGGTCTTGTAATTCCAGATTTGGTATCCCTCCCCCGTGCGATCCAGACGGTCGATGCGCCCCTGGAGCCGGAGTTGCAGTTGTTCGGACAGGTTGAGCACTACCCCATCCCGGAAATATGCTCCTCCGTGCTTCCTTTGGCCAAAGCTTACCTCAAAATCCACGGGCTCGGCATCGCCGCGCCGCGATTCAGCCCTGAGGAAGATCCGCACCGAGCGCTCCATCCTCCGGAGGTCTGCCCTCAGCGCCGGCTCATGGCGCACGAGGATCTGGGAGCGCAGTTCCCCCACCAAATGCCGGAGTAGCTGTTCCAGCAACGGCTCGTGCTGCGTTGCCGAGGGTTTCTCTCCCCGTTCCCGCACCGCGGCCATGAAGCGGAAGAAGAGCCGGTGCAGGGCGGAGCGAAACTGGGACGGGCTTCGCCAGGGCCCTGGGTCTTCTGCCCGCTCAGGGGGCCCGTCCAGGTCGGGTACATAGCCGAGGAAATAACTGTGCGGACAGCGAATCAGGGCCTCCACGGCAGAGACCGAGTGGATACGGCCAAAGCCCAACTCCGGGGTGTCCCGGCCCAGCCAGCCGGAAAATCGCCCCAACGCTCTCTGCTCCCGCTGCTAACAGCGTGCTCCCCTACAGCCAGCCCGGGGAAAACCCCCTGCACCCAGGGCGCGCTGCCAGCCCCTTGGCAGGCAGCTAACACTGCCTCGCCCCTGTCCAGGGCCAGGGCCGGGTCCGCCACCACCAAGGGGGATTTCTGTTATGGCCACGTGCTCCGCCTCCTGCTGCACCAGGGGGGCCGGCGCCTGTTCGCGGCCGTCCTGTGGAGCGCAATGGCTGTACACCAGGGTCGTCTCCCCTCGGTGGCCGGCCAGCACCCTGGAAAACTGCCAAGCCAGGTTAGCCGGGCGCTGCCGCTGCGCTATTTTCTTCCGGCGTATCCCGCTTCTTCTACCGGGCCGACCCACAGGGCACCCTCCCCGGTATCGGCGCCAGGGAAAATATGGACCCCCATGCGGTCGAGCAGGAGTTGCGCCATTCGGTCAGGGCGGTCCACCACCTCCAACTCCCCCAGAACCCGCAAACGCTCCGCCAACACCCCCGCCCATTAGCGCTGTGCTCCCGGCTTAGGGGAACCCAAGTTTCGAGGAAGCGGATGCCGCCCTCGGCCAGGGATTTGAGCGACACCTCTGCACCTGTATGCACCAACTCGCCCAGGCTTTTCGAGAACAGTTGCGCCCGGAGCACATCCTCTGACTGGGTCTGTTCATCAGCAGGAACTAATTCGCCGTGCTCTTTCCCTGCTCCCACCCCTTGCTTCTGGTAGCGGAGGAAGGGGGCCAAGCTGTATACTGCACCAGCCTCGGGTAGGCCTTTGAGTAGCCCCGCCCGGCACAACTCGGCCAGTTCCCCTGGGTCATGCCCCGACCCTATCCAGCGGTGAAACCCTGTCAGGGCTTGAACCACGTGGCTGAGATGCGGCGTAAGTCATGTTAATGCATGGATATTTATCGCCAACTCTGCGGCTAGGTTGTGGATGAGATCCAGGTAGGGCTGCTCGGAGCTATAGGCCAACTCCACCTGGTCCATGGGTAATCCCCGCCGGAGCACGTCTCGGAGCACGGCTGTAGGTTCGGCCTGGGCGCCGACGTCCTGCCAGACCTGGACCGTCGGCCGAGGCTCTGCCGGGGATGCCGGAGCAAATAGGCGAGGTGAGCTGATGCATCGTGCTCCCGCACTGTGATCCGGGGGCGTGGCAAGGGTGGTTTCCCCGCCGAGGAGCTGGCCGCCGGACCCGAGGCAATGGCGAAAAAAGCGGCTGGCCAGCTCCGGGAGCATTTCCTTGCTGCACAGGGCAGAGACCCGCTGGCCCCCCCTATGAGCCCGGTGGCCTCGGTGTAGAGTTGGGCCTGGTCATAGCGGTGGCGCTTGGCCAGGGCTTGGGGGTAATCCTCCAGCATTTCGGCCAGGGCTTCCAGCAGCTGGTTCCCCGGGTCAAGGGTCGTGAGGGCTTTTGGGTCGATCCCGTTCAGCCGGAGGGTGCGCGGGGTCCGAGCCAGGGATTGGACCAGGGAGGTGGAGGGCCGATCCGCGCTGCCGAGGGCCCGGGTCCGCCCCCTGGCCCCAAGCAGCTCCAAGATTAGAAAGAACTCCTCAGGTCAAGTCCCATTGTCAGTTGAAATAGCTCAGGCGTGATGAGCCAATTTCGTTGATGCGGTTAGGTTCAGTTCTTTTTGCAACGGGTGTCGAAGCAAGGGCAGGTAGGCGACGCCCTTGACCTTTCGCAATCGCGATTCGATGTCCAGCAGTGCAGCGGCCATCCACCGGGCTCTCTGGACGGAAGTGCTCCAGTTCTTTACCCGTCACCCAATCTATAATGAGGAGCCTGTGCTATTTCAACTAACTTCGGGACAATTTGACTCCTCATCCCTGCCCAGCGGACGCCAACCAGCGGCGGCCAGGCCAGGGCCGGCCCAGTGCGCCGCCCAGGCCGCTGGGGTGGCGAAACCGAGATTGGCCCAGGGTTGGCAAAGTAGAGCCAGCGGCCCCAGCCAAGTGCTGGCCGGCCTGGGCCGAGGGCACCAGGACCACCTTCCGGTCCCCGGGATGGCATCGGCAAAAGCTCAGCAGCGCGTCGAGAAGGGAATTCTTAACCCTGAATATCCCGGCGCGGGGTATACAACTCCAACCGATCTGCCTCTATTGCGCCACCCATAAAGGCGGAATATCTTGTCATGCCCGAGCTCCTCCTTATCTACCCGGGGGACACCAGCAAGCCGTACGGAGACGCCAAGTGAAGATCACCCAGATTAAGACCGCCGAGGTGCGGGTGAAGGTCAAAGGCCGGCCCCGCTACCACTATCATTATGTACGAGTCCACACCGACGGAGGGGTGTACGGCACCGGTGAGGCCAGCCATGTGGACGGGGGTTGGCGCGGCTCCACCAAGAGCATGGCCGTCCAACTCATCGGCATGGACCCGCGCGACGTGGACGCCTGCTTCGAGAAGGTGCGCCGCAGCTACATCTTCCGCGGGGGTTTCGCCGGCCTGGGGATCTCGGCCCTGACCGGCATCGAGATCGCCCTGTGGGACCTGGCCGGCAAGGCCCAGGGTACGCCGGTGTACCGGCTGCTGGGCGGCAAGTTCCGCGACCGGGTGCGGCTCTACGTAGACAGCGCCAGCTCGGACTACCGGCAGCGGGCCGAAGAGGTGCGGGCCAAGGGCTTCACCGCCATCAAGTTCGACCTTGACGATGCTCACAACCCCCACAAACTCGACCCGTGGAACTGGTCGGTCACCCCCGACGAACTCAAATCCATGGTCGACCAGGCCTTTGAGATCCGCGAAGCCGTGGGTTCCCTGGACCTAGCCATCGACCTGCACGGCCGCTACGACGCCACCGCCGGCTTGGCCCTGGCCCAGGCTCTGGAGCGCCTGAATCTGATGTGGCTCGAAGAACCCGTGCCCCCCGAAAACATCGACGCCCTGGCCAAGATCACCCAGGCCACCCGCACCCCCATCTGCGCTGGCGAGAACCTCTACATGCGCCACGGCTTCCGCGACCTTTTGCAGAAGCAGGCCGCCGACATCATCATGCCCGACATCTCTAAGTGCGGGGGCCTCTCCGAATGCCGCAAGATCGCCAACCTCGCCGAACTCTACTATATCCCCTTTGCCCCCCACAACAACTCCAGCGCCCTGAGCACCGTGGCCGACGCCCACGTCTGCGCCAGTGTGCCCAATTTCCTGGCCCTGGAGTTCCACCGCTACGGGGACCCGACCTGGGACGAGGTGATCCTGTCCGAGGAACCCGCTATCCAGCGGGGACATGTGGTCTTGGGGGAAAAACCGGGATTGGGGGTGGAACTGAACGAGGGGTTCTTGCAGGCGCAACTACAGCAGGGGGAGCCGCTCTGGCAGTGAGGCGGGAAGAGAGGACCTCCCCCGGTCTACTTCTGCCCAGGGCCTCCTGGATCTCGGCCAGGAGCACGGTCAGGCGGAAGACTTTTTTCGGGAGATCATTGACCGGCAGGTCCCCATCGACATGAGGGCCTTCCAGGTGCTCAAGAAATCGCCTTTGGCCCTCGATGTCTACTGCTGGCTCACCTACCGGCTCTGCTACCTGAAGACCAAGACCGAGGTCCCCTGGCCGGCGCTCCGGGGGCAGTTCGGGGCCAGATACCCCGACACGCAGCGGGGGCTGATCAACTTTAAGTTCAACTTCCTGAAGCATCTTAGGGGCCGGAGCTTTTGTCAAATGTTGTGGATGAGGGCTGAGCGTATCCTGCATGGTCAGGCCGCGTTTTTCAGATCGCCATCGACGAATATCGCCCCGGCCATGACTTGGTCAAGGAGGCGATAGCCGTGCAATCGTTGCCACCGTTTTTCCGCTTCCCGGGTCAGCTTGAAGGCCATGGTCAAGGTGGCCAGGCGGGAGCCGCAGCCCTTGGTCTGTCGGGTGCGGTGGCGCACGGTACTGAAGGTGGATTCGATCGGGTTGGTGGTGCGAATGTGCCGCCAGTGTTCGGCGGGGAAATCGTAGAAGGTAAACAACACCTCCTGGTCTTTGTTTAAGCACTCACAGGCGGCTGGATACTTGGCCTCATAGCGGTGGAAGAATCGGTCATAGGCCTTGAGGGCGGCCTCCTTTGTAGCCGATAGGTAGAGCTGCTGCAACAGGCCCTTGGCATCGGGCTGCAGGGTCTTGGGCAGCTTGTCGAGGATATTGGCGGTCTTGTGGACCCAGCAGCGTTGTTCCAGGGTCGAGGGGCATTCCTCTCGTAGCGCCCCCCAAAAGCCCAGGCTGCCATCGCCGATGGCCAGGAAGGGATCCATCTCCAGCCCACGTGCCTTGAGATCCTGGAGTACCGTTTTCCACGACAGTTTGCTCTCGCGCTGGCCATCATGGATAGCGATCAGTTCCTTCTTTCCCTCGGCGGTAGCCCCGATCAGCACCAGGAGGCAGGGCCGCTCCGGCTCTAAACGGATGTTGAAGTAAATGCCATCCGCCCAGACGTATACGTATCGCTTGCCGGTCAGACCCCGTTTCTGCCAGGCGGTGAACTCCCCCTCCCAAACCTTCTTGAGCCGGACCACATTGGCCGCGGATAGCCCTCCAGCCTCTTCGCCCAGGATCGCCTGCAGGGCCTCGGGAAAACAGGATGTCGACAGCCCCTTCAGATACAGCGCCGGAATCAGCGCCTCCAGACTGGGTGTTCGCCGCAGATACGGGGGCAGGATGGCACTGGTGAAGGGGTGCCCCTCCCGCCGATCATGGACCCGCGGTTGGCGAATGGTCAGCTTGCCGATCCCGCTGACCAACTCTCGCTGCGGATGGCGGCCATT
>VGJS01000042.1 GCA_016867395.1 Candidatus Handelsmanbacteria bacterium
GCTCTTTGACGTGGCGGATATTGACGTTGGGCAGAGGGGATCTCGTCAGGAAGGGGGCCCCGCAGGCAAAACGAAACCGCTAATCAATATATCGGCCTGAGTATATGGAAAGCTGCACCGGGGGCCAAACGGCTCTTCGCGCCGCGGTTTCTGGTGTTCAGCCCCGTCCTGCTTTCCAGCGGGCAAACTCCTCCAGGGTCCGGGCGTCGGGCGGATAGATGCCCACGATACTGGCCCCGCTGCGGATCTTCTCGATGATGAAATCCTCCTTCTCCTCCTGCTCCAGGGCTTCCTGCGCCACGGCCTCGGCCAGGTCAGCGGGGACCACCACCACGCCCTCGCTGTCGCCCACCAGCCAGTCGCCGGGAAAAACGGCCACCCCGCCGCAGGCGATAGGCACCTGGAATTCGCTGGGATGGTGCATGGTCTTGTTGGCGTGGGCGTTCATTGCTGCCGCGTACGCCGGCAGGCCCAGTTCGGCGATTACCGGGCTGTCGCGGTAGGCTCCGTCGGTGACGATGCCGGCGGCGCCCCGCTGGTGCAGGCGGGTGGCCAGGATCGCGCCCATGGTGCCGGCGCGAGTCTCGCCGCGCGCATCGATGGCAAAGACCTGGCCGGGCTGCACCTGCTCGATGGCCACCCGCTGGGCATCCTTAAGGTTATCCACCTCGCCGGCGTTGAGATCCTCGCGGGCGGGGATATAGCGCAGGGTGAAGGCCGGGCCGGCCATCCTGGTGCCGGGCCGCAGCGGGGCCACCTGGTGCAGGTAGGTGTTGCTCAACCCGTACTTGCGTAGCACCGTGGTGAGGGTGGCGGTGCTGGGGACGAGGAACCGCCGGACGAGTTCGTCGTGGGACGTGGACATGGAATCCTTTCTGTGGAGGATAGGGTCAGCGGATCTTGCCGCGGGCGGAGATGGGCCAGACCGCCTCGACGCGGCCCTGGCGCAGGGCGACCAGCTCGTCGTGCTCGTTAACACAGGGGCAGGGATGCACCGGCAGCACCTGGACCCGCTCACCGATGCGGGGTTTCGGGTCGCAGGCAGAGACATCGACATGGCCGTGCTCCTCCGAGGCGCCGGAGAAGCGGGCCTGGGGGTACTCGACGACATAGCCCATGCTCGTATGGTCGCCGTCCTGGATCACCGAGGCGCTGAGGGACTTGCTGCCCCCGTCGAGGATGGCACGGTCCGGGGTGGGCCGGCTGACCACGGTCATCAGCACCCGCAGGGCGCACTGGGCCACGGTGTGGGTGCCCCGGCGCAGGTGGCCCACCCCGCCCACACAGTACTCCCCGGCCCGGTGTTCGGTCAGTTCGGGGACCTCATGGGCGAGCAGGGCGCTGGCGGTGCTGCCGCCGCTGACGATGGGATGGGGCAGGCCATCCTTGTCGAAGAGGGCCAGGGTTTCCTGAATCACCGGGCGGGTCTGGGCGTCGGTGGGGAAAGCCATGAGGCCGCGCAGTTCCAGGCCGGGGGCACGGGCGATCTGCCGGGCCAGCTCCAGGGCGGCGTGGGGGGTGGGTACCCCGGCCCGGCCGCCTACCCCCAGTTCGACGATTACCCCCAGGGCGGCGCTGGCGCGGGTGGCTGCGGTGGCGAGTCCCTCTGCGGTGTAGGCGGAGTCCGCGGCCACGGTGAGGCGGGTGCGCCGGCTGAGCGCCATGAGGCGGGCTAGTTTGTCGGCGCCGATGATGTTGTAGGGGATAAGCACGTCCTGATCCACGCCGCCGGCGACCATGACCTCGGCCTCGCCCAGTTTCTGGCAGGTGATGCCGATGGCCCCGCGTTTCATCTGCTGGTGGGCGATGGCCAGGGTCTTGTGGGTCTTGATGTGGGGGCGCAGGCCGATTTTGTGTTCGGTGAAGTAGCGCTGGTAGCGGTCGAGGTTTTCTTCGAGGGCGTCGAGATCGACGATGAGGACCGGAGTGTCGAGGTCTTCCACGCGCATGGCGGGCTCTCCTTGGGGAGTGGTTGCGCCGACAGGGCCGCCGGGTGTACTCTATTAGGGCGAAGTTGGAACTGCGTCAAGGGTGAGTGCGATGCCTGCAGGGCGGGCCGTGGGGTGCCCACTCCAGACCTTTCTGAAGTCCCGGGCCCGCGACACCATTCATATGGTGTCGCGGGCCGCCTTCCGGCCCAGCCCCCGCAACGCCCCATACATTGGGGCGTTGCGCCCCCTCGCTCCATAGACTACGCTTCGCCGCTGCCCCGCCCTGCGATCCTGCCCCCGGCCTCTGCCCCAGAAACGCATTTCGGGGCACTCCCCCGGCCCGCGGCGCGAGGGTTGAATACTTGACGAGGTTTCTATGCCCATCGATCTCCGCCCCCCTCCTCCTGCAGCCCTCATTGCCGCAATCATGGCGCCTGATGAACAGGTGCTGGCGCAGGCCGGGGAGTTGTTGGCAGCAAGGGTTGCCCCGCTCCGTGCGGTGGGGCCGGTGTACGCCTTTGACTACAGTTCTTACTATCAGCGGGAGATGGGGTTTGGGTTGCTCAAACAACTGGTGTGCTTCGAGGGGCTGGTGGACCCGGCGGTGTTGGTGGAGGTGAAGCGGCGGATGATGGAGTTGGAGCGGGAGTTGGGGCAGGAGGAGGAAGGCCGGGTGCGGCGGCGGGCGAATATCGATCCGGGGCTGGTGACGATCGAGAGCCTGGTGCTGGCCACCACCAAGTACAGCGGGCACCGCATCTGCATCGGGCCGGGGCTGTACGCTGAGACTACCCTGCTTTTCCAGAAGCGCCGTTACCAGCCGCTGGAATGGACCTACCAGGACTACCGCACGGAGTTGGCGCAGGCGTTTCTCCTGGAGATCCGCGCCTGGCTGCTGCCCTGGCGCCTCAGCCCCGCACGCCCACCCGCTTGAAGGGTCGCTGGCCCATTCCCCGGTACAGGTGCGCCGGCCGGATGAGCCGGTTTCGGCCCAACTGCTCGACGACGTGGGCCGCCCAGCCGGCTACCCGGCTGGAGACGAAGATGGGGGTGTAGAGTGGGATGGGGATGTGCATCAGGTAATAGGTGTAGGCACAGGGGAAGTCGAGGTTGGGGTGGATGTTCTTCTGGGCGATCATGGTCCGCTCGACGATCTCGGCCAGTTCGATCCAGCGGGTGTCCCCCACTGCGGCGGCCACCTGGCGGCCAACCTTCTTCATCGCCGGGACCCGTGAATCGCCTTTCTTGTACTCGCGGTGGCCGAAGCCCATGATCTTCTTTTTTTTAGCCAGCGCGTCCAGCACCCAGGCTTCGGCCTGTTCCGGGCCGCCAATCTCCATCAGCATGTGCATGGCCGCCTCGTTGGCCCCCCCGTGCAGGGGGCCGGCCAGGGCGCCGATGGCCGCGGTGACGGCGCTGTAGAGGTCGCTGAGAGTGGAGGTCACCACCCTGGCGGTGAAGGTGGAGGCGTTGAAGCCGTGCTCGGAGTAAAGGATGAGCGAGACATCGAGGGCGCGCGCCTCGTGGGGGGCTGGCTCGCTGCCGCGCAGCATGTAGATCAGATTGGCGGCCTGGCCCAGCCGGGGATGGGGGGCGACGGGTTCGAGGCCCTGACTGAGGCGATGGCCCGCGGCGATGATCAGGGGGATCTTGGCCAGGAGGCGCAGGGCCTTGCGGACATTGGCCTGGGGGCTGTTGTCGCGGGTCTCGGGGTCGAAGAAAGAGAGGGCCGAGACCGCAGTGCGCAAAAGGTCCATGGGGTGGGTGTCGGCGGGGGCGTGGCGCAGGAGGTCGAGAACCGGGGAGGGCAGGTTGCGCTCGGCGCGCAGGGCGGCCCCGAATTCCTCCAACTGGGCGCGGGTGGGCAGTTCGCCGTGGAGGAGAAGGTAGGCCACCTCTTCGTAAGCCGCCCCTTCGGTCAGTTCCTCCAGATCATAGCCGCAGATGAGCAGGCGGTTGTGCTCGGCGTCGATGCGCGAGAGGGCGGACTCGCCGGCGATCACACCTTCGAGGCCGGGGCTGTACGCGGATTTTTCGGACATAACCAGGTCTCCATCTCTTTTTTTACCTATGCGCATTAGGGAGCGACCCACTCCGGTTTGTCCCAAGGCGCGGACTTCCCACCCTGCTCGCTATCCCGACCCTACTACCCAACCCCCTCAACGCCCCATACGCTGGCGCGTTGAGGGCTCCGCTGTCCCCACCACCTCTCCCGCGTCCTTCCCTTCCCAACCAGTCCCCGGGAAAAACCTCCGGAGTCATCTCCCCGCTGCTGCATTAGCCCCGCCCTATCGCTCCTCGCACCTATTCCGGAAAACGGGCGGCCAGGGCGGTGTCTAGTTGGGTGTACTTTGAGTACTGGAGCAACTCGTAGAGTTCCTGGCGGGTCTGCAACTGGTCCAGGAAGTGCGCCTGGGTGCCGGTGTCGCGCAACTGGCGGAAGGTCTGCTCCACGGCCTTCATCATCGCCCGGAAGGCGGTCATGGGGAAGATGACCATGCGGTAGCCCAGGGCGGCGAACTCTGCCACGTTGAGATAGGGGCTCTTGCCGAATTCGGTCATGTTGGCCAAAAGCGGGGCCTTGACCGCCTCCGCGTAGCGGCCGAACTCCTCGGGGGTTTGCAGGGCTTCGGGGAAGAGCGCGTCGGCGCCGGCCTCCAGGTAGCGCAGGCCGCGCTCGATGCTGGCCTCCAGGCCCTCGACGGCCCGGGAGTCGGTGCGGGCGATGAGCAGGAAGTCCGGGTTGCGTCGGGCCTGGGCGGCGGCGGCCATCTTGCGCTCCATCTCCGCCGGGGAGATGAGGGATTTGCCTTCGAGGTGCCCGCAGCGCTTGGGGGCCTGCTGGTCCTCCAGGTGCAGGCCGGAGAGGCCCGCCTGCTCGTAGAACTGGACCGTGCGCATCACCTGCAATGCCTCCCCGTACCCGGTGTCAGCGTCGCAGATGGCCGGCACCTCCACCGCGTTGGCGATGTACCCGGCCTGGCGGGCCATCTCGTCCATTCCTAAGAGGCCGATATCGGGGTACCCGGCCAGGCCGTTGATCAGACCGGCCCCGGAGATGTACACCGCCGGGAAGCCCAGCTGCTGGGCGAGCATGGCCACGGGCGCGTTGAAGGCCCCAGGCAGGACCACAGTGCCCTGGGCGAGGAGCCGGCGCAGGGTTTGAGGTTTGTTCGGCGATGCAGACGGTTTGAGCAGCATGTCTTCGCAGGGGCGGGTTTTAAACCCGCCCTTACCTTAAGGGGTTCCAGTACAGTTGCGCCCTCGTCCCTATACCTGGATGGTGGAATCGCGCTCGGGTCCCACAGAGATCAACGAGATCGGGGTGCGGCTCAGTTGGGTGACGCGCTCCACGTAATGGCGGGCTGCAACCGGCAAATCGCCGAAGCGGCGCACCCCGGTGGTGGGGGTATTCCAGCCCGCCACCTCCTCGTAGATGGGGGCGCATTTCTCCAGGTCCCGCGGGTCGAGGGGAAACTCGCTGAGCACCCGACCCTCCAGCTGGTAGCCGGTGCAGAGCTTGAGGGCGGGGAAGGTATCGAGCACGTCCAGCCGGGTCAGGGCCAGGCTGGTGAGTCCGTTGATGCGGGCTGAAAGGCGCAGGATGGGGGCGTCGAACCAGCCGCAGCGGCGCGAACGGCCGGTGGTGGCCCCGTACTCGTGGCCTACCTCGCGGATGCGCTCCCCGGTCTGGTCGAGCAGTTCGGTGGGGAAGGGGCCGTTGCCCACCCGGGTGGTGTAGGCCTTGGTGACCCCGATGATCTGATCCATGCGGGTGGGGCCGATGCCGGTGCCAGTGCAGGCGCCCCCGGCGGTGGTGTTGGAGGAGGTGACGAAGGGATAGGTGCCGTGGTCGATGTCCAGCAGGGTGCCCTGGGCTCCCTCGCAGAGCACGGTCTTGCCCTGGTCCAGGGCCTCGTTGAGCAGGAGGGAGGTGTCGGCGATGTAGGGACGCAGCTGCTGGGCATGACCCAGGTACGCGTCGATGATGGGCGCCGCCTCCAGCGGGGCGTGGTCGTAGAGGCGACGCAGGATCTCGTTCTTGGCGGTTATCACCGCCTGCAATTTTCGCCGCAGGCAGTCGGCGTCGAGCATGTCCACCACCCGCACCCCCTGGCCGCGCTCCACCTTGTCGCGGTAGCAGGGGCCGATGCCTCTGCCGGTGGTGCCGATCTTGTCGCTGCCTCGGCCCTCCTCGGCCAGCTTGTCCAGGAGCTTGTGGTAGGGCATGACCAGGTGGGCGTTGTGGCTGATGAAGAGCCGGCCGGCGATGCTAAAACCCTTGGTCTGCAACTCGTCCGCTTCCTGGAGCAGGGCCTCGGGATCGACCACCACCCCGTTGCCCACCACGCAGACCTTGCCCGGGTGCATGATTCCCGAAGGGATCATGTGAAAGACAAAGGTGGTGTCCCCTACCTTGACGGTGTGGCCGGCGTTGGCCCCGCCTTGGTAGCGCACCACCAGATCGGCGTCCAGGGTCAGGTAATCGACCACCTTGGCCTTGCCCTCGTCTCCCCACTGCGCTCCCAGCACTACTTTGGTCGGCATCTGTTTTTCCTTCTAGAGACTGATCTGCCTGGCCCAGACGATGTTGTTATGGGTCAGGATCTCGGCCAGCACCGCGTCGGGGATGCGGCTGTCCACGTTGAGGATGGTCAGGGCCCGGCCGCCCACCTGGTGCCGGCCGCAGGACATCTGGGCGATGTTGACGCGGTGGGAACCCATCACCGTGCCGATGCGGCCGATCACCCCGGGCACGTCCTCGTTGATGTAGAAGAGCATGTGGCCTTCGGGGATGGCGTCGAAGCTGTATTCGTCGAGCCGCACCAGGCGGAGGTCGCTCTTGCCGAAGAGGGTGCCCGAGAGGATGCGCCGGCTGGCGGCGGTCTGGAATATCGCGGTGATCAAGCTGGCGTAGTCCTCGTGCTCGCTGCTTTTCAGCTCGTCCACCCGCACCCCGCGCTGCTGGGCGAAGAGGGGGGCGTTGACGAAGTTCACCGGCTCGTCGGTGATGCTGCCGATGATGCCCTTGAGCACCGCGGCGGTCAGGGCCGAGGTGGGCATGGCGCTCACGTCGCCGTGGTACTCGACGGTGATGCGCTCCAACTGGCCCTCGCTGAGCTGGGCCAAAATGCGGCCCAGGCGTTCGGCCAGTTCAATGTACGGCCGGAGCTTCTGGTACACCTCGGGTTCCATCGAGGGGACGTTCACCGCGTTGCGGATCACCCCGTTGAGCAGCGCGTCGGCCACCTGCTCGGCGATCTGCAGGGCCACGGTGGCCTGGGCTTCGCGGGTGGAGGCGCCCAGGTGGGGGGTGCAGATCACCCGCTCGTGGGCCACCAGGGGGGTGAGGCCGGGGGGCTCTTCCACAAAGACATCGAGGGCCGCGCCGGCCACCTTGCCGCGGTCGAGGGCCGCCAGCAGTTCGGCCTCGTCGATGATGCCGCCCCGGGCGCAGTTGAGCAGGAAAACCCCTTGCCGGCACTGGGCTAGTTGCGGGCCTGAGATGAGGTGGCGGGTCTGGGCAGTGAGGGGCAGGTGGACGGTGATGAAGTCGGCCTCGGCCCAGACCTGCTCCAGCGGGGCCAACTGGGTCCCAAAGCCCAGGGCCATCTCCGCGGAGACGAAGGGATCGTAGCCGAGCACCTTCATCTTGAAGGCCGCGGCCCGCTGGGCCACCTCGCGGCCCACCTTGCCCAGGCCGAGCACGGCCAGGGTCTTGCCGGCCAGTTCCACCCCGGTGTAGCGGCCGCGGTCCCACTTGCCGGCCTTGAGCGAGGCGGTGGCCTGGGGGACGTTGCGGGCCAGGGCCATGAGCATGGCAAAGGTGTGCTCGGCGGTGGAGACCGAGTTGCCGCCGGGGGTGTTCATGGCGATCACCCCGTGCCGGGTGGCCGCCTCCACGTCGATGTTGTCCACCCCGGCCCCGGCCCGGCCCACCACCTTGAGCCGGGGGGCGGCCCTGAGCAGGGCCTCGTTCACCTGGGTGCTACTGCGCACGATGAGCCCCTCGTACTGGCCGATGAGGGCCTGCAACTCCGCGGCGCTGAGGCCGGGGCGCTGGTCCACCTCGATGCCGCGCTGGCTGAGGATGGCGGCGCAGCCGGCCTCCAACTTTTCGCTGATCAGGACTTTCATGAACCTTATCCCTTGTCGGAACCTCTGGCCCTGGATTCCCGGTAGATCCACTCCAGGGCCTCGTCGCGCCCCTCGCCCGTTACCGCCGAGAAGGACAGGTAGGACAACCCGGCCAGGGTGCCGGCCGCCGCCAGTTCGGCCTGCCGACGCAGCCACTGCTGGCGGGAGAGTTTGTCCACCTTAGTGAAGACCAGCAGCGAGGGCTTGGGGTGGGCCTTCAGCCATTCGATCATGGCCAGGTCCAGTTCGGTGGGCCCGTGGCGGGCGTCGATCAACTGGAGCACGGCCCGCAATTCGGCGCGGCGCTCCAGGTACCCCTGGACCAGCCGCCCCAGGGAGAGGCGCAGGGCCAACCCGCCCTTGACGAAGCCGTACCCGGGCAGGTCCACCAGGTAGAGGGCGTCGTTGAGGCGGTAGTAGTTGAGCTGCTGGGTCTTGCCCGGGGTGGAACTGGTGCGGGCCAGGCCGCGGCGCTGCACCAGCCGGTTGATCAGGGATGATTTGCCGACATTGGAACGGCCGGCCAGGGCCACCTCGGGCAGGCCGTCGGTGGGCAGGTCGCCCCGGTTCACCGCCCCGACCACGAAATCCGCGGAGCGGATCTTCATCACTCAGGCCCGCCAGCGCTGGGACTGGTCCTCGTCCTCATCGCCGGCCAGCGCCACCCCCTGGGCCACCATCTCGGCGGTCACCCTGACCTGCTGCAGCCCTTCCTGGGAAGGCGCCTCGTACATGATGTCCATCATTGCCTGCTCCAGGACCGAGCGCAGGCCGCGCGCGCCCGTGCCCTTCCTGAGGGTCAGTTCTACCACCTTGCGCAGGGCCTCTTCAGTGAACTCCACCTTCACCCCGTCCATCTCGAAGAGACGCTGGGTCTGGCGGATGAGGGCGTTTTTGGGCTCGGTGAGGATCTTGAACAGATCCTCCTCGCTGAGCGGGTCGAGGGTGGTGACCATGGGCACGCGCCCCACCAGTTCGGGGATCAGGCCAAAGGCCAGCAGGTCCTCGGGCTGCACCAGGGGCAGCACCTCTCTGGGGGTGTCGGCCTCGGGAAGGGCGGAGGCGGCGCCAAAACCCATGGTGCGCCGGCCCACCCGCTGGCTGATGATCCGGCCCAGCCCTTCAAAGGCGCCCCCGCAGATGAAGAGGATGTTGCGGGTGTTGATCTGGATCATCGGCTGCTCGGGGTGTTTGCGGCCGCCCTTGGGCGGGATGTTGGCCACCGTCCCCTCCAGCAGCTTAAGCAGGGCCTGCTGCACCCCTTCACCGGACACGTCTCGGCTGACCGAGGGGGTGGCGTTCTTGCGGGCGATCTTGTCGATCTCGTCGAGGTACAGGATACCCTTCTCGGTACGGCCCACGTCGTAGTCGGCCGCCTGCAAAAGGCCCACCAGGATGTTCTCCACATCCTCGCCCACGTACCCCGCCTCAGTAAGAATGGTGGCGTCGGCGATGGAGAAGGGCACCTTGAGCACCCGGGCCAGGGACTGGGCCAGGAGGGTTTTGCCGGTGCCGGTGGGGCCGATGAGCAGGATGTTGCTCTTCACCAGTTCGACGTTGTCGAGTTCGACCGCGGAGCGGATGCGCTTGTAGTGGTTGTACACGGCCACCGAGAGCAGCTTCTTAACCTGCTCCTGGCCGATCACGTACTCGTCGAGGACGGTTTTAATCTCGGGGGGCTTGGGGATCTGGCCGGCGTCCCAGGGCGTGCTCAGCTTCTCGTTCTCGGCCAGCACCTCGTTGCAGAGCCGGACACACTCGTTGCAGATGTAGACCGAGGGCCCGGTGATGATCTTTTCTACCTGGGTGGCGTTGCGCCCGCAGAAGGAACAGCGCGGCTCGGGTTTGGGAGGCCGTCGGCGCACGGGGCTGACTCTCGCGAAATGGCCGGGGCTTCAGCCGGCGGCTTCGGCCTTGGGGGCGCCGGCGAGGGCCGCCGGCAGGATGAGGTCGTCGATCAGGCCGTAGTCCTTGGCCTCCTGGGGGCCCATAAAGAAGTCGCGCTCGGTGTCGCGCTGGATGCGCTCTATGGGTTGGCCGGTGCGCTCGGCCAGGATCTCGTTGATCTGCTGGCGGATCTTGATGACCTCGCGGGCGTGGATCTCGATGTCTGCCGCCTGGCCGCCGATGCGGCCCATGGGCTGGTGCAACAGGACGCGGGCGTTGGGCAGGCTCTGGCGTTTGCCCGCAGCGCCGCCGGCCAAGAGCACCGCTCCCATGCTCGATGCCTGGCCGATGCAGATGGTGGCCACGCTGTTGGGGATGTACTGCATGGTGTCGTAGATGGCCAGGCCGGCGGTCACCGAGCCTCCAGGGGTGTTAATGTAAAGGGAGATGTCCTTCTTGGGGTCTTCGGAGGCCAGGTAGAGCAACTGGGCGATGACTAAATTGGCAATCATGTCGCCGATGGGAGTGCCGATGAAGACGATGCGCTCCTTGAGCAGGCGCGAGTAGATGTCGTACGAGCGCTCGCCCCGGCCCGTCTGCTCGATAACCATGGGGATCAGGGACATCTCACACCACCTGTTCTTCAAACTCGGCCCGCTGGGCGAGGAAGTCGAAGATCTTGTCCTCCAGCAGTTCCTGGCGCAGATCGTCCAGCCGAGGGGAGCGCTTGAGGGCTTCGGGGTCGAGGTTGCGCTCGGCGGCGCGCTGCTCGATGAAGGTATCAAACTCCTCGTCGCCCACCGCGATGCCCGTCTGCTTGCGCAGGGCCTCGACGAGCAGGAAGGTCTTCAGCCGGCGTACCGCGTAATTCCGCTGCTCCTCGCTGTGCTCATGGTCGTGGTCGCGATGTTGACCCTGTTCGCGGCGGTGCAGGGAATCAAGGTAGTTGTCCACCAGGCTTTCGGGCAGATCGAAGGAGTTCTTGCGGATCAGGTCGTTGACCAGGTCGCCGCGCAGGCGCTGGCGGGCCAGGTAGTCCCACTGGCGCTGGAGTTGCTGACCTAGATGTTGGCGCAACTCGGCCAGGTGCTGGAAGGACTCGCCTACTGCCTTGGCGAACTCGTCGTCGAGTGGGGGGAGGATGCGCTGGTGCACCTGGCGGGCCTGCACGCCGAAGTGCTCCTGCTTGCCGGCCAGGTCCTGGTCGGGCATATCCTCGCGATAGGAGAAACGCACCTGGCGCTCCTCGCCGGCGCTGATGCCGATCAGGGCCTCCTCGAATTGCGGGCTGGGGGCGTTTTCGCCGCCGATGATGAAGTAGCGCTCCTCGTAGCGCTCACCGACAATGGGCAGGCCGCCCTCGTCGAGGCGCTGTAGGTCGGCGATGAGCACGTCGCCCTTTTCGAGGGGACGGTCCACTTTTTCCTCGGTGGCGTGGCGCTCCTGCAGCTCCTTCAGGCGGCGATCGATCTCCTCGTCGGTGACGGTGTGCACCAGGCGGGCGGCCTTGAGCTGTTCATAGCTCTCCACCTGCACCTCGGGCCAGACGTCGAGGGTGGCGGTGAAGCTGAGGGGCTGGCCGGGCTGGTGCTCGAGCTTGGTGACGCGTGGCGGGGCGGCCGGCACCAGCTTTTCGGTCTGGGTCGCCTCGCCCACCAGCTCGGGCAGCAGCTCGCTGACCACGCTCTGGCGGATGGCCTCGCCGTAGCGCCGCTCGACCAGGGTGAGGGGCACCTTGCCCTTGCGGAAGCCGGGGATCTCGAGCTGTCGCTGGTAGGATTTTACCGCCTTGGCGACAGCCGTCTCGATGCGCTCGGCCGGCACCTCGACCTCGAGTTCCCGCTCCCACCGGCCTTTTTCGGTTACTTTAGTTTTCACGGTTCTTACCCTGGGGGAAGTACATAAAAAAACGCAACCGCACGCTCCGAAAAATCTCAGAGCAGGAGGTCTGCTGCGCACCGTCTAGCTGGGCTCTGGGCGTGCGAAAGGGGGGACTCGAACCCCCAAGCCCTTGCGGGCACCAGATCCTAAGTCTGGCGCGTCTGCCAGTTTCGCCACTTTCGCCTCCAAGTACGCCTAAACAATATATAAGAGGGTATATTTAGGGTCAAGGATGTTACAGTTCGTGGGGGGCCCGCTCCGGCGTTACTGAAGTCCTGGACCTGCGACACCATATAGATGGTGTCGCGCCCATCTCATCCCTCTGCCCCGGCACTCCTTCCCCCGGCTGTTGCCCAGAAGCCGCCTCCAGGGCACTCCCACGTCGCTCAACTCAATCTTGCGGCACAGCCCAATGCTCGATGCGGCGGGTGATCTCCTCGCGCAGTTGGGGGATGGCCACCCGGTCCTGGGCCATGGAGTCGCGCTCCCGCAGGGTGACAGTCTGGTCCTGAAGGGTTTGGGAATCGACCGTAACGCAGTAAGGGGTGCCGATCTCGTCCATGCGGCGGTAGCGGCGGCCGATGGCCCCGCCCTCGTCGTAAAAGACCGGGAAGTGAGGCCGCAACTGGGCGGTGATCTGCCTGGCCAGTTCGTCCATGCCGTCGCGCCGCACCAGGGGCAGGATGGCCGCCTTGAGCGGGGCGATGCACGGGTGGAAACGCATCACCACCCGGGTCTCGCCCTCGACCTCCTCCTCACGGTACGCCTCCACCAAGCAGGCCATGGTGGTGCGGCTGGCGCCAATGGAGGTCTCGATCACCCAGGGCAGAATCTTCTCGCGGCTCTCCTCGTCGAAGTAGCGCAGGGCCTTGCCGGAGAATTTCTCGTGCTGGTCCAGGTCGAAATCGCCCCGGTTGTGCAGACCCTCAATCTCGCCCCAGCCAAAGGGGAATTCGTATTCGACGTCGAAGGCCGCTCGGGCGTAGTGGGCCAGTTTGTCGTGCTCGTGCCAGCGCAGCCGCTTTTCGGGCAGGCCGATCTGGGAAAACCAGTGCCAGCGCTCCTGGCGCCAGTAGTTGAACCAGTGGTCCTCGGTGCCGGGCTTGACGAAGAACTGCATCTCCATCTGCTCGAACTCGCGGGTGCGGAAGAGGAAGTTCTTGGTGTTGATCTCATTGCGGAAGGCCTTGCCGATCTGGGCGATACCAAAGGGGAGCTTCTGGCGCATGGCCGCCTGGACATTGAGGAAGTTGACGTAGATGCCCTGGGCGGTTTCGGGCCGCAGGTACACCTTGGCGTTGTCCTCCTCTACCGGGCCGACAAAGGTCTTGAACATCAGATTGAAGGCGCGCGGCTCGGTGAGCACCCCCTTGTTGCCGCAGACCGGGCACTGGCGCGCCCCCCGTTGCGCCTCGCTGAGGGCGTCGTCGCGGAAGCGGGCCTTGCAGCTTTTGCAGTCGATGAGCGGGTCGGTGAAATTGTCCACGTGGCCCGAGGCCTCCCACACCCTGGGGTGCATGAGGATGCTGGCATCCAGACCTTCCACATCCTCGCGGTAGGTCATCGATTTCCACCAGGTGTCCTTGATGTTGCGCAAGAGTTCCACGCCGAGGGGACCGTAGTCCCAGCAGCCGTTGAGGCCGCCGTACACCTCGGAACTCTGGAAGATGAAGCCCCGGCGTTTGCACAGGGAGACGAGTTTGTCCATCATATTGGCCATCGAGTATTGTCCCTTCCAGCTATTTGACTGCTTCGAGAAAATCCAGCGACTTGAGATGGCTATGCTGCCCGCCGTGGTATTCCAGAAAACGCCGCAACATGCTGCGAAGCTCGCCGCGGCGTGGAGGGGCCGGCGGGATGGCCTCGGGCTGGTACGCGCCCAGGGCCTGCAGGCCGGCCAACAACCGCAGGCTGTCGCCGGCCACCCGGATGCCCCCGGCCGCCGTGCCGCAGCGGGCGCAGAGGCCCCCGCCCATGGCGGGGCTGAACCACAGCCATTCCCCCGCCAGCGGCAAGCGGCAGGAGGTGCAGTGATCCAATTCGGGGCGGTAGCCCAGGGCCTCGGCGGCGCGCAACTGGAAGTACCAGAACAAGGGCTCCACCTGCGGCCCCTGCACCTCTTCTAGTCCGGCCAGCACCCCCGACAGGCAGCGGTAGAGCCGGCGGTTGGGGTCGCGTTCCACGGTCAGGCGGTCGATCAGCTCGCAGGCGGCGCTGCCCAGGGAGAGGCGCTCCAGGTCCCCCAGTAGCCGGGGAAAGGCGCGCAGGGCGTCGCCGTCGCTGAGGGTCTGCAGGTCGCGCTCGTCGCGCAGGTAGCAGACCACCTGCACCTCGGTCATCCATTCCAGCGCCCCGCCAAATCTGCTCTTGGGCTTGCGGGCGCCTTTGGCCGTGGCCCTGAGCTTGCCCTCGTCCTCAGTGTAGAGGGTCAGGAGCTTGCTGGTCTCGCCCAGGCGCCGGGCGCGCAGGACCACGGCCCTGGTTTTGACGATGCGGCTGGGCATGAAGCCTCTCTTGCCGGCCGGGTGGCGGGCCTATTTGCCAGCCGGCAGATCCTGTAGCCGGTAGACCTTTTCCCCCGGCTTCACCATGCCGTACTCTTCGCGGGCCACCTTCTCGATATAGTCCGCGTCGTGCTCCAGCATGTCGAGGATCTGACGCAGGCTGTCGTTCTCGGCCTGGAGCTGTTCCACCCGGGCCTGGAGCTCGGCCCAGGCCTGGTCCTGGCGGCGGATCTCGATCAGGCCTTCCTCTCCCCCCACGAACAGGTAGAGGATCACCCCGATGACCAGCAGGGTCAATCCCAGGCGCCAGTGGGACCTGCCTGTCGCTTCGGCCTGGGGCCGTAGGGGCAAGCGGGCCACGGCCTCAGCGGTTGCCGGAGGGGGCGGGGTCGAGCAGGGCCAGATCGTCGCGGTGGATCACCTCCAATGGCGGCCGCTCCAGGAGTTGCTCCACTTCGGCGGAGTGTTTGCCGAGGATCTGGCGCAACTCACCGGCGGCGTACCGGCTGAGGCCCCGGGCCACCTCCTCCCCGTCCTCGTTCTCGACCCGGATCGCGTCGCCGGCGCCGAACTCCCCCTTGCAGGCCACCACCCCTACCGGTAGCAGGCTCTTGCCCTGGGAGACCAGGGCGCGCTGGGCACCCCGGTCGATGACCACCGCGCCGGCGGGGTGCGAGGCGAAGGCGATCCAGCGTTTGCGGCTCTGCAAGCGCTTGTGCTCCGGGGTGAAGAGGGTGCCTAGTTCGGCCCCGTCCATGATCTGGGCCAGCCGGTGCTTGCGGGCGTGGGCGATGAGGGCCATCTCCCCGCAGGTGGTCAGGAGCCGGGCGGCCTGCAATTTGGTGGCCATGCCGCCCCGGCCCACCTTGTTTGACGAGAGGCCCACCAGGGCGTCGAGCCGCGGGTCGGCGCCTTCCACTTGGCTGAGCACTTCGCCCGTGGTCCCTCCCGGCGTGTAGGAGGCGTACAGGCCCTCCACGTCGGAGAGCAGGATCAGCAACTGGGCCTGGATCATGTTGGCCACGTAGGCGGCGAGCACGTCGTTGTCGCCGATGCCCCGTTTCAGCTCGGCCACCCCGACGCTGTCATTCTCGTTGATAATGGGCACCGCCCCGTAGGCAAAGAGCTGGCGGAAGGTGTTCTTCAGATTCAGGTAGCGCCGGCGGCTGTCGAGGATATCCTCGGCGGTCAGCAACACCTGGCCGATGAGCACCCCGTGTTTTCGAAAAAGCCCCTCGTAGGTGTGCATCAGCAGATTCTGACCCACCGCGGCCAGGGCCTGCAACTCGGCCACGCTGCGGGGCCGGGCCTCCACGCCGAGGCGGCCCATGCCCGAGGCCACGGCTCCCGAAGAGACCAGGGCCACCTCCAGGCCGCGCTGGCGCAGGGCAACGATCTGGCGTACCAGCTTGGCCATCACCCTCCGGTCCAGGGCCCAGGTGGGGGTGGTCAGGCTGCTGCTGCCGATCTTGATCACCACCCGCCTAACCTGGCGCAGGCGGGCGCGGCGGCTCTCAGCGGCGGCGGGCATGGTTCACTCCCGGACCACCACCCCGCGCGCCTTGAGGTATTCCTTGACTTGGGGGATGGTGAATTTGCCGAAGTGGAAGATGGAGGCGGCCAGGGCGGCGCTGGCCTTGCCCTCGGTGAGCACCTGGTAGATGTGTTCCGGGTTGCCGCAGCCTCCCGAGGCCACTACCGGCACCCGCACTCTTTCGGCCACGGCGCGGTTGAGTTCAAGGTCGTAACCGTCGTGGGTACCGTCGGCGTCGATGCTGTTAATCACAAGCTCGCCGACCCCCAGGGAGACCAGTTCCTCGACCCATTCGAGGGCGTCGCGGCCGGTGGCCTTGCGGCCGCCGTTGACGTAGACCTCCCAGGAGAGGGGCTGGTCCTGGGCGGCGGGCCGGCGCAGGGCGTCGATGGCCCCGACGATGCACTGGCTGCCGAAGCTCTCAGCCCCCTGGCGTATCAGGCCGGGATTGGCCACGGCCCCCGAGTTGATCGAGACCTTGTCCGAGCCGCTCCTGAGCAGGGTGCGGATGTCCTCGAAGCTGCGGATGCCCCCCCCCACGGTGAAGGGGATGAAGACCTGCTCGGAGACCTTGCCCACCAGGTCGCGCACAATGGCCCGGTCCTCGGCCGAGGCGGTGATGTCGTAGAAGACCAGTTCGTCGGCCCCGTCGTGGTCGTAGCGCAGGGCCAATTCCACCGGATCACCGGCATCGCGGTCGGCGGAGAATTTCACGCCGCGCACGTTGCGGCCGGCCTTGACGTCGAGGCAGGGGATGATGCGTTTGGCCAGCATGGGATCAGTTGAGCCTAGCGAAGTTTTCCAGCAGCCGCAGGCCGGGCTGCTGGCTCTTTTCGGGATGGAACTGCACCCCGAAAAGGTGGTCGCGCGCGGCGACGGAGGTGTACTCCAGTCCGTAGTCGGTGGTGCCGGCCACATCGGCCTGGCGCTCCGCGTCCACATAATAGGAGTGGACGAAGTAGAAGAAGCTCAAATCCTTCACCCCGTCCAGGATGCTCACCTGCCGTGTGATGGCCACTTGGTTCCAGCCGATCTGGGGCACCCGCTCGGCCGGCGGAAAGCGGCGCACCTTGCCCGGTAGGAGGCCCAGACCCGGATGGGTGCCCAGCTCCTCGCTTTCAGCGTACATCAGTTGCAGGCCCACGCAGATGCCCAGAAAGGGCTTGCCCCGCGCGATGCCCCGCAGCAGGGCCTCGACCCAGCCGCGTTCGCGCAGGTTGCGCATGGCGTCGCCAAAGGCCGCGTCCCCTGGCAGAACCAGGTGGCTGGCGGCTTCCAATTGGGCGGGGTCTTCGCAGATGGCGGCAGCAAAGCCCAGGTGCTCGAAGGCTTTCTGCACGCTGCGCAGATTGCCCATGCCGTAATCGACGACGGCGATCATGTCTGGCCCAATTGGGCCGAGCGCTCGGTGGCCGCTTGCACCGCGCTGATCAGGGCGTCGCGCAGGCCCTTCTCCTCGAGCTTGTGTAGGCCGGCGATGGTGGTGCCGCCCGGCGAGGTGACCTGGTCGCGCAGGACGGCCGGATGCTGCCCGCTTTCGAGGACCATGCGGGCGGCGCCCAGGGCGGTCTGGGCCGCCAGCTTTAGGGCCACCTCCCGGCTCAGGCCCACGCGCACCCCCCCGTCGGCCAGGGCCTCTAGAACAGTATATATGTAGGCGGGGCCACTGCCGGACAGGCCTGTCACCGCGTCCATCTGGTATTCGGCCACCAGCGCGGTGCTGCCCACCCGGTCAAAGAGGGCGCGCACCAATTCCACCTGGGCCGGGGTGGCGTGCCGGCCCCCGCATATCCCCGAGGCGGCGGCCCCCAGTTGCGCAAGGGTCTGAGGCATGACCCGGACCACCGGGATAGGCGCCTCCCACTGGGACTCGATGGTCGCGGTGCTTACCCCGGCCATGATCGAAACCAGGACCTGGTCCAGGCGCAGGTGCCGCTTTACCAATTGAAATAGCTCCGGGGCGCTCTGCGGCTTGACCCCCAGGACCACCACCTGCTGGCCGAGGATAGCGTCTTCGGCCCGGGTGCTGATGCGCACCCCCAACTGGCTCAGGGGTTGGAGCACGGCCTCGCGCAGATCAGTGGCTGTCAGGTGCGCAGGGGGAAGGCCCGCCGCAACCAATCCGCTGAGCAACGCGCCGCCCATGTTGCCGGCCCCGATGACGCCAATTTTGCACTCTTCAGTCATAAGAGGTTCCGCGCTAAACGGAGAGATTGCGAGTAATTTTAAGATAGATTACTCGCACCAAACGTGCAATTTACGCTTGACGAATTTGACTGAATGATGGTATCTTACACAAAACAGTAACATATACATTGCGTTTTGAGGGGGAGGTAGTGACACGATGCGCAGAATCTTCTGGGAGGGGGTGATCATCCGAGCATAGACCGGGATACCCAAGGTAGTTGCTTTGATCGCGGCCTAAATTCGTTTGATCACTTAAGATTCGAAGTCGCGCATTAAATCCGCGCATTAAATATATAACGAGGAGGAAAAAGAGTCATGGCAGCGAAAAAGAAAGCCGCTCCCAAGAAAGCCGCCGCCAAGAAGGCCGCCCCGAAGAAGAAAGTCGCCGCCAAGAAGGCCGCCCCGAAAAAGAAGGCCGCCGCCAAGAAAAAGTAAGGAGAATATAACCATGGCCAAGAAGAAGGCTGCTCCGAAGAAAAAGGTAGCGGCCAAGAAGGCCGCTCCGAAGAAGGCGGCACCCAAGAAGAAGGCGGCCCCGAAGAAGGTTGCCCCGAAGAAGGTTGCCCCGAAGAAGGCCAAGGCTAAGCGGAAGCTCAATCCTTCTTTCATGAAGCCGCTGACGCCCTCGGGGGTCCTGGCAGCGGTCGTAGGCGGCAAAGGCCTCCCCCGCACGCAGGTCGTCAAGAAGCTCTGGGAGTACATCAAAAAGCACGGCCTGCAGGATTCCCAGAACAAGCGCATGATCAACGCCGACGACAAGCTCAAGGCTGTCTTCGACGGCAGGAAGCAGGTGAGTATGTTCGACATGACCAAATTAGTCAACAAACACCTGAGCTGATCAGCGCCGAACTGCGCTCGTGTCCAAAAAAGAAAGGGGTTCCCCTCACGCGGGGGGAACCCCTTCTTTTTTTTTGTCTTTTTCCTTAGGTTTTTAACTCCACCTAACAGGAGCATGGAGCAGGATGGACGCGCTTGTCGCCCTTGCCGACGGCACGGTGTTCCGGGGTGCCGCCGTGGGCGCTGCCGGCGAGGCCCTGGGAGAGATGGTCTTCAACACCAGCATGACCGGATACCAGGAGATCCTCACCGATCCCTCCTACGCCGGCCAGATGGTCGCCATGACCTACCCGCTGATCGGCAACTACGGTGTCAACCCCGAGGACGAGGAGTCGGCGCGGCCCCAGGTGCGCGGTTTCCTGGTCAAGGAGTGCTGCCGGCGGCCAAGCAACCGCCGTGCCACCCAAAGCCTGCCCGAGTACCTGGAAGCCCACGGGGTCATCGCCGTGGAGGGCATCGACACCCGGCAACTGACCCGGCGGGTGCGCATCCACGGGGTGATGAACGCCGCCATCTCCACCGAGGACCTAACCCCGGAGAGCCTGGTGGCCAAGGCCCGCGCCTGGGCCGGTCTCGAAGGGGTGGACCTGGTGCGGGAGGTGAGTTGCGCCCGACCCTATGAAGTGAGTGCGCCCAATACGCGTTTCCACGTGGTGGCCTTTGACTACGGCATCAAGCGCAATATCGTCCGCAAGCTGGTGGAGGAGGGCTGCCGGGTGACGGTGGTGCCGGCCACCACCACGGCCGAGGAGGCCCTGGCCCTGGAGCCGGACGGCATCTTCCTGTCGAACGGACCGGGCGACCCCCGCCCGCTGCACTATGCCATACACGCCTGCAAGAAGCTCATCGGCACCCGGCCAATCTTCGGTATCTGCCTGGGCCACGAGATCCTGGGCCTGGCCTTCGGGGCGGAGATCTTTCACCTCAAGTTCGGGCACCGGGGCGGCAATCAGCCCATCAAGGAGCAGGCCACTGGCCGCATCCTGATCACTGCTGAGAACCACGGTTGGGGCATTGCCGGCGACAGTCTGCCCGACTGCCTGGAGCCCACCCGCGTCAATCTCAACGATGGCTGTGTGGAGGGGATGCATCACCGGCATTTGCCCATCTTCTCGATCCAGTGCCACCCCGAGGCTTCGCCGGGGCCGCACGACAGTTTCCACCTGTTCCGCTACTTCACGGAGTTGATGGAGAAACACGCCGCCTGAGGTTGTGCCCCATGCCTGTCATCCGCCAGGAAGTCCTGCGCCAGTGCGCCTTTGAGATTTTCAGGGCCACCGGCATTCCCGAAACAGACGCCCGCATCGTCGGCAACCATTTGGTGGACAGCCAGTTGGCCGGCCACGACTCCCACGGCACCTGGTTCATCCCCAGCTACGTCCAGGGGATGAAGAAGAACTACGTGTGCTGGGAGGAGCGGCAGGTGGTGCGCGAGAATCCCTCCCTGGCCATCATCGACTGCAAGGGGGCCAACGGCATCGTGGCGGTGAGCCGCGCCCTGGAGTTGGCGGCGGCCAAGGCGCGCGTTGCCACCTTTGGTTTTGTGGGGTTGCACAATCTCAGCCACATCGGGCGTCTGGGTGCCTATCCCCCGCAGTTGGCCGCGCAGGGGTTGCTGGGCATGGTCTGGCTCAACGGTGGGGGGCTCTTCATGACCCCCTTCGGCAGCGCTGATCGGCGGCTGCGGCCCGAGCCCATCGCCTTTGCTGCCCCGCGCCGCCAGGGGGCGCCCTTCATGCTCGACATGACCATGACCACGGTGGCCGGCGGCAAGATCGAGCAGAAACTCATCCGCGACCAGCCCCTGCCTGAGGGTTGGGTGATAGACCAACAGGGGCAATGGGTGACGGACGGGCAGCGCTACCGCAACGCCGAGGAGACCGGGGTGCCGCCATTGGGCGGATTGCAGTTCGGGCACAAGGGCTATGGCCTGGCGATGATGGTCGAGATGCTGGTGGGACCGCTTTCCCACGCCGGCTGTACCAAGGGGGACAAGGGCGGGGGCAACGGGGTGATGGTGTTGGCCATCGACATCTCGGCCTTCACCAGCCTGGAAACCTATGTGGACGAGGTGGAGGGTTTGGCCGAGTGGGTGTGTTCGGCCAAGCCGCTGCCGGGGTTTAACAAGGTCTATGCGCCCGGTGAGATCGAGGAGGAGACCCGGCAGCGCCGGCTGTGGGAGGGGATCGACGTGGCCGAACGGACCTGGGCCGAGATCGGCAAGACCGCGGCGGAACTAGGGGTAGCGATACCAAAGGTGTGACCCGCGACGAGGGGCACCCGCTCCGGCCTTTCCCAAAGCGCGGACTTGCCGCCCCGCTCGCTGGCGCAACCCTGCAGCCCTACCCCCTCAACCCCCCGATGTATGGGGCGTTGAGGCTCCGCTCTCCCCGCAACCCCTCCCGCGCCCTTCCCAGCCACTCCCCTGGGAATTGCCTGCGGGGCGCCCCTCGCCTCGGACGCTAGTTCGCGACTACATCGAAATGCCCAACAATCCCCGCGTGATCTGAAAGTCGATGTTGCCCTGGCTCAGGGCTTTGGCGGCCTGGCGGCGGGAGGCGACCTCCATGAGCAGGTGGAGGAACTGTTGCGCCCAGCCCTCGGGGTCGCCTTCCAGGACCAGGTCGAGGTCGTTGCGATAGGCGGTTGCCACCGGGCCGGCGCCTGAAACTTGGACCAAAGGCACCAGGGGATGGCCCTGCATAGGGTGCTCGCCGGCGTGGGCCAGGATCAGTTCCACACCCGTGGCACCTAAGCCGGTCAGGGCCTCGACCCAGTGTTCGGTGGGGGCGTCCATAATGTAAAAGCCCGGATCTTCAAAGCCCTGGCCGTGGGCCAGGGCGGGCTCGGGTTGCCGGTCGCCGAGCACGCCCTGCCGGTACACCGGAGACTGGAGCAGACCGGGGCCCGAGGGCACCACCACGGTGCCGCCGGCGCTTACCACCCAGCGGGTGAGGCGGGCCAGGGCGGCCGCTGCCGGGTCGGCCAAGGGGCCGGCGCTCACGAGGCCCAGGGACAGGTAGTCCAGGCCCACCTGCTCGCTGGAGAAGGCAGGCAATCTGCCCAGAGTGTGAACAAAAAACCCCTCCACCTTTTCCAGGCTCTTCTCGATCCCCCCGTCCAGTTGCACGCTGGCCCAGCCGAACTGCCCGGGGTCCAGGCCCAATTTTCCCAGATGAGCGCGGAAGTAGTCATTGTGGGTCTTCTCGCAGCCGTGCTCCAACAACAGGGCGGTCTTCACCAGGGGATGGGTGAGATAGCCGATGAGGGTGCGATTCCACAGGTGTTCGCTGTAGCCCCCGGAGACTCCGCAGCCTTCGGTGTGTAGCAATGCAGCGAAGCGCGAGATGCCCTGCTGCTGGCCCAGGCCCCTGGCGTTGAGGCGTTCGGCGGCCAGGCGGGCGACCTGGGCGGCGCACAGGCTGGTGGGCAGGATCAGCCCCACCTGGTCGGTGGCGTGGCTGGTGCCGGTGCGCAGGGCCGAGAAAACGACTTGGGGTACGGCCGTTTCCCTCTGGGTGGGCAGGGGCCTGCCGTCGGGCTCTTCGGCGGCCAGCAGGTCTTCGAGCTGGCTGGCATCTTGCTGGTGCCAGTTGCGCCAGATGGAGACCTGGGAATGGCCGGCTATTTCCCCCACCGAGCGGGTGCCGGAGATCACTCCTATGGTTTGCTCGAAGAGCTGGCAGCCCAACTCCTCCATGGGTGTGCCTTCGAGGTATGCGCCGGCGTTGAAGTCCATGTCCTTGGAAAGCAGTTCAAAGCGCTGGCTGGTGGTCACTACCTTGATGGTGGGAACAAAGGGGAAGTTGGTGATGGAGCCGTTGCCGGTGGTGAAGTAGATCAGGTTGCAGCCGGCGGCTACCTGGCCGGCGATGCTCTCCAGGTCGTTGCCCGGGCTGTCCATGAAATAATAGCCCGGCTCCTCCATGGGCGCACCGTAGTCGATGGCATAGTCGAGGCGCACCCGGGGATCGCGCTTGCGGGCCGCGCCGATGGACTTGAGCACGATATTGTATAGCCCACGGTACTTGTTCCCACCCGAAGGATTGCCCTCGGCCGAGGTGCCGTGCCAGGTGGCCCGCTCCTGGAAGCGCTCCACCATGTGCAGGAAGCGGCGGGCCGTCTCCAGGTCGCGGACGTTCTCCAGCACGTAGCTCTCGGCGCCGATCAGTTCGTCGGTCTCGGCGAGGTTGGCCGCCCCTCCGTGGCGGACCACCTCGCCGGCCACCCAGCCGATCAGGGGATTGGCCGAAACTCCGGAAAAGGCATCGGAGCCGCCGCATTGCAGGGCGATCTTAAGCCTGGCCAGTGGTTGGGCAGTGCGCCGGGTGCGGCACACCGGGTCCAGCCATTCGCCGACGACTCGTTCGCCCTCTGCGAGCTGGGTCTGGAGATCACCGCGAAGGGAGAGGAAGTGATGCGGTACCTGGTCGAGGGGATAGCCGTGGGCAGTTAAATACTCTTGGAGCATGAGGTTGGTGACGGCCTCGGTGCCGTAGTCCACCGCCAGCACCGCGCTCACGTTGGGATGCACCATCCAGCCGGCCAGGGTGCGCAGGAGCAGTTCCCGGTTGTTGGGGGTGGCGCTGGTGCCCCCTTCGGTATGGCCTAGGGCCACCACCCCGTCGAAAGTCTCGCCGGTCCTGCCGCGGAAGTGCTCGGCCAAAAGGCGCACGAAACTAGCGGTGCGCGAGGAGGTGCCGATAAGGGCGATGTGGTTGCGGGTGCCGGTGCCCCGTGGGCCGCGGTCGTAACCCAGGAAGGTGCGGGGCTGTGGGTGGCGGGGAAGCTGTTGACCAGGGAGGAAGCGGGACTCATCCAAATGATAGCTGTGGATCTGGTCTTCGAAGTTGGGATGGGCCGGCAGGGCAAAGTCCAGTTGGCGGATGCGCAGGGCTTCGAGGGCGCCGCGGTTGCACACGTAGGCGCCGGGGCCAATGGGGGACAGGGCCAGGCCAAAGGGCAGTTCCCAGGAAAGCAGGGGCTGGCCCGCTTCGATGGCCTGCACGGCGAAGCGATGCCCCTCCAACACGGTGTGGCTTAGAGTGAAGGTGGTGTCCCGCCAGCGGATCTGGGTCCCCCCTTCGAGGCGGCGGATGGCGATGGCCACGTTGTCGCCGGGCATGGGGAGGCGGCCGATTTCATCAAAAGCGCAGGGGGTCATACGCAACTTTAGAATAGTTTAAAGTTTGCCGCGTCCACGCGCCCGGCCTGGTGCATCAGCACCGCGTTCAGCAGTTCGATGGCCAGGCGCGATTCGAGGGTGATGCCGGCCCGCACGCCCACGCAGGGATCGTGGCGGCCCTTCTGCAACTGGAAGTCAATCTCTTCGAGGTCCTTGCGCACCGAAAGCTGGGGCAGGGCGATGGTGGAGGTGGGTTTGAACCCCACCCGGAACACCAGGGGCAGGCCGGTGGTGATGCCCCCCAAGAGGCCGCCGTGGTGGTTGCCCTGGTATCCCTGGCGGCGGATGGGGTCGTTGTGCTGGCTGCCCCGGCGCACCACTGCCTCGCGGCCCGCGCCCATCTCGCAGGACTGCACCGCGTGTAACCCGCCTAAGGAGCCCATCAGGCGCAGTTTGAGGCTCTGGTACAGCGGCTCGCCGGCCAGGGGCGGTGGCTGCAACGCGACCACCTCGACCGCTGCCCCCAGGGAATCGTCCTGCTGGCGGGTTGTTTTGATCAACTCACCGGCTTGGCGGGCAAAATCCGGGTCGAGGGAGTGGATCTCGGCGGCCTCCAACTGGGCGGCCAACTGGCTCAGTTTATCGGCGGGGATGCGGCCCTCGCTGGCCTGGAGGTCGGCGACGTGGTCGGCCAGGCGCATCGAGGTCTGCAAGGGCCCCACCTGGTAGATAGAGGAAAAGAGGGCGGTGCCGAAGCGCTCCTGGAGAAAGAGGCGGGCGATGGAGCCGCCGATCACGTCGGAGATGGTGGAGCGGTAACTGGAGCGCCCACCCCCGCGCGGGTCGGCGAAACCGATGGATTTGTAGTGCTTGACCAGGTCGGCGTGGCCGGGCCGCACCGCCCCCTGGGGGCCGGCGAACTGGAGGTAGTCGGCGGAGCGTTTTGCCGCTGAGAGCACCACAGCCGCGATGGGTTCGCCGGTAGTAAAGCCTTCTTCGTAAGGGTGGGTTTCCAGCGATCCGTTGCCCGCGGCGACGCTGAGCGCGGGACCGGCCAACAACTGCTCGTGGTCTTCGGCGTAAAGCCCCGAGAGCAGCACGAGTTGGTCTGCTTCCTGCCGGGGGGTGCCGTGTTTGTTGCCGCCGGGCCGGCGCCGGTCCAGAAAAGCCTGGAGCCGGGGGCGCTCCAGCTTGAGCCCTGGCGGGCAGCCAAAGACGATGGTAGTGATAGCCGGCCCGTGGGATTCGCCCGCGCCCGCCACCCCGTAAAGAGGTCCGCCTAGTATTTCCATCAGGGGAGGTCCATTCTCTGGAAGCTGCTACAATGTAGGGGTTTCTCTCACCCTGGGCAATCTGCCGCCAGGGGTTATTTATAATGTTTGAATGAAAGAAAAAAATTTGCTATATTACCGCCTTGTTCTGTGATTTTCCTCACAGATCGAAGGCTTTCGATTCGCTATTTTGAAGTGTACGTCCTATTAAATCAGCAGCCGATCGGGAAGCCCAAAAGCCAAAGGAGGTCGCAGTTATGAGCAAACCGTTCTTTAGGTTCTCCATAGTTGTTTTGTTGTTATGCCTGGGGTGGAGCGCCAATTTGCTGGCGCAGGACAATCCTCCTCCGGCAGCCCCGGACGCAAAGGCCGCAGGCACTAAACAGCCCAGTGGGGACAAGGCCCCGCCGCCCTCCCCGTCCGAAGGTACGCAACCGCCTCCGGGGATGATGCCGCCTTCGGGTCCTCCGCCCACGGGAGGCATGAAGGGCGACAGGGTTCCCCCCGAGTGTTCGGCCGAACTGGTCAACCGCGAAATGCTGCCCCAGGCCGAGAACGTGCCCTGCGGCACCGCCACGGGCAACCTGCTCTTCCGCACAGTTTGCAACATGCCCGGCTTCGCCAGCCAGGCCATCAGCCTGCCCGAGGGCCGCAACGCCGACTGCTTCGGCCTTGAGGGGCAGCCAGGGCCAGGGGTGGTGGTGTTCACCATTTATCCCGAGAGCGATCCGGCCAACCTGATCTTCGACTCCACCCGCGACGGGTTGTTCAATATCGGCGCCGTGCATCTGGGCGACACCGGGGTCTACCGGATCGACCTGGACGAGGCGGCTTCCGATCCGGGCGCCAGCGTCACGGTGCGCTTCGTCGATCATCCCGAATAATAAACCACTAGCCTTTTCCGCTAAACAATGGGCCGGCCACTTAGAGTGGCCGGCCCATTGTTTAGCCCGGGTTTCTGGACAGGGTGCGGCAAAAAGCACAGACTCTGAAAGTATGAGCACCGTGCCCCCCCAACCGATCGACGAGGTCTCGCGCTGGCTGCACCACTAGCAGGACGAGGCCGACGCCGCCTTTCTCTACCAACACCTGGCCGGGATCGAGTCCGATTTGCGCCGGTCAGGAACTCTACCAGCGCCTGGCCGGGGTGGAGGATCGCCACGCCGAGTTGTGGAAGCAGGTGCTGTCCGAGCGCGGCCTGGCGCACCACCCGCCTTCGGCGCGGGCGCGGCTGATGGTGTGGCTGGCCCGGCGCTTGGGCCCCTCCGTTCTTCTTCCCATGCTCTTCCGCGAAGAAGGACACGAGACCCGCAGCGACCAGGCCCTCTACCGCCGCAGCGGCGCCGACCATACCCACGAAACCGCCTACACCCTCGCCGTGGAATCGGCCCAGCACGCCCGGACCCTGGGCGAGTTTGTGGGGGCGCCGGGGGAGCCCTGGCACCACCTGGAATCCGGTAGTATCCTGCGCAACGTGGTGTACGGCTTCAACAACGGCCTGACCGCTAACTTCGGCCTGGTCGCCGGGGTGATCGGCGCAGCCGTGGACAGCCACTTCATCCTGGTCACTGGGCTGGCCGGCGTGTTGGCGGACGCCCTGTCCATGGGTTCCTCCGGGTACCTGGCGGCCAAAAGCGAGCACGAGGTCTACTCCCACGAGATCGCCATCGAGAGCGAGGAGTTGCGGCTTATGCCCGAGCTGGAGGAGGAGGAACTTTCCCTCATCTACGCGGCCAAGGGCATGGAGGAGGACGAGGCCAGGGACCTGGCGCGTCGGGTGGTGGCCGACCCGCAACTTGCCCTGCAGGAGCTGATTACCAACGAGCTACAAATCAGCCCTCCCTGCTCCTCCCCCATGCAAGAGGGATGGATCACCGGCGCGGCCACTGCCGTGGGCGCCCTGATTCCGGTGGCTCCTTTTCTTTTTCTGCAGGGTGAAACGGCCATCTGGCTGTCCTTCTCCGCCTCCATGTTGGCCCATTTTGCTGTGGGTGCGGCCCGCAGCGTCTTCACCGGGCTGTCGTTCCTGCGCAGCGGCCTGGAGATGCTGGGGGTGGGCATGGGCGTGGCGGCCCTGGGGTATGCCGTAGGCGACGTGCTGGTCCGCTGGTTGTGAGCGGAAGGAGGGTCCGCCGTGTTTGAGACCGCTGAGCTGGGGCGCGAGGTTTCGCGCCGGGAGTTCAAGGCGCAGGTGCCGAAACTGCGCACCGAACTGCTCGAACTGCAGCAGCAAATGCGTTCCGCCGGCTTTGCGGTGATCGCGGTTTTTGCGGGGGTGGACGGCGCCGGCAAGAGCGAGACGGTAAACGTCCTCAACGAGTGGATGGACCCCCGCGGCTTCTTGACCCGTGCCTTCGACCCTCCCACCCCGGAAGAACAGGAGCGCCCCATTTCTGGCGCTACTGGCTGGCCTTGCCCCCTAAGGGGCGGATCGGCCTTTATCTGCGTTCCTGGTACTCGCAGCCCCTGGTGGACCGGGTGTACGACAAGATCGACCAGGCGACCTTTGACCAGAGCCTCAACCGCGTCACCACCTTCGAGAAGGAGCTGGCCGACGATGGGACGCTGATCCTCACGTTATGGATGCATCTGGGAAAGAAGGCCCAGAAGAAACGCCTTAATGCCCTCGAAAAGGACGCGCTCACCCGCTGGCGGGTCACCAAGAGGGAGAAGCAGCACAGGAAGATGTACACTGCCTTCGAGCCGGCGGCCGACCGCCTCTTGCACAAGACCAACACCGGCGAGGCGCCCTGGCACATCGTCGAGGGCGCCGATCACAACTACCGCACTCTGAGGGTGGCCACCCTGCTGCGCGACGCCATCCGCAGGCACCTGGAGCGGCGGCTGGTGGCCGGCGGCGAGAAATCACCCGCCAGGGCGGGCGCCCGGGGCGAGGTCAAGCAATCCCCCACGGTGCTCAGCCGGCTTAAAATATCCCAGCAGGTGGCCCGGTCCCAATACGAGCTATTGCTGGAAAAGTACCAGGGCAAGCTCCACCTGCTTACCCACCAGGCCAAGGCCCGGCAGCTATCGACCATCCTGGTTTTCGAGGGGGTGGACTCAGCCGGCAAGGGGGGCCATCCACCGGCTCACCGGGGCCATGGACGCCCGGCTCTACCAGGTCATCCCCATCGCCGCCCCAACCGACGAGGAGCGGGCCCAGCACTACCTGTGGCGCTTCTGGAGGCATCTGCCCCGCGCTGGGCGGGTCACGATCTTCGACCGCAGTTGGTACGGCCGGGTGTTGGTCGAGCGAGTCGAGGGTTTTGCCGACGGCGCGGCGTGGCGGCGGGCCTATGCCGAGATCAACGATTTCGAGGAACAACCGGTCGAACACGGCGCGGTGCTGGTGAAGTACTGGGCCCACATCACCAAGGAAGAACAATTGCGGCGCTTCGAGTCGCGCCAGGAAACGCCCTACAAGAGCTACAAGCTCACCCCGGAGGACTGGCGAAACCGGGAGAAGTGGGACCTCTACGAGCAGGCGGTCAACGACATGGTCGCCTATACCAGCACCAATTTTTCCCCCTGAACCCTGGTCGAGGGCAACAACAAGCATTTCGCCTGTCTGAAGGTGCTGCGGGTGCTGTGCGAGCGCCTCGATACTTTCCTGAACCGGCACTAATCCCCGCTCCGGCGCGAGCGCCGCTGTGCCGCCTACCCACACCTTGGAGAAAGAGGCAATGTCCACAGCACAACCCGGCCGGCCCGCGTCCGGGCGCGTCCTGGTGGTCGACGACGAGCGGCTCAACCGCACCCTGCTGCGCTCCCTGCTTTAGGCAACCGCCTACCAGGTCAGCGAAGCCAAGGACGGCGAGCAGGCGCTGGCGCAGGTTGGAGCCGAGGTTCCCGCCGTGATCCTGCTCGATGTGATGATGCCGGGGATGGACGGCTACGCGGTGTGTCGCGGCCTCAAGGAGGACCAGGCCACCGCCCACTCCCCATCCTGATCGTCACCGCCCTGACACGGGACGGGGGTGAGGATCTGGGCAGCCAGATGTTCGCCAGCGGACGGCCCGCCTGCAACGCCCAGGGCCAGGCCGCTGCTCCCCTGCGCTGCCGCGACGAGAACCTGGGGGTGATCTATCTGGAGGGCGGAGCAGTGGTCACCGGTGAGCAGGAGCAGGCGCTCAACGCTTTCTAATGCCTGAGCCACGAGGCCGCGCTGGTGTTGCATGCCGTACAGATCGCCGAGGAGTTGGCGGGAACCGAGGACCTCAAGTCGCTGATCGAGCGCGAAGGGCACGAATAGGTGGAACTGCCGCCGGTGACTTCCGACCTGGACCCCCGGCCGGCTCAAGCCCGTCGAGCCCTTGCCCGACGAGCGCCAGGTGCGCCACTGGCTGGCCCGGGGCTGGGCTTGTGGGCGGAGGATCTCGAACCTTTGGAGGGCGAGCCGCAGGGCTACGCCGCCGCGCCCTCGGCGATCAAATTGGCTTTGGCTCGCGACGGGCTGGGGGCGTATCTGCTCTCCCCGCCGGAGGAGGTTCTGGCGGGTCTGCGCTACCACGGGCTGCGGGCCGCCGTGGGTCTGGAGCAGGACCTGGTGGCCAGGCAGCGCGGGGGGCTTAAGATCGCCGCCGGCCCTGGTCCGGCGCACCGCGGCCATGATCAAAACCTTGCAGCGGGTACTCCGGGGAAAAACCCGGAGGCGGCAGGGGGGGCTCTGGGTAGTGTATCCCGGCCAACTGCTGGGCCGCAGCGCCCCGCACAACCGGGGGACTATAGGCCAGGACGTCTTTGGCCGCCCGCTCCCAGCGGCCCTGTCCACCCTCGACGGGAACTTGCTGCTGCCGGGTTCTTTTATCTCCCATGACGAGATGGGGCAGCTTCAGGCCGAGCGCTTCGGCTACCTGTGCCAGCGCGGGGGGGGGTGCTCTTGGTGCTTCCGCCCCTCCAACTTTCGGCCGATTGCCTGTGCCTGTACTGGGTGGTATGAGGGTCCTATCCGCAGCCGGCGGGGGAGGAACTGCTCCTGCCCTGGCTGGAGGATCTGGGGTTGGTGCAGGGGGAGACGCCGGCCAAGCTGCGGGGGCTGCTGCCCGAGGGTGGCCCAGGCCCATGTCCCTGGCCGTTATCTGCTGGCCCAAGGCTAGCCGCCGGTGCCCGGCAGGAACAGCTGCCTGCAGTTTGACGTCGAGGTCATGGCCCCCCTTTGTCGAGGGGCAGCCGGTCCGCTTTGCCCGCAGCGTGAAGGCGGGTGAGCCGGTGGCCCGCCGTCAGGTGCCCAGCCCCGGGGGTGATGTCGGAGCTGGCAGGAGAGGTCGAATTGTTCTTCCCCACCGCGGACGGCACCCTCAAGATCACCGAGACCAAGCTAAGCGTGGAACCCGCACTCATCATCGAGCGGGACGTCAGCTTCTCGACCGGCAGGCTGAGCTTTGAGGGCAACGTCTACATTGAGGGGGCGGTGGAATGCGGCTTTTCGGTGAGGGCTGAAGGAGACATCCTCATCGAGGGGGGATCGAGGAAGGCGCCGAGATTAGCGCCAACTAGGGGAGCATCATAATCGGCGGGCCGGTGCCGGGCCGGCGGGCCAAACTGACGGCCCAGCAGGATATCCGGGTGCATCTGGTCCAGCACGCCGCCCTTCCAGCTGGCCAGGACATCCTGGTCGGCGAGGCCAGCAGCGCCATCCTGCGGGCCGGGGGGCAGGTGGTGTGGAACCGGCGGCCAGACCTGGGCGCTGCGGCGCATAAAGGCCCGGCAACTGGGGACTTCCAGCGGGCTGGCGACCGTCCTGGTGGTGGCGGTCAATCGCAAGGAAGCTATTCGCCCCGACCAGCTCAAGCGCTGCATGGAGGAGAGCCGCAAGCGCATCGTCCAGTTGCTGGCCAGGCTGGGGGTGTCGTGCATCGACGCGGCTGCCCAGCCGCGCCGCAAGGTGCTGCTCAGGGACACCAAGCAGTTGAACCAGGTGGTGCGGCTGTACCAGCGCTTCCAGGTAGAATACCAGACCCTAAACGGCCAGATCAAGGGGGCCGGGGAGTTGGAGGTGGAGCGGATCTACCCCAGGGTCACCCTCCGCCTGGAAAAAAACCAGCACCTCCTTTGACGCGCCCCGCCCCGGCGGACGGTTCTGCAGCAGCGCCCAGGGCAAGCAGGAAGCCGCCTGACTCAGGGGCGGCTGGCTTTGACGCCTCTGCCTACCTCGGGCACAGCTTCTGCAGGGTTTTTTGCAGGGTCTTCATCGCAAAAGGCTTGGTCAAAAAGGCGTCGGCCCCGGCGGCAAGGGCCTGCTGCATGTTCTCCTCGGAACTGTGCCCGGTGATCGCCAGAACCCCGATGCGGCGGGTTTCCGGGGAGGATTTGATCTTCTGGCACAACTCGAAGCCGTCCACCCGGCGCATCACCAGGTTGAGAATGACGAGGTCAGGCTTAAATTTGGCGATCAGCAGGCCGGCCTCGAACCCGTCGGCCGCCGTGGCGAGTTCGTAGTCGCCGGTGCGGCTCAGGTTGCGCAGGATGCCTTTGAGCACCGGCTGATCATCGTCGACGACCAGCACCCGGGGCTTGGCGGCGGGCACCTCGTCAAAGGGGGGCCAGTTGTGCTGCTGGAGGAAGTCTCTGAACCCGGCCCGGGGGATGCGGTGATGTTTGCCAGGGGTTACATAAGCCACGAGTTTGCCGCTTTTAATCCAGTTGTTGACGGTCTCGTACGAGACGCGACAGTGGGCGGCAACTTCACCGGTGGTGAGCAGGCGCTCGCTCTTCATGGGTATTAGGGGGGATGGGGGTTGATCGCCATAATAATTTGAATTTTTGAAGATAGGTCAGCGCGGCGGCGATGTCAATCGCCCTTCGGCCTTGGGGAGAAGCAAAGGCGGTAGTGGAACGGGGTTTTGCAGCGTGGCTATACGGCGGGCTTCTGTTCCTGGGAAGGGCCAAAAAAACAGTTGGCCGCATCGTTGGCTACCCGTGAACGTCCTTGAACAGGAGCTTGCACCTTGTGAACCTGGCTCAACGCCAGCTCGCGGGTCTGGGTGGTCAGGTCCGGGCCGGCCGCGTCGGTGTAGATCAGGTTTATGTGGTCCTTGTCGCCGCCCCGGCTGGCAGGCCAGGTGGCAGGCGGCGACCTTTTCAGGGAGGATCTTGCTGCCGGTGATGGGAAACCGCCAGCGGGAGTACTCGACCTGGAAAGAGCGGGCTAGCTGCCCATCGACACTGCGGATCATTGGGGCTTCGCACAGGCGGTCCACCAGCGATTGGGTAAGCTGCTCGGTGATTCGGAACCAGGACTGAACCAGCGTGGGAAACAGATAATCGCACCGGGCGTCCACCGTCACCTGATGCGCTCCCTCGCCCCGCTGCTTCCGCAGCGCCGGACCAATGCCGCCGCTGTTGGCCTGCTGCAGGCTGTCGCGCAGGACCTCCTTGAAGCGGGTGAGCTGTTCGGCCTTGGGGAGATCCTCCTGCTGGCCCAGCTTGAGGATTAGGTGACGGAGCGGGGTTTAGAGGTTCATATCCACCTCGCGTCCCCGGCGGGTGGGGTGGAGAGTGAAAACCGGTGTTGACTGCCGTCCCAGGGTGGCAAAGACCCGGATATTGTGCGGCGCCTCCTTGGGGTGCGCAGCAGCGGCTGGCGGGCGGTGTCCTCGCGCTGCTCCTGCTGGGCGCCTTTCAGGTCGCGTAGCTTCTCCAGCCCCTGCTGGGCCCGGGCAAAGAACCCCGGGTCGCTGGTGGCTTCGAAGATGATCCACGAAGCGGCCTTGGATTCGGCCTTGCTGCCGAGATTCTGGACGATCTCGACGTGTCGCGCACCCTCACGGCGTCGGCTCAGCCGGTTGCCGACTTTTACCTGGTAGGCGCCGTGGATCTGGCCGCGCAGCGAGCCCAGCACGGTGACTGGGCGCAGGTGGGCCAGGCGCAGCTTCGACGCAGCATACTACCAGCACCGGCCCCAGACGTGGCTTGCCCTGTTCCTCCACGTCGCTGAGTTCGACCTCGCCCTCGACCTGTTCGCGGATCGTGCCCTTTTGCGTCAGGATGAGGGACGGCAGTTGCGCAGTTGCGCTTTTTTCTTTTGCGCTTGCCACGCCACCCACTTTGCGAGCACATGGGAAAGTTGCTCTTGGTTAAAAAAAACCTGATGCCCCCTGGTCAGGTGTCAAACAGGGCGATGGGCAGAACTGGGGAGGCGAGAAAGCCTGAAGCGTTCAGGATTTTTCCCGCAGTTGCACCGGCGAGGCGATGAGGGGGTCCACCTGAATAGGGGCGCCGGTTCGAGGATCTACCTGGCCAAATTGGAGAACCCCAGTGGGGCAGGCCGCCACACAGGCGCTGCAGCGCACGCACTGGGGGTCGGCCATAGGCCGGCCCTTGTTGGCAAAGGCCATGACATCGATACCCTGATGGCAGACCGAGGTGCACACGTTGCAGGAGATGCATTTCTTTTTGTCCGCCAGAATGCGGAAGCGGCTGAAGCGGGCGTAGATGTGCATCAGGGCGGCGAGGGGGCAGGCAAAGCGGCACCAGGTCCTGCCGCTGAAGTGCCAGTAGAGGCCCACACCGAGGACTCCGGCCAGGAAAAGATCGACCAGCCACACGTAATTCAGGAAGGTGAAGGGAAAGCCCAGCGCGGTCCAATCGGCTTTCCTGCCCATCAGCAGGCCCATGTACAAGGTGGTTACCCAGTGGTCGGCGGGGAGCAGCCAGCCAACCAGTCGCAGGGCGAGCAGCAGGAAGGCCAGTGCCAGGACGACCTGGCCGACCATATTCAAACGGTTCCAGCCCGGCCCGTGCGGCATCTGCTGCCGGTGGGCGTCCGCCAGGGTTTCGGCCAGAGCCCCGCAGGAGCAGATCCAGCCGCAGTAGGCGCCCTTGCCCCAGCGGTAGACGATGAGCGGAATGATCACAAAGGTCTGTATAAGGCTGATGAGCAGCCAAGAACCAAGGGGTTGGGCGGTGAAGACGTTCCAAAAAAAGAGCGGCCAGGCGAGGATCAAGCCCAGGGAGCGCCAGTATTCCCGGCCGTGTTCAGCCCAGGGCGACTCGGGAAAGAGAGCGTCAGCCAGAGGGTTGAGCGCCCTGCCTTCGGCAAAACAGCCCTGATAGCCTGCCCAGGGCAGCAACAGGTAAGGCAGCAGGAAAAGAGGCAGGCACTGGATGAGCACCAGCGTCAGGGTCTGCGCTTTGATATAGGGGGTGGGCCGGCGGCGGCAGCGGCGGTAGCCAAAGAACGCGACGCAAGCGCAATAGGCCAGAGAATAATAAAACCCCGGTTGTCCCATGGAGATCACCAGGGTATCCCAAAGGGAGGCCGGATCGGCGGGCCGGGCAAGGTTGAAGGGAAAGAGTCCAGCCTGCTGAAACCAGTGCTTTATGGGAATGCCGGCGTCGGTTTTCCAGTGATAGATGAAGAGGGCCGCCAGCAGGATCAGCCCCAGGGAAACCCGGCGTTTCCACGACCACTCGCCGCGGATCTTCACCCCCGACCGGCGCAGGAAGCCCAGCGGCGCTTCGCGGCCGATCATGGCTAGAACCGCGTCATTTGGCAGGCGGTGCTCCTCACCCTTGGTATTTTTGAGCCGTACCTGCGCGGCGTCGATGCGGGTCACTTCACTGCCCAGCATCAAGGTCAGGCTGCCGCCGCTGGCAGTGGGGGTATCGGCCGCTTGATGCAGTTGTGCGGTGTTTTCGGGTTTCGGGCGGGCCAGTTCCTGCCCCCGGTACGCGAGGGTGACCCGACTGCCGGCCTGGGCGAGGGCAAGGGCAGTTTCCGCCGCACTGTCCCCTCCGCCGACCACCAGCACGTCCTTGCCCACAAAGTCCCCCGGGTCGTGCAGCCGGTAGTAGACCTTGTCCAGATCCTCGCCTGCCACCCCGAGCCGGCGGTAATTCCCCGAGCGACCGATGGCCACCACCACCCCGCGGGCGCGCAGCGGCTCCCGAGCGGGAATGATCACAGCGAAAAGCTCTCCTTGCTTCTTGATATGGTCCACGCTGGCGATGAGCGGCTGTATTCCGAGCGCTGAGGTCTGCGCCTGGAGCTGTGTGAGCAGTTCTTCTTTGATGGCGGCGGTGATTTTCAGTTCTCCCGCCACTTTCAAGGCGGTAGGGTAGGTATAGATGGGTTTGCCTTTGGGGAAATCGGCTACGGTGGCAAAAGGAGCCACGGCTTCGATCACTACAAAGGACAAACCAGCTTGGCGGGCAGCTAAGGCTGCCGCGGTACCCGCTACTCCGGCGCCGATGATGGCGACGTCGGTGATAGCCGGATCGGCGGCTTTCTGGCGCAGGCGCTGGAATTGCGGGTCGATGTGGAGGGTTTCGATGGCCTGGGTGCCGGAATTTGCGGCGAACTTGAGCAGCGGTATACCCCTCAAGTCGCCGGCGATGATCAGCCTGGGAACGCTGGTCCGCCCCTCGTCGTCCACTTGGGGCAGGGGTTCCACCGTGCCAGCCGGCCACTGGGTGTGCAGCCAGTGGGTATAGCGCAGGGTCCACGTGAGCATGGGGCCTCTTCAGGGGTTCCGTGATATTTGTTGGTGGGGCAAAGGAGGAGATTTATTTGCTAAGATATTGAAAATTAGCTACGTTGAGTATATCTCCTCCGGTGACAGTGGTCACAGCAGGCTTGCGGAGACAATGTGAAATTGATAATATCGCTATCGGCTAAGCAACGGGGCAGCAAAAGAGACGACACCCGAAATGATCTTGGCGGCCGTAGTTTAGTGCGGGCAAAAAATGCTTGACACTGCATGGGCCTTTTTTTATTATTACTCCCTACTTGGCTGAGGGTGGATTGTGTTTGGATGTTTTTACTATTTGTAGCAATCAAAAGTCTTGTTGAACATTCCTGATGAACGTTCCGAAATGTTTGATAGAAAGGAGGGATTAGGCGCCGAGACGAACCGAAGTTCCTCTCGTCGTAGCCGAGCCCAAGGAAAGAGCGCAACGCAGACGAGATCAGTGGGCGAAATGATATGTGGTTTATTAACGCGTTTTCAAGACGGGGAGGGAACTCCCTGAGGAGGAAAACTATAATGAAGAAGTGCTTTGTGCTTCTGGCCGCCCTGCTGGTTGGCGTCCTGGGGAGCAGGGTGGATGCCGCCACGATCCACTCTGTCACCATGACGACGCCGGCAGACAGCGGGGTTTTCCGGGGTATCGATTCCTCTTTCGTGGTGACCACGAAGGTAATCGACTTCACCCCGGTCGACAGCTTGGAAGTGGTGATGTATCTGGCTGTCAATGATTCGACCGTCGTCGCGGATGCCGCCAGCGACACGGATTTCGGCGCTCTGGATCAAGTGTCGGTGATTTTGATCGGGCAGAGCAAGGGCGCTGTGAAAATGAAGCAGTTGGGCACTCCCGGCACCGACAACGCTCTTGGCGGCGGGCGCTATCTGCGCGATGGCCAGACGACTACGACGATTACTAAGGGTGGCCTGGTCGCTGTCCAGCAAAAGCGCGGTCGCGGTCTTAAAAACAAGGCCGATATCCGCGGCGATGGCGACTCCGTGGTGGTCACGGCCACCGGCGACACCACCTTCTTCAAGTGGTACGGGAAGGTTT
>VGJS01000043.1 GCA_016867395.1 Candidatus Handelsmanbacteria bacterium
GGCCTGGCCGCCCAGGTACTCGCTGGCCCCGACGTAGAAGAGGGTGGGCAGAGCCCTGGGGGTGCCGGCCTTGGGGTCGGCGGTGTTGAGCACGATCACCGGGATACCGGCGGCCTTGGCGCGCTCGACGTTGGGGCGGATGGCCTCCGGGTCGGGGCAACTGACCCCCAGGCCGTCCACCTTGCGGGCGATGGCGTCGTCGAGGAAATCGGCCATGTCGGCGATGGAGAAGGTGGGATTACTCAGCCACTGCACCTCCACCCCGTAACGGGCGGCGGCGTCCTCCATGCCGCGGATGACCACGTTCCAGAAGGGATTGCCCGGACCGCCGTGGGTGACAAAGGCGAAGCGGTACCCGGCCAGGGCCGGGACACAGGTCAAGGAGAGCAGCGCCCAGCAGTACAAGAGGGTTTTGCGCATTGGAGTCACCGTAGTGGTGTGCCAGAGGAGGGGTGGTTTATCTTTGAGCCGGGAAGTTATCCGCCTGCCCAGAGACTGTCAAGCAGGAGGAGAAGGATGAGCAACTACCTGAACATCGCCTGTATATCCTATTCCCCGCCCTCCGAGGGCAGCGACGAGGAGGTGGTGCCCAAGGTCCACAAGGATCTCAAGGAGTTGGTGGGTCGCTGCGCCGCGGCCACCCGGCCCGACCTGATCGTGCTGCCCGAGACCATCTGCCGCAACTTTGCCGAACCAGTGCCCGGCGGCCCGACCACCCGCCTCTTGGCCGGCCTGGCCCGCAAGCACGACTGCCTGATCACCGTACCGGTGCGCCAGCGGGCGAAGGGCAAGGTTTACAACGTCCTGGGGCTTGTGGACCGCCGCGGCAAACTGGCCGGGGTGTACCGCAAGTACATCCCGGTTTTTCCCGAATTCGACAAAGGCACCTGCTCGGGGGCGGGACCGGTGGCCATCCCCACCGAGTACGGCCCCATCGGCTGCGCCATCTGCTTCGATCTGAACTTCTCCGAACTGCGCGAGTTGTACAAGCCCCTCGCCCCCAAGCTACTGCTCTTCAGCTCCATGTACCACGGCGGCCTGGTGCAGAACTGGTGGGCCCTGGACCTGCGCTCCTTCTTCGCCGGGGCGGTGTACCGGGGGCCCCCTGCACCATCATCGATCCCCAGGGCACAGTGCTGGCCGAAAGCAACAACTACGTGCCCTGGGCCGCGGCCAGGGTCAACCTCGACTTCGAGGTCATCCACCTCAACAAGAACGGGGCCCACTACGGCAAGATCCACCGCAAGTACGGGCACCTGATCGAGGCCGGGGTGGACGGGATCTTCACCGTGGGCACAGCCGGCGAATTCTGGGCCCTCAGCATTGAAGAGAAGAAGCGGATCTATCAAGGTACCGTGGCTGCGGCCAAGGGCCGGGTGCCGGTGTACCTGGGCACCGGGGCCAACACCACCCGCGAGGCCGTGCGCCTGGCCGAGCTTGCCCAGGAGGCCGGGGCCGACTGCCTCTCGGTGCTGACCCCCAACTTCATCAACCCCAGCCCCGAGGAGCTCTTCCGCCCCTACCGGGCCATCGCCAGGGCGGTGGACCTGCCGGTGCTGCTCTACACCAACCCGGACCGCACCGGGGTTGGGATCTCGGCCGACCTGGCGGTGCGCCTGGCCGAGGAGGTGGACAACATCGCCGGCATCAAGGACAGTTCCGGGGACCTGGGCCTGACCGCCGAGTACCTGCGGCGCACCCCGGACGAGTTCCACGTGCTCATGGGCCGCGACACCCTGATCTATGCCGGACTGGCCCAGGGGGCGGCCGGGGCCATCGCCGCCAGCGCCAATATCGCCCCCGAACTGAGTGTGGGCATCTTCGAGAACTTCGTCTGGGGGGACATGAACAAGGCCCTCGATTTCCAGCAGCGCCTGGCCCCCCTGCGCCTGGCCTTTGGGCTGGGCACCTTCCCGGCCATGCTCAAGGCCGGCGCCGAACTGCTGGGCCTGCCTGCCGGGCCGCCTCGCGCCCCCGTGGGCCGGCTTTCGGCGGCGCAGCGCCAGCAGTTGCGCGAGGTCCTGGTGCAGATGGGCAAGATCGAGGCCGGGCGCCGCGAGCCGGTGGTCGAGTACCGCGAGACCTCCGGAGCCCTTCAAACGGTGTAAAGGAGAAGACGAGATGGCTGTCTATTCCATGAGGCGGCACCGGCGCGAGCTGGGAGAGATCGGCCGCATGTATCTGCTGGTGGTCGGGTTGTTCCTGGCCGGCCTGCTGGTGTGGAAATTGGAGAGGCTGCAAGGCCCCACCTGGCAGGCCCCCGCCGCCAGCAGTCCGCCGGCCCAGAATTACGGGCGCTGAGGCCCATCAAATGGAGCAGAGACGATGAACCGGAACCGGAGATGGCAGGCGCTGGCCCTGGCCGGCGCGGTGGCAGTGGGGTTGGATCTGGGTCGGGTGGGGCCCAGCGCTGGCCGGCGGGCCTGGCAGCCGCCGGTGTCCAAGGTGGTGGCCGCCGATGCCACCGTGGCCATCGCCTGCTCGGCCTGCAGCCCCTTGCCCCAGCCCGCCCCGCGCGACGCCACCCTCAGCTACGCACAGGTGGACGCGGTGGTCAAGCGGGCCCTGCGCCTCGACACCTCGGAGCGCAGCCTGTCCAGGGTGGTGGCGCCGGGGGACTGGGTGGCGGTCAAGGTGAACATCGTCACCGTGCCCCTGATCGTGAAGAACCGCAAGCTTACCTCGTTCTGGGACAAGGGTGTGGCCCACTGGGGCCAGGCCACCGATCTGAGGGTGGTCAAGAGCCTCATCGACTACCTGGTCAACGAGGAGAAGGACGCCCGCCGCATCACCATCGTCGAGGGCGGGGCCGAGTGGTCGGGGATGGGCAAGACCGGGGCGGCCACCGGCCAGACCGAAGACGGCTGGTCGGTGCGCTGGGCTGCCTTCGACAGTTTGTCCTATAATGACATCGTCGCCCAGTACAACGGGGTGAACGGCATCGCAGTGGACATCGTCGATCTCAACTACGACGACTGGGTGGGCACCGGGGGGGTGAAGTCCGGCGAGCCGCTGCCGGTGCCCGACCCCAACCAGACCGGCATCACCTGGTACCAGCGCCCGGAAGGGTACTACGTTTCCAAAACCCTGTTGGCGGTGGACAAGCTGGTCAATATCGCGGCGATGAAGACCCACAACATCCCCGGCATCACCCTGCTGCACAAGCAGTACGTGGGCACCTACATGCAGCGGGCCTACGGCGAGCGCAGCAACTCCAAGTCGGGGCTGCACCAGTACGGCGACGAGAACGTGCTGCGCGGGGCAGTGGACCTCTTCTCCTACCGGCCCACCGACTACGGGCTCCTCGAATCCTTCTGGGGCACCGAGGGGGCCGGCCCGCAGTGGGGCAAGAACGTGCAGCACAACGTCGTCATCGCCGGGGGCGACCCGGTGGCGGTGGATGCGGTGGGGGCGGTGGTCATGGGCTACAACCCGGCCGACCTGGAGTTCCTGCACCTGTCGGCGGCCAAGGGTTTCGGCACCTACGACCTGGACCATATCCACATCGCCGGCGACGGGCTGGCCGAGGTGGCGCGCGACTTCGAGAAGCCGCCCTCGGCCCCCTTCTGGGGCTGGGGCAACCGGCAGTGGCTGGTCAACGGCCCCCATCCAGAAGCCGGGCTGGACGGGGCCGGCCTGCGCCCGGCCGAGGGCGAGCGCAGCGACGGGATCACCTGGAAACGCTGGACCGGGACCAAGCGCCGGGTGCTGCTGCCCCAGGATTACGTTGGGGCCCAGAGCGCCACCTATGCCTTTGCCTATATCGACTCGCGCAGCGCCCAGGAGGGTTATCTTTACCTGGGGGCGGGGGAGGAGCTGGCCCTCTGGCTCAACGGCGAGCCAGTGCTGGCCCGGCAGCCGGTGGGCGCGGCACCGGACGCGGCCAGGGTGCCCGTGGCCCTGAAGCAGGGCCTCAACCCGGTGATGGTGGCGGTGTGGAACAGCCTCGGGGAGGCCGGCCTGAGCCTGGTGGCCGGCGACGAGGGCGGCGACACCCTGCCGGGCATCCGCTATCTGCTCGACTCCCCGGCCACCGCCGTGGTCGAGGAGGGGGTCGCCCTGCCGGAAGCCCTGAGCCTGGGGGTCAACTACCCCAACCCCTTCAACCCGGCCACGGTGATCCCCTACGCCCTGCCCCAGGCCGGCCCGGCCCGCCTGAGCATCCACGACGCGCGCGGGGCCCTGGTGCGGGTCCTGGTGGACCGCGCCCTGCCCGGCGGGGCGCACCAGAGCACCTGGGACGGCTGCGACGGCCAGGGCCGGCCGGCGGCCAGTGGCATCTACTTCTACCGCCTGCAGCAGGGCGGCATCCAGCGGGTCGGCCGCATGGCGCTGGTGCGCTGAGCCGGGCCGCAGCCGAGGCCCCTTATGTATCGGACGCCCCTTTCTGCGGGCCGCGCTGCTGAGTGCGCCGGCGCCGCCCACGAGGAGACCCCCATGAACGACGCACAGCGCTACCGCACCATCCTGCTCTTTGGCGCCCCCGGCTCGGGCAAGGGCACCCAGGGCAAGATCCTGGGGCACGTGCCCGGCTTCTTCCACCTCTCCTGCGGCGAGGTCTTTCGCGGCCTCAACCCCGCCAGCGAGCTGGGCAAGACCTTTTTGCAGTACTCCAGTTAGGGCAAGCTGGTCCCCGACAGCTACACGGTGCAACTGTGGTGCGAGCACATCCACCGCCTGGTCCACGCCCACCACTTCCACCCCGAGAACACCATCCTGCTCCTCGACGGCATCCCGCGCAACCGCCACCAGGCCGAGATGATGGAACAGTACATCGAGGTGCTGATGGTGCTCTACCTCGAGGCCGCCGACGAGGAGCAGATGATCGCCCGCCTGCGCCGCCGCGCCCTGCACGAGAACCGCCTCGACGACGCCAACGAGGAGGTGATCCGCCGCCGCTTCCGCGAGTACGAGGCCGAGAGCGCCCCGGTGCTCCAGTTCTACCCCCCCGGGCGGATCTACAAGGTGGACGCCTTGCCCCCGCCCCTGGAGGTGTTGCACGACGCCATCGAGGCCATCGAGGAGGGCGTGGAGGAGGCGTTGCCGGCGGGCCGGTGAGCCGGGGCCCTTGACGGGCCGGGGCCCCTGCCCTATCTCTGGGGGCGCTGGCCGCCACACCCAAACCCTCCCAAGCGAGAGCCCACCTCATGGACCTTACCCGGAGAAGCTTCATGGCCCAGACCACCCTGGCCGCCGCCGGCGGCCTCGCCCTGGGGGAAAGGGCCTGGAGCGGGGAGGGGGCGCAGAGCGCGGCCCGGCCAGTGCTGGCATCCACCTGGGGCTTCGGCCAGCAGGCCAACGAGGCGGCCCTCAAGATCATGCAGCAGGGGGGCAGCACCCTCGATGCGGTGGAGCAGGGGATCTGGGTCACGGAGGCGGACCTGTCCAACTCGTCGGTGGGGATCGGCGGCACCCCCAACGCCGAAGGGGTAGTGCAGCTGGACGCCTGCATCATGTGGGGGCCTGGGCACAAGGCCGGCAGCGTGGCGGCCCTGGAGGGCATCGCCCACCCCATCTCGGCGGCCCGGCGGGTGATGGAGAAGACCTCCCATGTGATGCTGGTGGGGGAGGGGGCCAGGCAGTTCGCCCTGGCCCAGGGCCTCGAGACGGCCCAGATGCCCACCGAGGAAAGGCGGCAGGCGTGGCTGCGGTGGCGGGCCGAGCAGGAAGAGAGGAAGAAGGCCCAGGGCCACGACACCATCGCCCTGCTGGTGCTGGACGCCGAGGGGCACCTGGCCGGGGGCTGCTCGACCAGCGGGCGGGGCTACAAGCTGCCGGGCCGGGTGGGCGACTCGCCCATCCTCGGCAGCGGCCTGTACGTGGATGAGGAGGTGGGGGCGGCCGGGGCCACGGGCATCGGCGAGAACATCATGCGCTACTGCGGCAGTTTCCTCGCCGTGGAGTACATGCGCCAAGGACTGCACCCGCAGGAAGCCTGCGCCGAGGTGGTGCGCCGCATCGCCAAGAGCGAGGGCCGCGCCGATCTGAGCATCAACTTCGTCGCCCTCGACAAGGCGGGCCGGCACGGGGCGGCCGGCACCGACGAAGGGTTCCAGTACGCCCTGACCACCCCGGAGGAGAGCGGGGTCAGGACCCCCCTTCGCGCACCCTGAGGAACTGGTCGGCCGGCACGTCCCGCATTACCTGCGCCCCGCCGCCGGGCCAGCGGATCTCCACCTCCTCGGCCCGCCCCTGCGTCCCCAGCCCAAAGTGGACCCGCCGGTCGCTGGAACTGAGGTATCCGGTGTTGGCACGGACCTCCCGCACCTGGCTCAGGCCGCCGGCCCGCACCCTGACCTGGGCCCCCACCCCGTCGCGGTTGCCGCTCCGCCCCTCCAGTTCGATTACCAGGAAGTGATTCCCCGTTTCGCCCTCGTTGCGCAAGAGGGTACAGCGCGGGGCATCTGAATCCGAGACAAAGAGGTCCAGGTCCCCGTCGTTGTCGTAGTCCCCCACCGCGGTGCCGTGGCTGACCCGCTCCACCTGCAAGCCCGGCCCGGCGCTCTGGCCCACCTCGGCAAAGGTTCCATCCCCTTTGTTGCGGAAGAGCAGGTTCCGCTGCGCGTAGGAGGCGGCGCTGTCGTACTCCTTGACGTTGGGATCGAGGTGCCCGTTGGCGACAAAGAGGTCCAGCCAGCCGTCCAGGTCGGCGTCGAGGAAATTGGCGCTCATGCCCAGGAAGGGCAGGCTGGGCGGGCCCACCCCGGTCTCGTAGCTGGCGTAGGTGAAGAAGTCCTCCCCGTCGTTGTGGTACATGGCCAGGCCCACCCACTGGAAGGTGGTCAGGGCGAGGTCCTGCCGGCCGTCGTTGTCGCAATCCCCCCAGTCGGCGCCCATCGCCGATTCGGCCGCCCCCTCGTTGCCAAAGGCCACGCCAGCCAACATCCCCACCTCGGTGAAGCGGCCTGGCCCCTGGTTCTGAAAGAGGAAATTCGGGGTCTTGTCGTTGGCCACGAAGAGGTCGGGATCCCCGTCCAGGTCGTAGTCGGCGAAGACCGGGGCCAGTTGCCGGCCCGCGGTGGTGTGGAGCCCGGCCTGGCGGGTCTGATCGCTGAAACGCCCCTCCCCTTCATTGCGGTAGTACACCCCTGAGACCCCTGGGTACGCGGTGGGCGGGCAGTAGGCCGGCACCCCGGCCTGCAGGCAGACCTTGTTCCTCTCCAGGGAGAAGTCGAGGTAGTTGGCCACGTACAGATCCAGGTCCCCGTCCAGGTCCACGTCGGCAAAGGCCGCCCCGGTCCCCCAGCCCGCGTCTCCCACCCCAGCCTCCCCGGTCAGGTCGGCGAAGCGGCCGCCGCCCTGGTTCTGGTACAAGCGGTTGGGGCCAAAATTGGTGAGATAGAGGTCCTGGTCGCCGTCGTTGTCGCAATCGGCCGCCGCCACCCCCATGCCGTAGGAGGGATCACCCACCCCGGCCTGGGCCGTGGTGTTCTCAAAGGTCCCATCGCCCCGGTTGCGGTACAGGGCGTCCAGGGGCGGATCAGGACCGGGGTCGCGGTCCAGGTAGGTGCCGTTGATGATGAAGAGGTCCAGGTACCCGTCGCCGTCGGCGTCGAAAAGGGCCGCCCCCGAGCCCATGGCCTCGGGCAGGTAGCGCTGGGGGCTGGCCCCGTTGACGTAGCGGAAGTCGATGCCGGCCTCGGCGGCCACCTCGACAAAGCGCAGGGCCCGGGCCGGCCCTGGAATAAGCAGCGAAGCGAGGAGGAGAAAGGCGGCCACGGCCTCAGGGCGCCTCGCCCCGGGCCAGGCGCGCGGCGGCCTGGGCCGCCTCTTCGAGGTTGGGGGTGTCGGCGCCCAGGTCCAGGGCCTTCTGGTACGCCGCCTGGGCCGCTGGATACTGCTGGCGCATCATGTAGGCGTGGCCCAGGCTGCCCCAGGCCAGGGCATAGGTGCTGTCGAGCTGGACGGCCCGGCTGAGGAGGACCAGGGCCTGGTCCGGGTGGCGGGTGCGCAGGTAGAGATTGCCCAGGTTGAGGAAGGCCGGGGCCAGGGTCGAGTCCCGGGCGATGGCCTGCTCGTACTTTATCCGCGCCTTGCCCAGCTCCCCCCGCTGCCCGTAGAGCAGCCCTAGGTCAAAGTACAGCTCGGCCTTTTCCGGGTAGGAGAGCAGCCCGTACTGCAACTCGTCGATGCGGGTATCCTGCTTTTCGAGGCGGGCGGCCGTCTCCAGGGCCTGCTGGCCCTTTTCGCGTTGCCCTTCGCGCAGGTACGCGTTGCCCAGGTTGAAAAAGGCCCTGGTCAGTAAAGGGTCGAGGCGCAGGGCCCTTTCGAGCGGGGGGATGGCCTCGGCGTAACGCTTCTGGCGGCAGAGCGCCGCGCCCAGGCCGGCGGCGGCCGGGGCAAAGGTGGAGTCCAGGTCCAGGCAGCGGCGGTAGGCTGCCAGCGCTGTTCCGTCCTGCAGCAGTTTCTGGCGGGTCTCGCCCAGGTGGTACCAGGTGTCGGCCCGGGTGGAATCCAGGTCCAGGGCGCGCTGGTACGCGGCGGCGGCCAGTTCGTACTCGCCCTTGCGGAAATGGAGCTGGCCCAGGCGGTCGTGGGCCAGAACGTAGGTCGGGTCCCTTCTCACCGCCTCCGCCAGTTCGGCCTGGGCCTGGTCGAAGCGCTCCATGGCCACGTACACCGCGGCCAGGTTGTGGTGGGCCGAGACATGGCCCGGGTCCAGGGTCAGCAGGCGCTGGTAGACCTCGGCGGCTCGCGGATGGTCGTCGTACTGGAAGGCGGCGCTGCCCAGGGCAAAGAGGACGTTGGGCTGGTCGGGTTGCAGGCGCAGGGCCTGCTCGAAGGCGAGGATGGCCTCGGCGTAGCGGTGGCGGCCGGCCAGTTCCTGGCCGCGCCGGAACAACTCCTCGGCGCCCGGGCGCGGGGTCTGGCCGGCGGCCAGGACGGCGCCGCACAGCAGCAGCAGGGCGAGGCGGCTGAGCATGGGCGGATCCACGGGGGATGTGTATATTTTTGTTTGCTGCCGTTGACAATATATGGATTTTGCCCCGCGTGGCGAGAAGGAAGGACATGAAGCGCATCGCGATCTTATGCTTGGGGGCGGGCCTGCTGGCCGCGCCGCTGGCCTGGGGCCAGGAAGACGTGGCTCGCATCGGCGAGCGGACACTGAGCGCCGCCCAGTACGCGCAGCGGGCCCAGAGGATGCTGCGCCAGGGATACGGGGACCTCAAGGTGCTGGACCAGGCCGCCAAACTCGTGCTGCTCGACGGCATGGTCTCCCAGGAGCTGCTGATCCTCGAAGGACTGGCCCGGGGCCTGGATCACGAGCCCGAGATCGCCGAGGAGGCGCAGCGGGCCGCACAGCGGGTGCTGATCGACAGCCTGTACGCCCGCCAGGCCCTGCAAGGTGAATACGTCTCCACCGAGGAGGAGGAGCGGCGGCTCTTCACTGAACGCCGCTACCACCTCGAACTGCACAGCCAGCAACTGGTCTGCCCCACCCAGGCCCAGGCCCAGGAGGCGCTGGCGGCCCTGCGGGCGGGAGAGAGCTTCGCCAGCCTGGTGCCCAGGTACTCCACCCCCAGAATCCAGCGCCGCTTCGGGCCCGAGGGGGACATCGGCTGGTACAAGCTGCCCGACCTGCTGCCCGAACTGAGGGAGCCGCTGCTTGCCCTGGAGGAGGGCGGCCTCTGCGAAGAACCGGTCAAAAGCGCCCTGGGCTACCACGTCTTCCGGCTCAAGGGCCGGCGCGAGGTGCCCTTTGCCCAGGCCCGGGAGTTGATGGGCAAGCTGGTGCGGGAGCAGAAGGCGATCCAGGACAAGGACCGCTACGTGCAGCAGTTGCGGCGGCAGTACGAGCTGCGGGCCGATGAGCAGGCCCTGGCGCGCCTGCAGGCCCTGCCGGCCGACCAGAAGGAATGGCCCGGGCCGGACGAGGTCCTCTTCACCTGGACGGAGGGCCGGATCACCGCCGCCGGGTACCTGGAGCGCCACCGCCAGGGCAAGGCCCGCCATCCCTCCTCCTACGACCTGGAGGGGCTGTACAAGGCGGTGGACAACATGGCCGGCCAGCAGATCATGATGGCCGAGGCGCGGCGGCTGGGCCATGACCGGGACCCGCTGCTGCGGGACCAGATCGAGAGCCGGCGCAACGAGCTGATGGCCGAGGCGCTGTTCCGCAGCGAGGGGGTGGCCGAGCCGGTGGGCGAGGCCCAGGAGCGCGCCTACTACCAGGAGAACCTGGAAAAGTTCACCCAGCCCGACGGGAAGGCGACGCCTTTCGCGCAGCTGCAGAAGAGCATCCACACCTTCCTGGTGCAGCGCCAGGAGTCGCAGAGCATGGACCGCTTCATCGCCTCCCTGCGCCAGAATTACCAGGTGCAGGTTTTCCCAGAGGTGCTGGAAGGGATAGAGATTCAGAGGTAGGTACCGGGGGCGGCGGGGAATGGCCCATTCCGGCCTTTCCCGAGTCCCGGACCTTCTCCCTCGCTCCTTAAACTACGCTTCCCCCCACCCGACCCTGCGGTCCTGCCCCCCGCCACTCCCCCAGTAAAGGCCTCCAGGGCCATCTTCCCCGCCTCCAGGGAAGGGAGGGACGCGGGAGGGGTTGAGGGGTTGGGCAGCGGGGTAGGGCCAGCGAGCGGGGTGGCAAGTCCGCGCCTGATGAGACGCCGGAGCGGGTGCTCCCTGATCTGGCCCACTGGTACCAAAAAAGCCGGCCCTCCCAGGTGGGGGGGCCGGCTTCCTGTTTGCGGTGCGGCGGTCTACTTCTCGGTGCCCAGGCCGGCGTACACGGTGACGAAGGAGGTCAGCTCCGAGGCGGCCGGGGCCTTGGCCACGTCGCGGCGGCTCCACTGCAGGCCGATGTTGGCGGTGATGTGGTAGCCCTGGTAGGCCGAGGTATTGGAGAGCTGGGCGGCCAGGGTCCAGGTGTTGGCGTCCTCCCCGTACCCGGCCGGCAGCGGGTCGGGGCGGGTGCGCAGGTTCTGGAAGATCTCGTACTCGGTGCCGGCGGCCAGGCGCAAATTACCGCCCAACTCGCGCTTGACCATGAAAGAGAGGATCTCCACCAGCTCCTGCCGCTTGAGTTCCTCAACCTGGGCCGGCACGCTGCGGTGGTAGAGCTGTTTCCACCGGGGCAGCAGGGTCCAGCCCCGCAACTGCCTGGGGTACTCGCCCTTGTTGACCATGCCGAAGAAACGCTGGTCGCGCAGTTCCTCGTCCCCGCCATCCAGATTGTAGAGTTCGTGCTTCACCTTGGTGGTGAAGGGCAGGAAACGATCGTAGCGCAGCTCCAGGTAGGTGGTGTTGACGAAGGCGTCCCGGGCGATGAGAGGGTCGCGGATGAAGCGCGACTCGCCCCGGGTGCCCGGCGAGTCCACCCACTGGAAGACGTCGTCGGGCAGGTCGTCCTCCACCTGGCGGGGGTTGGCGATGAACCACAGGCTCAGGTGCCGCTCGGGGAACTCCTTCCTGAGGGTGAAGAGCAGGTAGTTGACCCGACTCTGGCGGGCGGTCATCAGCAGACGCTCGTCGAGGCGGCCGGCCATCAGGCTCGACTCGGGGAAGAGTTCTACCCCCAGGTAGGCGTTGTAGCCCCGGTGGCCGCGCTTGTACGGGTAGTCGGCCTCGTCGTCGTCCTCGAAGCGGTCGATCACCGCGTTGTTGTTCATGTCCATGCCAAAGAGGAAATCGGGCGGATCGACATCGAAGCGCAGGAAGGGCTCGGCGTAGTCTGGCTGACCGTTGAAGTTGCGGTTGAAGTCGGAGATGTCGTCGTTGTCCTCGTCGAGGCCGGGGAAGACCGCGTCGTCGAAGGTCAGGTTGCGGCCAAAGCGGGTGTTGGTGGTCGGACCCAGGTACTTGCGGTTCCAGTCGGGCAATTCGTCCTGGTCGTCGTTGTCATCGACGAACTCGTAGACGCTCTGGTTCTCGTTGTCGTAGTAGACCGAGCCCTGCGGGGTGGGGATGAAGGCGCTGGTGGCGTAGTCGGGGTCGATGCTGAAGAGTTCGGCAAAGCCGCGCCAGGGGTAGGTATACTGCTGGGCGGTGAGGTAGTAGGCTTTGGCCTTCTCGGTGGCGATGGCCTGGTGCTTCTCGATGTTCTCGTTGGGGAAGCGGCGGAACTGGGAGTTGCGCACGAACTCGCCGCGCAGGCTGAAGCCGCGCACGTCCTCGATGTCGAGATTGAGGCCCAGCAGGCGATTGCCGGTGGGCAGACCGTAGCGGAACTGGTGGTAGCCCTGGTTGGAGCCGTCCTTGACGTTGCCGGCCGCCCGCAGCATCGGCAGGAAGACCGGGGTGCCCAGGAAGTTGGTCTGCTTGTTGGAGGTGACATCCACCCGGTAGTCGTTCGCAAGCACCAGGCCGATCTCCACCACCTTGATCTGGCGGAACTCGTCGATCTGGTCCTCGACGCTGGGGGAGAAATCCTCCAGGTTGAAGGTGAGGGTGACCGCATCGGCGCCGCTGGCCTCGATCACCCCGCGCCGGCGCAGGCCGCCCTCGATGGTGGGCAGGATGTCGTCGGTGTGGTCCACCCCATCGACGAGGATGCGCCAGCGCGAGAGCAGGGCCCCGCCCTCGTTGTCCTCGGGGGAGTCGTCGGAGACCCGCACGATCACCGAGCGCACGAAGTCGGTGTTGAGCGGGCCGCTGAGCACCCCGCGCAGGGAGTTGTCGCCAAAGGGCAGGTCGGAACTGCGGTGGGCGGCATTGAGGAAGGTGAGGCCGAGGTGGGCGAAGTCGCCCACCTGGGCCTGGCCGCGGAAGCCGTAGAGGTTGGTGAAGGGGTCGGCCGAGATGGGCGGGTCAGAGGTGTTGTTGGCGACGATGCCGGTGTGGTTGAGGCGCGAACTGATCAGGGTGACGCTGTACTTGTCGGAAAGGAGATCCCATTGCACCCCATCAAAACGCGGCTTTGAGAAGATGAGGGGGCTGAGGGAGGTGCGGATGCCGTCGCCCACCATCAGCGAGGTGTGGTACTGGCCGGCGTGGCCCGAGGCCACCACCAGGTTGCGGAACCAGCGGCTGAAATTGGGATCTTTGTAGATGGTGCTGCCGTTCTTCTGCGGGTAGTTCTCGGTCCAGTTGTAGACCTCCCAGCCCCGGGTGATGTACGCCCCGTACTGGTCGTAGTAGGGGACCCCCTCCAGGGCGATGGGGTTGTAGATCTCGTAGGTCTGGCGGGCGTAGTTGGTGTACTCCTCGGGTTGCCACCCGTACAGGCCGTAGAGGCGCTGGGGCAGGTACCACTTGCGCACCGTGGGCACCAGGGTGGAGGGGGCGATGCGGGTGCCGGTAGTGTAGTAGGGGTTGGCGAAACCCGTGGCCCCCTGGGCGCCGGCCTCTTTGGTCCCCAGCAGCGCCGCCAGGCAGCACCACGGTACCAGTCTGCGGTATCTCATGTATCCCTCCCGAAAGTTGCTGCCGCCGTCCTTCAGTAGGCGACGCGAATCAGTTGGTACAGGGTCTCGTCCCCGGCGTCGGCCTCCAGGTGGAGGCGGGCCAGGTAGAGCCCGGGCGGGACGGTCTGCCCTCCCGCTCCCCGGCCGTCCCAGGTGAAGGAGGCCCGCCCGGTGCCCGGAGTGGCATCGGTCAGTTCGGCCACCAGGGCCCCGTCGAGGCGGTGGACGCGCACGCTGGGCTGCCGCGCGGTCTTGACCACGTTGAAGCCGAGGCGGAACAGGTCGTTGGCCCCATCCCCGTTGGGGGTGAGCACCGGGGTGGCGCTGAGGCGCTGGAAGAAGGAACCGGCCGCCTGCACCTGGGGCACGAAGACCTGGTCGGCCCCAAGGGCCGTGGGCACCACCCCCTGGGTGTTGTCGGCCTGTCCGGAGTTGGACACGAAAGCCTCAATGACGGTGGGGTTCTCGTAGACCCTGGCCTGGAAGAACACCTCCACCGAGTCCCCCTTGACCGCCGGGGGGGGGAGGGTCACGAGCAGGGAGTCGCCCTGGAGCCGGCCCTGGGCCGCCACCTCCCGGCCTCTGACCAGGGCTCGCACCAGCCCGGCGCCGCTGCCGGGCGGCAGGGCGATGAGCACCTGGTCGAAGCCCAGGTCATTGCGGTCGGCCCGGTTGGGTTTGATCAGGTAGCGGAACTCCTGGAGGGAATCGAGAGCCGCCTCGCGCGGAAAGATCTCCCCGCTCAGGCCGTTGCCCACCACCGGGGTGTTCATGACCAAGCGCAGGGAGCGCAGGGAGGGCATCGCCTCCGGGTCGTCGCTGATCAGTTTGACCCGCACCCGCAGCCATTGCCTCGGGGTGGGCGAGAGGAAGTCCTGGCCCGAGAAGCGGTGGGCCAGGCTCCAGCCGCTCCAGGTGGGGTCGCGGACCAGGTCATCGACGATCTCGCCCCGCTGTCGCGCCTTGGCCGCGTCGTACTCCTCCTTGGTAACCTCCTGGCCGTTGGTCAGGTAGTAGCGCGTCACCTGCTGGAAGCCGTTGCCGGTCTGGGTTTCCACCTCGACGCGGGTGTCGGGCGGGGTATCGGCCTCCCACTCCAGGCGCCGGATGCTGTAGGCGCTGCCCAGGTCCAGGTCGGGGGATTCCAACTCCACCTGGGCCGGATACCCCTCCTGATGGTAGATGAAGAGCTGGGCGCAGCGGTTCCAGGAGCCGCCACCACCGGCCATCAGCCGCCAGAAGAGATAGCGGGTGGGCCGGGCGGGGAACCGGAAATCGAAGAGCCAGCGCTTGGCGCCGATGGAATTATCGACGCTGGAGAGCAGTTCGTAATCGTACGGACCCTCCACCTCTGCGTCGGCGGTGTTGCTGAAGGTGCCGTCCGAGGTGAGAAAGTCGAAATAGTTCTGGGCGGATTGCCGCTCGCGGTCGTGGCCGTAGAGGTAGGGGGTCTCGCCCACCACCAGGGGCAGCCAGACGACGCGGTCGATGCGGAAGACGCTGCCCAGGTCCACCCCGAGCCATTGGCCCCAGATGCGCCAGTCACTGTTGGCGCGCGATTCGATGGTCCAGTAGCGACCGGCGATGTCGCCGTCGATGATCCCCTCGGTGCTGGTGCCCTTGCCGCAGCCGGAGCACTCGCGCTCCGAGGAGGTCCAGGCCCGCCCGCCCCAGACCTCGTCCCCCTCCGCCACCCGCGCCTCGGTGTTCACCTTGAGTGCCAGGTTGAAGCCGATGGTCCGCACCTCGATCTCGGCCAGGGCCGCCTCCTCGGTGTGGCCGGTGGCTTCGAAGCGCACGAAGCGCACCAGGTCGAATGCGATGGTGTCGCCGGTGGCCAGGTACTGGCCGGTGGCCCCGGCCGCGTCGAGGGTGCTGAGCGGGAACTCGACGACCCGGGCGGTGTTGTTGTTGACTGGCCGGCCTACCCGGGTGAAGCGGAGCTGCTGATCCGAGTTCTTCAGAGGCACGCCGGGGCTGACGAAGACCGAGAAGAACTCGAAGGGGCGGGCCCCGGCGGTGTCGGGAAAGACCAGGCGGATCTGGTCGGCCGCCACTGCGCGGCCCAGGTCCACCTCCACCCACCACTTGTCCGTGGGGTCGGAGGAGGCGGGCTGCCACCAGGTGTCCGGGTCCTGGTCGGCCAGCCGGGCCACTGTCCCGCTCCCCGAAGGGGTGCGCAGGGGGCTGGTGCCGTGCTCGCCGATGACACTGGCCCGGTACTCACTTAGATCGCTCATGGCGTTGTAGGCCCCGCCGAAGCGCTGCACCTGGGTGCCGCCCGCTTGCACCTCGACCAGGCCCCTGGGATAGGACCAGGAGGCGAAATCGGCGGTGGTATAGGTCTGCTCCTGGGTGCCCCAGGCCCAGGCCGCCAGACCCAGGACCGCGAGGATGGAGGTCGGAATCTGCTTCATGCGCTGCCCCCGGAATGCACTTCAGTACACCACGGCGATGGGTTTGACGGCGGTGAAGGTGCCCTCGTCCACCGCCACCTTCACCACGACGAGGTAGAGGCCGGGAGGGACGGGTTTGCCGCTCGCGTCCGCCCCGCCCCAGGCGGGCGCGTAGCGGCCGGCGCCGCCGGCGAAGGACCCCACCTGGGCAACCCGGCGGCCGCTCAGGTCGCGGACCTCCACCTCGATCCTGGCCAGGTCCACCCCAAAGACGGGCAGTTCAACGCGGGCCTGATCGTTGACCCCGTCGCCGTTGGGGGTGAGGGTGGCGGGCTGGAGGCGCACCTGGCCCAGGACCTGCAGGTCCAGCTGGGTGGCCACCACCTGGATGCGGTCGCTCCTGACCTCGGCCCGGGCGTCGCCCGCCTCGATGGACTGGGGCAGCGCCTGGAGCTGGGGGTCGCGGTTGAGGACGTTTCCGCCAAAGAAGGCGGAGGGCTGGAAAAGGGCGCTGCGGAAGCGCACCCGCAGCGCGGTGTCGGTCCTGAAGGCTTGCGGGAAGGCGAAGGCCAGTTGGGCGCTGCCGGAGGGCAGCAGCGAGAAATCGGTCCCCTCGGCGGCGGGGCGGCCGTCGATCTCCAGATTCAGGAAGCGGGTGCCGGCTGGCACGTCCAGCTCCACCCCGTCGAAACCCTGCTGCCCGCCGCCAAAGGTGGCGCGCAGGTCGTAGACGAAGACCGTGTCCACCCCCAAGGGCACGGCGATGCCTGCCGCGGGCGGCTCGGGCTGCCCCTCCAGGGAGACCTCGGCCAGCACGCTGTCGGCCAGCAGCGGGGCAACCTGGAAGGCCAGGCTGTCCAACACCCCGAAGGCCAGGGGGTCGGCAGTGGTGATCTCAAAGGCGAACTGGAGGAACTGCCGGCCATCGGAGGAGCGGAGCTGGTCGCCGGAGGCCTGGTAGGCGATGGACCAGGCGTTCCAGTTGCCGATGTCGTCGCCCAGGGCGGCGCGGAAATTGGGCAGCCCGTCCTCGAAGCTGTCGTTGGGCGGGGTGGCCTTGAAGTAAGTGATGCGGTCCACCTCCTGCTGCCGGCCCAACTCGTCGAAGACATAATAAGCCACCGGGTCGGCGTCGGTGCCCGAGCGGCTGCGCAGGGTGAACGCCACCGGGGCGGCGGGGTCCTCGACCGCCTGGCCCTCCACTAGCCGGTACTTGGTGAACTTCCAGGTCACTGCCCCGAAGCTTACCGGCTGATCGAAGGCGCGGGGCTGGGAGAGATACCGCCCTTGGGCCGGGAAGCCCTGGCCAAAGGCCTTTATCTCGGAGAGGATGCTGGTGCTCTTCACCCCACCGAAGCGGAAGCGCAGGAAACGGGTGAAATGCAGGGGGAAGCGCAGGCCCACCACGCTCTGGTTGTTGGAGAAGGTGGAGGCCAGCACCTCGTCGAGGGGGTGGTAGCGGGTGCTGCCGGTGGAGCTGGTCTCGTCCTCGTACAGCAGCCACTCGACGGGCAGTTCGGCGCGGCTCAGCTCGTAGGCCTGGGGGTACTGGTCGCGCAGGCGCTGACCGCTGCTGGTCAGGCCGTTCTGGGGCGGAAAGAAGGAGACGCTGTCCACGGGCAGGGGCACACCGAGGTCGATGGTGATCCAGGTCTCGGGGGCGACGCGGTCGGCGGCCGGCTGCGCATTGGTGAAGGAGGGATTCAGTTCGTCCCCGTCCACCAGACTGCGGATGCCTTGGGCGGCGGCCCCCCCGCCGATCCACAGGCGGGGGTGCCAGCCAAGCAGCAGGGTGTCCCCCTCGATGCGGTAGCGGCTGCGGTTGAAGGACCACTTGTATCCGAAGATGTTGCGGGGAATCTCGGCGCTGAAGCGCACCCGCTCGCGCAGCAGGTTGATCCCCGCGGGGAGTTCCTGCAACTGGAGCGCCCCGGGGCGGGTGGAGTCGTCCAGGGCAATGAAGCGCTGCGCCGAAGCGGCCCAGGGAGCGCCCCGCTGGCCGCCCACTACCCAGGCGGAAGGGTTCTGCTGGGCCGCGCTTGCCGAGGCCAGCGCCAGCAGCAGCGCGGCGCGGATCAAGGTCCTGGCCATCAGTAGACCACCCCGATGATTTTTTCGCTGGCAAAGGTCCGGGCCTGGGCCCGGGCCTGCACCCGGCACAGGTAGGCGCCCGGGGGCAGGAGCTGTCCGCCCTCGTCGCGGCCGTTCCAACTGAGCTGGTACGCCCCGGAGGGCTGGAGCCCGGAGAGCAGCCGGCGCACCCGGCGGCCGGACAGGTCAAAGACCTCGACGTCCATCTGGATCGGGCCGGCGAACTGGATCAGGGCGTAGTCGATGCGGGCCGCCTCGTTGACCCCGTCGCCGTTGGGGGTCAGGATGGCGGGGAGCAGCCGCACCTGCAAATCTGGGGCCGGGTCGGTAGTGTACACGGTCAGGGCGTTGGTCAGCACCCGGTCGTTGGCGTTGCCGGCGGCCACCGGCTGGGGCACGCTGCCCGCCGGGCCCAGCAGCCAGGCGTCCACCGCGGTGTGATGCTCCAGGGCCTGCTGCCGGAAGATCAGGCGCAGGGGCTGGCTGTTCTGGGGGTCCATCGCCGGGGCGAAGAAGACCGAGAACCCGTCCGGGGCGGTCTCGACCCGCGCCACTGCGGCGGGGGCCAGGGGGTCGCCGATCTCGAGGCGCTCGAAGACCGGGGCGGGGAAGGAGGCCAGCTTGATCCCCGAGAAGCCGGCCAGGCCGGTCTGGTCGAAGAGGGCGCGGATGTCGCAGGTGAAGGTGGTGTCCACCCCGCTGGGCACCGCGGCGACGCCCCCGGCGGGGGCGGGGTCTGCGGCCACGGCCACCTCGCCCACCGCCCCGCTGGCCAGTTGGGGCGAGTACTCGAGCCGGAAGGCGTCGAGGCGCACGGCATTGGCCGCGTCGCCGGTGAAGGAGACGCGGAATTGCAGGTACGCGCGGGGCCCCGGCAGGTCCAGTTCAAAGACATAGCTGCCGGTGGAATCCAACGCCATGGGCGCCGACCAGGGGCTCCAGTTCTCGCCGTCGGTGCGGATGCTGCCGCGCACAAAATCGCGGATGGGGCCCTGCTCCTCGACCGGCAGGGCCAGGTACGCCTCGCGCGAGACCTCCTCGATCGGGGCGCCGGTCAGCGCGTTCAGGCGGAAGAAGGCCAGGCGGGGCAACTCGGTCTCGTACTCGGTGAGCGACACCTCGGTTTCGGTGCCGGTCTCGCGGTCGCTGCGGTAGTAGTTGAGCGGAGTGTCGTCGGCCCCATTGCGCACCTGCACCGCGCAGCGGGGGGCCTCCTCTACCTCGCCCTGGCTGAGCCGGGTGGCGTCGAGCAGCAGGCGGCCGAAGTTGACCGGCGCCCCGAAGGAGTGCAACTGCGAGACGTAACTCGAAACCGGCAGGAAGCCCTCGCCGTAGACCTCGAACTCGGCCAGGCTGAAGGGGGTCTTGGAGAGGTTCTTGAGCTGGATGAAGCGGGTGTTGGCGGTGGCGAAGGCGAACTCGACCAGGGAGGTGTCGTTGTTCTCGACCCGGCGCAGGCTGGTGTAGGTGGGCCGGCGGCTGCTGTCGAAGCTCTGGTTGTCGCTGACGAAGAGTTCGTAGGCCCGCATGTGCCCGTCCGGGTCGCCGGCGGCCGGGTAGAAGCGCACCCGGTTGATGGGGAAGGCCGCGCCCAGGTCAAAGAAGAAGGCCGTGCCCGCCGGGTTGCCCGAGGATTTGAACACCGCCTCGGTGGAGGTGAGGGAATCCCCGTCCACCAGCTTGAGGGGGCCGGACAGCCCGTTGAAGAAGCTGGAATTGGACCAGGCGTGGGGCAGGCCCCCCAGGGTATAATCTTCGGGAGGGTTGTTCTGCCACTGCTGGCCGGCCTGGGCCAGCAGCCGGGTCAGGTTCTGCCCAGGGGTGATCTCCAGGGGCTGCAGGCCCCCCTCCACCGAGACGGCCCCCACCTGGGCCTCGGCTTGGGAGGCCCAGCTCAACCCTCCCTTGCCCAGGTGCAAGATCTCGACCTGGGCCCCCCCCGCGAGGGGGCGCAGGGTCTGGATCAGCAGGGCCAGGAGGAGGGCGGATCGCAGGTCGATCATCGCGCAGCGCACTATGGCTGTTGCACCAGTTGCGGTGGCGGCTGGTTGCCGCGGAAGACCTCCCGCTCAAAGGCAAAGTCGATGGAGGTGGTCTCGGAGGGCTGGCCGGCGTAGTTAAAGCGCACCGCGATCTGGGCGAGGTGGACCTGGAGGGAGACCACGTCGTCGGGCAGCACCGGAAAGACCACGAAGCCCTCGCTCTCCTGGCCGCTGAACACCACCTCGTCCTTGTACAGGGTGCGCCGCACGAGTTCGGTGCGGCCCTTGAACTGCTCGCGGCCCTGGCCGGTGCGGCCCTGCCAGTACGCCTGGTGGTACTCGTAGAGCTGGGCAAAGCTGAGGGCCTGGTAGTGGCGCTGGTTGGCGGTGGTGATGCTGATCTGGAGCGGGTCGATGAGCACCTTGGGGTACTCGTAGTTGCTCACCACGAGGCGGAAGACGGTGAAGCGGGGCGGGGTCCACCGCTCGCCGGGGGGGGTCCAGTTGCCAAAGGTGTACGGATTGGTGGAGGCGGCCCCCTGCGCCGAGACGCTGGCGAACTGGCGGTTGAGCTGGGCGTCGCTCATGGGCTGCAGCGAGATCTCCAGCCGGTTGAGGGCGTAGGTGAGCGAGCCGTCGTCGTTGGTCTCCACCGAGGCGGCCTGCTGGGGGGAAGGGTGCAGCGGACCGGCGAAGTAGCGGCCGCAGCCCCCCAGGGCCGCCAGCAGACCCAGTAACCAGAACCTGCGCATAATCCCGTCCCAGAGGTGTACTCGGGTAAAGGAAACAGGCTGACCAGAATCGCTTCCAGCCAGCCTGTTTCCCCTCATATCAGTAGTCCCCGTTGTGGGTGAACTACGTCCTCAAATCGAGTTCAGAAGGAGCTCTTGATCCTGCCCCAGGTGGTCTCCTCGACCGCGGTGCCGACGTTGAACTCGCCCAGGCGCAAGAGCTTGGCCAGGGCAAAGTACTGGCGGGCCGAGGCCTCGGCGCCGCGCACGGTCATGTCGTTGTTGAAGCTGGGGTCGCCGTCCTCGACGAAGAAGACGAAGGCCAGGCCCGCCCCGTCGGCGCCGGCCTGGGCGCTGAGGTTGCGCGGGGTGCTGGCCGAGGGGCCGCCCTCCTCGAGCAGGTCCCATACCCCCACGCTCCACTCGTAGTAGGTGTCGCCGCCGGTGTCCGAGGTCCAGGGGTCAGCCGCCCAGGCTTCGGCCGGCTCGACGCGCACCGCGCCCAGCAGGTGGGGGGCCTCGCCGAATTCGCGCCAGGCAGCCGGCCCGGGGCCGCCTTCGCTCTCAGGATAGCGCTCGGCGAAGTTGGCCTGCACGTTACCTGGAGCGGCCACGTATTCCTGGCTGTAGCCCAGGGCGCCGCGGGTGCGGCCGTGGTCCTGGGGATCGAGGATGAAGCCGATCATGTCCCCGTCCCAGCGGCGCACCTCGGTGCCCTCGTGGCTGAGGGTGTCGTCGTGGATGGCCATGTACACGTACCAGCGGCTGCCGGCCCAGCCCATCTTGGTGGTGACGTCGAGGTCGTCGCGGTCCGGTAGCTGGCCCTGGGCTTCGTCGCGCCACTCGTCGATGGTGAGGATGTACTCGGGATCGTACCAGGCCCAGTCGTTGTCGAAGCCGTCCATCACCATGCTGGAGGGGTTGGGCACCTGCAGCATGTAGTATTCGAAGCCGCTGGCGTTGCGGTTCTCAAGGGTCGGGGGGTTCCAGTAGTCCTGGGCCTGGGCGGCCCCGGCCAGCGCCAGGGTCAATCCCAGAATGGTCAAAGACTTGCGCATTGAGTCGCACTCCTTGATTGGGTGGGGGTTAACGAAGAAAGAAAAGAGATGAGCAAGCTCGATCTCGACCTCCTTTCCCTGGTGCAACGAAGATGGAACTCACCAGATATCAAATATATTAGCCCCCACCCTAGTCCCAGTCAAGAGGGGGTAAAAAAATTGAGGAACGCTGATCCAGCTAGGGATACTTGCCGCGGATGCGGGTGGCTTCGGCCACCCGGGACACGGCCAGCATGTACGCGGCCAGGCGCAGGGGCACCTTCTCCTGCTGCGCCGTGCGCAGCACCTCGGCAAAGGCCTGGCGCATCAGCCGCTCCAGGCGCTCGTTCACCTCCTCCTCGGTCCAGAAGTACTCCATCAGCCCCTGCACCCACTCGAAGTAGGATACCGTCACCCCTCCGGCGTTGGCCAGGATGTCTGGCAGGAGCAGGATGCCCTTGTCGGCCAGGATCTGGTCGGCCGCCGGGGTGGTGGGGCCGTTGGCCCCCTCGACCACCATCCGGGCGCGGACCTGGCCGGCGTTGGCCCCGGTGAGCTGGTGGCCCAGGGCCGCGGGCACCAGGGCCTCGCACTCCAACTCCAGCAGTTCGGCGTTGCTCAGGGCCTCGGCCCCGGCAAAGCCCCCCACCCGCCCGGCTTCCCGGTCGTGGCGGACCAGGGCCTCCAGGTCCAGCCCGCGAGGGTTGTACACCCCGCCCCATTCGTCGCTGACGGCGATCACCCGCGCCCCGGCCTGCTGGGCCAGCCTGGCGGTGGCCCGGCCCACGTTGCCAAAGCCCTGCACCGCCACCCTGGCCCCGGCGATGGGCAGGCCCAGGTGGGCCAGGGCCTCGCGCAGGGTGCAGACGCAGCCCCGGCCCGTGGCCTCCTCGCGGCCGCGCGAGCCGCCCACCGAGACCGGCTTGCCCGTCACCACGCTGGGCACCGAGTGGCCCACGTTCATGCTGTAGGTATCCAGAATCCAGGCCATGGTCTGGGCGCCCTGCGCCCGGCGGCCAGGGCCCAGGTCCTGAACCAGGAGCAGCGATGAGTTTCTGTCTGGGCATCAAGGTGGCACAGGGCCTGATCGGCATCGCCGACAGCCGCGTCACCTCCGGCACCGAACACAGCACCGCCCGCAAGGTCTCCATCCACCAGAACGGCCATCACTCGATGTTCGTGATGACCTCGGGCCTGCGCTCGGTGCGCGACAAGGCCCTCACCTACTTCGAGGACGTGATGGAGGAGGAGGAGGAGGGGCGCTACGACAAGCTCTACAAGGCGGTCAACGCCTTTGCCGAGCAGATCCGCCGCGCCGCCAGGGAGGACAAGCAGGCCCTGGCCGAGAGCGGTCTGCCCTTCAACCTGCACGCCCTGGTGGGCGGCCAGCTGGAAAACGACCGCGAGCACAAGCTCTACCTGCTCTACCCCCAGGCCAACTGGGTGGAGATCGGGGAGGGCACCCCGTACTACATCATCGGCGAGACCGGGTACGGCAAACCCCTGCTAGACCGGGCCTTGCGCTACGAAACCCCGATGGAGCTGGCTCTGAAGATCGGCTACCTGGCCTTCGATGCCACCCGCACCAGCGCCACCGATGTCGACTTTCCCCTCGACATCGTCAGCTACCGGTGCGGCTCCTACACCCTGACCGAGCACTGCTTTGGGCGGGAGGCGCTGATTGGCACCTCTGACTGGTGGCAGGAGCAATTGCGCCTGCTCGTGGACCAGGCCCCGGCCCCCTGGATCGGGGAGGTCTTCCTGCCGGGCCCCGCCGCCCCCTGAGGCTGTGGAGTGAGATTCTCGATCCGCCACGCCACCCGATTCAGCTACGACCGGCCGGTCTTCCTCGAACCCCATACCCTGCGCCTCCAGCCCCGCTCCGCCCCGGCGCAGCGCCTGGTGGGTTTCCGGCTGGAGGTCTCTCCCTCCCCGGCCGGCCTCTCCCCCTGCCTGGAGCTGGAGGGCAACGCGGCGACGCGGCTGTGGTTCGAGGGGGAGCACCAGGGCTTCTATGGACCCCAGGTTGGCTGCGGTGATGGCAAAGGGGCCGGTCAGCGCGTCGGCGGCCAGGGTCAAACCGTACTCGCTGTGGAGGTAGAGAAAGACCACGGTGAGGTAGCCCTGGAGATAGGGCTGCTGGTCGATGGCCTGGAGGGTGTAGCCCCGCCGGATGTGCTGGAAGATGGCCGGGCTGGTGTCGTGGGTGACGTGGAGGATCTCCCCTGGCTTCTTTCCCTGCTCGTCGGCGTAGAGGTAGAAGGCGTCGGCCGGCAGGGGGCCCAGGGTGGCGATGGCGCGGGTCTGGGGGTGGCTGAGGAAGTAATCAGAGAGCAGGCCGGCCGACTGCTCCACGTCGTTGGAGATGGTCAGGCCGTCCACCGCCACCCCGGCTGGCTCCAGGACGCTGCGGAAGCCGGCCAGCCGGGCTTCCAGACCGCTGTGGCCCACCTCCTGGATGGGGCAGAGGGCCCGTTCGAGTTTGAGGCCGCGTTTTGCCGCTTCCTCAAGGACGGCCCGGCCATTGGCCTGGCCGCCCAGGTACTCGCTGGCCCCGATGTAGAAGAGGGTGGGCAAGGCCTGGAGGGTGCCGGCCTTGGGGTCGGCGGTGTTAAGTACGATTACCGGGATGCCGGCGGCCCTGGCGCGCTCGATGTTGGGGCGGATGGCCTCCGGGTCGGGGCAACTGACCCCCAGCCCGTCCACCTTGCGGGCGATGGCGTCGTCGAGGAAATCGGCCATGTCGGCGATGGAGAAGGTGGGATTACTCAGCCACTGCACCTCCACCCCGTAGCGGGAGGCGGCGTCCTCCATGCCGCGGATGACCACATTCCAGAAGGGATTGCCCGGACCGCCGTGGGTGACAAAGGCGAAGCGGTAGCCGGCCAGGGCCGGGGCACAGGTCAAGGAGAGCAGCGACCAGCAGTACAGGAGGGTTTTGCGCATTGGAGTCACCGTGGTGGTGTGCCAGAGGTGGGGGTGGTTTATCTTTGAGCCGGGAAATTATCCGCCCGCCCAGAGAATGCCAAGCAGGAGGAGAAGAATGAGCAACTACATCAACATCACATGTATCTCTTATTCCCCGCCCTCCGAGGGCGGCGACGAGGAGGTGGTGCCCAAGGTCCACAAGGATCTCAAGGAGTTAGTGGGCCGCTGCGCCGAGGCCACCCGGCCCGACCTGATCGTGCTGCCCGAGACCATCTGCCGCAACTACGCCGAACCAGTGCCCGGCGGTCCGACCACCCGCCTTTTGGCTGGCCTGGCCCGCAAGCACAACTGCCTAATCACCGTGCCGGTGCGCCAGCGGGCGAAGGGCAAGATCTACAACGTCCTGGGGCTATTGGACCGCCGCGGCAAACTGGCCGGGGTGTACCGCAAGTACATCCCGGTTTTTCCCGAATTCGACAAAGGCACCTGCTCGGGGGCAGGGCCGGTGGCCATCCCCACCGAGTACGGCCCCATCGGCTGCGCCATCTGCTTTGATCTGAACTTCTCCGAACTGCGCGAGCTGTACAAGCCCCTCGCCCCCAAGCTGCTGCTCTTCAGTTCCATGTACCACGGCGGCCTGGTGCAGAACTGGTGGGCCCTGGACCTGCGCTCCTTCTTCGCCGGAGCGGTGTACCGGGGGGCTCCCTGCACCATCATCGACCCCCAGGGCACCACCCTGGCCGAAAGCAACAACTACGTGCCCTGGGCCGCGGCCAGGGTCAACCTCGACTTCGAGGTCATCCACCTCGACAAGAACGGGACCCACTACGGCAAGATCCACCACAAGTACGGGGACGAGGTTCGCCTCGTCACCGCCGGCAAGGTGGGCACCTCGGTGCTTTACAGCGAGAGCCCCAAACGCAGCGCCGCAGAGGTGGTCGCTGAGTTCGGGCTGGTGCGGCTCGACGACTACTTTAAATGGTCCCGCCAGTTGCGGGTGGAGCACCTGTAGAGGGCTATTCCCGCGTCAGTACCGGGGCCTGGCTGGCCTGGGCGAGCAACCGGGCAAAGGCGGGGCTGCCGTCGTCGTCGAGGTATTCGGTGTGGTTGCCCCACTCGGTGACGGGTTGGTTAATCTGGCCGAAGAAGACCCACTTTTGGGCCGTGTTGGCGAAATAGGCGTTCACCCCGCAGGCGCGGCGGACCTTGATCAAGCGCCGGGGCAGGGCGTGGTCGGCCCGCTCGACCCCGTATCTGGCCAGGGCCTCCGCATCGAGTTCCACCCCCAACCCGGGCGCCTCGGGCACCCGGGCGTGCCCGCCCACCACCTCGATGCGCCGGCGCAGCAGTGGATGCTCGTACAGCTCGTGGCAGGTGATGGCGGGCCACTGGGCGTGGCTGAGCACCGCGCCCAGGTGCAGGGCCATGACTGTGGTCAGTCCAGTGCCCACCATCTGGAGGAAGAAGGGGAGGTTGAGCTGGGCGGCGGTGTGGCCCTGGGCCAGGGTGGCGGCCACCCCGTTGCCGATCACGAAGCCGTCGCAGACCCCGCCCAGTTCCAGGCCGGTGCGCGGGGGGATGACGCCGTAGTGGTGGGCGAGGGGGGTTTTGAGCTGCTGCCGCAGGAGTCGGTTGCCGCTGGCGTCGTCGCGGGGGATGGGGTCCTCAAAGATCTTGATTTTCGGAAAGGCGTCTTCCAGTTCGCGCAAAAGGGGCAGGGCAATGCCGGCGTTGATCAAGAAGGCGTTCCAGTCCGCGTCGATGGCGAAGTATGGAGGGGTGGCCTCGCTGATCAACTGCATGGTCCGCCGCACGTCGAACCAGGGCCGGGGCTTGGTCTTCATGCAGGTGTACCCCAGGCTCACCGCTACCTTTGCCTCCTCGGCGTATTTCTCCGGGGCGGTGTCGTGCATCCAATAGGAGATAGGGCACCAGTCGCGAACCTTAGGTCCCAGGAGGCGGTGGACGGGCACCCCGGCCAGCTTGCCGGCTGCGTCGAAGAGGGCCATCTGCAGGCCGGCCCCCAGGCTGTCGTCCCACATGACGGAGAAGGGGCTCTGGCCCAGGACCCGCTCTTCAAGGTTAACCCGGCCCCAGGTGTAGTTCTGGATGGTCTCGCCGTGCCCGATCACCCCGTTGTCAATGTGGACCGCCACCACCTCGACCTCGGCCCACGTGTGGATGCCTGCCCTTTCCATCTCGCGCCGAACCCGGGCGACAAAGGGGACGAAGACGGCGTGGCGCTCTACCTTGGCGATCTTGGCGGTCATAAGGGTTCTTTCCGGTTTTTGGGTTGCCGCCAAACTAGCCCCCCTGCCGTGGGCTGTCAAGGAGTCGCGGTTGCCGGCCCGCAGCGCCTCGCCTATACTCTGATCGGCGGTTTTTCACCTGTGGATGGAGATGGAACTTTCCCTCGAAGACAAGTTCCTCCGTCGCGAAGGCGCGGTGTTGCTCACCGGCGTCGAGGCCCTGGTGCGCATGGTGCTCGACAAGCAGCGTGCCGATGCGGAGGCCGGCGGCCCGGTCAACCAGACCTTCCTTTCGGGGTACGAAGGATCGCCACTTGGGGGGCTGGACCTGGAGATCTCCCAGGACCTCGAACTGCTCAACCGCACCGGCCGCACGGTGCACCAGTTCGGCATCAACGAGAAGACTGCCGCCTCCGCGATGCTGGGCACCCAGTACGCGGCCGGGGTGGACGTGGACGCCTTCTGGTACGGCAAGGCCCACGGGGTGATGTGGGTGCCCGACGAGGTCTGGCTGGCCAACCTGGCCGGCAGCAGGGGCCGGGGTTCTATGGTGCTCTTGTGTGGTGAGGACCACCGCTCTAAGAGTTCGGTCTCGCCTGGCAGCAGCGATTGGGCCCTGCGCAGCAGCATGGTGCCCACCTTCTACCCGGCCAGCGTCGGGGAGATCCTGGACCTTGGCCGGCACGCCATCGCGCTGTCCCGGCACCTGGGGCTGGTGACAGCCCTCAAGCTGGTCACCCCGGTCTGCGACGGGGCGGGCACGGTTCAGTTGCGGCCGGAATTACCCCTGCCCCTCTTGCCCGAACCAGACGGCCGGCCCTACGCCAAACGCTTCCACGAGATCGTCATGGCCGTCGGGGCCCTGCCCATGCAGCGCGAACTGCTGGAGCGCAAGCTGCCCCTGGCCGAGGAGTATCTGCGCCTCAACCGGATCAGCCAGATTCACCCCGGCGAGGGGGAGGTGGGGCTGATCGCCACGGGCAAGAGTTATACCGACCTGCGCCAGGCCCTGGAGTACCTGGGGGTCCATCCGCCGGTGCTGCACCTGCGGGCCATCTACCCGCTGGACCGGCAGTTGGTGCGTGACTTTGCCCAGGGGCTGCGGCAGGTGTATGTGGTGGAGGAGCCCGGCCCGTACGTGGAGGAGAGTATCAAGGCCGCCCTGTGGGGCAGCGGGGTGGAAGGGGTCTACGGCAAGGAGGACAAGGGGGGCCGGCCCTTCCTGCCGGCCTGGGGGGAGCTGGACCCCGAGGTGCTAGCCCAGGTGCTGGCTCCGGTGCTGGGTGGAAGCCGGGGGAGGGGCGGTGCCCTGGGCGAGGTGCTGGGGCGGGTCTACCCGCTGGTACCCACAGTTACCCCCATGTCCTGCGGGGGATGCCCGTACAACACCTTTCGCGACCTCAGGGAAAAGCCGGGAGGGGAGATCGGCTGCTCTTCGATACGGGCCATCGAGGCGTATGACCACGGGGTGCTCTACATACCCACCATGGGGGCAGGCGGCTCGATCTACAGCGGGGCCGCGGCCTTCAACGGCAACAAGCACATCTTCCAGTATTTGGGGGACGGCAGCTATTTCCACAGCGGACGCGGGGCCATCCAGACCTGCGTGCAGGCCCAGGTCAACATCACGTTCCTGCTGCTCTTCAATGGCACCGTGGCCCTGACCGGGGGCCAGCGGCCCGGCGGCTGGCAGCCAATGCCCAGGGTGGTCCAGGAGCTGCTGGCCCTGGGGGTGGCAAGGGTGGGGGTGGTCAGCGAACGGGCCGACCAGTACCGCTCCCTGAACCATCCCCAACTGAAAGTCTTTAACCTCGACGAACACCCCGCGGCGCTGGATGAGTTTAAAAAGGTACCGGGCACCTCGGTGCTCATCCTCGACAAGGAATGTGCCACTGAGAAGATGCGCCGGCGTCGGCGCCAGGACCTGCGGCCTGCGGAGTACGTATTTATCGACGAGGAGTTGTGCGAGGGCTGCGGCGACTGCTTCCGGCAATCAGAGGGGTGTGCGGCCCTCTACCCGACGCCCACCGAATTCGGCGAGAAGACCCAGATCCGCCAGGGGGGCTGCACTCAGGACCAGCTCTGCTCCGACGGGGAATGCCCGGCCTTCGTGCGGGTGAGGGCCGCAGGTCTGCGCCGGCGGCGGCCCGATGAACTGGGCGAGCTGCCCGAACCCCAGAAGCCGGCCTTGGGCGATGCCTACACTGTGTACGCCTCGGGCCGGGGCGGGACGGGGGTGGTAACCATCTCCCACCTGCTGGCCTATGCGGCGATGGCCGAAGGGATACAGGTGTATCTTTCCAACAACACCGGCCTGGCCCAGAAGGGTGGGCCGGTGGAGGCACCGATGGTCTTCTGCCAGCACCGGCAGCCGGCCTTCAATCGCCTCTTCCCCGGCAGCGCCGACCTGTACCTGGGCTTCGACCTCTTGCGGGCTGCGGAGCCCGGCAATCTCAAATACGCCGCCCCCGGCCGCACCCTGGCCGTGGTTAGCACCACACAAGTGCCCACTGCCCGGATGAACCGGCACCCGGAGGAGAAGTTCCCCCAGGCCGAGGGCTTGCAGGCCCTCATCGACGATTGCACCCGCAAGGAGGCCAATCTCTACCTGGACAGCTACTGGCTGGCCGAGAGGCTCTTCGGCGACACCCTCTATGCTAACATGCTGCTCCTGGGTGCCGCTTATCAGGCTGGAGCCCTGCCCCTGGAGGCGGCCTCCATAGAAGCGGCCATCCGCCTCAACGGCAAGGCTGTGGCCCATAACCTCCTGGCCTTCCGCTGGGGGCGGCTCAGCGTCTGCGATCCGGGTCGGGTGCAGCGGGCCCTCGCTGGAGACCCGCCCGCCCCGGCAGAGCAGGGGCGGCCTTTGGAGGGCGTGGCTTTGGTTCTGCGCGATCAGATCTTGAGGGAACTGGAATTGGACGAGGAATGTGGCCGGCAGTTCAGCCTGCGCTTCGACGAGTTGTGCGCGTACCAGAACCTCGCCTATGCCCAGCGCTACGCCGAGGTGGTGCGGCAGGTGCGAAAGGTGGATGGCCGCTTCGCGGACCGGGACCTGGCCCTGACCCAGGCGGCGGTTTGGAACCTCTACAAACTGATGGCGTACAAGGACGAGTACGAGGTGGCCCGGCTGGCCACCAGGCCAGAGGCGCGCCAGCGCATCGAGAAGGTATTCGAGGAGGTGGGGTACTGGTCCAACCTGCTGCATCCACCGACGCTGCGTTCCCTATTCCCGCGCAAGCTCGGTTTCGGGCCCTGGTTCCGGCCCCTGCTGCGCCTGCTGGTGCGCCTGCGGGGCTTGCGGGGCAGGGCCCTGGACCCCTTTGGACATACCCCCTGCCGCCGGCTTGAAAGGGCGCTGGTGGGTTGGTACTGTAGGCTGGTGGAGGAGGTGCTGGCGCTGGTCGACGAGGGCAACTACGCCCTGGCCTGCAAGGTGTGCTCACTGCCGGACCGGATCAGGGGGTACGAGGAGGTCAAGATGCGCAACGCCATGCAGGTGCAGCAGGAAGCGGCGGATCTGGTTGCCCAGCTGCGGGCCGGGGCAGCGCCGCCGGTTTGATCAGCCCAAAACTGCCATCGGCACGCCCTGGCGCAAGGACCGGCGTATAGCCGGCAGCAGCGACAGGTGCAGGGGGTCGGGCGGCAGGGGTGGGGTTGAGCCGGCCAGATAGTGGCTGATCCAGGCTGGCTCGGGATGGAGAAAGGCCGGGGCATGTAGATCGGTGGCGGCCTGGCTGACCACCGCCAGGGTATTGGCCCCCTGGTCCGAAAACACCAGGCCCCCGCTGCCCAGCAGGGTCAAATCCGCGCTGGGCTCTGGGTAGGAAGGGGCCACCACCAGGTGGGCGCCAGCGCCCTGGTGAAAGGACAGGCTTAGCACCAGATGATGGGACTGGCCGCGGCGATGGGCCGCCACCTGGAACCAGTCGGGCGGCCCGCCCAACAGGGCCTGGGCCTCTCCCAGGAGACGGCAGGCCGCCCACCATGCCTCCAACAGCCCCCCGCCCCCTACCACCCGCCGCAGGTACACCGGAACGCCGAAGTCGGGGGAACGGCTCTGGGCCAGAGCCTGCTGGAACAGTGGGGAAAAGTGATGCTGCCCGCCCCACTGCCACTGGGGCGAGGCGGGACCGTCCACCGGCCCGGCGCTGAGCACCCGGATCTCCCGGGCGAGGCACAGACTCAACCCCTCTGCCAGCCGGGGGTGGGGACTGAGGAAACACACCAGGCCGGGCTGGTGGGCTGCCAGGAGTTCGGCCAGGTGGGTATGGACCGGTAGGGAGAGCGGGCCGAAACTGCCCCGCCAGGGGCTGCACAGGGCGGCCACCGGCAGGCGCTGGGCCAGCAGGCGCACCACAGGGGCCTGGCGGGGATGGGCCAGCAGGGCAATCAATGGCCCGGCTCCAGGGGCAGAGACACCAGGGCGCCCTGCGCTGCCGCCGAGAGGTATCCGGCGGTCAACACCTCTATCAACTGGCGGCCGTGGTGTACGGTGTAGCGGGGCTGGCGGTCCTCGTCCAGGGCGGCGACCAGATCCTCCAGGCCGGCGTAGAGTCCGGTGGGGTCGGCGGCCAGGGAGGCGCCCAGCACCGGTGAGCCGCTGGCCCACTGCATGGGGTCCTTGGCTGGGGGCTGGTACTGGGCCCCGGTGATCCGGGAGCGGAGGAAGGTGTCGAGGGCCGGGCGTTTGCCGTCCACATAGGCGGTGGCGCGGCTTCCCACCAGGTGGGCCTTTAGCGGGCCGCCCAGGGGGTGGGTGGCCACCCCGATGCGCGCCCCGCACAGGGTGGCCAGGCCGCCGCCGGCGCTGCCCAAGGTCATCATGCCGAAATCGTCGGTGTGGGTGGCGGCGTGTTCCGAAAAGAAATAGGCTCCTGCCCGGCCCTGCACCCAGGTCAGGGGGCCCAGGCATTCGAGGACGAGGGCTGCGGCGTAGGCGCCTACGGTAAGCAGTTCGCGCTTGAGTTGCGGGTAGGTCCAGCGGCCCGGGGCTTCGAGGCCTGGGGCCGGGGGGCTGGGCACGGGGCGGGGCCAGCCCTTGCTGAACATAGCCTCGACGTGGACCCCCATCAGCGGACCCAGCTCGGCTTCGGCCAGGAGCTGGCGACATTGTTCGAGGAGCTGGCTGTAGGCGTAGCTGGGCAGGATGGTCTTGACCTTGGCCTGGCGCACCGCCTCAGCGAGCTGGTCGCACTGAGTGAGGGTGGCGCCGATGTATTTGTCGATCCACAGGTGCTTGCCGGCCAGGGCGCAGCGCAGGGCCAAGCCGGCGTTGCGCTCCTGTTGGTGGGCGATGCTGACCACTTCCACCCCATGCAAGGCCAGGGCCTGGTCCAGACTGGGGAGGTAGGGTACCCCCAACTGGGTGGCCCATTGGCGGTTGAGGGCTTGGAGGGCAAGGGGGATGTCGGGTTCGTCGGCTACCCCGACGATGGACACGCGGGGGTGGCGCTGGAACAGGGGGACGAAGTTGCGCTGGTGGCCGTGGGGGCTGAAGCTGAGCAGCAACACCCCGTAAGTGTTAGGAGTCATTATCTAATTCCGGAGGAGCAGGAAATGGAGCAGGAGTATTGCGTACGCGACGGCTTTGGTCTGCCCGCCGAATTCCACAGCCATCCCGGCGGGGTCTCGCAGGTGGTGCTGGGGCCGGGGGCCAGAACCTCAACGCGGCCGGCGGCCCTCGACGCCGAAAGGCTGATTATCCACACCAACGAGTACGGACCCGACGGCACCTCGGGGGAGGCCCACAGCCACGCCGATCAGGAACAGGCTTTTTATATTCTGGAAGGCCGCATGGAGGTATGGGTGGGGGAGCAACATTACCTGGCGGGCCCTGGGGACTGCGTCTTCCTGCCCCGAGGGGTGCCCCACCACCACCGCAACGCGTGGGAGGGCCCGCTAAAGTTCCTCTTTCTCAGTGCGATGCTGGGCGGCTGAAGCGGCTCACCATTTGCTGAGGTTGCCCATGATCCGGGCGAGGTCGCGCTTGAGCTTCTCGTTTTCGGCCACCAACTCGTCAATGCGGGCCTCGCGCTCCTGTAGTGTGCGGCGGTGCTCCTCCAGGGTCTGTTCGAGCTGGGAGATCCGCTCAGCGAGGCGGGCGCTGTGCTCGGTGGCCTCGGCCCGTAGGCGCTGTTTCTCGTCGAGTTCCTGGCGCAGGTTGACCACCCGCAAGTTCACGTCGCGTTCTTTGGAGGTGGTCTGCTCGCGAAGGCGCTGGGCCTCGATTTCGAACTTTTCCTTGATCTGGGCTCCGCGCTCGTGGAAGGTAACCTCCTGGGCCTTGAGCTGGATCTGCAGTTCGCGGTTTTCCGTTTCGAGTTCCTGGCTGCGGCGGACCCGCTCCTCGGAGAAACGCTCGGCCTCCTTGCGGTGGGCCCCTTCCAGGTCCAGAAGTTGGTGCAGACGAGCGATCTCGTCGCGCTGGCGCGTGATCTCGGTTTTATAGCGCGAAGCGGTCAAAAACGGGAACATACCTATCTAATCCGTAGGCGTTGGCAATCTTTAGGCCTCGCGGGCCTGCTCCCACTCGGAAGTGGGCATGTCCTGGGCCAGTTTGAGGGCGCCGATGGCTCCGGCGTACACCGGGTCGTCGACGGCGGTGACCCGGCAGGGGCCAAATTCGGTCAGGTTGGAGCGCAACTCCTCTGCCAGGCCGCGGATCTGGCTACCGCCACCGGCCAGCACGATGTTCTGCCGCAATTCCTGCTGGAATTCCTGGTCATAGGTGACAATCAACTCGCGAGCGTGGGTGATTATCTCGGGCAGGATACTCTCACAGGCTTCGCGCAGGCTGTCGGTTACGTCGTAGCTCCTGGGCTTGCCGCTAACCTGGAAGTCGATGGAGATGACCTCTTTTTGCGAGGAGACGAAAGCGTATTGTTCCTTAATGCGACGGGCCATCTCCAGGGTGACGTGCGAATCCTTGATCCGATCCTGCAGGAGCATGTGGAAGCGGTGGTCGATATAGTTGCCGGCCTTGGCCAGGGTGCGCTGGTCCTCGTCAATGGGGATGGTGCCGTGCATGCGGCACAGGTCCAGGGTGCCGGCGCCGATGTCGATGATCAGGGCGTTGTTGAACAACTCCAGGCCGTAGGCGACGAGGAAGGGCTCGGAGGCGACGATGGCGTGGTCCAGCAGGCCGTCCACCGAGTCAATCACCGCCTGGCGGTCCTCGCGGGTAGAGCGGGCCGGGGCGCCGATCACCGCGCGGATCTCCTGCCCGGGCTGGGGCTCGGTCATCTCGACGATGAAGCTAGTGAGGTGGCGCACGGCCTCTGCTTCGCGGCTGCCCGCATCGGCGCCGGGGTCAGAGGGCCTGTAACGCAATACCCCCTGCTCCTGGGGCCAGATCATGTCCACTGCCATGCGGTTCTTGAGGCATTCCTCGCCGATGACGACTTTCTTCTTGAGCATTTTATAGGAGATCAGGTCCTTGGGCCACCCCACCACGCTGGCGACGGTGCGCCGGATGCCGGTGCTGGTGGCCACCGCGCTTTGCGAGGTGCCCAGATCGATACCGATGTAGAGGATTTCGTCTGAGGCGGACGAAGCAGACCCGCTACCATCTGAATTGGGCATGACCATTTACTCCTCCACGAACAAAAGAAGCAGTAGTTGCGCAGTTTTGATCAAAGCTAAGGGCCGGATCAGAGGAATGTCAAGTGGCAAATTCCGAACAATATCTTGTGGCTAGAAGAGATCGGATCGCAATTAAGTTTCTATTTTCGCTATTTTTGGCCGCCGCCGCCGGTGCCCAAACCCTGGTGGCCCCCGCCGAGATTCTGGTGTGCTGGGAGGGGGGCCAAGGCCGGGCCAAGGCCGGGCCCGGGACCCTCAGCCTGGCCGGGGAGTACGACCTGCTCAGCGAGGAGCCCCTCTGGGCCAGCCAGGCCGGCAGCGCCAAGCCGGCCCGGATGGAGCCGGAGCTTTCCGGCTGGTCGCGCCTGAGCTTTGCCCGCCCCGCTGATCCGCGCGCCATGGCGGCAGCGTACGCGCGGCTGCCAGGGGTGCGCTGGGCCCAGCCCAATTATCTGCGGCGCCAAACCGGGGTTCCGGACGATTCGCTCTATGGTCAACAATGGAGCCTGAACGCGGTGGGCTGGACCTGGGACGAGGGGGCGCCGGCCGAGGAGGTGGTGGTGGGGGTCATCGACTCTGGGGTGGACTGGCGCCACCCCGACCTGGCCGGACAGAT